>JAJPIC010000006.1 GCA_021324915.1 Beijerinckiaceae bacterium | reverse complement strand
TTGCCGGAGACGCCGTTGTCGCCCGATCCGTCGTTGCCGGTGGTGTTGCCGGGCGCATCGAGGATCGCGACATTGGGCGAGGTCAGAGCGCCGCCCGAGCCGGAATTTCCGCTACTCGCATTTGGTCCGTTCAAAACGGAGACATTTGTCGGACCGAGCAGGCTCTCGCCATTGCCGCTGTCGCCAGTCTTGCTGCCGGGGCCATTCAAAACGCTGACGTTCGTCGATGTTAGGCCAGAGTTATCTTTCTGGTTTCCAGTTTGAGTGCCGGGCGCATTTGCGATGGCAATGTCGGTCGCGACCAGCTTGCTTTGGCTGCTATTGTCATTGATGGATCCCTTATCCAGGACGCTAGCTTTCAAAGTCACCAGAGGGCCTGAGGAAGAATTGGAAACCGAGCTCGGATTTGCTTTCAGGCTAAGCGCCGCGATTCCGAGATCCGCACCGGGGACAACGATATCATTGTGATCGAGCTGCCTAAGTTTGGCATGATCGACCTCGCCCTCCGCGAGCTGGTGAATCTTTGCAGCCGTTATCCAGCGCTTCGAACTCACAAGCTTCGCAAATTTTGTGCTGACCAGCTTTTTTAACCCGATGGCCAGGTGGGATTTACCACGCGCGACATGCGGGAACGCGAAATAATGCCCCCGAGATGAATGGGAACTCATCATTCTGAGGTCAGGGGAATGGTAGGAGCCCTTTCCGAAATCGGCCGCACCAGAAAAGAAATTGCTCCCGCTGAAAAAGCTATTCTGTCCTCCCGTTCCGCCTCCATTTCCGACACCACCTAGTGCGCCACCAACGGTCCCAGAAACACCGGAGGTGACGCCGCCGACGGTGCTCTCTAGAGCGTTTCACTGATTTCTAGAATCTGGACGATTCCCTTTCTGTGAGGTTTGTGATTCAAGATGCTGGCTGGGCAGGAGGCCAGCATCGCATGGCCGGACCTCTTTCGAATGACTTGCGGGAACGTGTTGTGGCGGCGGTTCTTGCGGGCGAGAGCTGCCGTTCGGTAGCAAAACGGTTCGGCGTCGCCGTTTCCTCGGTGGTGAAGTGGTCGCAGCGGCATCGGGCCACTGGTTCGGTCGCGCCGGCCAGGATGGGCGGACATCGCAAGCGCGTTCTCGATCCGCACCGGGCTTTCATTGTCGAGCGGATCGAGCAGACACCGCATCTGACGCTCCATGGACTGAAGGAGGAACTGGCGGCCCGCGGCGTGAGCGTATCGCACAACGCCGTTTGGCTGTTCCTGCGGCGCGAGGGGTTGCGGTTCAAAAAAAACTTTGTTCGCCTTTGAGCAGGCGCGGGCCGCCATTGTCCGCAGGCGTCAGCGCTGGCGCTCATGGCAGGCCAGGCTCGATCCGAAGCGACTGGTCTTTATCGACGAGACTTGGATCAAGACCAATATGGCGCCGCTTCGCGGCTGGGGGCCAAAGGGCAAACGCCTGCGCAGCTTTGTCCCTCACGGCCATTGGAAAACCTTGACCTTCCTTGGCGCGCTCAGATGCGACCAGTTGGCCGCGCCTTGCGTCTTCGACGGACCAATTAATGGTCAATGCTTGCGTGCCTATGTCGAGCAGCAACTCGTGCCTGTGCTGAAACCAGGCGACATTGTCATCATGGACAATCTCGGCTCCCACAAGGCCGCGACAGTCCGGCAGGCAATCCAAGCCGCCGGTGCGAGGCTCTGGTATCTGCCGCCTTACTCACCCGACCTCAATCCGATCGAGCAGACCTTCGCTAAAATCAAGCACTGGATGCGGATGGCACAAAAACGCACCGTCGAGGATACATGGCGTCACCTCGGACAACTCCTCAAAACCATCAATCCAGACGAATGCCTCAACTACTTCGAAAACGCGGGATATGCTTCAACTAAAACATGAAGCGCTCTAGCCCGGAGGTGATCCCGCCGACCCCCCCAGTAACCCCGCCTACGGCGCCACCCGCCACGCCGCCGACGGAACCGACCGCCCCCCCGATCGACCCGACCGCTCCTCCAAGTGCACCGCCAAGGCTCAGACCACGTGCGGAAGTCTCTCCAGTAAAAGCGACTCCCAAGAGGACGACGCAGCAGCCCAATCGAACCGATCTTAAGTGGCAATTCTGCAATGCTTTCATGGCCGCAAACTCCACGGGGACCAAGGTCTCCGTAAAGTAATCCGGCCGAAATGAATCTTGCTCATTCAGGAAAGGGGATTTCTACGTCATAGATAATGCTGGGTTATGAGCATGTGTATACTTGTATGTTTTCGAATGGCGCCGCCCCCACGATGACGAGTACGGAAATCGTTGCCGTTGCGACGCAAGCTATTCCGCGACTATTGCGGGAACTTGTACCTTTGCTCCGTGACACTGCGGACTGTGAGCCAGCCGGGTAATCGCGCGCGCTGCCGCCGCAGGTCTGATCAGGTCAGCCTTTGTTTTTTCTTCGCCCCGCGTCCAGCGCACCCGCACTCGGCTTCGAAGTTGGCTCGGTTCTTGGCAATTTTAACCGCCTACGCGTAACGGGCAGATCGGCGGGGCAGCCGTGGCAGAAGGGCCACGCGTTGCTTGCCCAAATGCCTCGATCTCGGCAATGATTTTCAGGGGGGCCAAAAAGGGTATGGGCCGCATCATCGACCTGCTCGCCGCAGTGTGTCGCATGCGGCAGGCACGCCGCGATCCCGTCGCCAGGCCATTCTTCCGGCAGGTTTAAGGAGGAACCACCGAAATGAGCCTCCTTTTTTGAGACCCGGTGGGCCAATACGTTACACCCAAAACTATGAGCTAGACGACCACCTTTCACACAGGCCATAATGACAGTCTTGGTGCGGGGCTGGAAGGACAGCCGAAAAGTAGTCGGCTGCGCTGCGACCGGCAGAAGCGTGCAGTCTTGGACTGTCCAAAAGATTGCTTTCCTGCTCAAATTTGAACAACGGCGTTTGAAGGAATTCCGAGATCGGCCAACGCCATCGGAGTCACTGAGAGACAATACTCTCGATCAACGCCTTCCGGTGAGCGCAACGTCCCGAACGTGCGATTCCAGCCACAGTTTTCGCGATTTGGTGACCCGGTGGTGACCCGAGTAATCCAGGGCACAAAAATAAACGGCCAGGTAGGGCGATTTTCACGTATCATTTCAATTGGTGGGCGCACAAGGGCTCGAACCTTGGACCCGCTGATTAAGAGTCAGCTGCTCTACCAACTGAGCTATGCGCCCCAACCTGGCGGCCAGGAAATCCATCGCCCGGGCGCGTTGCGCGTCCGGTGCGGAGCATGTAGGCGAAGAGCGGGCCTGACGCAAGCGCCTCCTCGGCACTTCGCGCGAGCCGGGCGCTCAGCCCGCCAAGGTCTCCTCGGGCCGGTGGCGGCCGCGTTTGACCATCAGCTTGTTGAGCGCCGCAATATAGGCGCGCGCCGCGGCGACGAGCGTGTCGGGGTCGGCGCCATGTGCGGTGACCATCTTGCCGTCCTCGGCGAGCCGGACGGAGACTTCCGCCTGCGCATCGGTGCCCTGCGTGACGGCATGGACCTGGAAGAGCTCGAGCACGGCCTCGTTCGGCACAAGCGCCTGGATCGCATTGAAGATGGCATCGATCGGCCCGTTGCCGGCCGCCTGATGCGTCTTGCTCACGCCGTCGACATCGATGGTGAGCGCGGCCGACTGCGGGCCGCCGGTGCCGGCGATGACCGAAAGACCGACGAGCTTGATGCGCTCGTGCGCATGCACGATCTCGTCGTCGACGAGTGCAATCAGATCCTCGTCGTAGATGATCTTCTTGCGGTCGGCGAGATCCTTGAAGCGCACGAATGCGTCCTCGAAGGCATTCTCGCCGAGCTCGTAGCCGAGCTCCTTCAACTTCTCGCGGAAGGCGTGGCGGCCGGAATGTTTGCCCATCACGAGCGATGTCTTGGTCACGCCGACGCTCTCGGGCGTCATGATCTCGTAGGTTCCGGCATGTTTGAGCATGCCGTCCTGGTGAATGCCGCTCTCGTGGGCGAAAGCGTTCCGTCCGACAATCGCCTTGTTATATTGGACCGGGAACGAGCTCACGGCCGACACGAGCTTCGACGCGCGCGTGAGCATCGTCGCGTCGACCCCGGTGTGAAACGGCAATCTATCGTGGCGCACTTTCAGCGCCATGACGACTTCCTCGAGCGCGGCATTGCCGGCACGCTCGCCAATCCCATTGATCGTGCATTCGACCTGGCGCGCACCGCCCTTGATGCCGGCGAGCGAATTGGCGACTGCGAGCCCAAGGTCGTCGTGGCAATGGACCGAGAAGATCGCCTTGTCGGAATTAGGCACGCGCGCGCGTACCGTCTCGAAGAGTGCCCGGTAATCCTCGGGCACCGTATAGCCGACCGTATCCGGGATATTGATGGTCGTGGCGCCTGCCTTGATGGCGAGCTCGACACAGCGGCAGAGGAAATCGATGTCGCTGCGCGTTCCGTCCTCGGCTGACCATTCGACGTCGGCGACGTAATTGCGCGCTCGCGTCACGCTCGCCGCAATCATTTCGAGGACCTCGCCGGGCTCCTTATTGAGCTTGAACTTCATGTGGAGGGGCGAGGTCGAAATGAACGTATGGATCCGCGCGCGCGCCGCATGACGCAGGGCTTCTCCGGCGCGGTCGATATCCTTCGGCGACGAACGGGCGAGACCGGCGACGGTCGCTCGTTTCACGCGCCGCGCAACCTCGGTAACCGCTTCGAAATCGCCCTCCGAGGCGATCGGAAATCCGGCCTCGATAATGTCGACGCCCATGGCGTCGAGCAGCTCGGCGACCTCGAGCTTCTCCTCGAGCGTCATCGAGGCACCGGGCGATTGCTCGCCGTCGCGCAACGTCGTGTCGAAAATATAGATTCGGTTGGCGCCAGCGAGAGCTTCGCCGCTTTTGTCGATTACATCCGTCATGGAGGGTCTACCTTGCTTGCTGCTTCCTGGGCTTGCGGCGCTCCCCTAAGGGCCAGGGCATAGCCCGGCCGGCCCTCAGGGGCGCCTAAGCAGAAGCAGCGAAGCCGTGCGCGCGCAGGCGCCCCGGGCGAACTGCCCGGGCTGCTTGAGCTCCACGCCGGGAGCCCGCCTCAAATAGGCCGCGCGATTCACGAGGAACCTCGGATTCAAGTGATTCCTCGAAGGTTTAGACGAAGGGCAGGGGGAGAGCAAGCGCTCTGCGCCGCGGGTCGGGTGAGGCGAAGATGCGAACCAAGTGCCCGCAGGAAAATCAAGACCATAAGGCTCCCGTCACGAAAGATTGGCCGAAACTGGACTGCAATCAAAGGCATCCGCGGGACACGCTCCAGCCAAATCTGTTGAATTTCGGAACCCGCTTCAGGGTTTGTGCATTGTAGTCTGGAATTATTTTAAGACGGGCGGATTGGCCGCCGTTGGGCCAGGGAGGCACGTATGGATAAGAAAATCGTCGGGTTGATGGGCGCGGTCACCGCGACCGCACTCACAGCGCCTCAGGGCGCGCAGGCCATGCCTGCACAGCCTGAGAATATCATGCAGATCAGTTCTTACGCGCAACTGCTGGATCCGATCCCGAACGCGGCGCAAGTCCTGCAGGCCGTCGATTCAAGCGCCTCGCAAAATCCAGCCCGGATCCAAAAGACGCAGTACTATTATCATCACCATCACCACCATCATCACCATCATTGGTGGCGGCATTTCTTCTACCATCATCACCACCACCATCATCATCATTTCTTCTATCACCATCATCATCACCACCACCATCACGCCGCGTTCTTCGACACGTCGCGTTTTTCGGGACGTAATCAGCGCGGATGAAGACGCCTTGGCTCGAGCTTGAGAGGTGACCATGGAAAAGAAAGTAGCGGGGATCGTCGGCGCTCTGGGTGCGCTCGCTATAGGCCCGCAACTCGCGCACGCTGCCCCCGCTGCAAATCCGCCGGATCCGTTGCGCGTCGAATCCTATGCGGAATTGCTCAATCCGATCGCCAATGCGTCGGAACTTCTTCGTTTGGCCGATTCAAGCTCGAGCGAGCGCGCAAAGGTTGAGACGGCGCAATATCATCATCATCACCATCACCACCATCATCATTATCGCCGTCACCACCACGATCATCACCATCATCACCATCACTCGGCCTTTTTCGACGGGTCCAAATTCTCTTGACCGGCGACAGCGCCCGCGGTCTCTTGGCGGCGGGCCTGTTTCTCGCGCGACTTGGCCGCGCTCAGGATGTGGCGGTAGGTCCCATCAAAAACCGTATTGGTTGACGAGACCCATTCGGTCTCGGCGCCGAGAGTCTCGCGGCTCTTTTGAATCCGCCGCGCCTGCAATTCGCGCTCGGCGGCCTCCTCCATGCTCATCTCGACGAGTTCGAAATCGGCTTCGGCCGGGATGATGATGATTTGCGCCATCGGCTCGCCGGGGCGGAAAATATGCATCCGGCCTTCGGCCGGCGATTTGAACACGATGAAGAACATCATCGGCCACCAATGGCGCAGAAGCGCCGGGACCGCGATCGGGGTCGTATCCGTGGGATCGGTATAGAAGCGAGGGTGCGGCTCGGTGCGGATCGCCCAGCCTTCGTCGACTTTCAGATCGAGAAGAATTTGATAAGTGTAATAGGTCTCGCCGAATGTGCGGAACGGCGGCCATTGGGCGCCGGTGCCGGGATCGGGCCCGAAGTCGCCATCGAGGACGAGCTTTCCGCGATGCATCGAAACGCGCAGCTCGTTCGCAAACGGATAGAAGAGCTCGATCCCATAGCGCGCGCCCTCCGAGAAGGGCACGCAGTGCCAAGGATGTTCATGCGAACCATCCTTGCGCGGATCGGGATTGCCGCCCCATCCGGGCACTTCGAGCTTGGTCCGCCGGGGGCGCAGGTCAGGATTGTAAAGCCGGTATTTGACGGCGCGCATGGCTCACCTCGGTTGGTTTTTTATTTTAAAGATCAAACAAGTATTAGCCAGCCTGCCAAGCAGGCGCCAGGGGCCGTTTTTCGGGCGCGGCCGAGCTATGGGCTAACGTTGATCGAAGGCGTCAGTTTCGGAGTTTGTTCCGGAACGGCCTGAATCGTGAGGATTTCGTTGAGCAGGGCAAAATTTGCCTTCGAGGTCTCGTCGTCGAGGCGGATGGAATACCAATAGGGCCCGCGCGCAATCGCCACATAGGCATTGCTGGGCGGTGCCGAACTTCTTTCGATCAAGATGAAAATGCGCCGGTCGTCGCGATTGAGCGTGTCTTGCCGCAGACGATTGTCGATCCGGGTCTCTAGCGCCTGCGCCAGAAAATTGCGCCAGTCCGCATCGATCGAGTCCTGCGCTCCCTCGCCGGGCTCATTGAAATAGAACAGATTGGCGAGATGCCCGCCGCCGCCCACGCGGCAGGGAGCGGCCAGGTTGGCGGCAATGATCTCGTCGGCTTGCTCGGGCGTGGCGATGAAAATCTCCGGCGTCTCGGCCAATTTCAAAGCGCCGATCGCCGATCGCGTGCGGAAAAAATATCCGCCATGTGCGTTCCCCGCCAGGGAGATCAGCCTTGCGGAGGGGGAGATTCCATAAAGGCTGGACAGCCCGGTCCACAGCCGGGTCACGTTGACGCCCGGATCGGCACTCGCATCCGGCACGTCGCACTGCGTGAAACTGGCGGTGGGAGCGAGGGCCTTGTTATGCAGAACGAGATTGAGTTCCTGGTTCTCGGACGAACTCTCTCTTCCGCGCGGCTTCTGCGGCCCGGTCTGCTGGCTCGAGAGCACCATGGCGCCATATTGGTCGAGGAGCACGATCCGGTCCTGCGCCAAATAATTGTCGGCAAATCCCGGCGTCAGGCGGTCGACCGACATTTCCAATATGCTGCCGAGGGGAAAGTCGGAATCGAACATGTGAACGATCGATTCGGGGGCGATGGGCGAGGAAACTTGCTGAATGAGAGGAAAGCCGGTCACCGGCGTGTAGCGGACAAGTGCCTGATCGCCATAGCCGACCGTACCGGCAACAGCGCCAACCTGGCCCGCGAGGGTGGCGCCGCTCGTTCCGGCGCGCGCCCCGATATTGGAGGTGCCCCCGGTCACCGATCCGCTGAAGGCAACGGTTGCGTCGGCTTCCGCGACGTCCATGAAATTGGCGGTCTCGTAATTCTTGGCGCGCACAATGTTGAGCAGCAATTGCTCGGACGCGGTGTCGTGAATGACTTCGTTATAAAATGTTCGGCTCGCCCGGATCGAAGTCGGCCCCATGGTCGATCCGCAGGCGCAAAGCGCAAAGGCACACAAAAGCGCCGCCGCTCGCCACATTGCACGCCCCCTGCAAACCGAGCGGTACGCGCCAAGCCATGCCGCCCCAACAAATTGATTGCCTGCTATATTTGCGGGCCAGCTTGAGCGGCGGCACAATTTGGAGTCAATGGCTGGGCCTGTATTCAGCCGGTATGTTGCATTTATACATCAAGCGCAAGGGTGAACCCCATGATCCGCAGAATGAGAAAATGGCTGGCGCCCGAAGCGGTTCTCCTCGCCTGCTGCTGGGGGACGGCGCAAGCCTGCGCCAACGAAGCGCCACGACAATTTTGCGCCCGCATCGGCAATGACGACACGATACGACCGGTAACACCAGCGCTTGCGGATGATGTCCGCCGAGCCTTCGGCATCAGCGGCAAATACGCGCTCGATACGACGTTTTATCGCTGCGCGTCAGGCCGCGTGATGCTCTGCGCCGTAGGCGCCAATCTCTCGTGCGGCAAGGCTGATTTGCGCAAAAGCCTGCCGCAGGCCGATCTATGGTGCAAAGCACATCCGACGTCCGATGTCGTGCCGATGGCAGTCACGGGTCACGACACGGCCTATTTCTGGGTCTGCGACAATGGGGTTGCCCGGCCGGGTGAAGAGGTGAGCCTGATCGATGCGCGCGGTTTCCTTGCCGACAACTGGAAAGAGCTGAAATAGGCTTCACTTTCCGATCGATGCGATCTGGCGATCGAACCAGGCGAGCGCCTTTTTCCAGTTGGCATCATTCGGATCTCGGGCAATGAGCTCTTGCACCTTGGCGCGGCCGGCCGCGAAATTCTTTTGCGCATTCGCCTTGTCGCCGTTCGCCAGATCGGCGAGTGCGATCCTCTGATAGGATTCGACGAGCGTTCGCTGCACCTCGGCATTACCGGGAGCTGCCTTTGCGAGAGCCTCTCTGATCTCGAAGCTCGCCTGATAATGTTTCAGCGCCGCTGCGGGATTGCCTTGGGCGAAGAGGGCATCGCCCGCGCCGCTCTCAGATATCGAAAGATCATTTCGCCAGATTGCATTGCGAGGATCGATCTCCGTCAGATGCTGCTCGATGGCGATCGCCGCCTCGAACGAGGTCAGGGCCGCGCCGAAATCGCCCTGCACCGCCTCGAGCGCGGCGAGCCTCTGATCGGCGGCTGCGAGGTCGCCTTGCCAAGAGGCGTTTTGCGGATCGGACTTGGCAAGCTTCTCTCGGATCTTGATGCCGGCATCATAGGATTTGAGCGCACCGGCAAGATCTCCCTGCGCCATCTCTATGTCGCCGACATTGAGCTCGGCGACCGAAAGATCGCGCTCGAGACCGGCATTGCTCGCGTCGGCTCTTGTCAGGTCTTCTCTGATGGCGAGGCTTGCTCGATAAGATTTGAGCGCATCGGCGAGATTTCCCTGCGCTCGCTGGATGTCGCCGACATTGTCATAGGCGATCGAGAGATCTCTTTGCCAGCCTGCATTCGAGGGATCGGACCTGGCGAGAGGCGCGCGCAAGTCGAGACCTCTCTGATAGGACTGCAGTGCGGCGGGGAGATTGCCTTCGACCTGGAAAAGATAGCCCAGTCTTTCGTAGGCGACCGAGAGATCGCGTTGCCGGCCTGTATTGCCGGGATCGGCTTTTGCGAGACTTTCCCGGACGGCGAGAGCATCCCGATAGGATTTCAATGCCTCGGCGGGATTGGCCTCCATGACGAGCACGTCGCCGATCTTCAAATCCGCGACGGAAAGATCGCGCGACCAGCTTGCATCTTCAGGATCGGCTTTTACCAGAGCCTGCATGATGGTACGCGCGGCAGAATAGGATTTGAGCGCCTCGGCCAGATCTCCCTGGGCTTGAAGCAAGTCGCCGACGCTCTGATCGAGCACCGAAAGGTCATGCTGCCAGTCCTTATTGCTGGGATTGGCGTTCGCCACGGGCTCTATGAGCTCTCGGCTTGCTTGATAGGATCTGAGCGCGTCGCCGAGGTCTCCTTGAGCCGATTGGATCTCGCCCACTTCGTTCAAGGATAGCGCAAGACTGGCCTTTCGGAACGGGTCGTCAGGTCGCTGGCTGAGCAGCGATGCCAATATGTTGCGCGCTTCTTGCGCGGCCGCGAGTGCGCCTTGCGTCTCGCCCAACGCGAGGAGGGTATCGGCCGTCTCGTCGAGCGCCGCGGCCTTGCTTTTCATGAGGTCCGCATTGGCTTGGCCGGATTGCTGCAATTGGTCCTGCAATTGAC
Organism: Beijerinckiaceae bacterium; assembly: GCA_021324915.1. GTDB lineage: Bacteria > Pseudomonadota > Alphaproteobacteria > Rhizobiales > Beijerinckiaceae > Methylovirgula. Next base: position 50,314 of record JAJPIC010000006.1, on the reverse strand, counting down.
GTGCGCGGTCGAGAATATCGGCGACCGTCGCCGCAGGGACGCCCACCGCATTGCGGAACTTTTCGGCGAGATCGAAGACGAGTCCATTGGCGGTGCGGGTTGCGAGCGCCAAGGTCTTCTCGGCGCGACTGCGTTCGTTCTGGGCGAAGAGACCGAAACCCGCCGCGGCCGATGCCAGGAGGAGAGCAGCGGCGAGCCCGATCCCTGTCCTTCGCGCAATCCGTCGGTTGGCGGCGGCAAGCTTTTCCGCATCGGCCAGGCGGCGCGTCTGTTCTTCCTCGCGCTCGCGCCGCCTCTGTTCCGCCTCGGCGCGGCGCGCCTCTTCGAGCGCCCGGCATTCGGCGAGATAGGCGCGATCGGCCGCCTCGAATTTTGCGGCTATGTCCGGCCGTGCGTCGAGGCCTTCGGCCTCGGTCAGCCTTTGCCCCTGATGCGCAAGCCAAGCCGTCGCCCTTCCATTGGCGTCCCAATCCCGCGCCGCGCGCTTGACACTTTCGAGCGCTGCGAGCAGGCCGAAGTCTTCGGCGAGCCAGCCCTCGAGCAGACCCCATTGGCGCAGCAGCGCCTCATGCGTCGGCTCGATCGTTGCGACATGGACATCCTGGCCCGCCGCCTTTTCGACCACCAGGTCCGTCGAAAGCAGCCGCTCTTCGACCAGAAGATCGATGAGTGGCATCGCTTCCGCCGGTATTTCGCTGCGCCGAGCGATATTCCGGCGCGGGCTCTTGCTGTCGGGATCGATGCCGGCGAGCCAGGGAATGAGGCCTCGACGCAGCAAATGCTCGCGCGCCAGCCGATCTCTCGGGATGCGCGGATCCATGTCGGCATGACGGAAGGCGCGTTCCACCGCCGCGTCGATCGTACCCTTGAGCCCTCCGAAGGATTCGTAATCCTTGAGGCGCAGGGCTCCGCTGCCGCCATATTCGCGATAGAGTTGTTCGAGGGTGAAGGCGAGCAAAGGCAGGGCGTCGGTCGCGCCTTTGTCGATATCGTCGAGCAGGCGGTCGACCAATTGCGGCTCGATCGAAAGCTTGCCGCCGGCCGCGACGACGCGCCGGGCAGGGCCTTCGATCACCTCCCGATAGGCATTATGTGGCATCGGCGGAAGGGAGAGCGGCATCTGCGCCAAGCCTTCGAGCGCTCTCACATTCTGCAGCGCATCGTAGGAATCCGAGCGGAGGGCAAAGATGGCGATGATCGCCGGATCATCGCAAGCCGCGAGATCGCGGATCAAGTCGAGTAAACCCGTTGCTTCCTCGGCGCCTTCGGCGCGGAATAATTCCTCCGCCTGGTCGATCGAGATGACAATGGCTGGCGGTTTGACGTTCTCATCTTCGGCGAGCATCTCGCGGAAGGCTTGGTCGGCGAGCTTTGCGAGTAACGGGCGCACGCCGTTCGCGCCCTCCTTGATCGCGCTGCGCAGCGCGGCACGCGCATGATCCGGGAAGGCCGCTTCGAGCGCCGAGAGAAATCCGCTCTCGCCCGTAAGCGCCGCGCGTTCGGGACGGATCGGCTTCAAGGGCAGAAAGCGACGATCCTCGCGTTTGAGACGCGGCAGGAGCCCCGCGCGCAGGAAGGAAGATTTGCCGGCGCCGGAAGCGCCGAGAATTACGAGAAGACGCGGCGGCGCCGCGGCGCTCAGGCCGCGCAATGCGTCGGTGAATGTGACGATCGGCGCATCGCGGCCGAAGAAGATCCCGGCATCGACGCTATCGAGCGCCTGGAGACCACGGTAGGGAGCGCGATCCGGCTCGTTTTCCGGAGGCCAGGCGAAGAATTTCGGGTCGAGGCCGGCCTTTTCGAGCCCGCCTTTGAGGCGCCGCAGGCCTTCGCGCGAGAAAGCGACATGTTGCTCTTCGTGCGAATTGGGGTCTGCGACCCGCAGAATTTGCAGGTCTTGGCGATGGGCGAGGTCAACGACCTGCCACGTGCCGGTCAGTTCAGGCGGGAGGTCGGCAATCGTCTTTGCAGCGTCGATAAGGACGGCGATGAGCTTTTTGTTGAGGCCGCGGGCGAGCGCATATTCTTTGAGGCACCAGCCTGAGGCGAGCCAGTTCGCCGAGATGAGGAAGATGACGGCTTCGCAGCGGTTCGCCGCCTCATGCAGCTTGCGTTCCCAGCGTTCGCCGGCGGCGATACCCCGTTCCGGATCGAGATCGAGGAAAATATCGTCCCAGCCTTCCGATTTGAGCCAATCGGCGAGCGCGATCGCGGCGAAATTGTCCTGGCTCGAATGGCTGAGAAAAATACGCGACATGGGCGTGTCGCCGGAAAGATGAAACGCCCAACGCTATCCGGGCAGGGCGGCAAAGACAATGCGGCCCTCGGGGCGAGGTAAAGGCATAATAAATGACCTATTCCGAGGGCGTCAGGACCGGGACGCCGGCCTGTTCCGCTTCTGGCGGCGCCGCGTCCGCCGCATCGTGCAACTCGTCGGCGCCCGCCGCTGCAAAGCGTCCATAACGCAAGGCGAGCGGCGGCAGGATGAAGAGGTTGAGCGCCGTCGAAGTAAAGAGGCCGCCCAAGATGACGAGGGCCATAGGCCCTTCGATTTCACGGCCCGGCGCGTTGGCGCCGACGGCCAAAGGCAGAAGGCCGAGGCCGGTCACGAGCGAAGTCATGAGAACGGCGGCGAGCCGGTCGCCGGCACCGCGCACGGCAGTCGCCGGGTTCCATTGTTGCGCATCGACGCTGACGAGATGTTCATAGTGCGAAATCATCATCATCGAATTGCGCAAAGTGATGCCGAAGAGGGTCACGAAGCCGACGAGCGAGCCGAGCGAGAGCACGCCGCCGGCGAAATAGACGGCCACCACCCCACCCACGAGAGCAAAGGGCAGGTTAGCCATGGTCACGAGAAGATTGCGCCAATTGCGCGTGACGACGGACAGCAGAAGCGCAATGCCGATGCCGGCGAAGATTCCTTTGAGCGTGAGATCGCGCTGGGCTTCCGCCTGTCCCTCTGCCGCGCCGGAAAAGACGACGTAAGTGTCGGGCGGCAGTTTAACTTTAGCTGCGATCTCCTTGCGCGCCTGGGCCACGAAGGAGGCGGGATCGCGGCCCTGCACGTCCAGCGTGACCGCCTGCAAGCGGCGCCCGCCCTGGTGCTGAATTTCGTAAAGACCGGAGGCGGCTTTGACGTCCGCGAGCTGGCTCAAGTGAACGTAGGTTCCATCGGGCGCCGCAAGCGGCAAACTGCTGATATCCGCAGTATTGCCCTGGCGGAGCGCCAATCTCACGACGACGTTGAAGACACGATCGTCCTCATAGGTCTCGCCGACCATGTCTCCCTGATAGGCGGTGCGGATGACGTCGAGAACGCTGCCCGGATCGAATCCCCAGCGCTTGAGATCGGTGGGACGAAGCCGGATCATGATCTGCGGGAGGCCGAGCGGGGAGGCGATCTCGACCGAGCTTGCACCGGGAACCGTGCGCAGCACGTCGGCGACATGGCTCGCCGTCTTGTTGATGACATCGAGGTCGCTGCCATAGACATCGACCGCGACGGGCGTCGTATAGCCGGAGAAGGTTTCGTTGACCCGTTCCGTCAAGAACGTATTGGCGTAGAAATTGAGACCCGGGAAATTGGTGAGCCGTTTCAACATATCGGCCTTTGCGGTTCGAGCCTCGTCGCCTGTCGGCGTCGACAGTTCGACCTCGAATTCGCTTTGATGGACGCCATGCGTATCGCCGGCGGCGGCACGTTCCGCGCGCCCGACGCGCTGTGCAATGGTCTTGATGATCGGCAGTTCCTGCAGAACCTGTGTCACGCGCGCGCCCATGCGCAAGGATTCTGAAATAGCGGTCCCGGGCATGACCGTCATATGCAGGATGAAATGGCCTTCCTGCAGGTCGGGCAGGAAGGTCTCGCCGAAGGTCGGCAGAAGCGCGACGCCGCCGATCGTCAGCAGGGCGGCAAAGGCGATTGCAAGCCGCGGCGCTCGTACCACCCGGCGCAGGACAGCTTCATAATAGCGGCGCGTCCAGCCGACGACAGGAGGAACATGTTCCTTCGTGCGGTGCGGCAGGAAGACGAGCGACATCGCCGGCGTCACGCTGATCGCGACGAGGAGCGATGCTAGAACCGCGAAAATATAAGTAAGGCCAAGCGGCGCGAAGAGGCGGCCGGCCACGCCCGAGAGCGTCACGACAGGCAGGAAGACGAGCAGCACGGCGAAAGTCGCATAGACCACGGCGCTGCGCACTTCATAAGTCGCCTCGAGGACCACGCGCGCGGCCGGCCGCGGTTCGCTGCGCTGTTTGTTTTCGCGCAGCCGCCGGGTGATGTTCTCGATGCCGATCACCGCGTCATCGACGACCTCGCCGAGCGCGATGGCAAGGCCGCCGAGGGTCATCGTGTTGAGCGTCACGCCATAATGCTGCAGCACCACGACCGCCGCGAGCAACGAGATCGGGATTGCCGAACAGCAGATCGCCGCAGCGCGCAAATCGAACAAGAAAAGGATGAGGACGATGACGACGAGCGCACCGCCTATGAGCAGGGAACTGCGCAGGTTGTCGGTCGCCGAAATGATGAAGTTGGCGGGCCGGAAGAGCCCGCCGTGTAGCGTCACGCCGTCCGCCTGCAGTGTCGGCTGAAGATCGCCCAGCGCCGCCTCGATGCCCTTGGTGACGTCGAGCGTGTTGGCGCCATATTGCTCGTCGATATTCATGATGACGCCGGGCTGGCCCATGATGGCCGCCCCGCTGATCGCCGGCTCCGGCGCCTCTACAATATCGGCCACGTCGCCGAGGGTCACGCTGCCGCCCTCCTGACGCGCGACGACCGTGCGGGCGATGTCGGCGGGTCCGAGCGCCTGGGCGTCGGTCTGCAAGGTAATCTGCTGGTTCGGCGTCCTGACGAGCCCGGCGCCGCGCACGCCCGTCGCGCGCCGCGCAGCAGCGAGCACGTCTTCCATACCGAGGCCGAATTTGATGAGCTTGTCCGGATGGACGAGGATCTGCGTCGACTTATCATCGCCGCCGAAAAGTTCGACCCCCGCAACGCCGGGAACCGAGAGAAGGCTCGGGCGCACGGTCCATTTCGCGATCGTCCGCAACTGCATCTGGGAGAGCTTGGACGAGGTAAAGCCGATCACCAGCACGGTCGCCGCGGTCGAGGTCAGCGGCGTCATGGTCGGCGGCGCCACGCCCACAGGCAGCTGGCTCACGACGTCGGCGAGCTGCTCGGCCACCAATTGCCGATCGTGAAAGAGGTCCGTATTCGGATCGAAATAGACCTTGATGTCCGAGAGGCCCTGAATCGAGCTCGAGGTGATCCGTTGCAGGTTCGGGGCACCATTGATCGCCGCCTCGATCGGTCGCGTGACCAAGGTCTCGACCTGTTCGGCGGCAAATCCCGGCGCCTCGGTTTGGATGTCGACCTGCGGCGGCGCGAATTCGGGAAACGCGTCATAGCTCGCGTGATTGAGCACATAGATGCCGTAGGCGACGAGCAGGCCGGACAGGACGAGAATGATCCCGCGGAAGCGCAGCGCGAAGCGAATGATGAACGCCTGGAGACCGGCGACGCGCATGATCCTAGTCCTCGACCGGCACCTGCGCGCGGAATTCCTCCGAGAGGAGCATTTGCGCGCCACGCACGGCGACTTCGGCGCCGGCCGGCAGGCCTGTAACGATATATCCGTCGCTCTCGGCGGGACGATTGGGAGAGATCGGACGACGCACGAAAGTATTGGGAGCGGTGCGGATATAGATCCAGGCTTGGCCTTCGAGCCAGACGACCGCCGAATTGGGCACGATCCAACCGCTGTCTGAAGATGTCAGGGCGAGCGCGACTTCGAGGTTGAGACCGGGCAATAGCCCGGGCCCCGAAGCCGTATAGAAATAGCTGAGGCCTTGAAGCTTGGGATTGGTCGTCGTGGCGGGCGAGACATAGCTGAGCTCGATCTTGCGATCGCCATTGAGTGTCGCGGTCGCCGAAACGGGCGGCGCGGCGGTGCCCGTGCCTGGAGGCAGGGTCACTTTGACGAGATAGAGCCGGCGCTGCAGCAGGTCGTTAATGAGATTGGCGCGATCGATGAGGGCCGCGCCGAGCGCGTGGCCCCAGCTCTCCTCGACGGTGGCCTTGACCATGTTGAGACGAAATTCGGCCGCCGCTTCCGCAGTCTTATCGACCTCGAATGTGCTCTTTGCGCTTTGCAATTGAGCCGTCGAAATATTCTCTTGGTCTTTGTAGAGGATCTGAGCGCGCGCGAAGGCGGCTTGCGAGGCCGCGAGCTTGGCTTTGGCCGCCTCGACTTGCATCTGCGCATCGAGATATTGGCTGTTGAGATCGGTGAGCGGTCCCGGATCGAGGATGCTGCCAAAGCCGACCACGGAATTTTCGGGCGGCGCTTGGCTGAGGCGCGATACTTCGATCCCGGCATTCTGCTGGTCCGCGTCGCTCAGCGTGAGAATGGTGACGCCGTTTTTGATCGTGACGCGGCTCGGAGGATTGGCAGCGGTCTCCGCGTCGGAATCGTCGTCCGCCTTGGTCTGGCCGACAAAGGCATGGAACGTCACGCTGGCGCCGAACACCAAGATCACGAAAAGCGCGAGGAGCGCCCAGGGTCTCGCCGAGGCGCGGCTCACGTCCCCGACTCCGGGTTCATTTGCGGCAGCGACAACATTACGTCAGGTCCATAGAGAGGCCGCTGCAAAGCGTCCTCCAGGCGGCCAAGCGCTTCTCGCTGCTGAACGACTGCATCGAAATGCGACAGCGCGGTCGCCGCAGCCTCGACTTGCGCCGTGACGAGAGTCGGACGATCGACTTGCCCGGCGCGGAAGGAGCTCTCCATCTGCTCGGCCCGATGCCGCTCGTCGGCGAGCAAAGCGTCGGCGCTGGCGAGCGTTTTGGTGGCTCTGCGATAGGCCATTGTGGCGTCGTCGATCGCGCCGATCGCGTCAGCCTGGAGGGCAGTGAACGCCACGGCCGCCTGCTGGCGCTTGGCATAGGCTTCGGCGATCTGGCCCTGGTTCTGGTTGAAAATCGGCAGCGTCGTCCCGAGATTGAGTTCGTACTGGTTTATTCCGTACTGGTAAGTATAGCCAGGACTCAAGGTGATATTGGGATATTGGTCGGCCACGGCGAGGCGCAGCGCTGCCTGAGCCGCCTGATAATTCTGCAGGGCCGCCTGAATATCGGTCCGTTTCGTTAACGCGTCCCGCCGCCAAGCGCCGGCGTCCGCGCTCAAGGGCAGGGCGGGCGGATGGTCGAAAGCCCCCATTTCGAGATCGATCCCATCGAGCGCATGGGCTGGAACGCCGATCGCGGTCGCAAGCTGCACCCTGGCTTCGGCCGCGGTCTGTTCGAGATTGCTTTCGGCGAGCGTCAGCTCCGACCGGTTGATGCGTTCGCGCGCGACATCGAGCGAGGAGGCTTCGCCGGCGGCCAGGCGATGTTCCAGCAATTCGACCAATTGGTCTTCCAGCGCCAGGCGTTGGCGCGTGAGGTCGAGGCGTTGCTGCGCCGCCCAAAGGGCGAGCATGGCCGCGCGCACACGCCCGCGCACTTGCCAGCCGGCGCTCGCGAGGTCGAAACGCGCGGCATCCACCAGGGATTGAGCCTGCGCGGTCCGCGCTTCGCGCTTGCCGCAAGTCTCGATGATGAAATCGACGACTGGACCAATTGTCAGCGGAGCGGCGCCGGCGGGAATGGCGCCCGCCACCAGACCCTGGCCCACGATATTCGCGAAATTGAGCACGGGGTTGGGATGCTGGCCGGCCGTGATCACCGCAGCGCGGGCTTCCGCCAATTTGGCGCGGGCGAGCGCAATATCGGGATGGTAGTAGAGCGCCGCCGCGGTCAACTCCGGCAAATCCCAGGCAGGCCTTGCTGCAGCGCCGTCGGAACCCATGGCAAAGGCGACGAAGCTGCGCAGGCGCGGGTCATTAAGGCTGCGGCTGTCGAGCGCCTGGGCATTGGCCGCCGGCGAGATCGGCTCGCTCTGATAAGTCACGCAGCCGCAGAGCGCCAAGTTCGCAAAGGCCGCCAAGAGGAGCGTGCGCGCAGACATCCCTCCTCCTCCAGTTGGGCGAGCCGCTAAGACCGGGCCGGATAATAACTAAGTGAAGTGATTGGGCAATCTCCAGCAGGCGGTTGGTTACGCCCTCGTCCCCGGGAAAGTCGCCGGGTCCGGTTCACTTGAACAGGGCCATCGCTTCGGGAGCGAGCACGCCGCCGGTGATGTCGATGGTTTCGAATGTCGTTTTGCCGGCGACATCGGCAGAGGTGATCATGATCTGTCCCATCTTTCTGCCGATCTGCTGTACGGAAGCCCCGAAGACGACCCGAGTTATGCCGCACCAGACGATCGCCCCCATGCACATGCAGCAGGGTTCGCCCGACGCGTAGATGGTCGTGCCGCGCAGTTTCTCCGGACCATAGGTCGCGAGGAAGCGGCGGATCGCGACCATTTCGGCATGCGCGGTAGGATCCCTTTGCTCTTTGCCGCGGTTGCGTTCTTTCATGAGCACCTGGCCCCCGCGTGCAATGACTGCGCCGAAGGGGAGGTCGCCGCGCGCGGCCTCTGCGATGGCAACCCGCATCAGCCGCTCGTCCTCTCGCGTTGCCGGCTGCCGGGCCGTGCGCGCCTCGACCTGTTTGGGCGGTAAAGTCCACCCGAGCGGCATCGCCGCTCCGGCGCTCGCGCCGATCAGGAGGTGCCGACGGTTGAGCGCGGCGCGGTGCTTTTCGGTTTGCATTTGTCCCTCCCAAGTGGGCGCTTTGCCGATCCTCGACCGCGGATATTCGATTCGGCGAGCGCGCGGATCTATAGGATACGAGGAGTCGTTGCGGTAAGCTGCCGTCGATGGGCCGCCGGAAGAACTGATGAGCGGCAAATCAGAACACGATGCTTTGGATCTATTCGATCCAAGAGCATGAACGTGATCGACTCTTAAAAGATTAGAGCGGGATTTGCGCGAAAAACCGGTATCCCGAGAGCGCTGGCTCGAAGTCGAATTCACGGGCGCCGTTCCGGCCGGGCGCTGGGTACGCCTGATTTTCGCGACAAGCTTCTTCGATCCTTTATATCGACCGCTCTTGCGCTGTGTTACCGCCGAGGGCCACGAAGATGCGATCCTGCCCGGCGCCTTGTTCGGACGCGGGATCTGGGTCGGCAAGATACCGGACGGCACGCGCGAGGTTCTGATTTCGCCTGGCGGTCAGGCGGCCGACTTCGTGCTGGAAAAGGTCGAAGTCGTTTCGCGCCTGCGCCTCCTCGGCGTCGCTCTTCGGCGCAATCCGCTTCACGCCCTGGCTGCAATCGGTGCGCGGCTCGCGGGCTTGCGCTTTACCGCAGATATTCAACTGCGCCGCGCGCTTGCGGCGCCGCTGCGCGACTACGGGTCCTGGCGAGCCGACCGTCTGCGCGAATTGGATCGCAGGCTCGAAGCGCCGCGGCCGCATTGGCAGGGCGGTCCTCATATCGCCTATGTCGTCGATCTAACGGAGAAATCGAAAGCTCTCGCGTGGCTCGAAAGGCAGCCCTATCCCAATTGGTCGCTCGTTCTCGTCGGGGCGGAGCCTGGATCGGGCAATGCCGATGATCCCGTGATCGCGGCAAGGGCAGGGGAGCCAATCGACGAAATTTCTCTTCCCGGCGATAGTTTGATTTCAGCCTTGAGGGGAGAGGCGCCGGCCTATGCGCTCGGCGTCGCAGCGGAAGCGGCGTTGCGCGATCCGCATGCCGATATTTTCTACGGAGACGAGGATTATGTCGATGCGCATGGCCGGCGCGTCGGGGTCGCCCTCAGGCCCGATTGGAGTCCGCGGCTGCAATCGGCGCAGAATTATCTTGGGGAGGCGCTCTTTTTCAGGATGCGCGCCTTCCGCGATCAGCCGGGCCTTGCCAGCATTGAACATGTGTTGCGAGCGGGCGGAGAGATCGCCGAACGGCTCGCACGAGACCATAAGGTTTGCCACATCCGGCGGGTGCTTTTGACGAGGACATCAGCCGAGAGGCCGGCGAAGCCGAAGATGCGGTCCGTTCGTTCCCCGACCGCAGCCTATCGCGCGAGCATCATTCTGCCGACGCGCAATCGTCGCGATCTTCTCAAGAGCTGTCTTGAAAGCCTAGAGCCGGAGATCGCGCGCCATGACCTCGAAGTGATCGTCATCGACAACGACAGTCGCGAAGAGGCGACGATCCGCTTTCTCTCGAGCCTCTCCGCTGACCGGCGATTTCGTGTCCTCTCGTGCCCGGGGAAATTCAATTTCTCGACTCTCTGCAACGAAGGGGCCGGCGCGAGTTCGGCGCCGATCCTTCTTTTTCTCAACAACGACACGGAACTTCCGCGCGGCGCGAGGCTCGATGCCTTATTGCAGCTTGCGCAAGAGCCGGGTGTTGGAGCGGTCGGCGCGAAGCTGATCTTTCCCAATGGCCGCGTGCAGCACGCGGGCGTGGTTCTGGGGATGGACAATTATACCGGGCATTTCGAACGTGGCCTTGCACGGGACGATCCCGGCTATTTCGGCCGGCTGAACGCCGCTTACGAAGTTTCTGCCGTCACTGGTGCCTGTCTCGCGATCGAGAAACAAAAATTCGAGGCCGTCGGCGGATTTGATCCGCATCTGGCGGTCGAATTCGGCGACGTCGATCTTTGCCTGCGGCTTGCGGAGCGAGGCTGGCAGACGATCTGCGCCGGCGATTGCGTGCTGATCCATCGCGAAGCGCGCTCGCGTGGCCTCACCTTGCGGCCGCAGGACCGCTATCGCACCGAGCGCCTCTATTTTCAGAACCGCTGGCTCGATCGGATCCGCGACGATCCTTATTTTCATCCGGCGCTGTCGCTCGATTCTCTTGGCGCCAGGCTCGGGTGAGGCTAGACCTCGCCAATGAAGGTCTCGATCTCGGCAAAATAATCCTGCCAGCTCGTGGCAGGACGAGGGACTCGCAAAGCAATCGGCTTTCGCAGGAAATTTTCGATCGCGGTGAGCCAAGCCTGAGGGTCGGTTGGGCTCAGACGCAAGAGCCTTTCGTCCACGATCTCGCGGAACGCGGGAATGTCCGAGGCAAGGACAGGAATTCCCGTGGTCAGCGCTTCGTGGACGGGTAGGCCGAAGCCTTCGGCAAATGACGGCATTAAGAGCGCGCGAGCGCCGGCAAGCAGACGGTGAAGCGCAGGCGTGGTGAGGCCACCTACCTCGATGACATGGGCGCGCAACGCCGGCGAATGCTCCAGGAGTTCGACAAAGGGTCGATATTTCCAGCCCCGCGCGCCGACGAGCACCAATTTTGGTGGCGCTTCGCGGGCGACGAGCTCGCGCCAGACGTTGAGCAGCAGGAGATGATTCTTGCGCGGCTCGATCGTGCCGCAACAGACGAAATAGGGTACGCACTCGCCGCTCTGATCGAGCGGCGCGCTGAAGATCGGCACGCTCGGAACCGGTGCGGCTAGAATCGGCAAATCGGTTCGGTCGAACGCGCGCATGTGATCGTCGAGCGCGGCTTTGACGAGCGCGCTTGCGACAATTACGCCAGCGCCGAGATGCGCGACATTGGCGAGCCGGGCCCTGTGCCGCTGCCGCTCGCCCAGGCGGAAGAATTCCGGATGTTCGATGGGCAGCAAGTCGTGGATGAAAAAGATCGGCTTGAAGTCGCGCCGGGCCTCGAGCCAGCGCCGATAGAGGCCGCTCCATATCGGGAATTGGCTGACGTTGATATAGCGCGCCGGCAGAGTCTTCGCCGAATGGCCGAAAGGCTCGCCCTGTTGGGAAAGCCAGCGCCAAAAGGTGGAGAATTGTCCGGAGCGCCTTCCTTTGATGCGCCACGTCTGCGGCATTGCGCCAGATTCTCCCGCAAGCTGCGCGGCGAGCGCGAGATAGACCGGATCTTGGCGCGGATCCCTGTCTTCCCCCCAATGGGAGCCGATCATCTCGATGGCGCGCGCCGCTGCCGCGGCGTCGAAGAATCGCGGGCCGAGAGGCGTCAAGAGAATCGCAAGCCGATCCACTCGGCCGGGACCAAGGAAATGTTTGGCGAATTCGAAATCGATACGGTCGATGCCGTTCGGCGTCGGATTGAACAGCCGCGTGATCAGCCGCGTGATGTCATAGCAGACGCCGGTCGCGTTCAGGTCTGGCTGTCCTCGCTAGCTCCAGGCACGACGAAATCCGCCACGGTCAGTTGATGATGCCGCCGGCACCGAGATCGAAGAGGATTCCCGAGAAGCCGCGGGCGATCGTGGTCAGCTTGAGCAATTGCGTGCCGACCGCATCCGTGATGACGATGATGTCCTTGTCGTGGACCTGGATCTTCTGCGCGAGGAAATAGCCGTCGGCAGTATTCATGTCCACCCGGTAGACCATGAGGGTGGTCGGGCCGACGAGCGGGACGGATTGCGCAGGCTGGCCGAAATTGGTGACCGCATCGGGCCCGGCGGCGACGGTCTGCAGGATGCTTGCGGCAAGCGGCGTGGGCTCGCGGCGGAACACATAGACGCCGGCCGGATTGCCAGCGACGTCGGTTGGCCCGCCGGCACGCGCCACGGCTTCGGCGAGCGTCACCGTCGGCGTATCGAAATTATATTGCGCCACTCTCGTCGTAGCGCCGAGAACCGTGAAGGTCTTCGGATTGTGGATCGCCACGATTTCATCGTTCGGCTCGATGACGACGTTCTCGTTCGGATCGTTGATGATCGCCTGGAGCGGAACGGTCGCCGCGGTGTGGCGGCGGATGAGGCGGATGTCCATTTCGCTGAGCGGATATTTGACGCCGCCTGCATAATCGATGGCGTCGAGCAGGCGTTCGCCGCGCAGGCTGAGCGGGAAAGGACCGGCCCTGTTGACGTCACCGCCGACGCTCGCCGTATCCGCCACGTTGTTGACGAGCGTTACGACGACCTGTGGATTGCGGGTTTCCTTGGAAAGGCTTTGGGCGATGAAATTGGAAGCCTGCAACGGGGTCTTTCCGGCAACGACGACCGCGCCGGCGAACGGAACGTTGACGGTGCCGTTCGGCTCGATGATCTGCGGCGCGATCGTCGTCGCGCTCGATTGCGGCGGCACATAGGGGGAATTCGAAGGCGTCTGCAACGGCACGGCGGTGGGATTGGAGAAAAGCGACGGGCCGCCGGTCTCGAAAATGGTCAGCGCAACCGAGTCTCCCGGCCGAAGTGCAAGACTGGGTCTGTACCTCAGCCGCTCGAAAATGTCCGGAAAACGTGCTTCCCTGGCCAGCGTGAGGTAGGGTAGCGTCAGCGAATTCACTTTGACTTCGTAGAAGATCCAGTTGGGGTCCCAGCGAGTCTCGATCTGATTGGTCGTCGGTCCGGCGGACGGCAGTTCCGCACACGCAGCCAGCAGCAGGGATGTTGCCAACATCACCCCCAGCGAGACGAGCGTTTCCAGTTTTTTGGTTGCCATCCTGCGCAAATCTTTGCTGCCGAAGCTTTTTCTCGTTGAAACGTTTACGTAGGAGATTGCTGCCACCCTGGAACGATTATGACTTTGCGTTTCTTGAGTCGCAAGGCGACGAAGAACGGATTTGGCTGTGCGTGGCTAAACTGCAACGGAGCACCTCAGCCCCCGCATTGGCGGCAATGTTACCGCTCTCCGGCCGAAGCGGCGCGATCCTTTAGAAAACGCTCGTGCGTGAAAGGAATGAGAATAAACCGCGAAGAGCGCATGTCGCGGCTTGGGAGGAAAGGGCCATCGATGGATGCGAACGAAGCGAGCAAAGAGCGCGTGAACGCGCGGCATCGGCTGATCTATATCCGCCAGAGATTGATCGAGCTGCGTGCCGAACGCGAGCGACTGATCGAGGAGCGGGATCGACTCAAGACCGAAGCCGGCAACTCGGAAGCAAGGGACGACTCGAAAAAGTTCTAGATCGGACTGCGGCCGGAACGTGCTCCGTCTCTGACGCTCTCACGGTCGAACGCGCGGCGCTCAAAGACAGACGGCGGAGCTGAGGGAGCGCCTCGCTGGCAGAGCGCATGAGAAACGAGCATCGCGCACAAGATTCAGTCCTGCTTGCCGATGCCGTAAACGGCAAGCACGATTTGACGCTCGACTTCGCGCGCACGTTGTGTGTCATCCTCGCAGTCGATGATGTGCGAGAGCAGAGCCGATCATTTGCAGATGTAAGCGCAGCCGCACATTGCGCCGAAGACTCTCGTTCGTGTCGATCGATTAATCATCAATCTTAAGTACGCGAAATCGATTCAATAAAGTTGCACTTCTGTCAAAATATTCCGACTGCATTTTGCGCAGCTGCCGCCGAGTTTCCTCCTTGCCAGTGCGGAACAAACTTTGCTAAAAGTTTATCAGTTCCTAAAAAGCTTTTCGGGAATAGAGGCCATTCCCAGAAGCTTTTTCTGAATTCCGTTTGCGGCGTTTTGTTGCGGGGAGTTTAGGTTATGAAGAGTATTGTCTCGGCGCCTCAGAGCAAGATTTCTCCACCCAGGGGAAGAGTGATAGTCTTCGGGGGAGACGGCTTTTGCGGTTGGCCCACGTCCTTATACCTCTCTGATCTTGGATACGAAGTTACTATCGTAGATAATCTTTCTCGAAGAAAAATTGATCTTGATCTCGGAACGGATTCGCTCACTCCCATCGCCTCTATTCGCCAACGCCTCGATAAATGGCAGCAAATCACCGGCAAGACGATCGGCTATCGCAATCTGACATTGGGCGAGGACTTCAACGAGCTCATTGGGCTCTTGTGCGATATCAAGCCGACCGCCGTCGTGCACTTTGCCGAGCAGCGCGCCGCGCCCTATTCGATGAAGTCGGCGGTGACGAAGCGCTACACGGTTCGCAACAATATCTGTGCCACGCATGACCTACTCTGTGCCATTGCGGAAACCGGACTTGACGTCCACCTGGTTCATTTAGGGACAATGGGCGTCTACGGTTACGGCACCGCGGGCCTGGAAATTCCGGAAGGCTATCTGCCGGTCAAGATTCCGACCCCGCAAGGATTGCAGGATCTCGAGATTCTCTATCCCGCCAATCCGGGCAGCGTCTATCACATGACGAAGACGCAAGACGCGCTGCTCTTCTATTACTATGCCAAGAACTACAAGATCCGCTGCACCGATCTCCATCAAGGCATCGTCTGGGGCACGCAGACCGACCAGACGGCACGGCATGAGGATCTCATCAATCGCTTCGATTACGACGGCGATTACGGGACTGTCCTCAACCGCTTTTTGATGCAGGCGGCCATCGGGCATCCGCTGACCGTGCACGGCAGCGGCGGCCAGACGCGCGCTTTCATCCACATTAGAGACACGGTGCGCTGCATCGAGATGGCGATCTCGAACCCGCCAAATCGCGGCGACCGGGTCAGCATCTTCAATCAGATGACGGAAACGCACCGGCTCATCGAACTCGCCAAGCGAATTTCGGAACTGACCGGCGTTCCCTATCAACACGTCCCCAATCCGCGTATCGAGGCCGACGAAAACGAGCTGAAGGTCTGCAACGCACGTTTCAGGGGCCTCGGGTTGAAGCCAACGCTTCTCTCCGAAGGGCTCATGGGAGAGGTCAAAGAGATCGCACAGCGCTATGCGCATCGTTGCGACCTTACGAAAATCCCATGCGTCTCCTCCTGGAGAGTCCCGCCCATGGTGGAGACTCAGGCGGAACAACCAGCGCGTCGGTCCCGGAAGCTGGCCGCCAAAGCGAACGGGAACGGCAAGATGCCGGCCGTTGCCAAAAGCGCGACTCCTCAACAAGTTCCGGGGGCGCGCCTCACCTGAGGCTAGCGACAGATCCGCAGGTCTTCGCCCTGATCCGGAGACCTGCGGATCCGAGCTGTGAGGAGCGCGATGCAAGCCGAAGCGGCATCCCCGTCTGCTGCACGCCACGGCGGATCGCCGCGCTTCGATGTCGTGGTGCCGGTGCATACGCCCGAAGCTGACGTGCGGCGTTGCATCTTGAGTCTCCTCAATGCGAAGACCGCGATCCCGTTCGAGCTCGTCGTGATAGACGATGCGACACCGTTCGAAGATACGCGCCTTCTGTTGCGCGAGCTTGCTGCCCGTGGCCTGATCACCCTGATTTCCAACGGACGAAACCTCGGCTTCGTCGCGAGCGCCAACCGCGGTCTCGTGCTCCACCAAGATCGCGACGTGGTACTTCTGAATGCCGACACCTGCGTTTACGACTTCTGGCTCGATCGGCTCGCCCAAGCTTTGGATCGCAATGAGCGGGCCGGAACCGCGACGCCGCTCTCCAATGCCGCGACGATTTTGAGCTATCCGTTCCCGCTCGTGAACAATGGAATGGATCTCGAGATCGGACCTCGCGCGCTCGACAGGCTCGTTGCGGATCTTGGCTTGTCGCCTGTCGAAATTCCGACCGCAATCGGCTTCTGCATGGCGATCCGGCGCGCGTGCATCGCCGACGTCGGCTTGTTGAACGCGGCACGCTTTGGTCTCGGCTATGGCGAGGAAAACGATTTCTCTCGGCGGGCGGTCAGGCGCGGCTGGACAAATCTCGCGGCAACGAACGTCTTTGTCTGGCATAGGGAAGGCTCCTCCTTCGGCGCGCGGCGCGCCGCGCTGGTCGCGGCCGCGCAGGCGCAAGTCGAAGCCGCGCATCCGGGCTATGCGAAGCTCATTGCCGAGTTCATCGGCCGCGATCCCCTAGAGCCGGTGCGCGAGCGGATCGATCTCGAGCGCATTCGGCGCATGCCCCAGGCGAAAGTCGTCCGACAGTCGAAGGGCAGCGACGACCTGTTCGAAATCGCCTTCGTCTGGGAGAGCTGGTGCCGCCGAACCATAAGAATGATTGCGCGCAGTCCAATTACGCTGCCCAATTTGCCCCTGGTACGCCCGGGTATTCCGATCGATCGGCTCGCTGCCATTCTCGTCATGGCGGGTGTCGAGCGGATCGAGATCCGCGATCGGCCGAGCGCATTCGAACGGCGGCTGAGCAAGGCCGGCGCCTGCGCCTCGATTCCGGTCTCGAGGAAAGCGCCTGCGCGTAAAGGCAATGAAATCAGGCGATCGGCTGAGGTCGGGGTAGGCGCAAGCTGATCCTTCGGCGGCTCGGAACGTGGCGCTCTTGCTGACAGGTTCGAGAGGGGGTAGCTTCTCGCAAAGAGGAGAAGCCGATGCGAATCGTCTTGGCCATAGTGCTATTCTTGGGCTTGGTTGCGCAGGCGGCCGCGCAAGCGCATTTCGCGGCGCGGACAGTTGCGGCGCGCAATGCCAGCTTTCTGCAAGGCATGGGCTTCGGCGTCCCCTCGCTTGCGGGCCAGCAGTTCCTTCCACCGACCGCTATTGGTCCGAGCGGCTTGACCACCCGAATGGGTACGACGGTCGGCAGCACCATCGGAACGCAGACGGGAAGCTATATCGTCGCGCCGACTGGCCAGTAATCGCGGCAGCCTTCGCCAGGCGACTTAAATAGCTCGATAATAGGCGTCTTCGCTCGTCCGCGGCTCGGTCGGCGACACCGAATTATAAAAGGTGATTGCATCCTCGACGTGATTGAAGAGGGTGAGTCTGCCATTATGGAGCACGCCTCCCGACCGGCAGAACCGGCTCGCCAGCCTCGGCTCGCGCGTAGCCAGAATGATTCCGGACGTTCTCTTCCGCATTTCGAGCAAGGCCAGGCATTTTCTCTGAAAGCTCTTGTCGCTCGCGGTGACCTTGTTGTCGAAGAGGTAGAAGTCGAACGGAAGCGCGTACCCGAGTACGACATTCAAGCGCGCCTTGAGATCGGCTTCGAGATGCGCGTTTCTTCGGTCGAGCGCCTTTTCAATTCCCGCGAACTCGACTGCGAAGTCGCGCAGTCTTTTGGGGTCGACCGCATAGCAGACGGCAACGAAATGAATGTATTGCGCGACCGTCATTTTGCCGCCGGCCCCGCCGAATCCGACCGGGAACGAGGCGGAACTCTCGCGGATAATCCTGCCGCTGCTTGGCCTCTTCAGTCCGCACAACAGGCGAAGCAAGGTTGTCTTTCCGCTTCCGGCCCCGCCGAGAATAGCGACGTGATCGCCGGGCCTCAAAACGGCGTTTATCCCGGTGAGAACGCGATAGGGCGGCTTCAGGAGCGAATAGCCCCTATAATCCACATTGACGTTCTCGAGGACGATCATTGGCCATCCTCGAAGTTTCGCGTCGCGCGCTCGACGGCGAGCCCAACCACGAGAGAGCCGAGCGCGAACCATACGAGATAGGCCTTGTCGAGCGTATGGACCGGATAATGAGGATAGATCCCCATGCGAAACCACATGATCGCATGCGACAGCGGATTGAGGTTTAGCCAAAACCGGATGTTCGGCGGCATGAAATCGACGACGAAGATGACTCCCGAGATGAGCATCAAGCCGCGGAACAGCACGATGAGAATCGTCACCCACGCTTTCGTCAAATGGATGATGGCGGCATTCACGAGATTTATGCCGCAGGCGAGAATCGAGACCAGCACGACGGACGTTACGCAGGCCCACGGATCGATAGGGATCGCCAGAGGGCTCACGAAGATTGAAAGCCCCCAGAAAAGGATCACCGTGCCGACCGACATCACGATGAAATCCATGAAACAGAGGATCAGGAAATCATCGAGCGAGTCGCTGCAAGGGAGCCGGTTGGCGCGGTCGACTTCGAAGCTGCGGGTACGTCCTGACACGCGAATGAAATAATAATAGGGAACAATACCCGTCGCGTGGAACAATATTGTGGAGGGCCCGTAGGGAGGCACCCGCAAGAGCACGTAGACGATAAAGCCGAATGCGGCGATAACGCCGACCGGTTCGAGAAACTGCAGGGCGAACGTGAACATGGTCCACTTCGTCCGCCCGTGGCGCCAGATTTCGCGGAGGATCAGAGCGCGGAGCGCGGCAGACCAATTCCGAAAGCCACGCACATAGGCGTTTCGTTCATGTGCACGGGGATCAGTAAAGGTCGAGAGACTCATTGCACAAGAACTGAACTCTTTGCTCAACAAAGTGAGCATCGGCCGAGCCGACGGCAAATCTAATAAAATTCGTAGTCAAGATTTCCGCTAAAGTCAATGAATCGCATTGAATCGCATTGGTAAATTTAACGCGATAGATTGACTAAAAGCCGCACGATGGTATCCTGTTTACTGTTCACGGCCTTCCAACCGAAGTAGTGTAAATAGTTGATCCGGAGTAACGGAAATGGACGCGGAGACGAGTAACGTGCGTAACAACGAAAGTTCGCAAGGCTCCCAGGAAGGCTTGGCGAGCGCCATGGATATGCGCATGCGCAGAGCCCGGCTGAACTATGTGAAGGAGCGGCTGAAAGATCTTCGCATCGAGCGCGAAAGATTGATCCTCGAGAGAGACAATCTAAAGGCGCTGCTCGACGAGGCAGCGCCAGGCTCGAGGTCGGGAAAATCTTCCGACTGAAGATCGCGTTCCACGGTCGGATTAAGCATGAGCGCACCGACCAAGGCCAAGCTTCATAAGGGACTTGACTTGCGGTCGGCCGCCCACCGACAGTAAGAACGCGCATTTTTGGTCGCGATAGGTGAGTTATGGATGCGCGGGTTGAGGAAAACGTTCGCCCGGATCTACTTGCCTATTCGGGCCCCTACGACAGCCTAGCGCGCTACATTTCGGCAAAAGCGACAGCGCGCCCGGCGCGCATGTGCATCCTGACGCAAGACATCTTCGGACCGATCCGCAATGCCGGCGTCGGCACCGCCTTCATGTATGCCGCCGAGATCCTGGCGAAGCGCGGGCACGACGTCACCATCCTCTTCACTCAAGGACGCACGTCGCACAGCGGGCCGATCGAACATTGGATCGAGTTCTATCGCGAGCGAAACATCAAATTCATCTGCGCTGAGAATAAGCCGACGCGCGCGCCGACACCCGCGCTGCAATGGAGCTATCAAGGCTATCGCGCGCTCTTGGAATTTCCGCCGTTCGATATCGTCCACTCCTCCGAATGCGGCGCCAGTCCTTATTACGCGCTGATGGCCAAGCGGAACCTCGGACAGTTTCGCGAGACGATCTTCGCCACGAAAGTGTCCTCGCCGCATTTATGGAACAGGCAGGGGAACGAGACGGCGCTCAACCTCGATACGGGATTGATCATCTGCGCCGCCGAACGCTATTGCGTCGAACAGACCGATTTCGTCATCGCGCCGACGCAGCACATGTTGGATTGGATGACGAGGCACGGATATCGGCTGCCGCGGCATGTTTGCGTCCAACCCAACCCCGTGCCTTTGCCCGCCGACATCGGCGATGCTTGGCAGAAGACCGGCGAGGTGCAGCGCATCAAGGAGCTTGTCTTCTTCGGGCGGCTCGAACCGAGAAAGGGGATATTGGTCTTCGCCGAGGCGTTGGAGCTTCTCTATCGTGAGGGGAGAAGCAAATGCCGGGTCGTGTTCCTCGGCAAGAAAAACGATGAATTCAATTTCGACGAATTTCTCGCCGGCTTGCAGGCCAAGCTGCCCTTCGAGTTTCGCGCGATCCACAATTACGATGCGGCACAGGCCGTCGCCTTTTTGCGCGAGGGAGGACGGCTGGCCGTCATCCCGTCGCTCATCGATCAAGCTGCTCTTACGGCTTACGAATCGATGCTCCACGGTATCCCGTTCATTGCTGCCGAGACCGGTGGAATTCCGGAGATCATTCATCCCGAAGACAGGGCGCGCGTTCTCTTTCTGCCGCGAGCACAGGCGCTTCATCGGCTTCTCGAGCGATGCCTCAAGTCGGGCGCGGCGCCCGCGCGGCTCTCGTTCGATCCCCGTGAGAATTTTGACGTCTGGGACGAGTTTCATCAGCAGCCAAACCGCGAGATCCTGCTTGGCGACCGACAGGAAGCCGCAGCTCTCTCAGGGGAGGAGAGCGGGGCGGCGGAAGTTCAGTTCGGTGCGGATGCGCCTTATCCGCTGCACGTGGACGAGCTTCTCGAAAAAGCGGAACAGGCGACCAGCACTTACATCATTTTATATTCGAACCTCTTGCGGCTCGAGGATGGAGAAAAGGCGGATCTCGTCGCAACTGCTGCGCGCGGCGGCTTCGATGTGGCCGTGCCGGCCTCGACAACAAAGGACAAGCCGCCTGAGACTTTCGTGAATTTCGAGCCGTCGCGCTGGACGAAGTTGGAGTTCAGTAGAATCGATGTGCCGATCCTCGTCATAAAGCGGGAGGTGCTGATCACGATTCTGAAATATCTGCGGATCAATACCGCCGTATATTTCACGAATCTGGACACGATCATTGCCGTCGCCTGCCAGCAGGAAAATTCGGTGCGGATCCTTCCGATGCCTTATGGCCAATTTGCCGGTCCAACCGCCCGACGCATTACGAGGAGGCAGCGCGCGCGCCAGCTCGAGCATTTGGTGGTCGGCCTGCCGCCCGACCTCGGGAACCTCTTCCGGATCTACGGCGGTCTTCTCGACGAGCGCGCAAGAGTGCTCTCGGTCCAGCCGGTTTTGCGAAATCTTCAGCGTCTCCTCAGAGTGCTCGGCAAGCTTGAAGCGCTTTCCGACGCCACGTCCGGCTCCGACGCCGCAAAGTCGAGAAAGCGAAGGCTCAACATTCCCTGGCGAGGTTGGCGAGGCGACAGCGTGCTTTGGCAGGGCAGAGTGAAGTCGATCGGCAACTGGCTGAATGCACTCATCCGCAGAGGAGGCCGCGATGGCGGATCTGGCAAATCTGAGGATTGAGGGCACGCAAGCGATTGTCGCAATCGCCGAGAAATTCGAAGGGGCCTCGCGCAGGGGCGAACAGAAGGTCACGATCTTCGATCGCAGCAAAGGACAGGAGCTCGAATCCTTCGGCAAAGTTCGGAAGTCGAAGGGCGGCGCCGAGTTTGTTTATCTTCTGCCGGCGGCACTGTTCGATGCAGCCGCGCATGACGTCGAGATGCGCTCGGCTCTGTGGGAAGGGGAACTGCACGCCTCTTTGGTGCCGCGCGACGAACACGGCGCTCCGATCAAGACTGTGCCGGTGGACGAGAGCAAACGAGACGCAAAGAGGATCGCTGGCAGGGTCGAATATTTCGATGGCGAAATCATCAAGGGCTGGGCTTACGATACCCTGCAGGCGAACAACCGGGCGAAGGTGGAGATCTTTATCGACAATGTGAGATTTGCGATCGTTACCGCAGACGAACGGCGGATGGATTTGATCCGGCGCCGGATCGGCGACGGGCGCTGCGGCTTTTTCAAGACGGCGCCCTCGGCCGTGCTCGACGGCAAAAGACACGTCATCGCCTGTATCGCCTCGCCAACCCGCACGTTGCTGGAGGACGGGATCATCGATCTCGATCCCCTCGAATTGCGGAAGTTTGTCATCAAGGAAATCGTCTGGCGCATAAATAAGGTCGAGAGCCTTCTTGAATAAAGGGTTCGCTCAAGGCGGAGCCGCTTCTTGCGCCCATTGGCTGAGAAGATTCTGATAGGCCGGATTGACGACGTCCTCGGAATACCATTCGATCGTCTTGCCGCCGAGCTCCTTGGCGATCTCGATATCCTGCGCCATTTCATCGGCATCGTGGACCGCGACAAAGGTCTGAAATTGGATGTAAGTGTGTGGGTAATGGGAACGGACATAAGCCATGATAGGCCGTATCTGCGCCGGGCCGGTGCCGAAATTCGGCCGCAAGCCTAACGCGCCGAGGCCCATGCCGCGCGCGGCTGCCCAATAGGCAACATCCATGTGAATGGGATTTCCGGTCGCGGGATCGACGTCGAGCGCGACCATGGGATAGATCACCGTCGCGTAAGAGAACTGCGCCTGATAAAAGGCCATCATCTCTTCTTGCCATTGCTTCCAGACGCCGGGCGAAAAACCCCACGCGTTGAGCTGCGCCATGCCATGTTCTCTGTCGCAAGGGCGCCCGCGTCGGCACGGACGCAAATAGAAGCCCTCGCTCCCCAGGCCCACGCCGATCCGAACGTAAAGAAGGTTCTTCCGATAGGGACTCGTTGCGAAATGGCGTGCGACCGCCGCCACATAGGCCTCGAAATCCGCTTTGAATGTTCCGTCGAAATAATCGGGGATCAGACCGCCCGTCGCATTGTCGCAGAAATGCGGGATCCGGCTTAGCTCCCAAGACGGAAGGTTCTGCGGCTTGTTGCAGTCGCGCGGATATTCGTTCGTGTAGCGGATGACAATGACGAAGCTCTTGCCGGCGTTCGACCATGCCGCCGCTTCCGCGTCGGCGGGGGCAAAATTATAGACGCCCTTCTGAACTTCGACCGCCGACCAATCCATCATGATATCGACGCCACCGACGTTCGGGTTTGCCAGGGCCGCCGGGTCGTAGTTGCCGTATCCGGAGACCCTGTCGAAATCGATATTCGCATAGCGGTTGACGACGCCTGGAGAGGTTGCTGAGGTCGGCAGAGGCAGACTGGCCAAGAGAATCGCGAGCAGGCAGGCGAGAGGACTCCCGGCGTTTCGCGGGCTGGCGGCAGATGCTCGTCTCAAACTATTCGCGACCGGGATTTTGTTCATAGACTAGACCTTCCGCAACTCGGCGATCTTCCGAATGATCGCTGGCTCGGCGAGCCGCCAGAATGGCTGTGACCATGCCGGTGCGGGCTCCTGCGCATCTTTTACCGGATAGATCTGTTCGAGAATGGCGGAATTCGGCAAGTGATGAAAATCGGTCCAGGTCTTCAAATTCTCTCCATTGTCGAATGAAGGATGGGGGACCAGAGCGCCATGTCTGAGGGCCCGATCGAGCTTTCTTGCCAGGCTCTCGGCGTGCGGTTCGACGAGAACTTCTGCCTGGTCCTGCGCGGCGACGAGCTCCGGCGTCCCCCCGACATCTGACGCGACGAACGGCAAATGTGCCAAGAGCGCCTCATAGACGGCGATCGAGGAATTTTCGATGAGCGACGGCATGACCGCGAGCCGTCCCTCGGCTTGAAGATAGGTCAAGGCCGCATATCGATCATATGCCAGTTGCAAATTCGGCTTCGGGGACCAGCCAGCCGTGCGTTTGCGCAGCCATTGCACGCTGGGCTCGCCGTCGCGCATGGCCATTCCTTCCTTTCCGAGAAAGGTGGTCGCGGGAAAGCTTCCGGATTTCCTCGCAACGGCTTCGACCGCATCGCAAAACACAGCCAATCCTTTGCGCGGCTCGAGCCTGCCGAAAAATACGAGTTCCGTGACAGGAACGCGCTCGCCGGCGCGCCGTGCGGGGTTCGGCAGAGGCGGCGCCATAACATTCGGCTGGGCGAAGACGCGGCCAGCCGGCATGGCGAAACCTCGCGCCGTCATCCAGGCAAGGAGATGATTGCTGCCGCCGATCACGAGGTCGGCAAGCGCAATCGAGCCGCGCTCGGCTTCGATGATCGACCTGTCCGATGGCGCGATTTTGCGGCCGACGCTCTCAAGCACCCATTCGCGTGGCGAAGACGATTTGACGGCAAAGATCCGATCCGCGAACGCCAGGCGAAGATGTTTGGCGACGAGACTGAAGTAGCCGGCGCCGCGCCATTCGGAAACATGGACGAGATCGTATCTTTCTCCGAGGAGATGGACGAAGAGATTATAGGACGTCTGCAGAGCCGGTTCACCCGCCAAGCCGAAATCGTCTTTGTGCGCCGCGTCCGCCACCGGGACCAATGCGATGTGCTTCTTGGCGTAATGTTCGATCCAGTCGCCGACCGAGCCGTCGTCGACTTCTTCGCCGCGAAGATAAGCGACGGTCACGTCATGACCCTCGCGCGCGAGCAATTCCGCGAGCTCCGCATAGGCCGATCCAATTCCGCCGTTGCGCGAAGGACCGGCAATATCGGGCGTGGCGATGCAGACGGATTTTTTGATGACCTGGCCGGTCTGCCGGATCGTGGAGAGGCGCGGATAAGCGAGGCTCCGAGACGCAGGGGCTGGTCCAGGAGCTAAACGCTCCTTGACCGCAGCAAGCGCGCGAGAGAAGTATTGGCGGCGTCCTTCGCTCAACGGAATTGCCGGAAATATTTTCGGGCCGAGGCGAGCATAAAGATCATTGCACCTGAAATATTTTAGCTCGGCGTCTTTTCTGCGACAACAGATTCGAAATGTAATCTGCAGGTCATGAAAAGAAGCTATTCTCCTCGTTTACTTTAATAGACAGAAGCGGGTTCCCAAGATTTTGAAGCGGTCAGTCCGGTTGTTTCACGCACAATACCTACAATTTGTTGCAGCACACGCATGCTCGCCAAAATATTTGCTGGGCAGCGCAGCCGATCGATGGTAGATTAATAAAATCTTACGGCGCTTTCAAAACGTTAAGGCTGAGTATTTGGCATCCGTCTTGCTCAAATGCTCGTCAAACGGCCGCCGAACCGGACTTCCAGGGGCGGTTGCCGGCCGCGCCGTGTAAAAGTGTCTCTGTACCGGCCCATTTTGGGTCGCTTTGCGTAGAAAGACCGTGACCGACAAAACCGAAGACAGTCCCGTTGAGACTGAAGCCGCAGAAGCGAGCACGGAAACCGTTCAAGCGACTTCGGTCGCGTCGAGCGCGGACGTGCGGCCACGCCGTTTGCCGCGGGTTGAAGATGCCCCGCCCTTCAGTCAAATCGTTCGAGATCGCGCCGCACGACCACAGCAGTCCGCAGCCGATTTCGAGGCGCTGATCAAAAATGCCGGAGCAATTTTCCGGACGTCCGGGATAGACGGCAAAGCCGACGCCGGCGAGTCTCTCCTGAAGGATGGCGAGGGCGCGCGGCCTTTATCTCGCGATCTCCCACGTGCTGCGCCAACGCCCAAGGGCGACGCGCCAGTGCCATCGCCGGTCGATCGGTTGCAGCTTCAGCGCGAGAACCGGCCTGCCGGTTCAAACGCGGCCGTTTCGGAACGTATCTCACCGAACAAGCCTGCCTCTGCCGAGAGACCGGCTCCCGTATTGAGCCAGCCTGCTCCCGTTCCGAGCCAGCCGGATCGTGCGGCGCGTCAAGCTCCCGTCTCGAGCAGACCTGTCCCTCTCCCGATCAAGCCCGCGGCGGCCGAAAAGCCTGCTGCCAGTAAGCCCGCACTCGAAAAGCCTGCGGCCATGCCCGCCATGATCGCAGCCTCGGCGCGCGCGGCGGCTGCGCCGAACGTTCAGGCAGGTGAGAGAGCGAACAAGACGGAAACGTCCGGCGCCGTGGCGGAATATGCGCCGCATTTGCCGAACCTCCTGCCGCCGAGCTTGCCTGCGATCCTCGACGGCCCGGTTCCGTCGCCCGTCGATCATCTGCTTGCCCCGCAAAGTTTGCGTCAGCCGGTCCCGAGCGAAGCCCCAAGTCTTCGGCTCTATTCGGTCGAGCCTGTCGAAGAAGAGGACCTTGCGCCCCCTCCTTATTCGTTGCCCCAGAAAATCAGAGGTCCGTCACGACTCGACGTGATCCTCTTTCTCGTCTGCTTCGTGCTGCCCACGCTGGTCGGTGGCGTCTATTTCGGTTTCATCGCAAGCAAGCAATATGTGTCGGAGTTCCGCTTCAATGTGGTGGACACGAGCGACAGCGCCGCGGGGGTGGGAGGATTAGCTTCGGTGCTCAGCAGCACCGGACTGGGTCCAACGGTGGCTGCCAGCTATTCGGTTGCCGACTACATTACGAGCCCGCAGGCCCTCAAGGATGTAGAGAAGAAGATTCCGCTTCGCCAATATTTCACGACCAAGGAAGCCGATTGGTGGGCAAGACTCAATCCTTCCGCCTCAGAAGAGAAGTTCCTCTACTACTGGCAGAAGATGGTCTATTCCGATTATGACCCGGTAACGGGAATAGCGAACGCCTCCGTGCGCGCCTTTGATCCGACCGCGGCGTATACGATCAGCCGGACGCTGCTTTCGAACGCTGAAGCGCTGGTCAACGAAATGCAAGCGCGCCGCTACAACGACGCGGTTCGTTTTGCCCAGCTCGAAGTCGATCGCGCAAACGCCAAGCTGACGGATCTGCGCAAGCAAATGCTCGCCCTGCGCGACAAGACCGGAGTGGTCGAGCCCGGCAATAGTGCCGTTGCGGAGAACATTCAACTCGCGACCAATCTGCGCCTCTCCCTTGTCCAGCTGCAAGGCCAGCTCGCCTCGATCAAAATGGGCAATCCGCAGTCGCCTCTCATCCCGCCGCTCAACGACCGCATCAAAGGAGCGCAGGATCAGCTGGATAAAGTGGACGAAGAGATCAGCACCCAGGGCGGGTCCGCAGAACTTTCGAAAATCGTCGGGATGTTCGAGGATTTGAACGCGCGGGAATCGCTCGCGCTCCAGGAGCTCACCGGCGACTTGAACAACCTCATTCAGGCGCGTGCCGCTGCGGACGCTCAGCACATCTATCTTATGACCTATGTGAAGCCGACGATGCCGACGAGCTCGACCTATCCGAACCGGCCAATGGCGATCGCGCTCGTCGTATTGATCGCCTTCGGAGTTTGGTGCTTTGCGAAGCTTTGCGCCATCGTCATTCGCAGTCATGCCGCGTAGGTAATGTCGATGATCTCTCTGCGTAATCTCACTCAGTCCTTTCCCAAAGCGGGACTCGGACGCCCGGTTCTCGACAATATAACCGCGGACATTCCGACCAATCGGCGCTTCGGCATTCTCGGTGGGGAAGCTGCCGGGAAGACGACGCTGATGCGATTGCTGGCGGGTTTCGACAAGCCGAAGAACGGTACGATCGCGCGCTATGCGCGTCTGTCCTTCCCCATCGCTTATGAGGGCGTTTTCAAGCGGCACCTATCGCCACAGGATAACCTTGCTCAATTCACGCACGCCTATGGTCAGCAGATCGAAGAAATCTCCGCTTTCGTCCGCTCCGTGACTGACATGGACTCCATGTTCGAAACGCCGCTGGCCAAGCTGCCGCAGGAACTCCAGCGCCGCTTCGTCTTTGCGGCAAGCTACGCTCTGCCTTTCGATTGCTATCTGATCGATGAGCGGTTTGCGGGCGGTCCGGCGGACGACGATTTCAAGCCGAAGTGCACGGCCATGCTGCAGGCGCGTGCGGCCTCATCCGGCATCATCCTCGCCAGCCGGCGTCCGCATATCGTGCAACGGTTCTGCGATAAAGCCGCGGTTCTGGAGAACGGGCGTTTGACCCTCTACGACGATGTCGCAACTGCCATTGACGCGTTCAAAGAGGTTCGCGCGCGCAAGTTCGAAATGGACCATCGCAGCGAGCTCGCCTAGAGCGGGATGCGAAAAATTGGACACCGGTTTTTCGCGTCCCGCTCTCAAATTTTAGAATCGATCACGTTCATGCTTTGGGTCGACTCGGTCCAAAAGCATCGTGATCCAGTCGCCAAAAATCTCTCCGCAAAAGGGAACGGGGGCATGATGCGCGTGACTTCGCTGGTCTTTGTCGGCTTGATGCTTGTGCTGCAACCTGCCTTGGCGCAGGCTCAGAACAATGGTCCGCCGCCCAATTCTGGAACGAATGCTGCGCCCAATGGGGGAGAGCCGTCCGCTGAGCCGGAGGGCGGGCAGGGAGGCGAAACTGGCGCACCCGAAGCGGGAGGCGGGGTCGAGACTGGATCCAAATGGCAGTCCTGCCGCGAGGAAGGAAGGGGGAAAGGGCTGAGGGGCTGGGATCTTGTCGACTATGCGCAAATCTGCGCGGCGCAGGCACGGCTCGATTGCATCAAAGACGCCGTGGCGAAGAAAATTCGTGGTCCCGGGCGCAAGGATTACATCAAGACCTGCATGGGAACGAAGTAGCCGGGCAGATTTGTCGAACGCCGTCGGTTCGATCGATCCGCCGCTCCGAGCAGTTTACGAGCAATTCAGAAGAGATCGATGACTGAGTTCTGTGCGACGCGCGTCGCCAAAGCGGGAACATAACGCCCCCTATAAGCCTTGAAGACGAGCGCGCGGGCGCCGGCCTGTTCGAGCTTCTGCGGATTATCGGCATTGGCACGTTCGTCGCGCCGATAAAGGACCGCCGGTTCTTGCAGGACACCGATGGTAAGCCCCGCGGCTTGCATTCTTGCCAGCGTCATCCAGTCGAAACAGGGACATGCGCCGGCCTCGGCTGCAAAGCCGCCCGCAGCGATGAACTTATCGCGATCCAAACACATCGCGGTATCGCCGAAGAAATTGAAGAAAAGCCCCGCAGTATGTGCCTGTCCGATGAATGTGGTGAGAGCCGCAGGCGCACTTGGGGCGTCTCCTGCGTGGTCGAAAACGAGGAGCGAGGAAACGACGATGTCGAAGGCGCCCCGCTGCAGGGCTCGGCAGAGGCGCGCGACGCCATCTTGGACGAAGAGATTGTCGTCGTCGCAAAGAAGGATCGTTCGGTGCCGCGCAGCACCAATCCCTGTCATGAGAGCGCGAGATTGGTCGAGCGGGGCATCGAGGAGGATCTGACGAATTCGATTTGCGGCGAGCGCACCGAGCTTTGCGCGATGTTCGGGCGTGCTCGCATTATCGACAATCACGATCTCGACCGGCTGACCGTCGATTTCGGATGGAATGCTCTCGATCAGATGAGACAAGAGATGCGAGCGGTTGCGATGCACGATGCAAATGCTCGCACCTTCTCTTGCGACGGCTGTAGCCGGCCGGGAGGGCGGCGCTTCATTGATCTGCTCCAGAAATCGCGCGAGCAGCGTCCAATCGACCGCTTCGCGCGGTCGCTCGAGCCTTCCATGCACAATGGCGCGCTCGAGATCTTTCTTCAGGTCGTCCGCGAGGTCGAAGCTCGGTGCGTCAAGTCGATATGAAAGGCACCTCGGAGGGGAGGGCGAGCGGCCGAGGCCGCTGCCATCGGTCTCGAACAGGACTGCGAGCCGCCCGGGCCTATTTACATAGTCGAACGCCGTCTTGCGGCAGCGCTCATCGCGAAGCTGAAAGCGAAAATTCCAACGAAGGGCGCGCAGGCCCGCCCAATTGCGATTGAGCCCGCCGCTGTCGTCGATGGGTCCCAGAAAGGTGATGGTTTGCGACTTGAGCAAGCCCTGGCGCGCAAGATCTTCGATTGCTTGAATGAAGGTGAGGGCGCCGTCTGCGCGTCTGAACGGCGCGAGATAGACGATTTCAGAAATCGGCTCTGAACTTGCGTTGGGCGCAGCGAGAGCAACCAACCCCGGCAGGCTCGTCACCGGATCTGCCCTACCGGAGTCGGTGAGCGCGCCGACGGCTTGGGCGTCATCGAATCTCAAAGCAATGACATGATCGGCAAGCCGGACGCAGATCCGCTCGAGGCCATCGGCGACTGCCAGGGAGAGGTCGCCGCGGTCGGCGCCGAGCTCGGCCTGTTTCAGACTTGTCCCATCGGCAAGCAAGACGACGCGCGTATCGCCGAAGGCTTCGCCGCAAGCGCGCGCCATCAGGAGTCCAGCAGAGACGCCCCCGCGCAGGGGAGCAACGAGACAATCGAGCCGGAAGCGTCGCGCGGTGGATTGGGCGCGATAGCTCGCAATCAGCGGATCGATGTCGGCGCGGCGCGTGCTGCTGGCAAGGACAGGCAGGGCCGGCCCTTGGAGTTCGCAAAGCTCAATGGCTGGAGATGGGCAAAAATATTCGGGCAATTTAGCCCGGGCTTGGAAGAGCACAACTTCATGACCCGCCTCGGCGAGGGCGGCGGCAAGCTGCGCAAAGCGATGTAGATCTCGGTCCCAGGCGGAGGCGACGCAATCGTCGAGGAGGCCAATGCGCAAGGGCCGCATTACGTGAGCTTCGCGAGAATGACGCCTCTCCGGGAGTCGATCAGCGTCAGCGGCCTTGGGCCGGACTCGATTTGGGCAAGAAAGCCGTGCAGTCCATCGCCTGTCGCATCGTCGCGAAAGCGCGTTGCGCGGAGCTCGAGATCACGCGAGAAGCCATTCGAGATCGTGAGCTCGACGCGGCGCGTCGGCTCGCTTCTATCGAGGGCCCAGCCGGAAATGCAGCCCCTTCGCCAGCCAGGATCTATTTTGAGAATGATCGAGCCGACCTCGCGCATGCGACCTCTGCGCCAGGCGCGGGGTGTCCGCGGCCCGGCAAGTCTGACCTCTGCACCTGCCGTCGTCACGGCAAAGATCGCAAGGCGGCGATCGATCCCGTTTCTGAGCTTGGATAGCGGCACGGCGAAGCCGTGATATCCCGACATGCCGTAAGCGCGCTGGACATCCAATCTGAAGAGATCGGCGGTCGCGATGTGAATGTCGGCGCCGTCGACAAGCTTGACGCGCATCGGGATGTCGCTATCGGGCGAAAGGCACCAGCCCCGCAGGAATCCGCGCGTCGAGCCATCGACCCAGCCGCAAACCCGATCTTCGTGAGACAGCCGTGCGCGCGCCATTATGCGGCATGCTCCTCATTATCGCACCCGCACTGGGCGAGATAAATCGCTTTTAAATCATAACCTTACCGTTCGCAATCGAAGTCACGAGCTTTCTAACCGTTTGAACTTCAAGGCGGAATGCCCGATAAGCTCTCATTCGGAGAAGGGCGCGACGTGCGGCGAAGGGCTCGGGCGGTATGCCGGCGAGGTTCATCAAGCACCATTTGCTCTTGGAGGAGCAGACGTGGCGTTCGGCGCTGGGCTATATACTGCTCGCCGCGGCCGAAATCGCGGAAATAAGCATTTTCAGTCCTCCCGCCGCGGGCGTCGGTCCGATATTGCGCATGGCCCTCGCTCGCGCTTTAGGGCGGCGCCTTGCGACGATCGACTCTTTCTTCGACCAGGCATTTTATCTGCGGCAATTGCGTTCGTGGCGGCGCAAACGCGCGGCACGCAATCCCAAGCTCCATTACGCATTGATCGGCAGGTTCAAGCAATTTTCGCCGCACCCCAACTTCGACCCGCTTTATTACAATCGTGCTGCTTCGCGCCCTGAACGTCTGAGCGATCCGCTCGTCCGTTACGTGCGCGGCGGACGTCCGGGCGAGGATTTGAACGAATGTATGGAACTGCGCCGCGCTCTCGCGCATGAAGCAAGGCCGGATGCGCGAGGCGTGCTGGTTTTCAGCCACGCCCGGGGAGGTGGAAGTTCGCGCCTGCTCCTGGACGTGGAGCGCAAGCTTGCGGCACAAGGTCTTCGGATCCTGCAAGTGCGGCCGATTCCGAAATCGCGATCGCTTGTCGCGATCGAAGATTTGACCGTCTCGTCTCCAGGTGCGCCGCCCGTTTTCGATCTCGCGACCGAGCAAGAGACCTTAAGCGCTTATCTTTCGAGCTGGGACATCGAACGGATCATCGTCAATCACGTCGTCGATCGCGATCGCGATTTCGACCGATTCATTCCGCAGCTCGCGCGCCGGTTCGGCTGCCCTTACGACGTCATCCTGCACGATTACTTTTCCGTTTGTCCGCGCATCAATCTTGTCGATGCATATGGACGCTATTGCGCGATAGCACCGCCTGGCGATTGCGTTTCTTGCCTTCGAATGGGCGGTTCGGAAGCGCTCTCCGCATCTAACTCCAACCCGGAGGCATGGCGCGATCGTTGGCGCAAATTTCTTGCCGGCGCATCGCGAGTCATTGCTCCCAGTCACGATCTTGCGACGCGGATTGCCGCGCATATCGGGCGCACGCCCGAAATCATGGAACCCGAAGACGAAAAAGCCTATCCGCCGATCAGGGCGCCTCGTCTCAAAGGAGACGAGAACCTCAAGATTCTGGTGCTCGGCAGCCTGTCCGTGCCGAAAGGACTATGGGTCGTCTCATCGCTCGGACGCGAACTTCATCGGATGAAGGCGCCCGTGTCGA
This sequence comes from Beijerinckiaceae bacterium, assembly GCA_021324915.1. Classification (GTDB taxonomy): domain Bacteria; phylum Pseudomonadota; class Alphaproteobacteria; order Rhizobiales; family Beijerinckiaceae; genus Methylovirgula. Next base: position 17,760 of record JAJPIC010000006.1, on the reverse strand, counting down.
TCAGCGTTTTCGGATCCTCGGCGCAATCGAGCCTGTTGCGCCAGCCGCAGATCCTGTTCAAAGGACCTTATCTCCCGGAAGATTTGAGCAAGCTGATCGCGGCGGAGGCGCCCCATGCGCTCTTCTTTCCATCGATTTGGCCCGAGACGTGGTCCTTCGTTCTGTCCGAGGCTTTTGCCCACGGGCTTCACGTCATGGCTTTCGACATCGGCGCGCCGGCGGCGAGGCTACGACGTCTCGGGCTCGGCGAATTGCTGCCGCGCGAATGGATCGATGATCCGCGCGCGCTCGCGCAATATTTGGCGCTATGCAGAAAGAAATGGCTTGGCGCGTCGTGAGATGCGCCGCCTATGCGGCAGCGTTCGAGACGCGCTTTCCGGTAACTATCTTCGGATTCAAAGACGAGCGCTATTTTGCGAATGCATGGGAAAATCGTATCATTTATCGAGAGATTTACTTCTAATACTTGAAAATCGGGCCTCGATCCCGGCGAGGTCGACGCAAGCCCGAGGAGGCGAAGCTTGTGAGCGAATTCAGAGCAGGCCACCACGCCTTCTTGTGGAACTTGGAAAAACGCATACTGCCAGACATAGCCAAACATCTTCCTCGATGGGTCACGCCGGATACGCTCACCGTGTTTGGGCTGGTCGGCGCACTGTTCGTGTTCGTCGGCTATGTTGCGAGCAATCTCGCGCCTGCGTTTCTCGGGCTCGCTTGCCTCGGACTTGTCATGAACTGGTTCGGAGATTCGCTCGATGGAACGCTTGCGCGTGTCCGCAATCAAGAGAGCCCGCGCTATGGATTTTTCGTCGACCACACGGCCGATCTGATCACGCAAATTCTTGTCGGCTTGGGCTTGGGCCTCTCGCGCTATATCGAACTGCCCTACGCGCTGCTCTTGCTGACTGCCTACCTCGCTTTCGTCGGACATACATTTATCCGCGCACACGTGTTCAAGACGGTTCAGATCGCCTATTACTCGGTCGGGCCGACCGAGACGCGCTTGGCGTTGATTATCGCGAATCTGATTCTGTTTTTTCTTCCTGGACTCGTGTTGGCGCGACCGGTCAGCGGCCTTCCCGTCACCGTTGCCGATTTCGTCTGTCTGGCAATTGCGATCTTTTCGTTCGGCGCCTTGCTCTTTCATATTTATCAGGACTGGCAGGCTCTGCTTAAAGAGGAGAGCCTGGCTCTGCGCTCGAAATAGGCGGCGTCGTAGTTTCTGGGCCGAAGCCGGCGCTGTCTCGATTGCGCGACGGCCTGATCCGACAAGGGCATTTAAATTGGGGGAGGAATTATGAGACTTGCAGAAAAGGTCTTTGCCACTGGCGCGGCAGCAATGGCGCTCGCTCTCCTCGCCTCTGCGGCCGGCGCGCAACAAGCGCTCCCGCCCGCTTCGGGCGTTGTCTGCGCCACAATGCCTGCCGCTTCCCTGCCGGTACCGCCCAACGGGTGTATCTGGGCCGGGAGAGCGTTCAGCAACGGAGCCGAATTCTGCTTTGCTCCGAAGGTGGAAGTGACGTGCAACGACGGCAAGTGGGCATATGGGGCGCTTCCGTCCTGCGATAGTGCCGCGCCGCTCGACACCAGATAGGGACGGCAGCGTCGCGGGCGAGCGCGTGAATTTACGTCGTTGTGGGATCGTGTTTGCCCATGCTCGGTCCGCGAAGGAATTCCGCAGACACGCCTTTAGGACAATCGGCGCAATGCCGCGCGCAGTCCGGCTTCCCTTTTATTCAACGCCGCGACGACCGCCTGAATCTCGGCTTCCTTTTTGTCCAACGCATCGGCCAGCTTCTCGAAAAAGCGATCCTCCAAATCGGTGCCTTCGATCTGCTTGCGAATGGCGTAAGCTTCCGCGCGCATCTCTTGGATGCGCTCAAGAATTGCTTCGTATATTACTTTCTGCGGGCCCATCCGCCGGTCTTCCGTGCAATCGGGCAAGCATAGCGAGAAATTGGATTTTATGGAGATCGTATCAATTATTGATTTATTTTAACTAATCTTGCGGCCTTTGGCTATTGTTTGGCCGTATGTAGATCAGGCGGGCCATGATTTTCGCTTCCGAATGGAATCTTGAAGGGAATTATACCTTTGACGCAGGTGTTAGCGATGCGTTTTGATAAAGCCTTTCGCTATCCAAATGTGCATCCGAGTGTCGGGTTTGGCCTGCGCAATCATATATTCTGATTCAATTAGGTCGAGCGCCTTTTCCATTCGATCGGCGGCTTGGGGCTCGCCGCAGCACAACCAAATGCGGCTCAATCTGCGGAATCGGGCACGTTGCCCATGCGGCACTCGGGGCGCGATCTTCTCAAAGTCTCCATCGAAGCTAACAAGTATAGCCTCAAGTTCCTCTGATACTGTCGCCACAAGCGGATCGACACCGCCCGGTGGAATATAATCTCGAATGAATTGAACCTCATGCGCATGCGAATTCAGCATGTCTGCCACCGCCTGGGGCACATTTTCATCGAGCATGAATCGCATCGGCCATAATTATGGCCAATTACGCGCGTCGCGCGAGTCCTTCTTCGTACGCAAGCGCTCCCTGCACATCTTCGGCAGTGAGGGTGGGATATTCGCGAACAATTTGCTCGATACTATATCCAGCCTCGTGGAAGCGCCTTATGGCGGCTGTCGGGATGCGAGTCCCCGCTATTACCGGCGTGTTGTGTATGACATGCTTATGCCGCTCGACGCGCCCGAGCTGGTCAGTCCCACGCTTGCGAAGCTCCTGGACGCGCTTCTCAACGTCCTTGATCACGTCGATTATTGGAAGCATTGCGAGCTGGCCATCCCGCACTGATTCTACATCGGAAGTTCCCGGCGGCTGGAAATGAACGTGCCCTTTGACGACATAAAGATTGAGTTCCGCCCAGTTGTTGTACCCGCGCTTTACCAGTTCCTCTGCCGCACCTTGGAGCGACTTTAGGGATGCGCGATAATCCTTCATAAGGACAGCGATGGTGCGAAGCCCAACTACGTCCTTGAAGGAATAAACACGGCTGTAAGGAGCGAAGCGGTCCTCGTATGCGAATCGCGGCGTAAAAAACCCAAGCCTGTCCCATGACCGGAGCTGCCATTTGGTCAGACCGGTGAGACGAGAAACGTGTTCATCACTAAACACTTGATGAACAGTGGCTGTCATTAACGCCATCCTTCGGGCCGGCCAATGAGACCAACCTCGGCTATGATATAGTGGATATGCTTACGTTATCCAACGCTTTAAAAAGCGGTCGGTTGCGCGAATTTATCGCACAAGAAGAAGCGCGCGGCATCGGCAATCAACCGCGCCGACCTAGATCGCGCGGTTGAGGCCGTAGTCAAAGCGCCGCAATCGAAAGGTTGAACATCGCGTTCGCCATCGCCCGGTGATTCGACCGGAAAGAGAACTCGCCAAGGTAGCGGGTCGCGTGCTTCGCGCTGAAATGGATATGCGTTGAGGCTACCGACTTTTTGGACAGCTTCCAGAAGCTTTCGACGCGGTTCGTATTGTGGATAGCGTCGTAGCGATAGTCGTAATAGCTCCACTCGTTATCGCCGTGCCGGACGGTCCCGTGCTTGTAGCCGTCGCCGTCCTGTAAACCATAGCTCATCAGCTCATCGGTCGAGACAATCGAACCCGGCTCAACATTCTTGAGCACCACGCAGCGAAGCGTTGCCTTCTTGACGTTCGGGATCACTTCGGCCGCGATGCGGCCGCCGCGCTCGGCGGGGCCCATAACAATCGTCTTGCCTTCGGCGCCGCGCCCGCGTCACCGAGATTGCGGTAGGCAAACATAGACTGCGCGAGGCGGCGCATCTGCCCTGGCGGGCATTTTCGCGGCCGCTGCTTTGCACTCTTGAAGGCTTGCGTACATGCCCGAATTTGTCGGCTCGCACGCATTCATCTGCGGATGCCCGATCAGCGCGGTGCAAAAGAAAATTGCGTAGATCATCTGCGGCCACCCTGCGACGAGGGGCGTGCGATGTGCGGCAATGGGCGCCAGGTGCGGGACCAACGCGCGGGCCGCCCGACAGGCCCTGACTGCGAGAATCATATCGCTGGTGCCCAGGGGCGGAATCGAACCACCGACACGCGGATTTTCAGTCCGCTGCTCTACCAACTGAGCTACCTGGGCGACAGAAGCGGGTTTTATAGGGAGGGGCGCCGGCCTTGTCCAGGGCGCTGCATTGCCTCGCGTTCTTGCCGGAAGGGAGCCACAAAGCTATAAGCCGCCGCGAATTCCTGAAACAGCGAAGGCCCATGGCGATCGAACGGACTTTCTCCATTCTGAAACCGGACGCAACGCGCCGTAACCTCACCGGCGCGATCAACGCTCTGATCGAGGCAGCAGGCCTCAGGATCGTCGCGCAAAAGCGCGTTCTCATGACGCGCGCGCAGGCCGAGACTTTTTACGCGGTCCATAAGGCGCGGCCCTTTTTCGGCGAGCTCGTCGAGACCATGACCTCGGGGCCGGTCGTCGTGCAGGTGCTCGAAGGCGAGGACGCGATCCGCAAATATCGCGACGTGCTCGGCGCCACGGATCCAGCCAAGGCGGCGGACGGCACGGTGCGCAAGAAATTCGCCCTTTCGGTCGGCGAGAATTCAGCGCACGGGTCGGATGGGCCGGAGACCGCCGCGGTCGAGATCGCGCAATTCTTCGCCGGCAACGAGATCGTCGGCTGAGAAAGCTTGAAGGGTTGGGCCGATGCTGAGAACGGCCCTATTCCGGCCGGACTTTCATGTTGGCTTGCCCCGGGATCGAGGCCGGACGGAGCTTTATGAGCCTGAGACGCGCAATTTTCTTCGGCCTTGCCGGCGCTCTTGCCGCGTGCCCGCTCGATCACGCGGCGGCCGATAAGATCAAACACGCTGTCGCCGTTTTTTCGGGGCTCGACAAGATCACCGGGCGCATCATTTCCTTTGAAGTCGGCACCAACGAAACAGTGCAATTCGGCTCGCTGCAGATTACCGAACGCGTCTGCTATACGCGTCCGCCCACGGAGGCGCCGCAGACCGATACGTTTGTCGAAGTCGACGAGCTTGCCCCCGACAAGACGACCAAGCGGATCTTCACAGGCTGGATGTTCGCGGCCAGTCCCGGCCTGCACGCGCTCGATCATCCGGTCTATGACATCTGGCTGACCGGCTGCAAAGGCACGGAGGAAGTGATCGCCTCGCCGCCGTCGACGGCCGAGGCCGAGCCTCAGCAGCACCCGCAGGGTCCCGCCCAACAAAATTCGCCACAGCAGACGCCACCGCAGCAAGCGGCTGCTCCGCAGCAACAAGCCCCGCAACAGGCGGCGGCGCCGCCGCAACCGAGGCCGAGGCGCGCGAGCGCCCAGGCGCAAAGCGCGCCTTTGAGCGCGCCGATCGAGGTCGGGCCGCCGCCCGGCTTCGTTCCGCCGGATTCGGAACCTGCACCGGACGCTCAGCAGCTCCCGCCGCCGGCTATGGTCCCGGCTGACGGCGGCAATGGCGGCAACGGCGGGTTCTGAGAACGAGGCTAGACTAAACGGCGGCTAAACGGCGCCGCGGTCCATGCGCGGCAAGGCATCCAAGGCCTCCCGCCCCGAAACCGCCCGCCCTTTTGGCCAGATCCAGAAATCGGCGGTCCGGCTGACCGCGTCGGTCAGCATCATGCGGTAGCGCTCCTTCGAGACTTCGATGGCGCCCAGGCTTTCGAGATGCGGCGTGACGAATTGCGTGTCGAGCAGGCGAAAACCGCCGGCGGCGAGCCGGGCGGCAAGATGGATCAGCGCCACTTTCGAGGCATCGGTCTGCCGGTGGAACATGCTTTCGCCGAAGAAGGCGGCGCCTAGCGCCACCCCGTAAAGCCCGCCGGCGAGTCGACCTTCGCACCAAGCCTCGACCGTGTGGACCTTCCCCTGGTCGAAAAGCTGCCGGTAGAGGCGCTTGATCCGCTGGTTGATCCAGGTCTTCTCCCGCCCGGCGGCAACGCTTGCGCAGGCATCGATCACCGCGTCGAAATCGCAGTCGACACGGATCTCGAACCGGTCCGAGCGGATCGTCTTGGCCAAGCGGCGCGAGACGATCATTCCATCGAGTGGAAAGACGCCGCGCGACTCGGGATCGATCCAGAATAGGTTCTGGTCCTCGGCACTCTCCGCCATGGGGAAGAGGCCGATCGAATAGGCCCGAAGCAGTATGTCCGGCGTGATCTCGAAATCGTCGCGCGGCCGCGTCATAGAAGGAACATGGGTTTTAGCCCCGCCGCTCGTCAAGCGTGCCGGGGCCTCACTGAGCCTGCCTTCCTCAGCAAAATCTGAGCGGAATGCGGTTTTCGAGCCGACTCGTATCCGCCCTCAATTGCTCAGCTTCGCTCCATGCCGCCGCTCGCCAGATATTTTTCCAGCCAATGAATGTCATAAAGGCCGTTCTGGATGTCTGGTTCGCGGATGAGCGCCCGGAAGAGCGGCAGGGTCGTGTCGATCCCATCGACAATGAATTCGTCGAGCGCGCGGCGCAGGCGCAACAAGGCCTCGTTGCGCGTGCGTCCGTGGACGATCAATTTGCCGACGAGCGAATCGTAATAGGGCGGGATCGAATAGCCGGCATAGGCTGCGCTATCGACGCGCACGCCGAGGCCGCCGGGCGGATGATAATAATTGATCTTGCCCGGCGAGGGTTGGAAGGTCATCGGATTTTCGGCGTTGATCCGGCATTCGATCGCGTGTCCGAAGAGCTGGACGTCGGATTGGGCAATGCTCAGCGGCGAGCCGGCCGCGATCTTGATCTGCTCGTTCAGGAGATCGAATCCGGTGACCATTTCCGTGACCGGATGTTCGACCTGGATCCGCGTGTTCATTTCGATGAAATAGAAGTTGCCGTCATCGTAGAGGAATTCGATTGTGCCCACGCTCTTATATTTCAATTCACGCATGGCGGCGGCGCAGATCTCGCCGATGCGGAGGCGCTGCGCGGCATTGAGTGCGGGGGAGGGGCTTTCCTCCAGAAGCTTCTGGTGGCGGCGCTGCAGCGAGCAATCGCGCTCGCCGAGGTGAATGGCATGGCCTTCGCCATCGCCGAGGACCTGAACCTCGATGTGGCGCGGATTGTCCAGGAACTTCTCAAGATAGACCGAATCGTCGCCGAAGGCGGCCTTAGCCTCGCGGCGTGCAGTGGCGAGCGCGTTCATCAAGTCTTTCGGATCGCGGGCGACCTTCATGCCGCGCCCGCCGCCGCCCGCCGCGGCCTTGATCAAGACGGGAAAGCCGATCCCCTCGGCGATTTTCAACGCATTGTTTTGATCGACCGGACCGTCGGAACCCGGAACGCACGGGATGTTGAGGCGTTTCGCGGTCCGCTTGGCTTCGATCTTGTCGCCCATGAGGCGGATATGTTCGGGGCTCGGACCGATGAAGCCGATCTGATGTTCGGCGAGAATCTCGGCAAAGCGCGCATTCTCCGCCAGGAAGCCATAGCCCGGGTGGACGGCCTCGGCGCCGGTGATCTCGCAAGCCGAGAGCAGGGCCGGGATGTTGAGATAGGATTCGCGCGCCGGCGGGGGACCGATGCAGACCGATTCATCGGCGAGCTTCACATGCATCGCCTCGGCATCGGCAGTCGAATGAACGGCGACCGTCGCGATCCCCAGTTCCTTCGCAGCGCGCAGGATTCGCAGGGCGATTTCACCGCGGTTGGCAATGAGGATCTTGTCGAACATGGGCGTCAATCAGAGAGCCGCGAAAGCTTATTCGATAACGACGAGCGGCTGATCGAATTCCACGGGTTGTGCGTCTTCCACCAAAATCGCAGTCACCGTCCCTGCGCGCGGAGCGACGATCTCGTTGAATGTCTTCATTGCCTCGATCAGCAGGATCTTGTCGCCGGGCTTGACTTGCGAGCCGATGGTCACGAAGGGCGGCGTATCGGGTGCCGGCCGCAAATAGACCGTGCCGACCATGGGCGATTTGACTGCACCTGGATGGGCCGCAGCCGCGTCTGGCCAGGGCAGTACCGGCGGCGGAGAGACGGGCTGAGGAGCCGCCGCGACTGGCGCAGGCGCGCCGCCCTGGCGCGTCACCCGGATTTTGAGTTCGCCCTGGCTGACCTCGATTTCGCTGAGATCGAGCCGGTTTGCGATTTCTCCAAGCTTTTCCACAAGGTGCGGATCAATCGGCGCCGGCACCGGTTTCTTTTCGGTCATTGCCTCAACTTTCGGGCTTTGTTGCAGCGAGCAGAGCCTGAAGCGCAAGATCGTAAGATGCCGCGCCGAATCCGAGAATTACCCCCTGGGCGACTGAGGATATGTGCGAGTGATGGCGAAATCTCTCGCGCGCATGGATGTTCGAGAGATGCACTTCGATCACCCGCGCGTTCGATCCCTTGATCGCATCGGCGAGCGCGATCGAGGTGTGTGAATAAGCGCCCGCATTGAGAATGACCGGCTCACCGGCGCGGCCGGCGTCCTGGATCCAGCTAACGAGATCGCCTTCGTGGTTCGATTGGCGAAAATGCAAGCTTACGCCCTGCGCCTCGCAGGTCTTCGCCAAGCGCGCCTCGATCATCGCCAACGTCTCGTGCCCGTAGACGGAAGGTTCGCGCGTGCCGAGGAGATTGAGATTTGGTCCGTTGAGAACGTGGACGGCCTTGATCATCGAGGAGACCGGAGGATGGGATCTCGGCATCCTTAGCCGGCTTCATGCGGCAAAGAAAGCCGGAGCTTTCTTTGCGCTAGGGCGCGCCAGGTCTCAGGCGAACAGGTCAAGAACAAATGGACTTGCCGCATTTCCTGACGTTGTCGAGTTTGGACTTCAAGGCGTCATAGCCGATCGCACCGACGACAACCTCGTCGCCGACGACATAGGAAGGCGTGCCATTGAGCGCGAGCTCGCGGCCGATCCGGTCGGATTCGTCTAGCCCTTCCTTGACGGTGGGCGCTTCCATGTCTTTGGCGAGTTTGTTCATGTCGGCGCCGAGCGATTGAGCGACCGAGAGCGCCTGCGTTTTACCGACGGGTCCCCGCGAGCTCAGGAGCTTCTGATGGAACTCCCAGAACTTCTCGCCCTTGAACTGATTGCGAACCGCCGCGGCGACTTGGGCCGCTTCGACCGATGCATCGGAAAGGATCGGATAATCGCGCAGGATGACGCGCAGGTCCGGCTCTTCCTTTATGAGACGGCCGATATCGGGCAGCATCTTTTTGCAATAGCCGCAGTTGTAATCGAAAAATTCGACGAGCGTCACTTTCCCGTTCTGGTTGCCGACGACCGATTGATAGGGCGAGGTATAGAGCGGGCTTTGCGCATCGCTGACGATCTTGTCGCGTGCCTGGGCTTCCGCGGCCTTTTCGCGATTTTCGAGCTCATTGATGGCGTCGCGCAAAACCTCGGGGTTTTTCAAGAGGTAGTTCTTGATGATCGCCTCGATCTCGCTTTTTTGCGAAGGGGAGAATTCATCCGCCGCCACAGGCAAGCTGAACGTAAAAATGGCGCCGGCGATGCCGAGGCTCGCCAATAGGGCGCGGAGTGGGGCCATCTCAGTCTCCTTGAGTTCGCGAATTTCGGCAGAACCGAAAGGCAATCGCGCGTCTTGCCGCCGGGGGTGCGGCCAACCGCCCCTTATCGCGCAAGCGGCGCGCCCTTTCAATTGGCGGTTTTGCCGCGTGAATTCGGCTCCGCAAGGTCGCGGCGTGGCAGAAGTATCACGCCATCGAGAATCCCATCGCCGCCTCAGCCGGCAAATTTACGGCGTTCAGCGGCCGTTCATGGACCGAACCGCTTAGCTTCCCTTTCGAGTACTCATATCGCGTCGAAATCGATGCAGGCCGATGCGGACCAAACCCATATTTTTCGATCCGACGGGGCGGCGTGCCTCTTGGATCTCGTGGACCATGCGGATCGGCACGGCCTTGGTGGCGGCAATCTGCGTGGTTTTTGTCGTTCTCCTGCTCGGCAATGACGCGCCGCTCAGCACCGATCTTACGGGTTCTGCCGAGACGCTCTTTCGGGCGCCCGCTCCCGCCGTAGTCACCCGCCATTCTCTGGCGAAATCGACCGTCCGTGTGGCTGCCGAACTGCGTGGCCAGGAACGCGACCTCTGGCGCATCAATCATATCAAGCCCGGCAGCCAAGCACGGACGGATGATTCGACTGCCGTGCCGCGCGTCATTCCCGGGCGGGCGCTAAGCATCGGCTTTTACGCCAATTGGGACCAAAGTTCGTTTTCGGCGCTGAAAAGAGATCTGCCGCATCTCGACTGGATCATCCCGACCTGGCTGAGCGTGCAGGGCAGCGATGTCGGTATCCGCAACGACCTCGACCATCGCGCGCTCGAGGCGATCCGGGCGGCCGATCCCTCGAAGCCGATTTTCCCAATGCTGCAGAACTCGGTCGAAGGAAAATGGGACGGGGCAGGGCTCGCACGCTGGCTTGCCGATCCCGCCAAACGCGCCGAGCGGTTGAAAGAGATCGTCGATTTCCTCGAGTTCAACCAATTGCAAGGGCTGACGGTCGACTTCGAGGAAGTGCCGGACAGCGCGCAGGCCGATCTCAAGACCTTCCTCAAAGAGATGTCGGCGGCTTTCAAGCCACACGGCTGGCTCGTTCTTCTCACCGTCCCGTTCGACGACGATTCCTGGGATTATGTCGCCTACTCCCATCTCGTCGATTTCATGATCCTCATGGCCTATGACGAACATTGGGAATCGGGCAGTGCCGGTAGCATTGCGAGCCAAGGCTGGTTCGAGACTCTGCTCGACAGGAGGATGAAAGACCTCGATCCGGGCCATACCATTATTGCGCTCGGCAGCTATGGCTACGACTGGCAGGTTGGCAGGCCTGGAGCGAGCGACCTCACCTTTCAGGATTCCGCACAGCTCGCGCATAAGTCCGATGCCGAGATCGATTTCGATGCGGACGCGGAGAACCCGCATTTTTCCTATCGGGCGAAAGACGGGACGGCGCACGATGTCTGGTTCCTCGATGCGGCGACCGCTTTCAACGAGATCCATGCCTCCGACATTTATCAGCCTGTGGGTTACGCGCTCTGGCGCCTGGGCTCGGAGGATCCCTCGGTCTGGTCGGTGATGGGCCGTTCCTACGGTGCTTCCGCACCCGACGCGTTGAAGACCATCCCGGCGGGCCAAGGAGTCGAGTTCGAAAATCAGGGAGAGGTGCTTCATATCGCCAGCGAGCCCTCGAACGGTCAGCGCGCGATCGAGCTCGATCCGGAAACGGGGGACATCGTCGACGAGAATTACACGGTTCTGCCCACCTCTTTCGTCATCGAAAGGTTCGGCGTGCAGAAAAAAAAGCTGGCGCTCACCTTCGACGACGGCCCTGATCCGACCTACACGCCGCAGATTCTCGACATTTTGAAAGAGAAACACGTCCGCGCCACATTCTTCATTGTCGGCGAGAACGCCGGCGAACGCCCGGATATCGTCCAGCGCGAATATGACGAAGGCCACGATATCGGCAATCACACGTTCACGCATCCGAACGTCGTCGATCTTCCTGTCGGCATGGCGAAACTCGAGATCAACGCGACGCGCCGCCTGTTCGAGGCGATAACCGGCCATTCGATGCGCTTCTTCCGCGCGCCGTTCCTCGGCGATTCCGACCCGACGACTTATGACGAGCTCGAGCCCGTCGCGGTTGCGCAGAAGATGGGCTTCGTCACCGTGGGCCTCAGGATCGATCCCGACGACTGGCTGCGCCCGCCGGCGCAGACGATCATCGACCGCATTCTCAAGCAAGTCGCGGACCTGGATCCGGATAACGCCGGCAATGTCATCCTTCTGCACGATGCCGGCGGCGACCGGTCGGAGACGGTCAAGGCGCTGCCGAAGCTCATCGACGAATTGCGCGCGCGCGGCTATGAGCTCGTGCCCGTATCGGAACTTGCCGGCCTCACCCGCGAACAGATCATGCCGACGCTGCCGCCCGGCATGTTCGAGCCGTTCGTCAACAGGTCCGTCTTCTTCACGCTCGGCTATTCAGGTCAAGTGCTGCGGGCGATGTTCATCGGCGCGATTTGGCTCGGCTTTGCGCGGGTGCTCTTCCTGAGCGGGCTGGGGCTCGTTCATCGCTGGCAGGAATTGCGCCGGCCGAAGCCGGTAATCGCCGGCGCACCGCCTGCCGTCACCGTCATCATTCCCGCCCACAACGAAGCAAAGGTCATTGCGAGGTCGATCGAGCGGATTCTGGCAAGCGATTATCCGGATCTCGAAGTGATCGTCATCGACGACGGCTCCACCGACGGGACTTCTCCGGTCGTCGCCGGCCGGTTTGGCGCCACCCCCAATGTGAAGCTGATCACGATACCCAACGGCGGCAAGGCGAATGCCATCAACCGGGGGCTCGCCGAAGCCAAGGGCGAGATTATCGTCGCGCTTGACGCCGATACGCTTTTCGAGGCGAATACGATCTCCAATCTGGCGCGCTGGTTCGAGGATGCGCGGATCGGCGCCGTTGCCGGCAATGCCAAGGTCGGCAACAGGATCAATACGGTCACGCGGTGGCAAGCGCTCGAATATGTCAGCGCGCAAAATCTCGAGCGCCGCGCGCTCGTTGCCTTGGGATGTATCACGGTCGTGCCCGGCGCGGTCGGCGCCTGGCGGCGCGAAGCGCTCGAGCGCGTCGGCCGCTTCCCGATCAATACGCTCGCTGAGGATCAGGATCTCACCCTCGCCGTTCAGAAGGCAGGCTATCGTGTTATTTTCGACAGCGAGGCCGTCGCCTGGACCGAGGCACCCGATACGATCCAAGGGCTCATCCGCCAGCGGTTCAGATGGGCCTATGGGACGCTACAATGTCTGTGGAAACACCGCGATGCGACCTTCCGGCCGCGCTACGGCACGCTCGGCTTGATCGCCCTGCCGCAGGTCTGGCTGTTCCAGGTTCTGCTCGCGATCATGGCGCCGCTCGTCGATTTCATGCTGGTCTGGCAGATTTTGCGCACCGGCCTCGATTATCTGCAGCATCACGACCAGTACAATCCGGACAATCTCTTGATCACCTTGGCCTATTTCATCGCCTTCATGGCGACGGATTTCGCCGCGGTGGCGCTCGCCTTCATTATCGAGCGCAACGAGAACTGGCGCCTGATGCTCTGGCTCGGCCTGCAGCGTTTCTGCTACCGGCAGATCCTCTATTACGTCGTGGTCAAATCAGCGATCACCGCGCTCCTCGGCCTTTTCGTCGGCTGGGGCAAGCTCGATCGCAAGGCGACGGTTTCAATTCCGGCGGAATAGCGGGTTCGCAGTGAAGCTTTGTGCCGGCGGGCGGGTTATTTGCCCGTGCAGGGGTCGAGGCGTGGTGCCTGGCGCAGGCCGATGAGGCTGCCGGTCGGCGTATAATCGACTTCGCCGCGCAGCCGTGCGATCTGCGTATTCGCGAACATGCGGGCGAGCGTGCCGTCTTTTTTCGCGGCATAGTGCAGAAGATCGGCGGTCGCCACGAAAAGTACGGCGATGACCGACATGGCAAGTGCCATGCTCTCGAAGCTCGATCCGCGCTCTTCGCGCAGAAAGACGCGCCACTTCATCTCTATCTCCCAGCCCGATCTTCCTTTGAAGATGCGATTTGAGGGTTAAGGGAGAGTTGATGAATTGGAAAAAACACGGGCGGGATGTGCTGCGTTGGGATTCCGCCTTGCCGGTTTACGGGAAGAGGGAGAGTGAGGGTCGGCTAAACCACCACCAGTTCCGCCTCCGCGGCGAACGTCGCCCGTTCCTGAATAAAGGCAAAGCGCGCTTCGGGCTTGTTGCCCATCAGCCGCTCGACCGAGTCCGAGGTCTCTTCTGCATCATCCGGGAGGACGACTACCCGCAGGAGCGCGCGCTTGCGCGGATCCATGGTCGTTTCCTTGAGCTGGGCGACCTGCATTTCGCCAAGACCTTTGAACCGGCTTACTTCCACTTTGCTTTTGCCCGTGAGCACAGTGCGGATCAGCTCTTCCCGGTGAGCGTCATCGCGCGCGTAGACATGGGTTGCGCCCTGGGTCAGCCGGTAGAGCGGCGGCACGGCGAGATAAAGATGGCCGTGTTCGATGAGCTTCGGCATCTGCCGAAAGAAGAAGGTGATGAGGAGCGAAGCGATATGGGCGCCGTCGACGTCCGCGTCCGTCATGATGATGACCTTCTCGTAGCGCAGGTCTTCTTCGCGGTAATGGGCGCCGGTGCCGCAGCCGAGCGCCTGGATGAGATCGCCGAGCTGTTGATTGCCGGCGAGCTTGTCGCGCGTGGCGCTCGCGACGTTGAGGATCTTGCCGCGCAGAGGCAGCACGGCCTGGAATTCGCGATCACGCGCCTGTTTGGCCGAACCGCCGGCCGAGTCGCCTTCGACGATGAAGAGTTCCGAGCCTTTCGCATTGTTGTTCGAGCAATCGGCGAGCTTGCCGGGCAGCCTCAGCTTGCGGCCGGCATTCTTGCGCGCGACATCCTTTTCGGCACGCCGCCGCAATCTTTCCTCGGCGCGCTCGATTGTGAAATCGAGCAGTTTCAGCGCCGCAGAAGGCGAGGCCGCGAGCCAGTGATCGAAGCCGTCGCGTAGCGTCGTCTCGACGAGGCGTGTCGCTTCCTGGCTCATCAGCCGGCTTTTGTTCTGCCCCTGAAACTCCGGATCGCGCAAAAAGACAGAGATGAGCGCCGCGCAAGAGCCCATCACGTCTTCGCTGGTCAGCGCCGCAGCGCGCTTGGCCTGGCCGATCCGCTCGGCGTGATCCTTGAGGCCGCGCAGGAGCGCAGTGCGCAGCCCCGCTTCATGCGTGCCGCCATCAGGCGTCGGAATCGTGTTGCAATAGGAATGGACGAAGCCTTCGTCTTCGGCGAGCCAGGCGAGCGCCCATTCGACCGATCCATGGCCCTCCGGCTTCTCGATCTTGCCGGTGAACGCCTGTTCGAGAACCTGTTCCTTGCCGTCGATGTCCTGCGCCAGATAATCCTTGAGGCCGCCAGGGAAATGGAACACCGCCTCGGCCGGGATCTCGGTGCCTTCGACCAATTGGGGCGCGCAATGCCACCGGATCTCGACGCCGCCGAAGAGATAGGCCTTGGAGCGCGACATGCGGAAGATGCGGCTCGGCTTGAACTTGGCGCCCTTGCCGAAGATCTGTTCGTCCGGCTTGAACCGGACCTTGGTTCCGCGCCGGTTGGTCACGCGGCCCAGATCTTCGAGCTTCGTCTTTGGCAAGCCGCGCTCGAAAGCCTGGCGGTAGAGCCGCTGCCCGCGCCCGACCTCGACTTCAAGCCGCTCGGACAGCGCGTTCGCCACCGAAATGCCGACCCCGTGCAATCCGCCCGAAGTCTGATAAGCGCCGGAGTCGAATTTGCCCCCGGCATGCAGCGTCGTCATGATGACTTCGAGGGCGGACTTCTTCGGAAATTTCGGATGCGGATCGATCGGAATGCCGCGGCCATTGTCCGTGACGCTGAGAAACCCGCTTGCCTCGAGCGTGACGTCGATGAAAGTCGCATGTCCCGCGACCGCTTCGTCCATCGCATTGTCGAGCGCCTCGGCGAAGAGATGATGCAGCGCGGCCTCGTCGGTTCCGCCGATATACATGCCCGGGCGCCGGCGCACCGGCTCCAGCCCTTCCAAGACCTCGATCGAGGCAGCCGTATAGCCCGCCTCGCCGGGCGTGCCATTGCGCCCGCCATTCGCCCGGAGGGCCGGTTTGCGTGCCGCATTGCCGAATAGATCGTTCGCCATTCTCAAGTCTCAGAGCTCAAAAGGAAAATATAGTGATTCGCCCACGAGTTTACCGCAAACGGGGCCGGGCGGGGCGATTGCCTGCCGCCAACCGGCGCGAGCAAGGAGAGCGCCTATTCCTTAACCTTTCGCGCGGTCATGGTCGTTTGCCGCGCAAAGATCTGGCATAGAGTGCCGGTTTTCTCGGACCCGTCTCGCAAAGGCACGGCATGGACAGACGTTCGCTGCTCAAATCGCTCCCTTTCGTGATCGGCGCCACATCCCTGTGGACGAGCAGTGCTCGAGCGGCCGAGCCTGCCTATTCCTGCGAGGAGAACGACATGGCCGTCGTGCTCAGCGCCTCGACGGCGAAGTCGAAATCGGCGAAGCTCACCTTGCAGCAGGCAATCGACCTTGCACAAAAGGCGCGTAAGCCGCTCAATATTCTCCCCGGCACTTATCTTGCGAGCGAGCTCAATATTTCGGCGCCGATCGAGATTTTCGGCGCGCCGGGCGAGGTTACGATTGCGCCTTCGGGTACCGACTGCGTGAACGTCTGGATCGATTCCGTCGACAACGTTTCCATTCGCGGCATAGGCTTTTCCGGCAAGAAGCACGCTTTTGCCGAACCCGCCGGCAAGATCCTGCCGCTGCCTGCCATGGGAGAATATGGCCGCATTCCGAATTTCAACGGCATTATCGCCGCCACGCGCGTCAATGGATTGCGTATCGAGGATTGCACGATCAATGGTTCGAGCGCCTGCGGCATCGCTATCTGGAATTGCCGGGCGGCGCAGATCCGCGGCAATCGCCTCGCCGACAATATGGTCGCGATCTATTCGACCAATGGCGCCGAAAATCTGATCGCCGACAATGTCATCGAGAGGAGCGGGGACGGCGGCATCATCCTGTGGCAGACCCCGCCGAATATCGACGGCACGATTATCCGCGGCAATCACGTCTCGACCACCACGGCACAGACGACTTCGACGCCGACGGCGGTCGGCGGCAGCGGCTATTTCGGCAATGCGATCTATGCTTGGCAAGCGCATGATCTGATCATTTCCGAGAACGTCTGCGCGCGCTCGACCTTCAGTGGCATCCGGCTGCTCGATTGTTTCGATTGCAACGTCTCGAACAATCAGATCCTGCAATCCGGCGAAACGGCGCTGATGGTCGAGGCACCCTATGGTGCCAAACCCGGTCCCGTGACCGAGACGCCCTTTGCGACGAACGGGCCGGCCAATCCCCATTTCGAGGGGGTCGCGATCGCCGGAAATGTGGTCGTCGGCGCCGGCAACGGCATTAACGTGACGAATGTCTGGACCGGCGGGCGCCGCGCCGCGATCACCGGCAACACGGTCAAGACGACGAAGATCTATACGATCACGACGAGCGATCCGCAGAACCCGAGCTATCTGACGGGAGGGACGGGGATCGAAGCCGAAGGCGATGTCGTCGTCAGCGGCAATATTGTCGAGGATTGCGAAGGGCCGGGAATTCTTCTCTATGACGTCGGCGTGCAAGGCTCGACCTTTCAGACGACGGCGTCGGCTGTCGGCAATACGGTCAAAAATGCGCCGCTCGGCATCGGCTTTCATCAGCAATGGCCGGGCGAGGCGCGCTATCCCAATTTCCTCCTGATCGAGGGCAACGTCCTGCAAGGCTATACGCAGGGCGCGATCATGGCGACCGTCTGGACCTTCGATTCTCACGGCAATGCCAATGGCTATACGCTCGCCGATGGAAAGGATTGGGGCGCTGACGCCAGTTACGTCGGCAAACCCTATCCCAATGTGGCGATCGGCCAGAATTACGGAATCGGCGCGATGACGCCGGAGAAATGAGCGGCTGCCACTTTCCCGGCCGGCGCGAAGCCCCGAGCCGGGATCCAGCGGTGACCGCCACCCACGCGATGACGTTCCCCCGGCGGGCCCTGGGTCCCGGATCTTCGCCGCTTCGCGAGCTCGTCCGGGAAAGTGGGCCGCGGGCTATGCGCGATGCACTAGACCGAATAATACATGTCGTATTCGACGGGGTGCGGGGTCATTTCGAAGCGCAGGACTTCCTGCATCTTGAGGTCGATATAGCTGTCGATGAAATCGTCGTCGAACACGC
>JAJPIC010000004.1 GCA_021324915.1 Beijerinckiaceae bacterium | reverse complement strand
GAACGCCAACTCTAGGACCCAGCTATCTTCGGGACACCATGCTGCGCTGGGCTTCGGTGGCGGAAGGGGTGGGATTCGAACCCACGGCGGGCTTGCACCCGCGGCGGTTTTCAAGACCGCTGCCTTAAACCACTCGGCCACCCTTCCGGAATTTGGGCGAAACCGCCCCGCCCCCTCATAACCCCAAATCCCGCGACTTTGCGAGAGCGAGAATCGGCTCGACCGCAGCGCCCTCGATCGTCTCCGCCATCGAAGCCCGAAGCCGAGTGCCCGCCCCCATCGCGCCCGCCCTGAAACTTTGCCGGTACACGCGAGTTTACGAAACGCGAGCGCAGCGATTCGCCGCGGCTCTCTTCCGAAGGGATTCGCAAGAGTAACCTTCCTTAACAGAAAGTTGATCTTACGCCCATCTTTGGTCTTCTAAGTTCCGTTGATGGTCGCAGTTAAAACCTAACTCTGCCGCAATTCGCCTATCAAGTGAGATTGCGAGGATCTACTTTGTTAATACCCAGGGGAGGATGAAGAAACTGTTGCATAGACGCGACATGACCTCCGATCAAAAAGCATTTGTTTGGATTTTGCTGGTTTATTCTATTGAACGATGACGACGAAGAAACTAGCTGGTTAGGCACACACTTGGAGGGGAAAATCTCATGTTGCGTAGGTTTCTGATAACGACGGCGCTTGTCTCTTTGGCCGGCGGTTCGGCCCTGGCGGCCGATCTGCCAAATCAAAAAGGCCCGCCGGTCTTCACTCCGCCGCCTCCCCCGCCGCCCGCCTTCACCTGGAGTGGCGTCTATATCGGTGGCCAGGTCGGCTATCAGTGGAGCGCGCATAGCCAATCGCCGAATGTCTTCGATCCGACCGGCGCTTTCGTCACGAGTCTGCCCGGCAGCAGTCCGCGCGGCATCGTGGGCGGCGGTCACGTCGGCTATAATTTCCAGGTCGCCCAGTTCGTCTTCGGCCTCGAAGGCGACGTCGACGGATCGAGCTATTCGGGCGGCAACGGTTCGGGCATCATTGGCTATACCGATCGCGAACCCGTCGAAGCCTCGATCCGCGGCCGTGTCGGTTATGCGTGGGACCGCCTCCTGATTTACGGCACGGGTGGCGTCGCCTTCGGCGATTTCCATGATACCTATTTCAGCCCGCTCGGCGTCGACAGCATCTGGCACGAGCATACGGGCTGGACGGCCGGTGCCGGCCTCGAATATGCGATCACCAACAATTGGTCACTGCGCGGCGAATATCGCTATAGCGATTTCGGCCATATCTCCGATCCTCTGACTGCATCTTTCGCCCCGGGTGCGACGGCCACCCGGCACGAGACCGATCATCGCGTTCAGGTCGGTTTCAGCTACAAGTTCGATCTGTTCGAGCCGCCGGCGCCGGTGGTCTCGAAGTACTAAGCGTAAGTACCAGTGATTGCGTGAAAGACCCGGCCCAGTGCCGGGTCTTTTCGTTACTCTCACGCCGGCGCTGCGCTTCAAAGCTTCCGAAGTCGCGGGTTGCAAGTCGACGGCCGGCGTGGCAATCGGCTGCGCATGAACGAACCCCTCCGGAAGGCCGCGCCGAAGATTTCTTTCGTTTCGCTCGGCTGCCCCAAAGCGCTTGTCGACAGCGAGCGCATCATTACGCGCCTGCGCGCCGAAGGCTATGAGCTCGCGAAGACTCATGCCGGCGCCGATGCCGTGATTGTCAATACTTGCGGCTTCCTCGACAGCGCCAAGGCCGAATCGCTCGCCGCAATCGGCGCGGCGCTCGACGCCAATGGCAAGGTCATCGTCACCGGCTGCATGGGAGCGCAGCCCGGCACGATTCGCGCAGCTTTTCCAGAAGTCCTTTCGATCACCGGCCCGCAAGCCTACGAGAGCACGATGGCCGCCGTGCACGAGGCCGTCCCTGCGCCGCATGATCCTTTTGTCGATCTCGTGCCGGAACAAGGCATCAAGCTCACGCCGCGCCATTACGCCTATCTCAAGATTTCCGAAGGCTGCAACAATCGCTGCTCCTTCTGCATCATTCCGCAATTGCGCGGCAGGCTCGTCTCGCGCCCCGCGGCGGAGGTTCTGCGCGAAGCGGAAAAGCTCGTCGCTGCCGGCGTCAAGGAGATCCTCGTCATTTCGCAGGATACCGGCGCCTATGGCCGCGATCTCTCTTACGCCGAAAGCGCCTTTGGCGATCGGCACGTGCGCGCCAAGTTCATCGATCTCATGCGCGAACTCGGCTCCCTCGGCATCTGGGTGCGGCTGCATTACGTCTATCCCTATCCGCACATAGACGAAGTTCTGCCGCTGATGGCCGAGGGCAAGATCCTGCCTTATCTCGACGTGCCTTTTCAGCACGCAAGTCCCGATGTGCTGCGCGCCATGCGTCGACCGGGCGATCAGGAGAAGACGCTCGCGCGGATCGCGACGTGGCGGAAGCTCTGCCCCGATCTCACCCTGCGTTCGACCTTCATTGTCGGCTTTCCCGGCGAGAGCGAAGAGGATTTCCAATTTCTTCTCGACTGGCTCGATGAAGCACGCCTCGATCGCGTCGGGGCGTTTCGTTATGAGCCGGTCGCCGGCGCGCCCGCCAATGACCTTGGCCTAGAGCCCGTCCCGCAAGAAGTCCGCGATGCGCGTTACGATCGATTCATGCGTCATCAGCAAGCGATCAGCACGCGCTTGCTGAAGAACAAGATCGGCAGGCATTTTCAAGTTATCATCGATCGCGCCGGGCCTCTCGAAGGCCGCACGAAAGGCGATGCGCCCGAGATCGACGGCAAGGTCCATGTCGCAAGCCGGCGGCCGCTGCGCCCCGGCGAGATCGTCAGCGTAAAAATCGAGCGCGCCGATTCTTATGATCTTTTCGGAACCGCAGCCTAGACTAGCGCGGCAGCGCTTCGAGCGATCGCTGCCGCATTCGTTCGCGCTTGTGCACACCCGATACCCCGATCACTTGGCCTCCGAACCATTGTTCTTGGGCGGTATGACCGGTGTCTCTTCCGGGTTTTGAGGCGGCGGCTTTTTCGTCATTCCGGGATCTGTGTCGTCCTTCGGCGTGATGACGCCGCCCGTCGCATTGGCTGGCGGCGGATTCACCGGTCCCATGTGCTGTTTCTCGGGGATTGTCGAATTCGGCTTTGCCGCCGAGCCGGGGCTCTGCGCGAAGGCGCTCCCTATCGCTACGGCCATCACGCTTGCGAATATCAATGGCGCACAGGGCCGAGCTTTGCACTTCGGTAGCATGGCTGTTCTCCTTGCCTGCGCTCGATGAGCGAACGCGGGCGGCCAAGCATCCGTTCCAGACGTTGGGAGCATGACGCCGAAACTTGAACATGAGATCGAAGCAACGATCGGCGCAGTTTACGACTCGCAGTGCACTTCCGGCTCTTCCTCGCTCTCGGCGAGAGCCAAGCTCATGAGGTTCTGTTCCATCTTCTTCTCCTGCTGCCTGAACCAGAGCCAGAAGGCGAAGATGCCGGCGATCGCGATGATCAGTCCGACGATGCCGAGCGGGCCGGTCGCGTTGCGCATGGCATTGCCGAAGAAATAGCCGCCGAGTCCCATGATCAAGGCCCAGGCCATGGCGCCGGCCGCATTGAAAATAAAAAAGCGCCGCCAATCGTATTTGTTCAGGCCGGCAAGCACCGAGGCGAGGACCCGCAGGACGGCGATGAAACGGCCGAAGAAGACGATCTTCCCGCCATGATGTTGGAAGAGGTAACGGCCGAGCGCCAGGCGATTGGCGTTGAGGCCGAGAAACCGGCCATAACGTTCCACAAGTGTCGAACCTGCGCTGCGGCCGAGCCAGAACCCCGCGCTCCCGCCCAGCATGGCCGCGAGCATGGCGAGCATGATGACTTCCGCAACATTGAGATGACCTGTAGCCCCGGCATAAATCGCGGCAAGGACCAGGGCCGTCTCTCCCGGCAAAGGCGAACCCATTCCCTCGAGCATCACCACCAGAAACACCGCGAGATAGCCGTGTCTCACGATAAGCGGCTGGATTTCATTGCCGAACAAACTGACCTCCGGTGCCGGCGTGGGCTTTGATATTTACATTGTTGGAACGTGATATCCGGCAAAATCTCGCATCCGATCTGGCAAAATCGGCCGGGCTGTTTTATATCGATGGACCTAGACTTAAGGCGTTTTTGGGAACTTAACGCGCGATGCTGCAGGTTGTCTCGGCCAACCGTCTGGTCGATGGGAGAGTGGTCTACCTCGATGCGCAGGGCAACTGGGTCGAAAAGATCGAAGCGGCCGCGACCTTTGCCGGCGAGGCGGAATGCGCACAAGGCCTAGAGAAGGCCCGTGCGGCGGTCGCTGCCAATCTGGTCATAGACCCTTTCGCGGTTGCCGTGATCGAAACCGAAAATGGGCGCCAAGCCGTCAGCTTGCGCGATGCGATCAGGGCCAAGGGCCCGACCATCCACTACGGCCGAGCGGCGCGGAGGACTTGATGTACCGCTACGACGAATTCGACGCCGCCTTTGTCGCCGAACGTGTTGCGCAATTCAGAGATCAGGTTGCGCGGCGGCTTAGGGGCGACTTGACCGAAGAGCAGTTCCGGCCGCTACGTCTGCAGAATGGCGTCTATTTGCAATTGCACGCCTATATGCTGCGTATCGCCGTACCCTATGGCACGCTTTCGCCGCGCCAAATGCGCAAACTCGCTCATATCGCGCGGCGCTACGACAAAGGCTATGGCCATTTCACCACGCGGCAAAATCTTCAGTTTCACTGGCCGGCGCTCGCCGACGTTCCTGACATTTTAAACGAGCTCGCCAGCGTTGAGATGCATTGCATCCAGACGTCAGGCAACAATATCCGCAATATCACCGCCGACCAATTCGCCGGAGTAGCGGCCGACGAGATCGAGGACCCCCGGCCCTATTGCGAGATCCTGCGGCAATGGTCCTCACTCCATCCCGAATTCTCCTTCCTGCCGCGGAAGTTCAAGATCGCGATCGCCGGCGCGCCGCATGATCGCGCCGCGATCCAAACCCATGACGTCGGCTTCCATATCGTGCGCAATGCGCGCGGCGAAGTGGGCTTTGCCTGCTACGTCGGAGGCGGCCTCGGCCGCACGCCTTTCGTCGCCCATAAGATCCGCGACTTCCTGCCGAAGTCAGATCTCATCGCCTATACCGAGGCGATTCTGCGAGTCTATAACCTCGAAGGCCGGCGCGACAACAAGTTCAAGGCGCGTATCAAGATTCTGGTGCACGAAAAGGGCGCCGACGCGATCCGCGCCGAAGTCGAAGAAGAATTCGCAAGGACGCGCGGGGCGACGGTCAGCATCCCCAAGGAGGAGATCGACCGGATCGGCGCTTATTTCGCCCTGCCCGACCTTCCCGCGCAGCCGGCTCGCGCCGGCGCCTTCGAGACGCGCCGCGCCGGGGACGCCGCATTCGCCCGTTTCGTCGACCAGAACGTGATTGCGCACAAAGTGCCGGGCTATGCCATCGTCACCATCTCGCTGAAGTCGATCGGCGCCGTCCCCGGTGATGTGTCGGCCGAGCAGATGGACGCCATTGCCGATCTCGCCGAGACCTATTCGCATGACGAGATCCGCGTCACGCACGAACAGAACCTCGTGCTGCCGCATGTGGCGCTCGCCGATCTTCCGGCCGTCTACGATCGGCTCGTTGCGCTCGATCTTGCAACGGCCAACATCGGCCTTGTCACGGACATTATCTCCTGCCCCGGTCTCGACTATTGCTCGCTCGCAACCGCGCGCTCGATTCCGGTCGCGCAGCGGATCTCGGAGCGTTTTGGCGACACCGACCGGGCACGCGAGATCGGTGAGCTCAAGATCAATATTTCCGGCTGCATCAATGCCTGCGGCCATCACCACGTGGGCCATATCGGCATTTTGGGCTTGGAAAAGAAGGGCGTGGAATCCTACCAGATCACGCTCGGCGGCGCCGCCGATGAAAACTGCGCGATCGGCGATGTGACGGGACCCGGCTTTTCGACCGACCAGGTCGTCGATGCGGTCGAGAAAATCGTCGACACTTACTTGAAGGTCCGTACGGGTAAGGACGAGGATTTCCTCTCGGCCTACCGGCGTGTCGGCATGGCACCATTCAAGGAAGCCCTTTATGAGCGTGCCTGAAGGTCTTCTTTTCGGGGACCAGATCGCCGCCTCGCGGCTGGCGGAGAGATTCTTTGCGCTCGACGCGGAGAAATTGCTGCGCCTCGCGATCGAAGATCTATTCCCCGGCCGCATTGCTCTCGTCTCGAGCTTCGGAGCCGATTCGGCGGTGCTTCTCCATATGATTTCGCGGATCGACCGCGCGACGCCGGTCCTCTTCATCGACACGTTACATCTCTTTCCCGAAACGCTCGCCTACCGCGACGCGCTCGTCGCTAGACTCGGATTGAGCAAGATCATCACGCTGAAGCCGGACCCGGCGGCACTTGCACGTGAAGATCCGGACGCTTTTCTCTGGGCACAGGACCCCGACCGGTGCTGCGCGATCCGCAAAGTCCAGCCGCTCGCCAAGGCGCTTGAAGGCTTCGAGGCCTGGATCACGGGTCGCAAGCGCTTTCAGTCGGCGACGCGCGCCAACCTGCCTCTGTTCGAGGCCGACGGGCCAAGGATCAAGCTCAATCCGCTGGCTCGTTGGACGCAGGCCGATATCGACGCCTATTTCGACAGGCACGACTTGCCGCGCCACGAACTCGTCGCCAAGAATTATCTCTCGATCGGGTGCGTGCCCTGCACCTCGCCGATCAGGCCGGGCGAAGATCCGCGCGCCGGCCGCTGGCGCGGGCGCGCCAAGACCGAGTGCGGCGTCCATTTCGCACTCCCTGAAGCCGGCGCGGACATTTGAAAATGGCGCTCTTCAAGGACGGCCGGTTCACGCCGGACCCCTGGCGGCGCGCCGACGGCATCGCCGATTTGCCGCCGGAAGGCTACGTCATCATGACTGTGGAGAGCTGGCGCCACCTCGATACGCTGTCAAACCGGCGCAATGTCGCCTTCGGCCTGCTGCTCGAGCCGAGCCAGCCGGTCGAGACCATCGCCGAAGACCTGCCCTATCTCGCTTTGGTCGCGCTTCAATTTCCGAAATTCACCGACGGCCGCGGCTTTTCCCAAGCGCGGCAGATTCGCGAACGCTACGGCTTTACGGGCGAACTCCGGGCGACCGGCGAGGTGTTGTTCGACCAGCTGCAATTCATGGCGCGTTGCGGATTCGATGCGTTCGAGATCACCGACCCGGTGACGATCAAGCTGCTCGAAGAAGGCCGCTCTCCGATCACCATGCATCATTATTATCAGCCGGGAGACGCGCCGGAGGCGGCAGCTGGCGTGAGCCCTTGGCGACGCCAGCCGCTGCGCAAGACCTAAATTACGGGCTGCAGCCGCATTCCGGCGCGGCGTGCCGCGCAGCGTCGCGCCAGCGTATGGCCGATTCCGGCTCCTCGATTTCGCGCTCGAGGATGATCTGCAAGCCGCGCAAGATCGGCTGATCGGCTTTATGCATGGCGCGGCCCACGACGCGCCGCTCGACGGCATGCGCCTCGCCTGCAAATTCGCGCACCGCACGCGCCGCAAACGCGCCGACGGAGAGCCCATGCTCATCCGCGGCTTTTTTGACCCGTGAAGCGAAAGCGAACCCGAGCGAAGCCACTGCCGCTTGCGCGACCTTCTCATGCGAGCACGTGCGGACGATCTCGTCGATCAACACGGGGGCCTCCTTTCACTTCAACAGAACCGATCCGAAACGCCGCTTGGTTGGAGACGCGGTCCTGCGACTCTCGTTTTGCAATGTGTCCCGAGCAATGTGTCCGAGCAATGTGCGCCGAAAGCATCTCGGCTATCGCTCTCATCCAGGTATTCAGCCTAGCGCCCTGAACGAATGACAGCCGATGTCGGCTTTCTAATGACAGCAACACGATCCTTTCGTGCTACATCGCTCTTTCGTGCTACATCGCATCTTTGTGATGCGTCGCGCGATCGTGTCATGCAATCGCAATAACGGCTGCCACTCACAAATACGAGAACGCAGCACAACGTCGGCCTCGCATCTTCATGCTACAGGATCCGCTATCGCATGCAATGCGAGGAACACGCCTAGCGCGAAATTTTATTCTCGCCTTGTGCATCGCAATGTTGCGGAGAGTTCAATATTGAGATTTCGAAGAACAGAGATTTGATTCTCTTCCAGCGACGATTGGCAGCCGTACCGGGCGCACGGATTAAAATGAAATCTTGGGTGGAACTCTCGAACCGGCCGAACGTTGTTTCACCCTGTGATTCCCGGCGCGTGTGCAGGTGCGGTAAAGGTCGTTCGCCGAACGGTGAATTTTTCCTTAACCTCACCCCAGGAACGCGCCGATGAGCGAAAAAGAGCTGCGCCAAGCTCTCGTTGAGAATTGCCGCGCCCTTGAAAAATTGAACATCAACCAGGGCATGGCCGGCAATCTTTCGGCCCGCAGCGGCGCCTTCATGCTCATTACGCCGACCGGCGTTCCCTATGACAAAATGACCGCGGACATGATCGCGCGGATGCCGATCGAGGTCGATTACGGCTCTTGGACCGGTCCGCTCGCTCCCTCGAGCGAATGGCGCATGCATCTCGACATCATGCGCGCGCGCCCCGACGTGGGCGCCGTCGTTCATACGCATGCGGTTCACGCGACGACGCTGTCGATTTTGCACAAGCCCATCCCGGCGATCCATTACATGATCGCGGCATTCGGCGGCCCGACCGTCCGCTGCACGGATTATGCGCCCTACGGCACCAAGGAATTGTCCGAGCTTGCAATCGAAGGGCTTGCCGATCGCGATGGCGTGCTGCTCGGGCAGCACGGCATGTTGGCGACCGGGCGCGATCTTCCGCGAGCGATGTGGCGCGCCGTCGAGCTCGAAACGCTCGCCAGAATGTACATTCTGGCACTCGGCATCGGCCAGCCTATGGTCCTGCCCGACGATGAGGTCATGCGGACAGTCGAACGGTTCAAGTTTTACGGCTATCAGCCGAAGAAAGTCGCGAGCCTGGCGCTCGGCAAGCCGGCAAGGCCTCCCATTGCCAAACGGGCGGCCCAGAAGAAAACGAAAGCGCGCCGAAACTGAAGGAGGCTCCGCTGGTTGCCTGCGGGGAAAAAGGCGACTTTCCGACGAGCCGCGGCTGACCGGCGAAGATCAGGGATCCAGGTCGCTGTCGGATGCCGGCGCCGCGCTTTGTTTCGCCCGGCGAGACTCCCTCACCAGACGCCGCTATTGGGCATCGAAGCCCAGGGTTCCTGCGCCGGCTTGGCGGCGCCCTTTTGCAGAAGCTCGATCGAGATCTGGTCAGGCGAGCGGATGAAGGCCATATAGCCGTCGCGCGGCGGCCGGTTGATGGTAATGCCGGCCTTCATGAGCTTGTCGCAGGTCGCGTAAATATCGTCCACGGCGAAGGCGAGATGGCCGAAATTGCGGCCGCCGGTATAGGTCTCCGGATCCCAATTATACGTGAGCTCGAGCAGCGGACGCTGGGCTTTCTTGGCGGTTTCGGCATCGCCGGGCGCGGCAAGATAGACCAGCGTAAAGCGGCCCTTTTCGTTCTCGATTCTGTGGGTTTCGACAAAGCCGAGCTTGCCGCAATAGAACTCGAGCGACTGCTTGAGGTCCGTTACGCGAACCATTGTGTGGAGATATTCCATGCTGCCTCCTCGCGGGTGATGTCCATTCTGCAAAGCGCTTGCGGACGGCGTCGCCGCACTGATAAACCGCGGGCTTGGCCCGGCTTCAACGCATATAGTTTCTAACGTCGAGACGTCCATGGACGGCGCCCAAAACGTCAAAGAACGCGCCGCGCTCTTCTCCATTGTTGCGAGCGCGCTGCTCACGGCTGCCAAGATCTTCGCGGGCCTGCTTTCCGGGTCGCTCGCTCTCTTGTCGGAAGCCGGCCATAACCTTGCCGACACGGGCATTACGATCATCACTTATTTCGCCGTGCGCGCCGCCGGCAAGCCGGCAGACGAAGAGCATAATTATGGGCATGCAAAAATCGAAACGCTCGCCGCGCTGATCGAGACGGGATTTCTCTTCGCACTTGCCATCGCCATTCTCGTCGAGGCCGTGCGGCGCCTGGCCATAGGCCAGACCGAGATCAATGCCAATCTCCTCGCCTTCGGCGTGCTCATCGTCTCGATCGGGGTCGATATTTCCCGGTCTCACCTTCTCTCGCGAGTTGCGCATGAGACCAAGAGCGACGCACTCGCCGCCGACCTGGTGCATTTCGCCTCGGACATGGTCGGCTCCTTCGTCGCTCTCCTCGGCCTCATTGCCGCGCGCTTCGGCTATCCGCAGGGCGATGCTCTGGCGGCCCTTACGGTGGCGCTCGTCATTTCGATCGCCGGTTACAAGCTCGGACGGCGCGCAGTCGACACCTTGATCGACGCGGCGCCCAAGGGGCTCGCGGCGAGCCTGCGCCGAATTGCCGGAAACGTGCCCGGCGTGATCGCCATCGATAGTCTGAGACTGCGTCCGGCAGGCGCCAACGTCTTCGGTGACCTGGTCATCTCGGTGCCACGCACCCTCCCGCAGGAAAAGGTCGCCGCGATTACGGACGAGGTCGGCGCAGCGGTGGCTGCGGCCCATCCGGGCGTCGCGCTCACTGTCGCGACGACCCCCGTTGCCGCCGATAACGAGAGCGTGCTCGAACGCGTTCTCCTGATCGCCGCCAAACGGCACGCACCGGTTCATCACGTCATCGTGCAGCAGGTAGCCGGGCGCACTTCGCTGAGCTTCGACGTCGAGGTCGACGGGCGCATGCCGCTCGGCGAGGCGCATGCCATTGCCTCGCGCCTGGAGGCGGATGCCCGCAAAGAGCTCGGCCCTGGTATCGAGGTCGAGACTCATATCGAACCGCTCGAGCCGCGCGAATTATCCGGGCGCGATGCGCCGACGAACGTCCGCGATGCGATCGCTGCCGCGCTCGCCGAATCTGCCGCGGGCGGGATCGTCGAGGTCCATAACGTGCGGGTGCGCGAAACGCCGGAAGGATTGATCGTCAATTATCATTGCCGCGCCGATCCGAGGCTCAGCGTCGGCGAAGTGCATCACGCTGTCGACGAGCTCGAGCGCCGGATGAAAGCCGATTTCCCGGCCATTCTGCGGATCGTCGGCCACGCGGAGCCTCTGCGCTAGGCATGTTCGGCGAGCTCCTGCGCACCCGCCGCTTCGCGCCCCTCTTCTGGTGCCAGTTTCTCTCGGCCTTCAACGACAATTTCGTCCGCAACATGCTGGCGATGCTGATCCTCTTTCGCTTCGGCGGACCGCAAGCGGGCACGCTGATCACTTTGGCCGTCGGCATTTTCATCTTTCCTTCGATCTTTCTTTCCGCTTTGGCTGGCCAGATCGCCGATGCGCGCGACAAGGCCGAGGTTGCCCGCACGCTGAAATTCGCCGAGATCTTCGTTCAGATGGTCGCCGCCGCGGGCCTCTGGCTCGCGTCCCTGCCCTTGCTTTACGCGGCGCTCTTCGGCCTCGGCGTGATCGCGACCCTCTTCGGCCCCGTCAAATACGGAATTCTGCCCGATCACCTCAAACGTCATGAACTCGTCGCGGGCAACGCGCTGGTCGAAGCGGCAACCTTTCTCGCCATCCTCTTCGGCCTCATTGCGGGCGCGCTCGCCGCAAAACAAAATCTCTCGCCCCTCGCGATCACCTTTCAGCTCATGACAATCGCGATCGCCTGTTTCGTCACGAGTTTCCTCATTCCGCCGACCGGCGCGGCCAGCCCGGACCTGCCGATCGACGCCAATCTCTTTGCTTCGACCTTGGCGCTCATGCGCGAATTGCGCCGCTCGGCCTTCCTCTGGCGCGCCGGGCTGGCGCTCTCCTGGTTCTGGCTGACGGGCGCCGTCGCCATTTCGCTTGTTCCAGTCGCTGTGCGCCATGCGACGGGCGCCGGCATAGAGGCGGAGGCGGCCGTCAGCGCGCTTTTTGCGTTGGGGATCGGTACGGGCTGTCTGACTGCGGCGTGGATCGCCGCCGGCCGCATTCGGCTGAAGCCTGTTCCGATTGCGGCGCTCGGGATGGCCTTCTTTCTCGTGATGCTCGGATTTGCCACCGGCGGTTTTGCGGAAAAATCCACCGATCTCGGCTTATTCGGTTTTTTGACCAGCCCTAAGGGCCTCGCGATCAGCCTCGGCGTCGTGGGGCTTGCGGCTGCAGGCGGGCTCTTCACTGTTCCGCTCTTTGCGGCGGTTCAGGCCCTATCGCCGATCGAGCGGCGCGCGCGCACAATCGCTGGCGTCAACGTGCTCAATGCGGTTTTCATGGTCGCCGGAACGCTGATCACAGCTTTGCTGCAAAGCCGGCTCTTCGGCGCCTCCGAAGCTTTGCTTCTCGCTGTTTTGGGATTTTGCAACATTGCCGCCGCAGCCTATGTCCAGGCGCGGATCTTGCCCTTGGTCCGGCATGCCGACACGTGACGGGGTTTGCGCCGGCCGCGCGAGGCCCTATGATCCTCTCCTGACCCGCGGAGCGGCCTGCTCAGCTTGGCGGTTCTCTTCATGCAAGGCCCCTATGCGCACAGACATCGCCAAGCCCATCCGTCTCGCCGATTATCATCCGCCCGATTATCTGATCGACACCGTCAATCTCGATGTCAGGCTCGACCCGCATGCGACACGCGTTGTCGCGCGCTTGGCGATCCGCCCCAATCCAAAGGGGCGCGCCGGCGCCGATCTCATGCTCGACGGCGATGGGCTCGTCGCCAAGCGGATCGCGCTCGATGGCCAGGAGATCGACATCAAGGCCAATTACGTCACGCCGAACGGACTCACGATCGCAAGACCGCCGCAACACCCATTCACTTTGGAGATCGAGACCGAGATCGATCCTTCGGCCAATACTTATCTGATGGGCCTCTATCGCTCGGGCTCTGCCTATTGCACGCAATGCGAAGCCGAAGGCTTCCGGCGCATCACCTATTTTCTCGACCGGCCTGACGTGCTCAGCGTCTATACCACGCGGCTCGAGGCGGAGATCGCAGAAGCCCCCGTTCTCCTCTCCAACGGCAATCTGCTGGAGAGCGGCAAGATCGCGGGCACCAACCGGCATTTTGCGATCTGGCACGACCCTTTTCCGAAGCCCTGCTACCTCTTTGCAGTCGTCGGCGGCGATCTCGGCTCGATCCATGATTCCTTCGTCACGGCCTCGGGACGCAATGTGTCGCTCGGCATTTATGTCGAACACGGCAAGGAGGAAAGCGCGCTCTACGCGATGGATGCGCTGAAACGCGCCATGCGCTGGGACGAAGAGACCTTCGGACGCGAATATGATCTCGACGTCTTCAATATCGTCGCCGTTTCCGACTTCAACATGGGCGCGATGGAGAATAAGGGGCTCAACGTCTTCAACGACAAATATGTGCTCGCCTCGCCGCAGACCGCGACCGATACCGATTATGCGCAGATCGAGGCGGTGATCGCGCATGAATATTTCCACAATTGGACCGGCAATAGAATCACCTGTCGAGACTGGTTTCAGCTTTGCCTCAAGGAGGGCCTGACCGTCTTCCGCGATCACGAATTCTCGGCCGATCAGCGCTCGAGACCGGTGCGGCGGATCGCCGACGTGCGCACTCTGCGCGCGCAACAATTTCCCGAGGACGCCGGACCGCTCGCACATAATGTGCGTCCGGATGTCTATTACGAGATCAATAATTTCTACACGGCGACGGTCTACGAGAAAGGCGCCGAAATCATTCGCATGCTGAAGGTCCTCATCGGGGCCGAGGCTTTCAGAAAAGGCATGGATCTTTATTTTTCGCGCTATGACGGCACTGCCGCGACGATCGAGGATTTCATCGGCTGTTTCGCCGAAATTTCAGGACGCGATCTCGACCATTTCTCGCTCTGGTACCGGCAGGCGGGCACACCGCTCGTCGAGGCGCAAGCTTCCTATGATGCAGCGGCGCGAACGCTCAGCCTCGATTTTCGCCAGAGCACCAACAAGACGCCCGGGCAAGACGAGAAAAAACCGCTCGTCATTCCGATCGAACTCGGGCTTATCGGCGAGCGTGGCGAGAATTTTCCCCTCATCGTGCGGCCGGAAAACGGGGCGAGCGCCACCGAACTCGCTTCAGGAGTGATCGAACTTTCCACTCCGGAACGCCGCGTTGTGTTTCACGACTTGCCGGTGCGTCCGGTCGCTTCGCTCCTGCGCGGCTTCTCGGCGCCCGTGCGGCTTTCCTATCCGGCGAGCGAATCCGATCTCATCACGCTGACCGCCTACGACAGCGATAGTTTCAATCGCTGGCAGGCTTCGCAGACCTATGCGACCCGCCTGCTCTTGCGTTCGGTCGAGCTCATTCGTGCCGGACAAACGCCGCAAGCAGACCCGCGCTTTGCCGATGCGCTGCGCCGCGTGCTCGAAGCCAGCGAGGCCGATCCCGCCTTCGCCGCGCAAGTGATCACCTTGCCCGGCGAGGCCGATATCGCTCGCGAAATCGGCGCCAACGTCGATCCGGACGCGATCTTTGCTGCGCGCAAATCGCTCCGCGCCGCTATCGGCGGCGGGCTCGCCCGGGAGCTCCTCGCCATTTACGAGGAGCTGACCGAAACGGGCCCGTATTCGCCCGATGCGGCGGCGGCCGGGCGCCGGGCGCTGCGCAATGCCGCCCTCGACCTTTATGCCGCCTCCGATCCGGCCGAGGGGCTCGCGCTTGCGCTCAAGCAATTCGAAGACGCACGCTTCATGACCGACAAGATCGCGGCGTTGGGCATCATCGCGATGCAGCCCGGCGCAGCGCGGGACGAAGCGCTCGGCTCCTTCTATCGGCTTTATTCGAGCGAACCTCTGGTGATCGACAAATGGTTCGCGCTCCAGGCCGTGATCCCGGAAGGCGATACGCTCGCCAGGGTGAAGCGGCTGATGGATCACCCGGCCTTTTCGCTCGCCAATCCCAACCGCGTGCGGGCGCTGATCGGCGCTTTTGCCTCCGGCAACCAGACGCAATTTAACGCGCCGGACGGGAGCGGCTACGAGTTCGTCGCCACGATCGTGCTGCTGCTCGATGCCAAGAATCCGCAGGTGGCCGCGCGGCTTTTAGGCGCCTTCAAGAGCTGGCGGGCTCTGGAGGAGCGCAGGCGCACGCGAGCGGAAGCCGCGCTGCGGCGCGTCGCGGGCGCAAGCCACCTCTCGCCGGACGTCAAGGATATTGCCGAACGCTCGCTCGCTTAGCCGCCGGTCCCTTTGCGCCGGCCGCGCCCCACTCACGAGGGCCGAGCGAGCTGAGAGAGCGCATCAACGCTCCTTGGAGCAGACCCCATGTCCCTGCTCGTCCGCTGATGCAAACCCGGAGCTCTTCTCGAGCTGCCTTTCGGGATGTCTTTTACTCAGGGCGCCTTGGCCACCCTTTTGAGCATCGCGCGGCGTGACGCGCGCTCCCGCGCGATCCCGCTCCTTTTTGGCATGACCTATCTTGGACATCGCGGTCTCCATCCGTACTCGACGCTTAGGCCCGTGAAAAACCGCTTTGCCGAGAAACGGGTTCCGCGCGTTCCGCTGAGATCGGGAGCCGGGATCCATGGTGGGTGGACAAGCGCATCGCATCTGCTTCGCGGCCAAGCAGCCCCGGTGCAGTTCGAGCCGTTCGACGAACTTACGCGTATCAAAATGGGACGGTTGATCGCCCCGGCCCTGCCTCAACGCCGTGCGCGCTTTACAGCGCACAGGGCGTCCCGGCGAACCGCTCTCGACCGGCGAAAAAACTTCGCTGATCAATTTTCTTTTCAACATTCATAAACTTCTGGACAAATCGTCGAGCTCGGATTCAGATGGCTATGATTCGGAAAGATGCGGCACGTCGTTCCGGATCGGTCTCGAGGGGGCTCACCGATGATCCGTGCGGATGCGGCGGATACTTTTGTGCGCGCGAATTCGGCGCGACAAGTAACCGAGTCGTCTAAGAAGCGCACGCTCCAACAAACTCACCTGGCCTTCGGACCTTGGCTTCATCACGCCGTTCCGGCCTTGATCTGCGTGTTTATCGTCGCACTGACCGCCTTTACGGGATTATTGATGCGCGATGCGCACGACCGGGCGATCGCCGATGCGACCCTGCAACTCGGATTGCTCGCTGCGGCGACGACGGGCGATTTTGCGACCGTCACCGACAGGTCCGGCAACCCTGATCCGGCGCGTATGCTGATCCAATCTCTGCCCGATCATGCCTTGTCGGGCGGCCAACACGTGCTGTTGACCAACGACAGGGGCACAATTGTCGCCGCCTATCCGCCGGAGCTCGGTGTCGGGGGTACGTTGACCGATCGGCTGGGCGCTTCGCAGCCGCTCACGATCTTTGCCGAAAAGGCGGGAGTCTTGCGCCTCGCCCTGCCGGATGGGACCGATGCGCTCGCGACAGTCCGCGATTTCAATGCGGGGCAGATCGCTTTCATTCAACCTATCGGATCGGTGCTTGCGGTCTGGCGCAGCAATGCATTGCGCGCGGCAATCGCTCTCGTTGCGACTATCGTCGTTCTGTTCTCGGTCGCCTTCGCCTACATCTGGCAGGCGGCGCGCACGCGCAATGCCGATCAGGCTTGCCGGCGCATCGGGGAGCGTATCGACACCGCACTCAATCGGGGCCGCTGCGGACTTTGGGACTGGGATCTTTCGCGCGGCCGGATCTATTGGTCGGATTCCATGTACGAAATCCTCGGCATGCGGCCGGAGAGAAATTTCCTCTCCTTCGGCGAGATCAATGCGCTGCTCCATCCCCACGACGGCGATCTCGCGCAAATGGCCGAGATGGTCGCGGACTCGCGAACCAACGCGATCGATCATACGTTCCGGATCCGCAATGCCTCGGGCGAATGGATCTGGCTGCGGGCGCGCGCCGAGCTTGTGCACGAAGAGGGAGTGAAGAGCCCGCATCTCGTCGGGATTGCCATCGATATTTCCGAACAGAAGCTCCTCGCCGAGCAGACGGCGACCGCCGATATGCGGCTGCGCGACGCGCTCGAGACCGTCTCCGAAGCATTCGTCCTTTGGGACAGCGACAACCGCCTCGTGATGTGCAATTCCAAGTTCCAGAAGCTGCACAACCTGCCGAACGACGCAATCGCCGCCGGTCTCACTTATCGCGAAGTCATGGCAAAGGGCACGCCGCCGGTCATCCAGTCGCAGATTACGCTCGGCGAACGGCCGGTCGCGGGCGCCAAGACCTACGAAGCGCGCCTTGCCGACGGACGCTGGTTGCAGATCAACGAGCGCCGCACCAAGGACGGCGGCTATGTCTCGGTCGGCACCGACATTACCGCGCTGAAGCGGCACGAAGAACAACTCATGGATTCGGAGCGCCGGCTCATGGCCACCGTCGCCGACCTGCGCAAATCGCGGCAGATCTTGGAGCGGCAGGCGCAGCAGCTCGCCGAGCTCGCCGAGAAATATCTCGAGCAAAAAGCCGAGGCGGAGACCGCCAATCAGGCCAAATCCGAATTCCTCGCCAATATGAGCCACGAATTGCGCACGCCGCTCAACGCCATCATCGGGTTTTCCGAGATGATGATCGCTGAAACCTTCGGCGCCCTCGGCTCGCCGCGCTATCTCGACTACAGCAAGGACATAAGAGCGAGCGGCCGCTATCTGCTCGGCGTCATTTCCGATGTGCTCGACATGTCGCGGCTCGAAGCCGGCCGCGTCCGCTTGGAAAAGAAGGAGCTTTCCCTCGAACCTGTCATCGATAGCGTGATCGAGACGATCGCGCCGGCTGCGCGCGAAAAGGAAATTGCCATTGCAACGAAGGTTCAGGACACGACTCTCGTTGCCGACCGCGCGGCGCTCGAGCGGATTGTCGCGACTTTGCTGCGCAACGCCGTGAAGTTCACGCCTGCAAAGGGTCGCGTCAACGTGCGCACGCGCCGTCTCTACGGGGCGGTCAACATTTATGTCGAGGATTCGGGCGTCGGCATCCCGCCTGCGGCCCTGCCCCGGCTCGGCCGGCCGTTCGAACAATGGACGGGCGTGCTGGACAATGGCATGAAGGGCTCCGGCCTCGGGCTTGCGATCGCGCGCTCGCTCGTCGATCTTCACGGCGGCACAATGCGGATCCGCTCGCGGCTCGGCGGCGGCACCGTCGTGCTGGTCCATTTGCCGATCGAGGAGGCAAATCCGCAGTCCAAAGCGCTGGGCGACGCGCCGCAGAGAAGGCTCGAGCGCGCGACGGCGAACTAGCTGCCTCTTGTCTATCCGACAATTTCTCTGAAGATCGCGCGAACGTTTGCGCCGGTCTCGGCAAGTTGCGCAGTCAGTTGAGCAAAGCCCGGCAGGTCGGCCGCTGCCGCAAGCCGCCGCTTGACTGTCTCGCTCGCTTGAGCGAGCGGCTGGTTCGGGTTGAGGATCGTACGCAGAACCTGCGTCACGTTGGAATAGAGCCGGTGCGCAGCTATGAGTTCATCGGCCTGTTCGGGTGCGAGATAGCCGAGCTCGCCCGCTTTCGCGATGAGGGATGCGGGCGCGACATCGATCATCTCCCGATTCTCGTGGGCATGGCGCAGACAGAGAAATTGCGCCAGGAAATCGATGTCGATCAGGCCGCCCGCAGCGTATTTCAAATCGAAGAGATCGTCTTCGCCCTTCTCCCGCGCGATGAGCGCGCGCATGCCGGCAACGTCCACGCGCAGCGATGCGGAACGCGGCCGGGCGAGAATTTCGTCGCGCGTGGCCTCGACTTCGGCGCGTAACGAAGCATCGCCCGCAATCACCCGCGCCCGAACGAGCGCCATATGTTCCCAGGTCTCTGCTTCCTTTGCCTGATAATCCGCAAAACTCCTGAACTGCGTCGCAAGCGGACCTTGCCGGCCGGAGGGACGCAGCCGCATATCGACCTGATAGAGGAGGCCTCGCCGTGTCGCGACGGTCAGTCCTGAGATGAGCCGTTGCGACAGGCGTGCATAATAGCGGATTGCATGCAGCGCCTCCGCGCCATCAGATTCCGGATGCTCGGGATCGAAATCGTAAATGAGGATCAGATCGAGATCCGAAGCCGCGGTCATTTCGCGTGAGCCGAGCTTGCCGAGCGCGAGGACGACGCAGCGTCCGCCACGCACTTTGCCGAAGCGCGCGGCGAAATCTTCGCTCACGTGCTCGAGGCAGGCGCGCACAATGCTTGCGGCCAAAGCGGAATAGGCTTCGCCCGCGCCAATCGGCGTGATCATGCCCGTCAAAAGACGCAAGCCGATCAAGAAGGATTCTTCCTGGGCGAAATCGCGCAGACGGTCGAGCACGTCTTCGACTGCGGCGGGAGGTGTCAGCACTGTGGCGAGGCGCGCATCGAAATCCGCTTCGCCGAGAGGAGCCGCCATCAGATTTCGGTCGAACGCCGCGTCGAGCACGTGAGGGCGGCGGATGACGATTTCGGCGAGCCGCGGCGCGCTCCCCAATATATCGGCGAAGAGCCTGCGCAATTCCGCATTCGATTTCAAGATCGACAGGAGCTCGACCGCGGCCTTCATGCGGGCCAGCGCCTGGTCAAAAGCGGCAACCGCCGCGTCGGGATCGGCGGATTGGGCAAAGGCTTCGAGCAGCGCCGGCATCAGCTCGGTCAGAACTTCGCGCGCTCGCTCCGAATGCACGGCGGAACGCCGGCCGAAATGCCAGCCGCGCACTGTTTCGGCGACCTGCGCCGGATGAGCGAAACCGAGCTGCGCCAAGGTCTCGAGAGTCTCGGGATCGTCTGCCACTCCGGTGAAGACGAGGCTGCCGGTCCCGCTCGAAAGCCCCGGCGAGGTCTCGAAAAGACGTGCGTAATGTTCGGCGACGCGCGTCAGATGTCCGCGAACGTCTTCAGCAAAAGACGGAAGATCGCCATAGCCGCAGAACCTCGCGAAACGCGCAAGCTCGTCGAGGTCGGCCGGCAATTTCTGCGTCTGCTGATCCCCGATCATCTGGAGCCGATGTTCGGTCTCGCGCAGGAAAAGATAAGCGCGCTCGAGATCCTCACGCGCCTGCCGGCTGATCAAATCCTCGCGCTCGAGCTCGGCGAGCATTGAGAGCGTGCGTGCACCGCGCAGAAGCGGGCGTTTGCCGCCGAAGATCAACTGCTGGGTTTGGACGAAAAATTCGATTTCGCGGATGCCGCCGCGGCCCAATTTGAGGTCGTGACCGGCGATCGCAATCTCCTCATGCCCGCGCACTGCATGAATCTGGCGCTTCATCGCATGAATGTCGGCGATCGCCGCATAATCGAAATAGCGGCGCCAAATGAAGGGCGTCAGTTGCGCGATAAAAGCATCGCCGAGCGAACGCTCGCCCGCAATCGGCCGCGCCTTGATCAAGGCCGCGCGCTCCCAGTTCTGACCGAAGGATTCATAATAAAAGAAGGCGGCAGGCAGAGAGATGGCGGCAGCCGTCGAACCCGGATCGGGTCGCAGTCTCAGATCGACGCGCAGGACATAGCCGTCCGCGGTGCGCTCCTGCAAAATCTTGACGAGCCGTTGCGTGATCCGCACGAAGAAGAGCGCAGGCTCGCCGACGCGCCTCGCAGCCGGACTTTCCGGATCGAATAGAACGATGAGATCGGTGTCGCTTGAATAATTCAATTCACGCCCGCCATGCTTGCCGAGCGCTAGAACGACTACTCCGCATTCGTGATCGGCGGGAACTTGCAGCTTTGCGGAAGCTTCGCGCAGAATGAAATTCAAAGCGCTCGTGACGAATTGGTCGGCGCTGGCGGTCAGCGCTTCCATCACTTTCTCGGTCGACCAGACGCCGCCGAGATCGCAAAGCGCGACGAGCAGCGCGACTTCCTGCTTGGCACGCCGAAGAACGCGCATCAATTCTGCCTCGGAACCCGCCGTGTCGGCAGCAGAGGCGAGCCTCGCGAGCAGGTGATCGAGGGTTTCTTGCGGCGGCGTATTGATGAGGCACTGCAGCCGTCGCGCGTCGGCCTTGATCAGCTCCCACAAGTAAGGCGAATGATCGGCAATCGCCAGAACCAGTGCTTGCGTTGCCGAACCGAGCTGCGACAGCTCGGCGTTGCTGAGCACGAAGTCGGAAAAGCGCGCTTGCGCCCTGCCTCTGTCGGCAAGCTGCGGCGCGGTGCGGAAAAGCTCATGAAGCGCTGCCGGCATGATTCTCCTGCAGGACCGCCGCGGGCTTTACAGGCGGCGCAAGTTTCGGCGGTTGCGTCGCTGCCGACGGCAAAGCGAGCACCGCCCTGAGACCGGGATGATTGTCCTCGAAACGCAATGTGCCCTTGTGGAGGCGCGCTACCGCGCTCGCAAGCGAAAGCCCGAGCCCGGAGCCCGGCCGCGAACGAGAATTTTCGAGCCGCACGAAACGTTCCTGCACGCGCGCATGATCGGCAGGCGCAATGCCGGGACCGCGATCGGCAACGCTGATTTCGATCATTTTGCCCAGGCGCTTGGCGGCCAGAACCACCTCGGCCTGTCTCTCGCCGGCATCCAATGCGCCGTATTTGAATGCATTATCGACGAGATTGGCGAGCGCTTGACCGATGAGCTCGCGGCTGCCGTGGAGAATGAGCGCCGGCTCGATATCGAGCGAGAGAGCGACCCCGCGTTCTTCCGCCAAAGGCTCGTAGAGCTCGCCGACATCGCGCGCGACGCCGCCGACATCGAAATCGACCATGCCTTCCGGCCCGGCGTCGGCCTCCGCCCGCGCGATCATCAAGAGCGCGTCGAAAACGCGGATCAGCGCGTCGGATTCCTCGATGACTTTCTCTAGCGCCTGCCTGTAATCTTCCGGAGAATTCGCAAATTGCAGGGCCTGTTCGGCACGGCTGCGCAACCGCGTCAATGGCGTTTTCAAATCATGCGCGATATTGTCCGACACCTCGTGGATCCCGGTCAGGAGGACCGAGATCCGGTCCAACATCGAATTGAGATTCATCACGAGCCTGTCGAGCTCGTCCCCGGTGCCGGCAAGCGGCAGACGGCCGGAAAGGTCGCCTGCGACAATCGTCTTCGATTTCGCAGTGATCGCATCGACCCGGCGCAGCACGTGGCGCGCGATCCAGAGCCCGCCGACCGTGCCGATGATGACCAGCCAGATGAGCGAGGTGACGAGCGCGCCCGCGAAGATACGGCGTAGCCGCAGCGCCTCGTCGATGTCGTGCCCGACGAGGAGACGAAAGCCGCCGGTCAGAGCGACGATCCGCGCCAGTGCACGGTGCCTGCCGCTCGTCTCGCCGTCGCGCAAATAGTCGGTCTCGACGAGACCCGGCTCGGCAAGCACACCGGGCGGCAAGCGCGCTATATTGCCGGCAATCGGCTCTCCGGCGTGCGTAGTCAGAAGATATAGGCCAGCGCCCGGCTGTTCGGACCTGTGTTGAACGGCTTGGACGAGCTGCGTGATGCCTCCATCCTGATACTGGTCGACCAGGTCGACGACATCGCTGTTAACGGTGCGCGCAATCTGCGCATCCATCAGCTGTTCGACGTGCCAGCCGGCGCGGGCGAGCACGAGGCCGGCGCCGATCGCAGCCACGACGAGATAAGCGGCCGAAATCTTGAACGCCGTCGAGCGGAGGAGTTTAGCGATGGCCGTCACGGATCATGTACCCGGCACCGCGGATCGTCTGCAGAAGCTGCGGCTCGAAGCCTTTGTCGATCTTCGCGCGAAGCCGCGAGATATGAACATCGATCACATTGGTCTGCGGATCGAAATGATAATCCCAGACGTTCTCGAGGAGCATGGTGCGGGTGACGACCTGCCCGGCATGTTTCATCAAATATTCCAGCAGGCGGAATTCGCGCGGCTGAAGGATGATTTCCTTGCCGTTGCGCGTGAGCTTGTGCGAGAGGCGATCAAGCTCGAGGCCGCCGACGCGATAGACCGTCTCTTCGCCGGTGCCGGACGACTTGCGCCTGGCGAGCACCTCGACGCGCGCCAAAAGTTCGGAAAAAGCAAAAGGCTTGGAAAGGTAGTCGTCGCCGCCGGCGCGCAGGCCCTTGACCCGGTCATCGACTTGGCCGAGCGCGGAGAGGATCAGCACGGGCGTGTCGATCTTTTGCACGCGCAAGCCGCCGATCAGGGATAATCCGTCGAGCTTCGGCAACATGCGGTCGACGACGAGAACGTCATAGCTGCCCTCGCGCGCCTTGTCGTAGCCCTGGAGTCCGTCGGCGGCATGATCGGCGACATGGCCTGCCTCGCGCAGAGCTTTGACGAGATAAAGGGCCGCCTCTTGATCATCTTCTATGACGAGAATCCGCATGGAAGACATATAAGCCGTCCCTTAAAAAAACGGCAGGCCGGGAGCGGGAGCTCCCTGACCTGCCGTCTCCTTAGACCGGCGCCGCAGACGGGGGGCAAATGCGACGCCTGGCGGAGAGGAGAAAGATCACCGTGGTTCCGGAGCCCTCGGCGTCAGGACGCCGGGTTGACCGCCAAAGCCACAAAATGGGTTTCGTCACCGCTCTTGACGCGCAGAAGCACGGCCTTGTGACCCTCCTTCTTGGCCTGGTTGATGACGTCGGTGACGTCGTTCGGCTGGCTGACTGTCTTGCCGCCGGCTTCGAGGATTACGTCGCCGACCTTCAGTCCTTTTTGCGCCGCAACGCCGCTCGGATCTACGTCAGTGACCACGACACCCTGCTTGCCCGCACCGGGGACCGAATCGGCCGGCGCAAGGGCGAGACCGAAACTGTCCATTCCGCCCTGCGAGGTCGGGCCGGTCTCGTTCTTGGCTTCCTGGTCGTTCGGCAGAGTTCCGAGCTTCACCGAGACCGTCTTTTCCGAACCGTCGTGCCAGACGAGCAGGTTGGCATCGGAGTTCGGACCGAGAGCCGCGATCTTGCGAGCGAGCTCGCGCGGTCCTTCGACGGGTTCGCCATTCACGCCAAGGATGACGTCGCCGGTCTTGATGCCGGCCTTCACGGCAGGCGAATCCGGCTGCGTATTGGCAACGAGCGCGCCTTTGTCCGTCTTCAACCCGAGGCTATCGGCAATATCGCCGGTGACGGGCTGAATTTCGACGCCGATCCAGCCGCGCGTCACCTTCCCGTGTTGACGCAGAGAATTGATGACGCCCTGCGCCTCGTCGGCCGGAATGTCGAACCCGATACCCACGCTGCCGCCCGACGGCGAATAGATCGCCGTGTTGATGCCAACCACCTGGCCCTGAAGATTGAAGGTCGGTCCGCCGGAATTGCCCCGGTTCACCGGCGCATCGATCTGCAGGTAGTCGTCATAGGGGCCCGAGCCGATGTCGCGGCCGCGCGCGGAGACGATGCCGGCCGTCACCGTGCCGCCGAGACCAAAGGGATTGCCGACCGCAATGACCCAGTCGCCGACGCGCGGCGTCGTCGTGGAAAATCCGACATAGGGAAAATTGCTCTTGGCATCCATCACCTTGACGAGCGCGAGATCGGTCTTCTTGTCTGTGCCGACGACCTTCGCCTGATAGGTCTTGCCGTCATCCATCGTCACCGTGACTTCGGTGGCGCTGTCGACGACATGATCGTTGGTCACGATATAGCCGTCGGGGCTGATGATGAATCCCGAGCCCTGGGCAAGCGTGACATGCGGCTTTTCATTGTGGAATTCGAAGGGAGTGGCGTCGCCTTGCCCGCCGAATTTCTTGAAGAATCGCCAGAGCGGATCGCCAGGCTGAAGCCCCGGCACGTCCGAACTATCTTCGCTGTCACTGGCATCCGTCATCTTCACCTTGATGGAAACGACAGCGCCGCGCACGCGATCGACGACGTCGGCAAAAGAGAAGGCGGTTGTGGGAAGGGCCGCCTGAGTGTCGGCTTGCGCCGGCGCCATAAACGGCGCCCGAACATTGCCGGCCACAGCTCCGGCTAGGGCCAAGGCTGCCACCGAGCCGAACAGAACGACCCGGATCGAGCGACGGTTTTTGAGCTTAACCTTCGGCGAAACCTGTTCGCTTTGGGAATGAAGCTGCTGATTCATATAAGCATCTCCGTGAACCAAATGGGTCAGTCCTGGCATGGGCAAGCAGGACAACGCGAAACCTTTGAGAACGATGCGCGCGCATCCTTCTTCGCTAAAATGGCGCGGCATGACTTACGCCGCTATTTCGAGGAGATGAAAGTTTCGTAAGCTCGGCCCAGAGGAATCTTTATCGCAGAACCACGAACATAACAAGAACAAAATTGCGCCCGATCCTAAAAAGATCCGCAAGAGCGAGGAGGAATCGAGGCCATGGCGAGCGAAATCATTTTCTATCACGCCCCCAATGCGCGTTCCGGCGGAACTCTGCTCCTCCTCGAAGAGCTCGGCGCGCCCTATGAGCTCAGGGTCCTCAACCTGAATAAGGGCGAACAGCGCCAGCCCGCCTATCTCGCCATCAATCCGATGGGCAAGGTGCCGGCGATCGTTCACGGCGAGTCGCTGATCACCGAGCAAGTCGCGATTTACATCTATCTCGCCGATCTCTTCCCGGTGGCGGGGCTCGCTCCTCAAATCGGCGATCCGCAGCGCGGGCCCTATCTGCGCTGGCTGGCCTTCTACGGAAGTTGCTTCGAGCCGGCGATGACGGATCGCGCGCTGAAGCGCGACTCGGGGACCCCGCGCGCCTCACCCTACGGCGATTTCGAAACGATGTTCGGCACGCTGACGAAACAGCTCGAGCAAGGCCCGTATCTCCTGGGCGAGCGCTTCTCGGCCGCCGACCTCCTCTGGGGCTTGTCGCTCGCCTATATGGTCGGCTGGAAACTCGTTCCGGATCTGCCCGCCATCGTTGCCTACACGGCGCGCATCGGTGCGCGCCCTGCGGTCGCGCGTGTCAAAGCCAAAGATGCTGAGCTCGCGGCCGCGCAAGCCTGATGGGCGCAAGCTTATTGCGAGCCGGATCCGAAAAAATCGAATCGATAATCGAGGCCGATGCGAGCGATGTGATACATGCTGCGCGTACCAAAACCAATTCGGCTCGTCGGCGTCGGATAGAATTGGACGAAACGCGCGCCGCTGAAATCGTACAAATATTCTGCGCGAAGCGCGAAATGATCGGTGATCGCGTATTCGGCTCCGGCGCCTGCGACGCCGATCCGAGGGAAGAGACCGGTGCGCGTCACGGTGGACGAGCCGGAGATGCCGTTCACCGTATAATCGGCCTCGCTCGTCGCATAGGTCAGGCCGCCGGTCAGATAAAGGAGCAAGCGGTCGAAATTATAGCCGATGCGCCCGCGAAGCGTGCCGAAATTCTCGAGCTTGCCGCCGTAGGTCAAAGTCGCGAGCGGCGTTACGATGGTTGTCGTGCCCCTGACCGAGCTCCAGT
Organism: Beijerinckiaceae bacterium; assembly: GCA_021324915.1. Classification (GTDB taxonomy): domain Bacteria; phylum Pseudomonadota; class Alphaproteobacteria; order Rhizobiales; family Beijerinckiaceae; genus Methylovirgula. The sequence continues at coordinate 154,687 of JAJPIC010000004.1, read as the reverse complement.
CCGAATCGACTTCGATGCCGACCACCGCGTGGTCGATGAGGGGCAGACCGGTGATTTCGTAATTATAGCCGGCCTGGCCGCCGAGAACCACGCCGGAAGCCGTGATCCCGCTCGACGACTGCTCGAATCCCGCCGGCGAGAGATAATTCTGGTTGAAGGCGTAATGATCGATCCCGTAGCCGCCGTTTACGCCGATATAGAATCCGGTCCATGTGAAGGCCGGGGGAGCCTCCGCCCCCGGTTCTTTCAAATTCGGCAGGTCCGCCGCGTGGGCCCATTGTGCGAAGAACAAGGCGGGCACCGCAAATCTCGGCAAAAAGCGACGCGCTGCCCGCCTGCCCAATTGTCGCTTGCTTCGGCGCGCCTTGCACACTCTGCGTAGTCGAAAATAGGAGCGCAGCTCGAAATGCATTGGGATGCCGAAATGACTGAAGTAATCGACCAATAAGAACGCGCCTAAAGAAACCCGCAGGCGCGGATTCGGCAAGCACGAATCCGCTCGTTAAAGCGATTTTTCGGGCATGTTGCATGACCGCCGCACGGCATCGCGCTATCGGCGGTCGGAGCGCAATCCATATCGTCTGCCAAGATATCTGACGGCGCCTTGGAAATAGCCTTTCATGACGAAAGATAAGGCGCGCTCGCCGAATTCCCATTTGAAAGTGCCGGACTTTCTCCGCAACGTCCGCATAGCGCCCCATAGATCCAGAAAATCCTGCGACCGAGCAAAAAAGGAGTCGAATTCGACGACCATATGTTCCAGCGCGAAAAACGCTGCTCGGCGTCCTTCCTCCACCTCCTTTTTGTATCCGGCCATTCCGCCGAGACTGGCTCGTTCGGTGAAATTATTGCTGTCATGGATTCGATACACTGCGAGCGGCTTCTCGATCAGCACGCTGCCCGACAAGGCATTGATCGGATAATTGAAGTAGCAGTCGGCGGCGAACCTGAGATTTCTCAATCGTGGGTTGTTCACGAAAAGACTTACCGCATCTCGTCGATAGACCGTTCCCGAAGTCGGCGACCAGACCCAATGAATGTTCGACTTGGCCACCTTGCGGAGCTTTGCATCTAATTCACCGGATTCCAGCTCATCGGTCGCCAAAGCGGCGCTGATGTCGCGAACTTGGCGCAGGCTTCCCGGGTCTATCGGCTTGCACTTCTCTTTGCCGAGATAGGATGGATGGCCGAGCACAATCGCGTCACCGACCATTTCCAGCATGTCGGCGGATGTAAAGCCGACGCCGTAGGGCAAGATCAGATGCGTGCGGATATGGGTCGCAGCGAAATTCGGGAGAAGGAAATCGTCAGCATCGATGAATGCAACATAGCTTCCCCGCGTCAGCGCAAACCCGGCCGCGCATGCCGCCGTCTGGCCGATATTTTCTTCGTTGCGAAGAAGCTTGAGAGGCGGATATCGGCGCGTCAGATCCTCCAGCACGCTCATCGAATTATCCGTCGAGGCATTGTCGACGACGACGCATTCGATGTTGCTGTAGGTTTGCGTCATGATGGATTCGACGCAAGCGCGCAGAAACCGCCCGTAATTGTAGTTGACGATGACGAAGCTCAGCAAAGGAAGCTTCCGCGCAGCACCCATCGGGATGGTCGGGGTCATCGAGCGCTCCGGCTTCGCCTGAGCCTCGCTTCGGAAAAAGCGTGCGGTGTCGTGCTTTGCGACGATGTGCCCGAAAAAGGAATCCTTGGACGGAAGAACGGATTTGTCGAACCCGTTCTGGCGCCCGTACTCGTGCCAGAGATGCGCAGCAAGCGAGTCTCGAGTTTCTAGGAGGACATCATTGCAGCGGTCATCCGAATAGAACCAATGCCAATGATCGATCGGGATCGCGTAGAATGCCGATTGAGCAAGGATCTCGCTTTCCTTGCGCTCCTGCTTGACCAATTCCGTCAGCAGAACGGGTCCGGCTTCGCCCCATTTGACCTCTTTGCCGAGAACCTTCGCCCGGTTCTCCAATGTCGCGGCCAGCCCTTTGTCCAGGCGAAGCACCGCATTGCATATGGAATCGGAGCGCTCCCAGCCTGCGATGATCTGCGCAAAATCCTCGGGCCAGTCCGGCGAGAGGCAGAGGACATCGCAATCGATCCACCAATCGCCGAAGGTGGCGCAGAGCGCGTAGCGGAAGATGTTCGCGAAAGCCGCGACGCTCCCCTTGCCTGGACCGTCTTGGTAACAGAACAATTCCTCGCGCGGCAGAATCTCTTGAGCATCGGCCGCCTCGAACAGATCCGGAATGCTGCGCGGATCATAGCTATGGACGATGACACGATGACCGTGGTCCTTAAAGGATTTGAGGCAGGTAATTTCGTAGCCCGTGAGCGGCCCGTGGAAAAAAGTGCGGAACGTGGCCATGGCCCTTCCGGAAATTCCTGCTGAAATAGCAAGATCAAAGGTATTGAAACTATTGGCTTCTTCGGCCGCAAAGATAGCTGCCCCGGGCCGACGCGTCTACCGCTTTGAGGCCATTTCCTGCCTTGAACATCCTTCTCGACCCGATGCACGCGCCGCTTTCCGAGCACCGGCGAGGTCATTTTCTTGTCATGCCGTGAGGAACGATCGAAGTCCCGCCGCGGTCTCGGCGCGCGTCACGCCAAGCCGCTCATTGGCCCCTCCGCGGTACGAGGCCTTCGAGCATAATGTGCAGAACGCGCGTGACGAGCGTGTCGATGGCGAGATCCTGCGCTGCCAGATCGTCGATAATCAGCATGGTCAGGCCGTGGACGGCGGACCATGCCGAAAGCGAGGCGATGGCGCGCTCCTTTTTATTGTCCTTATTGTCGGGAGAAACAGCAAAGGCGCCCGTCTCAGCGCCGCGTAAAATGATTTCATCGAGCACGGCCTTGGCGCGCGCGCCGGCCGCGCGTGCTTCGGCCGGACGATCGGCCTCGCCCTCGAGATTGCGGCCCGCGGGCCCGTTCGCTGCGGCGAGTGCCGGGCCGAACATCAGCCGGTAGAGCGCCGGGTTTTCCACTCCCATTTTCACATAGGCCTTGCCGGAAGCAATAAACGCGGCGCGCGGATCGCCGGCCCGGAGTGCCGCGCCCTGCATCCGCTCGCGTAACGTCTCGAAGCCAGCCGCAGCGACGGCGCCAAGCAGGTCGCGTTTTTCGGAAAAGTGATTGTATGGCGCATTGTGGCTCACGCCGGCGCGCCGCGCGACTTCCCGCAAAGAAAAAGTCCAGTCCTGCTCTTCGGTTACCAGGTCCAATGCGGCATCGATGAGGGCGCGGCGCAGGTCGCCGTGATGATAGGGCCGTGTATCGCCGCGTCGAATTTCCGACATGCCAGCTCCAAAAGATGTTGACACTGCCCATATTGGGTTATATTGACAGTGTCAACTTCTAGCGCGGAATTGCCGCGCTGTCGAGAGAGTTCGGTCCAATTCAGGAGAGAGAACCATGTCGATCGCCGACCATTTCGATCGTGCGCCGGATTTGGGCTTCGTTCGGTCCTATGATGCGCGAGCCGCCCGCCGCCAATTTCAGGTCTCGGTGGCCCTGATCGTGATCTTGATGTCCGCGGCCTTCACGCTCGGGCTTTTGATACGATCGGCGCCGCCGGCCGGGCCGGCCCATCCGGCACCAAGCGTGCACGATTCGCGTTTCGCTTGAAACAGCCGCAATCCGAATTCGAGATCTCTCTTTCGCAGAAATGGCGGATCGACGCTTTTCACGTCCGCTAGTAAATCGGGCTAAGGCCACTTTCCCGGCCGGAGCGAAGCGACGAGCCGGGATCCAGGAAACCGCTTCGCATGGTTTCGGATCACGCTCGAAATAATCGGAGGCTTTGATGCTCGATCTCTGGCTCGCCATCGCCCATCATCTGCTGGTCTTTTCGATCTTCGGCATTCTCTTTGCCGAATTCATTCTCGTGCGCCGCGGCATGGACTGGCAGGCGGTCAAGCGCCTTGGGCTCATCGATATCTGGTATGGGGTGCTCGCCGGGCTCATTATCGCCGTCGGCTTTTCGCGCGCGGTCTTCGCCGCAAAAGGCTGGGCCTATTATTCCCATAATGCGTTTTTCTGGGCGAAGATCGGCACATTCGTCGTTGTCGGCCTTCTCTCCGTTCCGCCGACGATCGACTATATCAATTGGCGCCGCGCGAAGACCGTGCCGAGCGATGCGCAAGTGGGGCGTGCGCAAAGATTCCTCTGGATCGAATTGGCGCTCTTCGCGCTTCTGCCCGCATTCGCCGCGGCCATGGCGCGCGGCTATGGGGAGATGTAAACGCGCGACAGGGCCTCATGCGGCCTCCCAGACCACTTCGCCCGCCACCATGGTGAGCTTCACCCTGCCCTGCATTTTCGCTTCGTCGAAGGGCGTGTTCTTGCAGCGCGAATGAAGCTTCAGCGGATCGAGCACATAGGGCTCGTCGGGATCGAAACGGATGAGATCGGCGGGCGCTCCAATGGCGAGCCGGCCTTGCGGCAGGCCGAGAATCTCGGCCGGACGCAAGGACATGGCAGCGACGAGACGCGCGAGTGAAATTTCGCCGGCATGGACCAGGCGCAGGCCGGCGGAGAGCATCGTCTCGAGCCCGATCGCGCCATATTCGGCCTCGGTGAAAGGAAGGCGCTTCGTCTCGACGTCCTGCGGATTATGATCCGAGACGATGACGTCGATCACGCCTTCGGCGAGCGCTTGGACGAGCGCCTGGCGCTCGCCTTCGCTGCGCAGCGGCGGCGAGAGCTTCAGGAACGTCCGGTAATCGCCGATGTCGTTCTCGTTCAGCGTGAGATGATTGATCGACGTCGCGCAGGTGATCGGCAGGCCGGCTGTCTTGGCGGCGCGGACCGCGTCGAGCGAGAGCGAAGTCGAGACGAGTGCGGCGTGATAGCGCGCGCCGGTCAGCGCCACGAGCCTTATGTCGCGGTCGAGCATGATCGCTTCGGCCTCGCGCGGAATGCCCGTGAGCCCGAGGCGCGTTGCATATTCCCCTTCGTTCATCACGCCTTCCGAAAAATCCGGATCCTGCGTGTGATGCATGACGAGTGCATCGAAATCCTTCGCATAGGCCAATATGCGGCGCATGACTTGGGCATTGCGCAATGACTGCGCCGCATCGCTGAAGGCGACGGCGCCGGCTTCCTTCAACAGGCCGATCTCGGCCATCTCCGCGCCTTGCAAGCCGCGCGTCAGCGCGGCGACCGGCAGAACGCGCACAAGCCCCGTATCGCGCGCACGGCGCAGAAGAAAATCGACGACGGCGGGCTCATCGACCGGCGGATTCGTATCGGGTCGCGCGAGAATGGTCGTGACCCCCCCGGCCGCCGCCGCGGCCGTTGCGGTAGCGATCGTCTCGCGATGTTCGGCACCCGGCTCGCCGACGAAGGCGCACATGTCGATCAGCCCAGGCGCAATCACGTCGCCGCCGCAATCGATCACTTGCGCGTGCGCAGGCAGCGCGTCCGCAACGACGGCAGGCCCCAAATCGCGAATGACGCCGTCGATAATGAGCACTCCGCCACGGGCCTGCCGGCCGGCACCCGGATCGAGCAAGCGCCCGTTCACGAGCGCGAGCGGCTGATGCGCGATGGAGGGCAAGGTTTTCATCGCATCTCAATCATTCGGCAGATGTTCGGCAAGCGCCGCAAGCACCGCCATGCGCACGGCGACCCCCATTTCGACCTGTTCGCGGATGAGGCTTTGCGGTCCGTCGGCAATGCTCGAATCGATCTCGACTCCGCGGTTCATCGGCCCCGGATGCATAACGAGCGCGTCCTTTTTGGCATAGCGAAGCTTTTCCGCATCGAGACCGAAGGTGCGGAAATATTCGCGTGAGGACGGCACGAAGGCACCGCTCATGCGCTCCCTCTGCAAGCGCAGCATCATGACGATGTCGGCATCCTCGAGCCCGCTCTTCATGTCGAGAAAACATTCGGCGCCCATGCGCTCGATCCCGACCGGCATCAGCGTGGAAGGCCCGACGACGCGCACCCGCGCGCCGAGCGTCGAAAGAAGCAGAATATTCGAGCGCGCGACGCGCGAGTGGAGAATGTCGCCGCAGATCGCGACCGTCAGGCCCTCGATCCGGCCCTTGTTGCGCCGGATCGTCAGAGCGTCGAGAAGGGCCTGGGTCGGATGTTCGTGGGCGCCGTCTCCCGCATTAACCACAGCGCAATCAACTTTCTTGGCAAGAAGGTGAACGGCGCCCGCCTGCGCGTGGCGCACGACGATAATGTCGGGCCGCATGGCGTTGAGCGTCATCGCCGTGTCGATCAGCGTCTCGCCTTTTTTGACGCTGGAGGTCGAAACCGACATGTTCATCACATCGGCGCCGAGCCTCTTGCCGGCGAGCTCGAACGAGCTTTGCGTGCGGGTCGAGGCTTCGAAGAAGAGATTGATGAGCGTGCGGCCGCGCAAAGTGGCGCGTTTCTTCTCGATCTGGCGCGAGACTTCGATCGCCTCTTCGGCTCTATCGAGTAAGGTTAAGATGTCCGCCGCCGAAAGCCCTTCTATCCCGAGCAGATGCCGGTGCCGGAATTTCTGAATGGGCCGCAATTCGGACATTAAAAGACTTCTATAGGGGCGAAGTCGCCCGCTCGGCAAGGGTGGCTTGCGGGTCTATTCGAGGACAAAGTTAGCCCTTGCCATTTGACACTTGGGCCCCCCTACCCCATGTTCCGCGGCAACGAGTGCCCGCCGAGGCTCGCGCCGCAGCTGTGACGGCCCCCGCCGAATTCCAAAAAACGTGAGATTTTTCAGCCGCTTAGAATCGGAGTTCCTGTTCTTATGAATCTGGTCATCGTCGAATCGCCTTCCAAGGCCAAGACGATCAACAAATATCTCGGCCGCAATTACGAGGTCATGGCCTCGTTCGGCCATGTCCGCGATTTGCCCGCAAAAGACGGCTCGGTCGATCCCGAGGACGATTTCAAAATGCTTTGGGAGGTCGATTCGAAAGCGGCGAAACGGCTCAGCGACATCGCCAACGCCGCCAAAAACGCCGAGAAGATCATCCTTGCGACCGACCCCGACCGTGAAGGCGAGGCGATCTCCTGGCATGTTCTCGAGGTCCTGAAGACCAAGCGGGTTCTCAAAGGCAAGTCGGTCGAGCGTGTCGTGTTCAACGCCATCACCAAGGCGGCGATCCTCGATGCGATGAAAAATCCGCGCCAGATCGATGAAGCGCTTGTCGATTCCTATCTCGCCCGCCGCGCGCTCGATTATCTCGTCGGCTTCAATCTTTCGCCGGTGCTCTGGCGCAAATTGCCGGGCGCGCGTTCGGCCGGGCGCGTGCAATCGGTCGCGCTACGCCTCGTCTGCGACCGCGAGCTCGAGATCGAAAGCTTCGTTCCGCAGGAATATTGGTCGCTTGTCGCGCATCTGAAAACCAAGGCCGGCGCGCCGTTCCTCGCCCGTCTGGTCGGCGCCGACGGCAAGAGGATTGCTCGCCTCGACATCGGCTCGGGCAGCGAGGCGGAAGCCTTCAAACGGGCCCTGGAGAACGCTCGTTTCACAGTTGCGAGGGTCGAGGCGCGGCCAGCCAAGCGTCATCCGGCGGCACCCTTCACGACCTCGACCCTTGAGCAAGAGGCCTCGCGAAAACTAGGCTTTGCGCCGGCGCGCACCATGGTCATCGCCCAGCGGCTTTATGAAGGCGCCGATCTGGGCGGCGAAACGGTCGGCCTCATCACCTATATGCGAACCGACGGCGTAGACGTGGCACCCGAGGCGATCGCCGCGGCGCGCCGTGTCATCGAAAAAGAATATGGTCCGCGCTACGTGCCGGACGCGCCGCGCAGATATACGGCGAAAGCCAAGAACGCGCAGGAAGCGCATGAGGCGATCAGGCCAACCGACATGAGCCTTCTGCCGGCCAACGTGCGGCGCCATCTCGAAAGAGACGAGGCCCGGCTCTATGAGCTCATCTGGACGCGCGCCGTCGCAAGCCAGATGGAATCTGCCGACCTCGAGCGCACCACCGCCGATATTGTCGCCGAAGCCGGCGGGCGCAAAATCGATCTGCGCGCGACGGGACAAGTGATCCGCTTCGATGGATTTTTGAAACTCTACCAAGAAGGCAAGGACGACGAAGAGGATGAAGATTCTCTCCGCCTGCCGCCCATGGCCGCCGGCGATCCCCTGACCAAGGAAAAGATCGACGCGACCCAGCATTTCACCGAGCCGCCGCCGCGCTTCACCGAGGCGACGCTCGTCAAAAGGATGGAAGAGCTCGGCATCGGCCGCCCTTCCACCTACGCTTCGACGCTCGCCGTGCTCAAAGACCGCAAATATGTGCGGCTCGAAAACAAGAGGCTCTTTCCGGAAGATAAGGGTCGCGTCGTCACTGCCTTCCTCGAAAGCTTCTTCACCCGCTACGTCGGCTATGATTTCACCGCGGGGCTCGAAGAACAGCTCGACAATGTCTCCAATCATGAGATCGACTGGAAGGAAGTGCTACGTCATTTCTGGGCGGATTTTTCGAGCGCGCTCGCCGCGACCAAGGATCTGCGCACCGCTCAAGTGCTCGACAGCCTCAACGAGCTCCTTGCGCCACATATTTTCCCGCCGAAGGAAGATGGCTCGAATCCGCGCACCTGCCCTTCCTGCGGCACAGGACAATTGTCGCTGAAGCTCGGCAAATATGGCGCCTTCATCGGCTGCTCCAATTATCCCGAATGCACGTATACGCGCACGCTCGCCAATGGTGAGGGAAACGGCGAGGGCAACGGCGCCAAGGTGCTGGGCATCGATCCCGATACGGGCGAAGAGATCACGCTGCGCCACGGACGCTTCGGCGCCTACGTGCAATTGGGCGAAGGCGAGAAGCCGAAACGCTCTTCAATTCCAAAGCCGCTCTCGGCTGACGAGCTCACGTTCGAGCAGGCGCTCGGGCTTTTGAGCCTGCCGAGACAAGTCGCCGTTCATCCGGAGACGAAACAGCCGATCGTCGCTGCGATCGGCCGGTTCGGGCCCTACGTGCAGCACGGCAAGACTTACGCCAATATCGGCAAGGACGAGAATATTCTCGAGATCGGCGGCAATCGCGCCGTCGATCTCATCGTCGCCAAGGAAACCAGCCCCCGCCGTTTCGGCAAGGAAAGCGCGAGCCGCGAGCTCGGCGAACATCCGGAAGGCGGCATGGTGACCATCAAATCCGGCCGCTACGGGCCCTATGTCAATTGGGGCAAGATCAACGCGACCTTGCCGCGCGATGCCGATCCCGCCAACGTCACGCTCGAAGAGGCGCTCGGCCTGCTCACCGCCAAGCGCGAGAGCGGCGCCGAGCGCGTTCTTGGCGAACATCCGGACGGCGGAGAAATCCTGGTGCGCAACGGCCGCTACGGACCCTATGTGAGCCTCGGAAAGGTCAATGCGACTTTGAAGGACGGGTTTACGCCCGAAACGCTCACGCTCGAGGAAGCGATCAGGCTCATCGACGACAAGAAAGGCGCAGCACCCAAAGGCAAGCGGGGTCCTGCGAAAGGCAAAGCCAAATCCGCAGCACGCGCCGGCAAGGCTGCGCCGGCCGCAAAAGCTGCAACGAAATCTGCCAGGAAGGCCAAGCGGGCGTGAAAAAAGCCGCGCGGGAAACCGCCGTCGGTCGCGATCCAAGAAAAGCGGAGTCGTCCTTGGCGTCAAGCCTGCCTTCGCGTGAAGAAATCCTCGCCTATCTCGACCGCGAGCAAAGGCCGGCCAAGATCGGCAAGCGCGAGATCGCCCGCGCCTTCGGCATCAAAGGTGCCGATCGCGTCGCCTTGAAAAACCTGCTGCGCGAACTCGAGGAGCAAGGCGCCATCGAGCGGCGCCGCAAGCAATTGCACAAGCCCGGCCAATTGCCCTCGGTGGTGCTCGCGGACATCGAAAGCCGCGATGCGGATGGCGAATTGATCGCCGTTCCGGTCGAATGGGATCAGGCGCAAGGTCCCGTACCGAAAATCCTGATCCATTCGGGCCGCCGGCGTCCGGGCATGGCCGTGCCCGGCATCGGCAATCGCGCCCTTATCCGCGCGGAACTGCGGCGTGACGCTGGGCCGCGCGACCCGGCCTATTCCGGGCGCATCGTCAAGCTGCTCGACCGTGGCAAGTCGCAAATCCTCGGGATCTACCGCATGGATTCGCATGGGGTCGGCAGGGTCGTTCCGGTCGACAAGCGCAACATCAATCGCGGCGAGTTCATCGTCACGGAACCGGGAGACGCGCGCGACGGCGATCTCGTCGCTGTCGATGTGCTCCGTTCCGCGCGCTTGGGTCCGCCGAGCGCCAAGATCCGCGAGCGCATCGCCAATATGTCGAGCGAAAAGGCCATGAGCCTCATCGCCGTTCATGCACATGGCATCCCGAATGTCTTTCGCCCTGAATCGCTCGCCGAGGCGGAACGCGCCGGCGCCCCTGCCCGCATCGGCCGCGAAGATTGGCGCGAACTTCCCCTCGTGACCATCGATCCGGCCGACGCCAAGGATCATGACGATGCCGTCTTCGCACAGCCCGATTCCAATCCGGACAATCTCGGCGGCCACGTCATATTCGTCGCAATCGCCGATGTCGCAGCCTATGTCCGGCCGGGCTCGGCGCTCGATCGCGACGCGCTGGAACGCGGCAATTCCGTCTATTTCCCCGATCGCGTCGTTCCCATGTTGCCCGAGCGCATTTCGAACGATCTCTGTTCGCTGAAAGCCGGGGAGGATCGCCCGGCCCTCGCCTTCCGTATCGTGATCGGCAAAGACGGGCACGTGCTTTCCCATCGCGTGCACCGCATCATGATGCGCTCGGCGGCGAAACTCACTTATGCGCAAGTGCAAGCCGCTTGGGACGGCATGCCGGGACCCGAGACGCGGAACATCCGCGAACCCGTTCTGGCGCCGCTCTTCGATGCTTACGCCGCATTGAAGCGCGCGCGGGAGAAACGCGCGCCGCTCGACCTCGATCTGCCGGAGCGCAAGATTCTCTTGAAGCCGGACGGGACGGTCGATCGCGTCATCGTGCCGCCGCGGCTCGAGGCGCATCGCTTGATCGAGGAATTCATGATCCTCGCCAATGTCGCTGCGGCCGAGACGCTGGAGGCGCATCGCCAAGCCTTCATTTATCGCGCGCATGGCGAGCCGACGCTCGAAAAGCTCAATGCGCTGTCGGAATTCTTAGCTTCGCTCGATATTCGGCTCGCCAAGGGCCAGGTGCTCACCGCCCGACAGTTCAACGGCATTTTGAAACGCGTGAAGGGCACGGAACACGAAAATATCGTGAGCGAAGTCGTGCTGCGCACCCAGGCGCAAGCGGAATATGTCGCCGAAAATTACGGGCACTTCGGCCTCAATCTGCGCCGCTACGCGCATTTTACCTCGCCGATCCGCCGCTATGCGGATCTCATTGTGCACCGCGCACTGATCCGCGCTTTGCAATTCGGGCCCGATGGCCTGCCCGATATGAGCCTTGAGCAACTGGCCGAGATCGCCGCGCAGATTTCGGCAGCCGAGCGGCGCGCCATGGCGGCCGAACGCGACACGGTCGAGCGCCTGATCGCGCTTCATCTGAGCGAGCAAGTCGGGACGATCTTTTCCGGACGGATTTCCGGGGTCACGCAGGTCGGCCTCTTCGTAAGGCTGACCGATACCGGCGCCGACGGGTTCATTCCGGCGGCGACGCTCGGCGATGATTATTTCCGCTACGAAGAAAGCTTGCATGCGCTCATCGGCAACAAGACCCGGGCCGCGCATCGGCTCGGCGATGACGTGACCGTCAGGCTCGTCGAAGCGGCTCCCTTCGCCGGGGCGCTGCGCTTCGAACTGCTCAGCGAAGGAAAAAGCCTCAGAGGCGGCATTGCCGGCGGCAAAAGGGCAAGCCGCCGCGACAAGAGGTCCGGTGGCGGAACCGGGCGCGCAAGATTACGTGCAAAGGGCTGAAACGAAAGGCCAGAACATGGCAATCGAAGCGACCGAGGCAGCCCCCTCGGAGACCGCGGCTCGCCACGAAGTTGAGCCCCGCAACGCCTGGCTTGCTCTGCGACGCGGCTTTGTCGGCCGTTGTCCATGCTGCGGGAAAGGCGCAATGTTCCGCGGCTATCTCAAGGTCAACGATCGTTGCCCTGTCTGCGGCACCGAATTGTTCCATCAGCGCGCGGATGACGCGCCGCCCTACCTTACGATCCTGGTCGTCGGCCATATTATCGGCGCCCTCATGCTCAGTGTGGAAGAACTCGCGCCCAACCTGCCGATCCTCTATCATGTTCTGATCTGGCCGACCCTGACGCTGGCGCTTTGCCTTGCGCTTCTGCCCGCGTTCAAAGGCGCGCTGATCGGCTATCAATGGGCGCTGCGCATGCATGGTTTCGAATCTGCCGCCGAAGTCTCCGGCTGCGCCTCCTAGCGCAGTCAAGCTCTCGGACGAGCGCACCGCCCACGCCGCTGTCGGTGCGGCCACGGCCGCCGTGGCTATTGCCGGGGTCGGCCTCTCCCTCTCGATGACTTTGCTCGCCGTCCGGCTCGCGCAGGCGGGCTACTCGGGCCGCGCGATCGGTTTCAATGCGGCAGCCGGGGGTCTTGCAACCTTCGCCTCCGCGCCCTTCGTTCCGGGGCTCGCGCGCCGCCTCGGAGTAAGGGCGCTGCTCATCCTTTCGCTTTTCGCAGGAGCGATCTGCCTGTGCGGCTTTGCTGCGCTCGACGGCTATTGGCCTTGGTTCGCCTTGCGGATCCTGTTCGGCGCGGCGCTGACCGTGCTCTTTGCGACGAGCGAATTCTGGATCAGTTCGGCCGCCGCACCAAAAAAGCGTGGCCTCGTCATGGGCCTCTATACTGCCGCTTTCGCCATCGGGGTTGCGGTCGGCCCGATATTGTTGCCGCTTGCCGGCGAGGGTAATACGCCCTTTCTGATCGCCATAGGACTTTTCTTGCTCGCGGGCGTGCCGGTCGGGATCGCAGGATCACATGCGCCGGTATTGGAAGCGCCCGCGCGCCGCTCTATTCTCTCGCTCGTCGCCGCGATGCCGGCAGCGACCTGCGCGGCGCTCGTCTATGGCGCCGTGGAGACGGCCGGCATGGGGCTTTTGCCGGTCTATGCGCTGCGCAGCGGATTTGATCCTGCGACCGGCGCCTTTCTCGTCGCGATCTTCGCGCTCGGCAATGGCGTCCTTCAGACCCCGATCGGGATCATATCCGATCGCGTCGACCGTCACCGGCTCCTCCTCTTCGTTGCCGGCTCCAGCACAATCGGCGCGCTTCTTCTGCCTTTGGCGCGCGCAGCCGGACTAGGCGCCTTTGCGAGCCTTCTCTTCCTTTGGGGCGGAATCGTCGGCAGCCTCTATGCTCTGGGTCTGGCGCAACTCGGATCGCGCTACGAAGGCGCGGAATTGGCGAGCGGCAATGCCGCTTACATCGCGCTCTACTCGGCCGGAATGCTTGCAGGGCCGCCGCTCATGGGCCTGGGGCTCGATCTTGCGCCCGCCGGCCTCTTCATCGCCCTTGCTGCGCTCCTTTTTGCTTATTTCAGTCTCGCGTTGTGGCGCCGTTCTTGACAAGGCAGGCGCCAACCTTATGGTGCGCGCCAAATCTGCCCCGCAGACTTATGTTTTCGCAGCGCGGCGCCGGCGCGCTTGAATTTATGGGATGAATGAAATGGCCAAGGCCGCCATGATCAAGATCAAGCTCCTGTCCTCTGCGGACACGGGCTATTTCTATGTCACCAAGAAGAACGCGCGGACCAAGACCGAGAAATTGTCGTTCAAGAAGTATGATCCGGTCGCCCGCAAGCACGTCGAGTTCAAGGAAACCAAGATCAAGTGACCGCGTGTTTGCTGAAAAACCCGTCGTTTCAGGTATTTGCAGCCAAAATCTGAGGGCGTGTTTCAGCCGCTCGGCGCTGCCGGCGGAGCAGAAAGCGTTTTTTGCGTTTTGATGAAAGGTGGCCGGCGGCAAGTGGTGTCTCGAGGAGGCCACTCCTAACCACTTGCGCGCCGGCCGACCCTACGGACCCAGGAGATGCGGCGGACCTGAGCACTCCGCAGGGTATCTCGTTGAATCTGCTAAAAATCCGCATCCCGGGCGGCGAGATCGATTTCCCCTCGATGGCCGCGGATCGAAACGTTAGCGCGATGCCATTGAAAAGAAAACAGATTAATTCTTACCGCGGCCGACAAAGTTTTATTTACCTAAACAGGCATCAAAGGACAGTTTACCCTAGATCACGGTGCCTTTGGATCACTCCGATCCAAAAGCAATGAACGCGGCCAATTCCGACCATCTCGGCGGGAGTCATACGAAAAACCTGTGTCCATTTTTTGCATTTCGCTCTAGGCCGCTTCGGCCGAAACCCGGTTGCGGCCGCTCGACTTTGCCCGGTAGAGCGCCCGATCGGCGCGCCGGAAAAGCCCCTCCGGCTCCCCGTCGTGGCCGCGCTCGGCGAGCCCGATTGAAACCGTAACCGCGATCCGCGATCCATCCTCGGCGACCACGAACCGCTCCCTTTCGACTTCCGCCCGGACACGTTCGGCGATTTTCGTCGCGACGTCGAGATGCGTGTCGGGCATGACGATGACGAATTCCTCGCCCCCAAGGCGACAGACGAGATCGGGCACCCGGATCACCCGGCGGACCCGTTCGGCAAATCCCCGCAGGACCCTGTCGCCTGCTTCATGCCCGTAGGTGTCGTTGACTTCCTTGAAATGATCGATGTCGAGGACCATCAAGGACAGCGGTCGGCCGCGGTCAGCCGCCTGGCCGACGAGCGCCGAAAGATGCGTCTCGAAATAGCGCCGATTGTTGAGCCCGGTCAGCGGATCGACCACGGCAAGTTCGATCGAGGCTTGAACATTGTCACGCAGCTTGTCGGCATAGCGCTTGCGGCGCAATTGGGTGCGGATGCGCGCCGTAAGCTCGTTGGCGTCGATCGGACGGGTCAGGAAATCGTTCACGCCGATGTCGAGCGCGCGCAGAACCCGTGGCCGGTCTTCCAATTCGGCGAGACAAAGAATGGGCAATTGGCGGCTGCGCTCGAGGGACCGGATTTGGCTGCAGAGACGTAGCGCATCGAAGCCGTGCAGGCCGAGGCTGACGATGAAGAGATCGCAGCGGCCGCTGATCGCCTGCACGAGGGCTTCCTGCGGATCCGGCTCTACATCGACCGTATATTTGTCGCGCAATACGAATTTGATCTGATCGGCCGAACTCGCGCGATCCTCGACAAGAAGCAAGTGGCCGCCCAGCCCGTCCTCGGCGAGCGCATGGACCAAGGGATCCGGCATGCCGAGGCTGACCGAGGTTGACGCGCGCGTGCGCAGCTCATCGAGGACCATTTTGAGCCGCGCGAGCGAGCGCACCCTCGCTATAAGTGCGACTTCATCGATCGGCTTGGTGAGGAAATCGTCGGCCCCGGCATCGAGCCCTTTGAACCGATCGCTCGGCTGATCGAGCGCGGTGACCATCACGACCGGAATATGCGCAGTCGCCGGATCCTTCTTCAACCTGCGACAAACTTCGAATCCATTCATGCCGGGCATCATGACGTCGAGCAAGACGACGTCGCAATCATCGCGTCCGCACGCCAACAAGGCCTCGGCGCCGCTCGTGGCTGTCGTGACGTCGAAATATTCGGCCGTGAGCCGCGCTTCCAGCAGTTTCAGATTGGGCGCGACGTCGTCGACAACCAGAACCCGAGCGGTCATACGAACTCGTCCTTACGCTTAAGAGCGACCTATTGATCGGCGATGTAATTGCGCACCGTTTCGAGAAATTTGACGACCGAGATCGGCTTTGAGAGATAGGCTTCGCAGCCGCCCTGTCTGATCTTCTCCTCGTCGCCTTTCATGGCGAAAGCGGTGATTGCGATCACTGGAATGTGGCGCAGATTTTCGTCGTCCTTGATCCATTGCGTGACCTGCAAACCTGAAACTTCCGGGAGCTGGATGTCCATCAGGATGAGATGAGGCTTGTGCGTGCGCGCCAATTCGACTGCTTCAACGCCGCTGCGCGTCTGCACCGTCTTGTAGCCGTGCGCCTCGAGCAGATCGTTGAAAAGTTTCATGTTCAGCTCGTTGTCTTCGACGATCAGAACGCTTTTTTGCATGTCTTGAACCTGTTGCGCCCAGGGGCGGCGGACCATCCGCAGCCGCGCGGTCCAAACATAGGACAAGCGCTACCAGATAGAAATTTATGAAAGGGAAACCCCACCGAAGAATCAGGGCCCCATTGGCAAAATTCCACAATCCGCCGCTGTGCCCAAGCGGCTGATGCGTCTGGCTTTCGGCGAAGCTTTTGACATTGGTTTCAAATCGGGAAAGCGCGCGTGCGTGCGCAACCGCCGAGTCTGGCTCGCGGTAGGCGAAGGATCAAAGCTCTACACGTGATGCGGTCCCTCCGCCTCGGGTCGATAGGCGATGGCATCGCTCGCCTTCGGCCCTGGCGCGACTTCGTCCAATATTCCTGCCCATGCGGGAGGCCGCGCTTTCGCGCGCGGTTCGGACCCGGATGCTTTGGCGCGGATCTCCGCCCTGAACCGCGCGGGCGTTACGCCCGTAATGCGGCGGAAACAATCGCTCAGGTGACTTTGGCTGCTGAACCCCAGCATCAGCGCCATGTCAACGAGAGTGAGATTGGGATCTGCGAGCAGCATCTTGGCGCGTTCTACGCGCAGCTCGATCTGGAATTTGTGCGGCGGCCGGCCCATCGCCTTCTTGAAGGCGGCGCAGAAATATCGAGGCGTCAATTCGACCAGGCCGGACACTTCGGAAAGCGTGATGTTGCGATCGAGATTACTGCGGAAATAATCGATGACCATCTGCAACTTGTCGTCGCAGAGCGCGCGCGTCGGCTCGAGCCGCGGCCCGGGGCCGGCGAGAAAATAGGCGAGTTGAGTGATGAACACCATCGCGGCCTGCTCGAGAAATACCGACCCGCGCGGAAATCCGTTCGAACATTCCTTTCTGATCTCGGAAATGATCGTCCACAGCAAGCGGTCCTTCGACCAGGAACTGTCGAGAGTGGTTCTCTGCGCAAAGGATCTCACGCGTGCGTCGTCGGTGATCGTCTTGGGGTCGATGAAGAGCCACAAGGCCTGCCCGCTGCCGCGCGTGACGGATTCGAATTCATGGCCGGGCGGAACGATGATCAGATCGTGCGGCGCGATCGTCGGCGACCAAGTCTTGTACATGGCGAGCCTATGATCGACACGCCATCTCACCTCGCTCCCGGTTTCTTCAAAGAGGACGATCCCGATAACAACATCGTTGCAGAGGAACTTGCGATGGCAGGTTTGCGAGCCCTGCGTCCGCATCAGCACCGAGCCGCCCGCCCAACAGAGCTGCTCTTCCCTGCAGGCATCTTCGACAGACGGTCGATCTCCGCCTCGTCCCGCGGGCTTGCGCATTCTTCCCCCCTCGCCGCTTATTGAAGGCAATTGCGCCTTGCAGCCCACCTAACCCTAGCGGAGCGTCGGCTTGTTATCTTCCACGAAATTCAGGAGTTGATCAGGTTCGGGCTGTTGGCCTAGCCCGACAGGGGCGCATATACGCGCGTGCAAGGTCATGCGCGATCAAACGCTCGAAATGAACGTGCAATCGGTAAGCAAAGAGCACAACTTTAAGGCGCAGCCTATTTCTTCAACGCGGCGCCTATTTCGGACATGGCGGTGTGGGCAGAAGCTGGAGGCTTTTCATTTCGCCGGCGAGAACGAAATCGCCGTAGTCGAGGCGCAGCGCCCGCGAGACGCCGTTTTCATAAAGCTCGAACGACAAAGTGTAGTTCGGCGATTCATCCTTTTTGCCGACATCGAAATAGCTGATCGAGACCGGCCAGCGCCGCATATTTTTGAGCGCTTGCGCCGCGGCCTCTTGCGCCGGCGTATCGATCGGATGGCCTATGAAGGTGGTCGTCTCATAGATTTTGTCGCCGGTATCGGAGCCGTCGTAGACCTTGACTTCGAGCGAACTCTTGCCGGCTTTCGCGGCGGAAAGAATAAATTTCAGATGTTCGGTCGGAAATAAAACATCGCGGGCGAATGCGAGTCTCGCCTCTTTCGGCTTGACGAGATCGACCGATACCGGGCCCTGCACCGCACGCTGCGCGCGACCATCGACCTCGTCCGATTGCTCGTCGTCGACGGTGGTCTGCGTCTTGAAGGCAAAGCTCTTGCCGTTGCCGTCCTCGAATGTCGCCGAACGCATATCCGAGACGCGCGTGGGGCCTTCCGCGGGCTGCAGCTCGGTCATCTGACGGAAGTTCTGGACATAGCCTTCGCAGGGCGAACCGCTGAAGTCGAAGGCGATGCGCCCATGCGCTTCAGTCGGGCTTTTCGAGCCTATGGCCCGCAGAAGCGTGAGATCATAGACCGCGCGGTGCGAGGCAAGCGGCATGGCATTGATCGAAGCCTGAATGCCCGCCGGGATCACATCCGGGTTCAGATCGCCTGCCGAAAGCGGCCCCGAAACGAAGCCCGCGAGCGCGAGCGAGGCAGCACCGCCGATGACAAAAGACGGCCTTACGATGTTCCTCTTCCGGACAGGGAACTCGACCATAAATTACCGCTCCTGCGCCGCGCCCCCGAGGCGGAAGTGTTAAATCGCTCCGGCGCGCCTGGCAAGAATTATAGCGGGAACCGGGTGTGCCGAACCGATCCTTCGTCTTGCGCTCGTCACTGCGATGGGACATTGGTGCCCGTTCCTCGATCCGGAGTTATCCATGAGCGCCATAGAAGATCGTCTTGCTGCCATTGGCGTCGTCCTGCCGAAGGCTGCGCCGCCCGTCGCCAATTACGTGCCCTTTGTCGTGGCCGGCTCGCTGCTCGTCATTTCGGGCCAATTGGCGCTCGGCCCGGACGGCAAGCTCGATCCCGACCACATGGGGAAGGTTGGCGGCAGCCTGACGATCGAGGCGGGGCGAGCCGCTGCCCGGCTCTGTGCCGTCAATATTCTTGCCCAGGCCAAAGCGGCGCTCGGCGACCTCGAACGAATCGGGCGCTGCGTACGGCTCGGCGGATTCATCAATGCGGCACCGGGATTTTCGCAAGTAGCGGCGGTCATGAACGGTGCTTCGGACCTCGTGGTCGAAGTGCTCGGCGAAAAGGGCCGGCATGCGCGCACGACGATCGGCGTCGCCGAGCTGCCGCTCGATTGCGCCGTCGAAGTCGAGGCTTTGTTCGAGATTGCATCGTCCTGAGAGAGCGCCCGATTGGCTCACCGCACGGCCGATCGCCCACCGCGGGCTGCACGGCAACGGAATTGCCGAAAATTCGCTCGCCGCGGCGGAGCAGGCGATCGGCCGGGCTTATGCGATCGAATGCGACGTCCAATCGACCCGCGACGGAGAGGCAGTGGTCTTTCACGACGTCGGGCTCGATCGCGTAACGTTCGCCGAAGGCAATATCGGCGAACTCACCGCGGCCGAAGCGATGCGCCTTTGCTTTCGCGACGGCCCCGGCACGATCGCGAGACTTTCCGATTTTCTTGCCGCAATCGGTGGCCGCGTGCCGGTCTTCGTCGAAGTCAAAAGCCGATTCGATGGAGATGAACGCCTTGCCGCACGGATCGCGCGGCTCGCGTATTGCGGCCCGATGGCGATCATGAGTTTCGATCCCGGCGTGCTCGCCCAATGCCGGGCATTGGGCCTTGCCTGCCCGCTTGGGCTCGTGGCGCAGGCAAATAATTCCGAAGACAAAGAAGACAAAGAGATGCCGCCCCGGCCGCTCGATCTCGGCGCTGCCTCGCCCGATTTTCTCGCATGGTGCGCACCCGATTTCCCCCATCCTCTGCCGCAGAACTGCGACGTGCCGCTGCTTGCTTGGACATTGCGCGATGCAACATCGTGTTCACGCGCCCGGATTTGGGCCGATCAGGTCATTTTCGAAGGCTTCGATCCCGACGCCGATTGTCGCTAACCACGTTTGCGACAAAATCCCTGCCCGGCCTTGCCGCCCATCCCGACCGATCGCATCTTCGAAATCGATCGAACGAGGGCTCGCGATGCTGAAGTCAGTCGCCTTTGCGGCAGCCATTCTCGGCGCTACGCCGGCTTTTGCCGGCAGCTATGTCGACCAATATCCGGGCTATTTCGTGCCTTGCTGGCATCCTTACCCGAACTATACAGCACATATTCCCTGGGGCATGCCCATGGTCCCTTCGGTCCGCACGCTCGATTACGTGCGAGGACTAAATGCGGTCGTGCCCGTGCGCGTCTATTTCATCCCGCAGCAGACGCCCTATTACAATGTCCCGCCCTATGAGGTGATCGAGCCTTTCTGAGCGGGCGGGCGCGGCGCGCGCGGGTCCGCGACCTTGTCCCAGCGCGTCGACATCATCGTATCGCAAATGCCGGGACTGCCGAATCCATCGCTGAAACTCACGTTGAAGCGGCGATGATGTTCGCCGTGCGCCTTGCTGGTAATGGCAAGCGCGACGAGGCGACCGACCAAGGGCACGGATTTATAGAAGCTCGTTTCGCGGAAGGGCACCGCGAAATCATAGCCCGAATGTTCGTAGAGTCCGCCGAAAGCGCCGAGTCCCGCGACCGAAAGCTGGAAGAAAATGTCGCTCCCCCCGCCGCCGACGAGCACGAGCGGCAGAAGATAAGGCAGGACGATTTCGAGGAAGAAATCCGGCGCGCTCATATAGCAGGCGCTGATCGCCTTGCTCGCTCCGGTCGAATGATGCACCGCGTGACCAAGCTTGCGCATCAGCCGCGGATCATGCAGCAGATAGCGATGCGTCGCATATTGCACGACGTCGTGGCCGATCGCCATCAGCACCAGATTGAGAGCGAAGCGCCAGGCGGCCAAATGCGCCGCGCCGATATAGGCAAGACCCGCCCATTGGACGGCGATCATGCAAGGAAGCAGCACAAAAACTTGATTGATGAGGACGCGCGGTAGGAGATCGAAATAGCCGAGCCGGTCCGCCCGCCGGACCTTCGCTCTGCCCAGGACTCCGGTGCGGTCGCAATATTCGAAGGCCAGCCCGAACCCATGATAGACGGCCATCATGACGATCCAGGTGAGGACCGAGAGCGGCAGCCAGGCCGGGAGCGCGCCATGTGCACCGAGAGCCATGCGACCTCCGTTCGCAGAGGGAGAAAATTGAAGTCAAGCCTGCGCCATCTAGGCCACTGATTTCACCGAGGCAAGCCCGATCAGCGAAGCGCAAGCGGCGCGGTGTGGCGGGCAGAAAATGCTGGGCCGCGGTGCGTCCGACTATATTTTGACATGGTTTGCCTCCCTAAGGATTGGGTCACCAAGGAACCGCAATGGCTCTTGCTCGCCGCACAGCCGAGCTCGTCCGGCTCGACCGGATCGCGGCCGTAATCTTCGCTCTCGCCTCGAGTTGGGACTTCGCAGCCGCCGCGCCGACCGCCGCTCCGGCCGAGCCGCCCAAACCGGCACAGCAGAGCCCCGCGAAGGGTGCGACACCCGCGGTCGTGCTCGACGACAAGGACGTCGAGACCATTCTCGGGCGCGAGATTTATAGCGATACGGGCGAGGACATGGGCAAGATTGTCGACGTCCTCGTCGATCATTCTGGGCAGGTGCGTGCGGCAATCATTGATTTCGGGGGATTCCTGGGCGTCGGCACCCGCAAGATCGCGGTGGATTGGCGAGCGATAAAATTCGGCCCGGACGGAAAATCCGACCATATCGTCCTCTCGCTCAGCCGCGATCAAGTGCGTGTGGCGCCCGAATATAAGCCCGGCGAACCGGTTGTCGTCTTGGGGGCGCAATCGCCTGCCGCTCCGGCAACGGCGGTCGCTCCGGCGAAACCGGCAAGGCCGCCGGCGTCCGGAACGCCGGGAAACCAGGCGGTTCCCTCGAAATAGGCCCACGTCCGAATGGCAAGCGCACGCGCCGACTTGGCGGGTAGAGCAACGATCATCGCAGAATGGCCGGCACCCGAGCAAGACGAGGCCGAGATGGTCTCGACGACGCCATCGCGCCGCAGCCTCATCGGCCTCGATTGGTTCACTTTCTGTCTCGCCGACGTGCAGACCGCCTTCGGCGCCTTCATCTCGGTCTATCTCACGACCGAGAAATGGACGCAGGGCGATATCGGCCTGATTTTGAGCATCGCGAGCGTCGTGGGGCTGATCGGCCGCGTGCCCGGCGGCGCAATCGTCGATGCCGTGCGCTCCGAGCGTTTTGCCGCGGCCGCCGCCGTGCTTTGCGTCGGGGCGAGCGCACTGATGCTGGCGCTCTGGCCGATTTTTCCCTCCGTGTTTCTCTCGAGCGTTTTGTTCGCGGGCGCCAATTGCGTTCTGAGCCCGGCGATCGCGGCAATCAGCCTGGGTCTCGTCGGCTATGCCGCGATCGGTGAAAGGCTCGGGCGCAATGCTTCCTTCCAATCGCTCGGAACGGCGCTCACGGCCGCCGGAATGGGCGCCTGCGGCTTTTTTCTCGCGCCGCGCGCCGTCTTCCTCATGACGGCGGCGCTCGTCGTGCCGACGCTCATCGCGCTCGCCAATATCCGCGGTTCGGAGATCGATACGGCGCGCGCGCATGGCGGGCTGGCGGCCCCTTCGCCGGACTTCGGCAGAGGCCTGCGGCGCCTCCTCACCAACAAGCGCTTCCTGGCTTTTGCCGGCGCCAATGCGCTCTTTCAATTCGCCAATGCCGCCATGTTGCCTTTGATGGGCAGCGTGATGACCATGCGTTCGGCCAATTGGGCGTCCGTGCTCATCGCGAGCTGTATCATCGTGCCGCAAGTCGTCGTGGCGATCACCTCGCCCTGGGTCGGCCGGAAGGCCGAACGCTGGGGCCGCCGGCCGCTCCTCATTCTCGGCTTTGCCGCGCTGCTCCTGCGCAGCTTCCTCTTTGCCGATGCGCCGAACCTCTATTTCGTTGTCGCGATTCAGGCGCTCGATGGCATTTCGGCGGCGGCACTGGGCGTGCTGGTGCCCCTGGTCGTCGCGGATCTCGCCCGCAACACGGGCCGGTTCAACTTGGCGCAAGGCCTCATCGGGACAGCGGTCGGAATTGGCGCCGCTCTCAGCACGTCCTTTGCCGGTTTCATCACCGATCGCTACGGCAGCCAGACCGCATTCCTCGCCCTGGCCGCCGTCGCAGCTTTTGCGCTTGTCTTCGTCTATCTCACCATGCCGGAAACCCGCCCGGACGAAGAGCAATGACAAGACTCATTGGGAGACCAGGCGCGGCCGCGGCGCCGCCGCCTTGATGAGGCCGGCGTAGACATTGAGATATTCGGACGCCATGCGCCGCGACGTGAACCGCTCCTCGAAGCGCTGGCGAATGAGGGCGCGCGACAATTGCGGGAGCCGGCGCACGGCACCGAGCGCGCTCGTCTCGTCTTCGACGATGAATCCGGTCACCCCGTCCTCGACGACTTCCGGCACCGAGCCCCGGTTGAAGGCGATCACCGGCGTGCCGCAGGCCATGGCCTCGATCATGACGAGGCCGAAAGGTTCGGGCCAATCGATAGGCACGAGCAAGGCATAGGCGCCGCTCAAGAATTCGGACTTCCGTCCATCGTCGATCTCCCCGATATATTCGATATCGTCGCTGGCGAGACGCTGACGGATATTCTCCTCGAAATAATCGCGGTCGGCTTCGTCGACCTTGGCGGCAATCTTCAGCGGCAGTCCGCTGCGCGCGGCGATATTGATGGCTCGATCGAGCCGCTTTTCCGGCGCGATGCGACCGAGAAAAGCGAGATAGCTCGGCTCGACGGGACGCGGGGTCAGCAGGTTCTTCGGCATGCCGTGGTGGATCGAAGCGATCCAAGGGGCATTCGGCGCGGGCCGCCGCTGCGCGTCGGAAATAGAGACGAGCGCAACATCGGGAAAAGTTGCGAACACCGGCTGGAGCTCGGGAAGATCGAGCCTGCCGTGCAGGGTCGTCACGCAAGGAGTTCCAAGGCGAGAAGCCATCGAGAAGGGCAAATGATCGAGATGGAAATGAATGAGATCGAATTCTGAAGCGCGCCTGAAGACCTGTTCGAGCATCGCGATATGCAGCGCGGTTGGCTCGCGTACGGAACCGTCGAGCCGCAAGGCTCGGGGCCACATGGCTTCGAGCTTTGCCGAAGTGACCGAATCGCCGCTGGCGAACAGCGTGACCTGATGGCCGAGCGCCACCAGTTCCTCGGTCAGCCAAGAAATGACTCTTTCAGTGCCACCATAGAGTTTCGGCGGAACAGCTTCGAACAAAGGCGCGACTTGTGCGATACGCATGGAAAAACTTCCTTCGAATGTGAAGGTCGATTGAGCGACGACGGAATCTGATCGAGATCAGGCCCCTTCTTAGTTTTAGCGCAAACTTTGAAAAGACAAGGCGCAGCACGAACGTTGCCTTACTTGGCCTGAGCCTTATGGCGCGAGATGGCGCAGCGGTGCGCCCCGCGACAATTTTTCCGAGCGCGCAATTCATGCCGAATTCATGCTGCGCGGTTTTGAATCGCGCGATGATTATTCTGTTTCGTAGAAGCAAGAGTTGCGATCCCGCATCGTACAGTGCAGAGCACGCCGGCGAAGTTCGCAGGTCACGATGCGGTCAATTTTGTTCAGAAAACGTGATCGCGCGAACGCGATGTGGTTCGACCAAAAGGCAGAGCGAAAGCTTGAGAGTAGGAACTGACGCGACAATCTCGACGTTTGCAGCGGAGCTCGCACGCGACAGGATCGCACGGGGGCTTCCTGAGGTCGAAGTGGGAGAGTCCATGGACAGCCTTTGCAGATATGCACATCGCCCGCTCGCCTTCCTCTTCAGCTACATCCGATCGAGACCCATCGCTCACGCGACGATCCTGACCTGCGTGCTCGCAGCGGTCGGCTTCTCGGTCGGCACACAATACGCGATCAAATTCCTCGTCGATGCGCTTTCGAAAGGCGCACCGGATACTGCCAATCCCTGGCCGGCTTTCATTTGCGTCTGTGGCTTCATCGCCGGCGATGCCCTCTTTTGGCGCGTGGCAGGTTGGATCGCGAGCGACACATTCGTGCGCGTCACGGGCGATCTGCGCCGCGATCTCTTCGAACACCTCATGGGCCATTCGCCGAGCTATTTCGCCGACCGGCTGCCGGGCATGCTGACGAGCCGCGTCACGGCGACCTCGAATGCCTGTTTCACCGTCGAAAACATGTTCATCTGGAACGTTCTGCCGCCCTGCGTGGCGACGGCTACGGCGATTGCGCTCGTCGGCACAGTCAGTATTCCCATGGCCTTGGGATTGCTGATCATTGCCGCGATCCTCATCGTGGCCATGTTCAAGATCGCGGCCAACGGCAAGCCGCTGCATCATGAGTTTGCGAGCAAGGCCGCAGCCGTAGACGGAGAGATGGCCGATGTCGTCGGCAATGTTCTGCTGGTGAAGGCTTTCGGCGGCCTCGCCCAGGAGCGGCGCCGGTTCAATGCGACGGTCCGTGGCGAAATGACGGCCCGACGGCGCAGTCTACGCTATCTCGAGAAGCTGCGGATCCTGCACGCCTCCATAACCGTCGTGCTGATCGTCTGTCTGCTCGCTTGGGGCGTTCTGCTTTGGCAGAAGGGCGCCGCGACCACCGGCGAAGTCGTGCTCGTCTGCACGCTCGGCCTTTCGGTGCTTCATGCAACGCGCGATCTCGCCGTCGCCCTCGTCGATGTCACGCAGCATCTGGCGCGGCTTTCGGAAGCCGTGGAGACTTTGCTCGTCCCGCACGAACTGCACGATCATCCGAACGCCAAGCCGCTCGAGAGCGCGCGCGGCATTACCTTCAAGGACGTGACCTTCCGCTATCGGGGCGGCCGGGCTGTTCTGAAGAATTTCAATCTGCACGTCGAACCGGGCCAGCGCGTCGGCATTGTGGGCCCCTCGGGCGCGGGCAAGTCGACCCTTCTCTCCCTGTTGCAGCGCTTGCACGATGTGCAAGGCGGACGGATCTTGATCGACGGTCAGGATATTTCGCAGATTACGCAGGAGAGCCTGCGCGCCGCGATCGCCGTCGTGCCGCAGGATATTTGTCTCTTTCACCGCTCGCTCATTGAAAATATCCGGTATAGCCGACCGGACGCGGATGATGCGGCAGTGATGAAGGCGGCCGCTGCCGCGCATTGCGAATTCATCGAGCAGCTTCCCGAAGGTTTCGACACGATCGTCGGCGACCGCGGCTTGAAACTTTCCGGTGGCCAGCGCCAGCGCATTGCGCTTGCTCGCGCCTTCTTGAGGGATGCGCCGATTCTTCTCCTCGACGAGGCGACCTCCTCGCTCGATTACGAGGTCGAAGAGCAGATCCGCGAAGCCTCCGCCCGCCTGATGGAAGGAAGAACCGTCTTCGCCATCGCCCATCGGCTCTCCACGCTGCGCAATTTCGATCGCATCGTCGTGCTCAAGGGCGGCCAGATCATCCATGACGGCCCGCCGAGCGAGCTCATCACCGCCGAGGGCCGCTATAACGAATTCATCCACCGGGAGATCCACGGGCGCCGCGCGAATATTCCGGAGGAAGTCGCCGGCTCGCCCGTCTACGCACTCACTGTCTGATCTCAACGCAGCTTCCGATGCCGGAGCCGCCGCTTCGGCCACTTGAACCCTAGCTTGTCGATGTCGCCCAGATGTCGCCTTTGCGCGAGATGACGTTCACTGCCACGTCGGTCCCGGTGCGCAGGAGCTGAACGTCGATCTTCGCATCGGCAATCGCGAGCCCCGTGAGCTTCACCTCGTTCAGAAATCCGGGCAGCACCGGCCGGTCGAAGATCACGTGCCGGTTCTCCGGATCGAAACGCAGGCCCATCGAGGCCTGTAACAGGCCGAGCGGCGTTGCCGCCGCCCAGGCCTGCGGCGAACAGGCAACCGGATAAGAAGTGGGACCTTGCGTGCGCATCCGGACGAAGCCGCACATCAGTTCCGGAAGCCGGCGCAGCTCGATGTAGGTCGAAGCCTCGAACAGGCCCTTGAACACTTGATTGACGTAGCGGCGCATTCCGTAGCGGGCAAAGCCGAGCGCGATGAGCGCATTGTCATGCGGCCAGACAGAGCCGTTATGATAGCTCATCGGATTGTAGCGCGATTCCGAAGCGGCGATCGTCCTGATGCCCCATCCGGAAAAGGAGGCGCTGCGCATGAGCTCGTCGGCGACCCGCCTGGCGCGATCGGGGGCAGCAATACCGGTGAAGAGAGCATGCCCGGCGTTCGAGCTGCGCACACGGCACGGCCTTTTGTCTCCATCGAGCGCCAGAACATAGGTGCCGAGATCGTCGTCCCAGAAGGTCTTATTGAACAAGGCGCGCAGTTCCTCCGCCTCGCGCTCGAGCGTCGATGCGCGCTCAGCGAACCCGAGCCGACGCGCCATGAGGGCGCCAGCGCGTTTGGCGGCGAAGACATAGCCCTGCACCTCGACCAGCGCGATCGGCCCTTGGGCCAGCTTCCCATCGGCGTGGAAGACCGAATCGTGGCTGTCCTTCCATCCCTGGTTGGCCAAACCTTCCTTCGACTTGCGTCCATATTCGACGAAGCCGTCGCGGTCGCGGTCGCCGTAGACGTCGATCCAGCGAAGCGCCGCTTCAATATTCGGCCAGAGTTGGCGAATCTCGTCGAGATTGCCGGTGCGCTCGAGATAGGCGCCTGCGAGCATCACGAACAAGGGCGTCGAATCGACGCTTCCGTAATAGCGGCGGAATGGAACCTCGCCGAGTTGAGCCATCTCGCCATGGCGCGCCTCATGCAGGATCTTGCCGGGCTCGGCATCCGCGGCGTCGTCCTTGGCGGTTGCCTGCGTTGCGGCGAGATGGCCTAATACGCCGCGCGTCATCAGCGGATCGACCCAGAGCGTCTGCAAGGCGGTGATGAGCGCATCGCGTCCGAAGACCGTGCTGAACCAGGGGATACCGGCATAGGGATAAGGGCCTTCGGGAAGATCCGTGGCCAACATGTAGAGATCGGAAATCGAGCGCTGAACGACGACGTTGAAGACGTCGTTCGAAGTCAGGATCGCCGTAGCGCGCGAGGCGGAGCGGCGCAGCGCGCGCCGAGACTCGCGCAGCGACGCATAATAGAGCCGATCGACCGGCACCTCCGTCTCCCCGCTCTCGCACCGCACCTCGATAAAGATCGCCGCGGTGCCGAGTGGTTCGAGCTCGAAATCGAAGATTGCGCAATTGCCATTGAGGTCCCTCGGCATCGGAGCGAAACGCAATTGCGTCTCCCGCACGCGGCCATCGAGGCCGGTATAGGTGAGGATCACCTTGTCGCCCTTGAGCCGGCTTGGATGAAATTTACCGCGGCTCTTGCGGTGCGAGCCGCGCACTTCGAAGAGATCGGCGAAATCGGCTGCAAAATCCACTTGCAAAACGATGTGCTCGCGTTTGTCGCTGAAGTTGCGGATCGCGATCCGCTCGAACACGCAGGTTTTCCAGAGAAACTTCACGCGGCGCAGATGAATGAGATCATGTTCGAAGATCTGATCGCCGTCGCGGTAGAGGTCGGGATTGGTGAGATCGCAGGTCAGCGCGGCGTTGTCGTCCCGCATGGCTGAGCTCAGAAGCATCGGGCGCATGTCGCAAATCGAGAGGCTGAGATGCGACAAATGTCGCGTATCCCGATAGAAGATCCCCTCGGGATTGCCGGGTGCGGAAATGATGTCGCCGTTGGGGTCGAACAGGGCGAAGGCGTCGCCATATTTCAGCGTGCGCGTGGGTCTTTCTTGCAGAGACCTTGCCGCAGGAATGGAAAATTGCGGCAGCGACATGCCAGCGAATGTCGCCGGAAGCGTTTCTTTGTTCATGAAGTCCCCGTCTTCTCTCGGATGAGAGGCAGAGCCGTGACCCTGATCATGCGCACATCTGGGTCTCGAGCGCACATCTAGGTCATCGTCCGGGCCCTGCAATTGGCCTTACCCGTCGGAGCCGATCTTAGCGCGAGAATTGATGCTGACAAATCCGGCGCGTGATGGGCAACAATCGCGGGCGCGGCCGTTCGGCGCCCTGACCATGCCGGATCGTGATTGCGAAGAAAGGCGCATCGCCGGCACAGAATCCATTCCTTTCGGACTTGACGCACAAGGCGGCGCGCGCGAGGGAAGCTCTGCCTATTCTTTGGTTTTCGCCATGTCCGAACGTTCGCCCGAAAAACAACGCATCGCCCGCGAAACAGCCCGCATTCTACTCGAGATCGCGGCGGTTTCCTTCAATACCGATAAGCCGTTCGTCTTCACGTCCGGCTGGGCGAGCCCGGTCTATACGGACATGCGCAAGATCATTTCTTATCCGACCTTCCGCAGGGCGCTCGTCGACTTTGCCGCCGAGACGATTGCCACCGAAATCGGCAACGAAAACCTCGACGTGATCGCCGGCGGCGAAACGGCCGGCATCCCCTACGCCGCCTGGATCGCCGAGCGCCTCACTCTGCCCATGCAATATATTCGCAAGAAGCCCAAAGGCTTCGGCCGGCAATCGCAGATCGAAGGCACGCTCTTCGACAATGGCCGCACCCTGCTGGTCGAGGATCTTGCCACGGACGGGCGCAGCAAGGTCAATTTCTGCGAGGCTTTGCGCGCCGCAGGACAGAGGTGCGACCACGCCTTCGTGTTCTTTTTCTACGATATTTTCCCGCAGACGCGCGCGCTGATGAGCGAACTCGGCGTCACACTCCATTATCTCGTCACCTGGTGGGACATGCTGAACGTCGCGCGGGACGGCAAATATTTCGCCGCTTCGAGCCTCGATGAAGTCGAGAAATTCCTTAGCGATCCGGCGGCCTGGTCGGCCGCGCATGGCGGGGTCGCCGAATTCAAGTCTGCCTGACTCCAAGTCTGCCTGACATTGTCAGCGTGGGCGCACGGCAACACTTCAGCACATTTTCGCTAGCGCCCAATTTGGGACGCACCTCGCCCAGGTCTTGACGCAAAGCCTAGGTTCAATCCGCCTATCGCCTGCAGATATTGCCGGATAGGCCAATGGCAGCACACTACAAACTAACGCCAGCAGCATCGAAATTCGTCCAGTTGCGCGAGCTTGGGCGCTTCTCGCGCGCCGGAGTGGCGCTCGCCGCAATGGCTGCCTTCGCCGCTCTTGTGATCTTCGGGCCGGTCGGGCCGAAAGCCGCACTCTGGGACGAAACTTCATCCGGCGGAAAATCGCAGACCTGGGCAGGCCATCTCGAAAGTCCGACGGGACAATCGTCAGCCGCGGCGCCCCTGACATCGGCTTCCTACACGTCGGGCTTCGACCGGGCGAGCCTGGCGCCCATGCGGGCGGCAAAACCGCAGGCGCGGGATGCGCATGCCTGCCCGGACGGTTTGAATTGCGCCTTTCGCGGCGGCAAAGCTCGGCATCCGGAGGCGGTTGCGGCAGCATCGGCCGTTCCGACGCCGCCCGCAAATCCGGTCGCGGCTGCTCCGGCTCCCGCGACTCCTGCGGCTCCCGCTGCGCCGGCTATCGCCGTCGCAGCGCCAGCTCCTGCACCTCAGCAGAACGGCCTCATGGCCTTTGCGGCGCGGCTCGCTTCGCCCCATACGCTGTTGAAGCCCTTCACCTTCGTGGCCGACACATTTACCGGCTTCATGCGCAAGCTTTGAGGCTGGCCGCAAGCGCCGCAGGCTGACGCCCTTCGACTTTCCGGCCCTACGCTAGTTCAGCGTCATGGTGGAGCCGTGGTCGGTAAAGGTGACCGTCGTCGAAACATCGCCATTTTCCGCCTCCGGTCCATGGGTGAATTCGACCAGAGTCGAATTCAGCACCTGTTGCTGGGCGTCGTAATATTGAAAATTGTCGTTCTCCCAGATCGCAAATTTGTCCCCCTTCCCCCAGATTTCGCGGCTGCGGTGGCCGCCCTCGCGATACCACTCGCTCTCGCCACGAAAGTAGAAGGTCTTGACGTGGATTGCCGTATCGAATTGGGCGCAATTGCCATCCGACAAGCTCATCCAGCCGCGCGAAATGAACGACCCGTCGCTTTGCGGATAGGCGATCGCCACATAAACGAGACGCCCGAATTTATTGCAGAACGTAATGTCGGCTTTCGCGCCCGAAGCAGCAAAGAAAAAGAAATCGACCGCAAAGATAAGCGCAGCAAATCCGGCTTTGGAAATGGATGACATGAGTCACCTCGAATGCAATGGGCTCCTAATTGTTGAGCATCGGATTTTTCCCAAAACCGGTTCCCACTTTTGGGTCCGATGCTCTTCTTAGCATCGGATTTTTCCCAAAACCGGTTCCCACTTTTGGGTCCGATGCTCTTCTTAGCATCGGATTTTTCCCAAAACCGGTTCCCACTTTTGGGTCCGATGCTCTTGCCGATTACGACACCGAGGACGGCTTGCGTCAATGTAGTGCGGCGTGCTTTGCCCTGCTCTCGCGCTGCTTGCGCCGGGCGAGAATGATCGCCGAATTGAGTTCGGCGCCGTAAATGAAGATGGCAGCCAGCCAATAGAGAAAGACAAGAACGGTCATCACCGAGGCAAGGCCGGCATAGACGTTCGTATAATTGCGCGCAAATCCAGAGAGATAGATGCCAAATCCATAGCCGGTCTCGATCCAGAGCGCGAGGGTGAGCGCAATCCCCGGCGCAATCTCGACAAGCGTGCGGCGGCCCGCCGGCAGGAATTTATGGATGATGATGAGCGCCGCGAGCAGGAGGCCGGCGGCAATCGCCAGCCGCGCATAAGTAACTTCCCGCTCGAGCGGACGCATCGCGGGCGCAAAATGCACCAACGCCGCCCAGATCAGCGGCGCCAGCACCACGAGCAGACCGAACGCCAGAAGCGCTAGGGCGCCGACCAGCACGTAGATGATCGACTGGATGCGGGCGAGCCACCAGGGCCGCTTGTCTTTCGCCTCATAGGCCCTGTCGAGGCCGACACGTAAGGCTTCGACGCCGCTCGAGGAGAAATAGAGCGAGAGGGCGCCCCCGAGCGTGAGGAGTCCGCTGTGGCCTTGCGTCAGGACTTTGTCGATCGTTTGCCCGAGCGGCCCGGCGACCTGCTCGGGCCAGGTCTGCAGCAACATATGGGTCGCCTGATCGGCGAGCTCGCGTGTACCGAAAAATCCGGCCAGCGCCGTGATGAAGATGAGAAAGGGAAACATCGACATCAAAATCGTCAGCGCGACATGGCTGGCCGTCGCCCATCCGTCGTTTTTCAAGAAGCGCAGGTAGGCGACGTAGAAGAGGCGAAGAAATCTCGACAGAGCCATGGGGTGCCGAAGGCGGGCGAAACTTGCGCGCAACGGTCTCAATGTCGGCAGGATTGGCGCATTGCGCCAGAAGGTGCAGGCGAATTGCTCATTCCTGCAAGTAGCACAGAGTTGCGTTGTTGAAGCTCGGGGGATTTGCCAAGGCCCAGTTCAACAGGGCCATGGTGCAAATCGCGACCTTGGTTCCCTTTTGCAGGGTGATCACGGCCTGAGAATCGGTCTGCTGAAACGCGGCTTTGGCTTCATCCCGAGGAACAGCCGTGACATCCTTGACCTCATATCCCTGCTGCAAGAGCGCCGCTACGGAGCTTTTCGGTGCGGCAACGGGAACGGGCTGCTGTTGCGCAAAGGCCATCGGAACGACGAGGCCCAAGAAGACGCCGAAGAACGAGAAAACCGCCACCAAGATCTTCATGACAAATCTCTCCTAATTGCGCGCCTTCCGTCAGGCTCGCGTGGGGCAAATCTACCCGGCAGATGATCGGCAGGAAACATTGCGTGGCGACGAAAGTCCGGCGAGCTTACGGTGACATCTCGGGTACGGATAGGCACGCACGATCGGCTTAGCGCCGGTTGGACCTTGCCCGCGGTGACGGCATTCTGCTTGCCTTGCGGGGAACTCCCTCTCAACCGCGCCTGGGGGAGGTCCTTTCTTTGGCTTTCGCGGGCCGCACTTCGCGGGTTCGGATTTCTCTCGCAAATGATGCCGGAAAAGCCACGCTTCATTGCTGCCGAATGAGATATGATGATACGGTGAATGCGGCGCTGTCCAGGCCATGGATCATCGTGGATCACATGTGCCCACAGGGCGCCGGGCGCTGGAAACCGGAGGCCACGGAATAATGCGCAGGGTTTTGAGACTGGGTTTTGGTTTAGCTTTTTTCGCCGGGACCCCGGCATTTGCGGCGGACCTGCCATCGACGAAAGCGCCGCCCCTTCCACCGCCGCCGGCTTTCACCTGGACGGGCTTTTACGTCGATGGCGGAGCCGGCTACGGGGAATGGGCGGCGGACACGACAACGCGCCTGCCCGGCAGCGCCAATTGCGCGCTTTGCATCGATCAGATCCAGGGCGGCCGCGGCTTGCTCGGGCGCGCCGGCGCGGGGTTCGATTACCAATTCGCCGAGCGATTCGTCGCCGGCGTCTTCGCCGACGGCACCTATGCCGGGATGCGCGGCGCCGTGCAGGACCAGGCTGCGGGCTTGACCGGCAACAATATCACGCAAACCTGGTCCTGGGCGGCGGGCGTCCGGCTCGGGATGCTCGTCACGCCCGATCTTCTCGCCTATGCGAATGCCGGGTTCACGCAGAGCCATTTCACCGGCTCGGACTTGGTGAGGACGACGGACGGAGCAGAGAGCGGCAATTCGATTGCGAGCTTTAATCCCGATGGCTGGTTCGTCGGCGGCGGCCTCGAGACAATGGTCGCGCCCGGCTGGTTCTGGCGCAGTGAATATCGGATGGCGGATTACGGCACCCAGACACTCGCCGATTCCGGCGCGGCCGGGCGCCTCGACGACATCCGGTTTCGCCCGATTGTGCAGACCGTGACGACCAGCCTCGTCTATAAGCTCGGCTGGCCGGGCATGAATCCGCCCGCGTTCCCCGGTCTCGGCTTCGGCAATCTCTTCAGCGATCTGATCACCCCGGCAACGGGGCCTTCGATCTGGAACGGCGCCTATATAGATGCTGGCGCCGGCTACGGCGTCTGGAGCGCCAACACTGTCACCCGGCTGCCCAATGATCTTGTCTGCGTGGCCTGTATCGACCAGCGCCAAGGCGGGCGCGGCGTCGGCGGGCGCATCGGCTTTGGCTATGATTATCAATTGACTGGGAAAATCGTCGCCGGCGCGTTCGGCGATTTCGACCCCGCCGGCCTATCGGGCACGATCCAGGATCAGACCGCGGGTCTTACCGGAACGATTGTGCAGCATTGGTCATGGGGCGGCGGCGCGCGCCTTGGCTTCCTGGTGACGCCGCAAATCCTCAGCTACAGCAAATTCGGCTTCACCCAGGCCCATTTTGACGGAACCGCACTGCTCAACAGCGCCAATGGCATTCCTTCCGGTCTCTCTACGCAAGGTTTCACGAGCAGCGGTTGGCTGCTCGGCGATGGGATCGAGGCACAATTTGCGCCGGGCTGGTTCTGGAATGTCGAATATCGCTACGCCCAATACGAGGCGCACGATATCGCCTCTTATTCGGCGGGCGGACCGGGCAACACGATCCATTTCCATCCGGAAATGCAATCGGGCGTCGCCGGCCTCGTCTATAAGTTCAACTGGAGCCCCACGGCGCCGGTCGAAGCGAAATATTGAGCCGCGGCCGCGGCCGTTACCGGTTGCTCCTGAGCACGTTCTCCGCGAGCGTCTTGCCGAGCGACCAGACAGCGCCGGGGACGCGATGCGCCTCGGCCACGACGCTGTCGAAAGCGCGCTCGATCCAGGTGCAATCGGCATCGGTGATGGTGAGCGCCGGCAGCAGCTTGATCGTGTGGCTGGCATTGGCTGCCACTTGCGTGACGACCTTGTGGTCCTTGAACAGCGGAATGACGATGAGCTGGCAGAAGAGACCGGTGCGGACCGACTCGAGCACGCTCCAGGCCGTCTTCAACTTGAAGGAGCGCGGCGGCCCGAACTCGAGACCGATCATCAATCCCTTGCCGCGCACAGTTTTGACGAGTTCGTAACGCTCGGCGAAAGCGCTGAAGAAATCGAACAGCCGCTGGCCTTTCCGCGCTGCGTTTTCGACGAGCCTTTCGGCTTTGATCACCTCGAGCGTCGCGAGCCCCGCCGCCATCGCCAGATCGTTCTTCGCGAACGTCGAGCCGTGCACAGCCATGCGGTCCATGCGATTGAAGATCGCCTCGAAAATCTTCTTGCGCATCAGCACGGCGCCGATCGGCACATGACCGCCGGAGAGCGCCTTGGCGAGCAGAACCATGTCCGGCTCCACATCCCAGTGCTCGATCGCAAGGAAGCGGCCGGTGCGGCCAAGCCCCGTCTGGATCTCATCGGCGACAAACAAGGTGCCATATCTGCTGCAGAGCTCGCGGGCGCCCCTGATATAGCCCTCGTCCGCGACATTGACCCCCTTGCCCTGGATCGGCTCGATGATGAATGCCGCGACTTCGCGACGCGACAGCACCTGTTCGAGCGCCGCGAGATCATTGAAAGGAACCTCGAAACAGCCGGGCAAGAAATCGCCGAACCCGTCGCGAAAGGTCGGATCGCCATTCAACGACAACGCACCGTAGCTCAAGCCGTGAAAAGCATGGCTGCAATAGACGATGTTTTGCCGGCCCGTAAAACCGCGGGCGAATTTGATCGCAGCTTCGACCGCTTCCGTACCGGAATTGGCGAAGAAGGCTTTGTCGAGATAAGGGACGAACTCCAGCAATCGCTCGGCGAGCACGCCGGAAAGCGCCGTGACATCCATCTGAACGAGGTTCGGCAGATCGGCTTCGAGAACGCGCTGCAGCGCCAGGCGAATGGTCGGATGATTTCGCCCGACCGCGAACACGCCCCAGCCGCTCAAGAGATCGAGATAGCGTGAGCCTGCCCGATCGAACAAATATTGGCCGCTGCCACGCTGGAAGGCGACATCGAAGCCGATGGTGCGCAAGGCCTGCACCATCCGATCGTTCAAATAGCGGCTGTGGAGGTCGTAGCGTTCGGCCTCGCGCGCCTTGAGCAATCTCGCAATATCGAAGGACTCGGGAGACGCGCCGCGCGTGATTTCCTGGGGCATCAGTTCATTCATAAAGCACAGTTCGAAGCTGCGGACGGGCCTTTGTTCTCAGCGAATTGCCTTGGAAGGAGGACGGGCAAGCCGATACAACCGTCTCTATATTCCGCCGCACTCATATCGCCAAATATTCAACGCGGCGACAGGCGCAGGCGCCACGTTGGACATGTATATGCGCGTTCGGAAAAGCGCCGCTGTGCGTCTCTTTTAGGGCAGCGGCCGGACAACGGTTGCATCCATGCAACAGTCATCGACACGCATCGTCCGCAGATGTGCCCGTATGTTCAGAGCGGAATGACGCGAAAAATAATTTGCAGGCTGACGGCGGTGCGCGATGGCGCGCCCCTCGCGACGCGCTATCGAGACTCGTCACAGCGCCGATCAGCAATGGTCCGGTGAGCCGAAAATCGGGATCAATCGTGTGATCCCCTGGTGAGCGCGATGGGATTCGAACCCATGACCTCCTGATTAAAAGTCAGATGCTCTACCACCTGAGCTACGCGCTCGTCGCCGCCCACCTATCCGCATCGGCCCGAACGGTCAATAGAGCCGGTTAACGATACCCTAGCGGCAGGACCTCATTTCATAAGCAACATCACGAGGATAACGACACCGAACACGACGGAGGTCGCCAAAGTGGTCCACACGGCCTTGAGGAGCAGCCGCGGGGCAACGGGTGCGCCAGGGTCGGTGCCGGCGACATAGTCGCCAACCTCGTGCTGCGAGCGAACGCCGAAAGGCAGGATCGCGAAGAGAACCACGAACCAGATCGTTAGAAACAGCACCACGGCCAGAGGTATTGGTAAGGGCATGTCGCGCCTTTCACGCGTTAGATATCCAGAGTCTATCTAATCTCGCGCCCTACTCTGTTGCAGACCGGTTACGTCGGCGCAAATTCGTGGTCTGTCACAATGTTTAGGCGTTCCGCCATTGCAAAGCCGCAGTCTTGGTCAGATTATCCATGCTGCTTGGCGCTTTGATTCTGGTTTTCGAACTCCGCGCCAGCCGGGCACTTGCTGAGCCTTGGTTGCGCCAAGCTGAGAAAGGCAACGATCCCATAAGGATCGGAACCAAATTTGTCGATTTGCGCTAATAACCGAGCCGCCCTCCTCCCAGCGAAACCTCGGCGGCTCTCCTAGGCCCGGCGCGTCCGGGCCTTTTTTTGCCTATGCCTTCGCACTCATTTCCCTTCGCGCTCATTTTTCTCCCGGCCGATCGCGGCTCAATCCTTTCGCGGCGAGCGACGCAAGATAGGCCTGCCACGTCACGGCATGGCGATCGCCGAGCTCATAAAGATAGTCCCAGGTGTAAATGCCCGTCGAATGGAGATCATCGAAGGTGAGTCGCACCGCGTAGGTGCCGACTGGCACAATCTCGGTGATCGCGACATTGCGCTTGCCGCCGACCGTCTTGCGTTCCTGCTCGGTGTGGCCTTTGACTTCGGCGCTGGGGCTCATGACGCGCAGATATTCCGCCGAAAGATCGAAAGCCCGGCCGTTTTCGAACGCCACCTTGAGAACCTTGCCTGCCTCACTTAGCCGCAGTTCCTTTGGCCATTGTTTCTCCATCGCCGCCTCAGCCATTTCACACCTGTGCAGACCACCCTATATTATGGCAATGAAAAGGCCTGAACTCTCTCATGAACAGTCCTGAGCTCAAGCAA
Source organism: Beijerinckiaceae bacterium (assembly GCA_021324915.1). Lineage (GTDB taxonomy): Bacteria > Pseudomonadota > Alphaproteobacteria > Rhizobiales > Beijerinckiaceae > Methylovirgula. The sequence goes on along the minus strand of JAJPIC010000004.1, from coordinate 117,233 downwards.
GCCGCGCCAGGCGTGTCGCCGCTGATCGATCCTTTTGGCCGCCGGATCAATTATATCCGCGTCTCGGTGACGGACCGTTGCGATTTCCGCTGCGTCTATTGCATGGCGGAAAACATGGCCTTTTTGCCGAAGCGCGACCTACTCACGCTCGAAGAGCTCGACCGAATCTGCAGCGCCTTCGTCGCGCGCGGCACTCGCAAGATCAGGATCACGGGCGGCGAGCCGCTGGTGCGCCGGAACATCATGGGCCTGTTCCAGGCGCTCTCGCGCCACCTCAAGGCGGGCGCGCTCGAAGAGCTCACGCTTACGACCAATGGCTCGCAGCTCGAGAAATATGCGGCGGAGCTCGCCGCCTGCGGCGTGCGCCGTATCAATGTCTCGCTCGACAGTCGCGACCGCGAGAAATTCAAGGCGATCACAAGACGGGGCGACCTCGACCAGGTCTTGGCCGGCATCGATGCCGCGCAAAATGCAGGTATGAAGATCAAGATCAACATGGTCGCCTTGAAAGGCGTCAACGACGACGAGATCGTCCCGGCGATCGCCTGGGCGCACGAGCATGGCATGGATCTGACCCTCATCGAGGTCATGCCGATGGGCGAGATCGGAGCCGAGCGGATCGATCAATATCTGCCGCTGACACAAGTGCGCGCCGATATCGCGCGGCATTTCACTTTGCGCGACATTCCGCTGCGGACCGGCGGGCCGGCGCGCTATGTCGAGCTCGCGGAGACCGGTGGCAAGGTCGGCTTCATCACGCCGCTCACTCATAATTTCTGCGAGAGCTGCAACAGAGTGCGCATCACCTGCACCGGGACGCTTTATATGTGCCTCGGCCAGGAGGATAGCGCCGATCTGCGTGCTCCGCTGCGTGCTGCGGCCAACGACGATCTTCTCGATGCGGCGATCGAGAATGCGATCGCGCGCAAACCGAAGGGCCACGATTTCGTCATCGATCGCGCACATAGCCGGCCGGCGCTGGCCCGCCATATGAGCGTGACGGGGGGCTGATAGCCCACTTTCCCGGACGAGTCCTCCGCTTTGTCCGAGGGCGAAGATCCGGGATCCACGGCCAGCCCAGGACAATGTTACCGAAGGTGCTTTTGCTCCTGGGTCCCGGCTCGGCGCTTTGCGCCGGCCGGGAAAGTGGAAGCCGGCTTTCCCGGACGAGCCCTCGGCTTTGTCCGAAGGCAAAGATCCGGGATCCAGGTGCGGTAGCCCGCTTTCCCGGACGAGCCCTCGGCTTTGTCCGAGGGCGAAGATCCGGGATCCAGGGGCAGCCGGGACAATGTTACCGAAGGTGCGGTTGCTCCTGGGTCCCGGCTCGGCGCTTTGCGCCGGCCGGGAAAGTGAGGGCGCCGCTATTCCACCAGAATTCTCGGCGCCTCGCGTGTGCGGCCCTGTTCGAGCGCGGCGCGGATCTGTGCGGCAATGTCGCGATAGGCTGCCGCGTGCCCGCTCTGCGGCTCGGCCACGACGATCGGCCTGCCGGCATCCGAAGTTTCGCGAATACCGAGCGCCAGCGGAACTTCGCCGAGGAAAGGCACGCCGAGACGCTCCGCCTCGTGGCGCGCGCCACCATGCGCAAAAATATCGGAGCGCCCGCCGCAATGCGGGCAAAGGAAGTAGCTCATGTTCTCGACAATGCCGAGCACCGGCACGTCGACCTTGTTGAACATGGCGATGCCGCGCCGCGCATCGACGAGCGCGAGATCCTGCGGGGTCGAGACGATCACCGCGCCGGCAAGCGCCACGTTCTGCGCGAGCGTCAATTGCGCATCGCCCGTGCCGGGCGGCATGTCCACGACAAGGCAATCGAGCTCGCCCCAATTGACGTCGCGCAACATCTGCTGGACCGCCGCCATCACCATCGGTCCGCGCCAAACGACCGGCTCGTTCTCGTCGATCATGAAGCCGATCGACATCGCCTTCACGCCATAAGCATGAAGGGGCTGGATGCGCCGGTCTTCTACCTGCGGCTGGCTGCGCAAATCGAGGAGGCGCGGCAATGAAGGCCCATAGATGTCGCAGTCGAGAACGCCGATGCGCCAGCCGAGCGCTTGAAGGGCGAGCGCAAGATTGACCGCGGTCGTCGATTTGCCGACGCCGCCCTTGCCCGATGCGACAGCAATGATCCGCGCCACGCCGGGAATGCCGATCGTGCCTGCGACCGAGGGGCGGCGCCCTGGCCCTACGCGCGTCTCCGGAGGCGCTTTCTGCGAGGTGAGACTGACGAGCGCTGTCGCAACACCGGGCAAGGTCCGCAGCGCTCTTTCCGCTCGCCCCCGCATATCTTCGAGCGCTGCGGCGCGCTCGGGGGCAACGGCAATCGAAAGATAGACCTTGCCGTCGCGGATCGTGAGGCCGGCAATAGCGCCGCTCTCCGGCAAAGGCGTCTTGCCGTCAGGCCCCGGCACGGACCGCAGAACGTTCAGCACCTCTTGCTCGGTAACCATGTGCGGCTCCTTGGTTATCCGGCAGATCTATGCCGGCGTTGCGCCCCGTTCAACTTGGCGAACTTCCTCTCTTCCGTTTGCGCATGTCGCGATTGGCGCCGATGGCGGCAGTTTCCCGGCCGGAGCGAAGGGCCGGGATCAAAGTCCCCGATCTGCGCCGCTTCGCGGCTTCGTCCGGGCAAGCCGTTCTTACCCGAGCCGCTGCAGCGCGAGCGCGAGCTTCTCGCCCCGCGCATTCGCCTCCGCGAGCCGCTCGCGATTTTCTTCGACGACCTCTTCCGGCGCGCGGCGGACGAAATCTTCATTGGCGAGCTTCGCCTCGATTTTCTTCGCCTCGGCCGCCAATTTCTCGATCTCCTTCTGCAGCCTCGCCTTCTCGGCAGCAAAATCGATGAACCCTTCGAGCGGTAGAGCGGCGAGCGTGCCGCGCACGACCATCTGCGCCGCCTGCCGCGGCGGCTCGGCGGCGAAGCCGATCTCGGACAGACGCGCAAGACGCTTGATCGTCTCCTCCCATCGCTTGGCGCGCGTGACGACGCCCGGATCTGCGGCCGCGAAGACGAGCGGAATTTGAGCGCCGGCCGGCACGTTCATTTCGGAACGGACCGAGCGCACCTCGGAGACGAGCTCGATGACGAAGCCGATTTCCGCCTCGGCCGAGGCATCTTCGAAACCCGTTCGCTCCGGCCAGGACGCGAGCGCAAGGCAGGTCTTACGCGCGTTTCCACCGAGGCTCTCGATGCCCCACAATTCCTCGGTGATGAACGGCATGAAGGGATGCAGCAGTTTCAAGATCTCGTCGAGCACGAAAGAAGTGGTCGCGCGCGTCTCGCTTCTTGCGACCTCGTCGGCGCCTTGGAGCAGCGGTTTTGCAAGTTCCAAATACCAGTCGCAGAAAATGTTCCAGACGAAACGATAGGCGGCATTCGCCGCATCATTGAACCGATAGGCCTCGATCGCGGCGCTGACTTCGCCAATCGTCTTCGTCGCTTCGCCAACGATCCAGCGGTTGAGCGTAATCGCGAGACCACCGGGATCGAAATTCGCAGCGGGCACACATTGATTGAGCTCGGCGAAGCGCGCGGCGTTCCAGAGCTTGGTGGCGAAATTCCGGTAGCCCTCGACACGCTGCGTCGAGAGCTTGATGTCGCGTCCTTGCGCCGCCATGGCGGCGAGAGTGAAGCGCAACGAATCGGCGCCATATTCGTCGATCACGTGCAACGGGTCGATGACGTTGCCTTTCGACTTCGACATCTTTGCCCCCTTTTCGTCACGGACGAGGGCATGGATATAGACGTCGCGGAAAGGCACCTCGCGCATGAAATGCAGGCCCATCATCATCATCCGGGCGACCCAGAAGAAGATGATGTCGAAGCCCGTGACGAGGGCGCTCGTCGGATAATAGCGCCGAAGGTCCGCCGTATCGTCCGGCCAGCCGAGCGTCGAAAAGGGCCAGAGCGCCGAAGAAAACCACGTGTCGAGCACGTCCTCGTCGCGCGTCAGCGGCGGCGCCTTCGCGGGAGACGCGAGCTCGCCATAATAGTGCTGCGCCTGGGCAGCGGCTTCCGCTTCGCTTTCCGCAACGAAAATATTGCCGTCGGGCCCGTACCAAGCGGGAATCTGGTGTCCCCACCAAAGCTGGCGCGAGATGCACCAGGGCTGAATATTCTCGAGCCACTGAAAATAGGTCTTCTCCCAATTCTCCGGCAGGAACCGTGTCCGGCCGTCGCGCACCGCAGCGAGTGCCGGTGCGGCAAGGACTTTCGCATCGACATACCATTGATCGGTGAGCCGCGGCTCGAGCACGACGCCGGAGCGATCGCCATGCGGCACAGCGTGCTGATTGGCTTCGACCTTCTCAAGAAGGCCTCTTTCCTCCATCATGTCGACGACGATTTTCCGCGCTTCTTCGCGCGGCTTGCCGTCGAGCGCCGCGATCGTCTGTTCAAACGGATAATCAGCCAAGCCTTCGGGGAAGGCCTGGTTGCCGCGGAGCGTCATGCTGGCTTCCGCGTCGAGCACATTGACGAGCGGCAGATTGTGTCTTTTGCCGACCTCGAAATCGTTGAAATCGTGCGCCGGCGTGATCTTCACCGCACCGGTGCCCTTTTCCGGGTCGGAATAGGAATCGGCGACGATCGGGATCAATCGGCCGACGAGCGGCAGGCGCACCCGCTTGCCCTGCAAACGCTGGTATCGCGGATCGTCCGGATGGACTGCGACCGCGGTGTCTCCCAGCATGGTCTCGGGCCGTGTCGTCGCGACGGTGATGAATTCGCCAGTCTCGCCGCCGGCATCATCCACCACCGGGTATTTGAAATACCAGAGATGACCCTTGGTCTCGACCTGCACGACTTCGAGATCGGAGATCGCGGTCAGCAATTTCGGATCCCAATTGACGAGTCTCTTGTCCTTGTAGATCAGGCCTTCGCGATAGAGCTGCACGAAGACCTTGACGACGGCGCGCGAGAGGCCCTCGTCCATTGTGAAGCGCTCGCGCGACCAGTCGCAGGAGGCGCCCAGCCGTTTCAACTGATTGACGATCGCCCCGCCCGATTCAGCCTTCCATTGCCAGACGCGCTTCACGAACTCCGCCCGCCCCAGACTGCGCCGGTCGGGCTCCTGGCGCTCCCTCAATTGCCGCTCGACGACCATTTGCGTCGCAATGCCTGCATGATCCGTTCCAGGCTGCCAGAGCACGTCCTTGCCGCGCATGCGCTCGAAACGGCAGAGAACGTCCTGCAGCGTGTTATTGAGCGCATGGCCCATGTGCAGGGAGCCGGTGACGTTCGGGGGCGGGATGACGATGGTGAAGGGCTCCGCCGACCGGCGCTCGCCCCGTCCGGCACGGAACGCGCCCGCCTCTTCCCAAAGCGCCGAAATGCGGCTTTCCACCGCCGCAGGATCGAAGGTTCTGTCCATCATTGAAGGTACCGCAGGCCGAGCTTGCGCCTTAGAAATCGAAGCTCCGGCCGCAAGTCAACGCGCCAGGGCGGCTACCAGAGCATGATCCGGAAAAGTGTGAGCGGTTTTCCGAAAAGATCATGCTCAGTCCAAGAGCATGATCCGCAAAAGTGTGACCAGTTTCCGAAAAGATCATGCTCAATCAAGAGCATGATCCGGAGAATACGAGCGGTTTCCGCAAAGGCCGTGCTGAATTAAGATCTAAGGTGCGAGCAATCGGCCCCATGGGCGGGCGCTTGAGCCTCAGGGACCGCCGCGGGCGACCCTCTCGATTTCGGCGCGGACGAGCCGTTCGACCAGGACCGGCAGATTGTCGTCGAGCCATGCCTTCAACATGGGACGCAGCATTTCGCGGACCATGTCGCTCATATGGTCGTTGAGAAAGCGGCTGGCGGCGAGCGCCGTGAAGGAAGAGGAAACGGCGGCGCCTGTTGCCGGAGAGACGAGCCTATCCTCTTTCGGTGCTTCTTTCGGCATGGCTAGGCGGTCCGTTTGAGCTTCGCGTCCGAAACTCGACATTTTGGCGAGATTTGCGAGCCCGGCCGTGGCGCTCGGAATTTCGGGCGTTCTGTCAACTTCATGCGGCCGCTCCGCCTCGCGCGGCGCCCAAGCCTCCGCCCTTGTCTCTACCCTTGCCTCCACCTTCAGCGCCTTCAGCGCCTCCGCACTCGGCTCGGCTCGATAGGCTGGTTCTGGGCTTTTCACCGGAAGGTCTTCCTCGATTTCATCCGCTACGCTCGGGCTCGCCGCCAGGTCGGAATCGCTGATCTGCGGGGGCGTCATCTGCGGCCTCGATTCGGGTGGCTCTTGTGGCGGTCGTCGCGAGACGACTGCCTGGTCATCGGCGATGATCCGCCGTATCGAGGCGAGAATTTCCTCCATCGAGGGCTCGTAAGCATTGCGTTCCGTCGCTCTCTTGTCCTGCGAAATGGAATTCGGCGCGTTCATGGCCTGGTTTCTCTCCGATGCGCATCACACCGAGCGTCGGGCGAGCGCACGAGCGCGCCATCCCCCGTAAGCCAGGACAAGAGGCTTCAATTTCGATAATGCTCGGCGCAACGCGAATTAGATTCGATTCTAACTCCAGCCCGTCGGCTGCGGCAAGCACACGGCTCGTCTTTTTTGTGGTTGGCTCGACGGCTACGCTACTCAGCGGCCATCCGGCGTGCGCAGGCCGAACCAAGAGTCCTTCACCTGATCGAAATGCACGGTCGGATCATATTGCTGGACATCGAGGCTGATGTTTGCCGCGTAGAGTTCGCCGATGGCAGCCAAGGTCTGGTAAGAGGCGACGACCCGGTCGCGCTGTGCCGAAACGAGACTGACCCTCGCGTTGAGCAAGGTCTGCTGCGCGTTGAGAATGTCGAGCGTGGTGCGCTGGCCGACCTTGGCCTCTTCGCGCACGCCTTCGAGTGCGATTTCGGCCGATTTCACCGCCGCCTCGTCCGACCTGATGACGGCCTTGGCCGTATCCAGCAACCCCCAATCGGAGACCACATTGGCGCGAACGGTGTCGCGCTGGACTTCGGCTTGTAATTCCGCCTGGCTGAGCTGCTCCTTGGCTTGCCGGATATGGGCATAGGTTTCGCCGCCGGAATAGAGCGGCACGGTCAATTGGCCCTGGATCAGTCCCTCGAATTCCTTCAGCCCCGGAAAGCCTTGATAATTGTAATTCTGCGTCACAGAGCCGACGACCTGGAGCGTCGGATAGAGTTCCCCTTCGACGAGTTTGACCTGCAGTGCGGCGGCATCAACCGCGTGAAGTGCGGCGATGATGCTCGGATGTTCGGCGAGCCCGATCTTGATCGCCTCGGGCAGCGTGCGCGGCAAGAGCGCTTCCACCGAGCGTGCCGGCTGGAGATTCTTCGGGTCGACGCCGATCACCTGGTGATAATTCGCGATGCTTGTCTCGAGATTGGCCTGCGCGGTGAAATAGTCCGAACGTGCAGACGCAAGACTCGATTCGGCCTGCGCCACGTCGGTGCGCGTGACCTCGCCGACGTTGAACCGGTCGCGCGTCTGGCGCAATTGCTCTTCGAGGACGATGATATTGTTCTTGCGCAGATCGAGAATGGCGGTGTCGCGCAGCACGTTCATATAGGCCGTCGCGCCGTCCTGGAGGACGCTCTCCTCGGTATTGCGAAGGGTCTCGCGCGACTGCAGCACATTGCTCTCGGCTTGCCTTACTCCGTTATAGTTCCGATTGCCGTTGAATATGGTCTCCGTCACGCTCACACCGAACGAGCTCGGATCGGTCGTCTCGGCGAATTTCTCCGCCGGCAGACCCGGAAAGAAAGAGCCTTGCTCGGCGATATGGCTGAACCCGTATTGCGCCGTTCCGGCGACCGTCGGTCGATAGGCGGCCGTGGCGCGCGGTACGCCCTCGTCCTGCGCGCGGACGCCGGCGCGCTGTTGGTTGAGGTCGGGATTGTTCTGATATGCAAGGGCGAGCGCCCCCGACATGGTCTCGCCGCGGGCCGCTGCGCCAAACGCAAGCTCAGCCGCAAGGGCGCCGCAGACGCCCAGCAGGAGCCTGAAGGTCGGGCCACGGCCTCTCGAGCGCATACCGGTGATCAATGCTCAGCTCCAACATCAGCGAAGACCGGCAACGCGCTCGCAGGCCCCAGGGAGCTAGCGAGTCGCCACCCGTCCTGCCTCCTTGAATATTCCTTGCGAGCCGCAAGCCCAAGGCTCTGTTTGGAGAATTCCGCGGGGTGGCACAAAAATGCGACACCCGATCAAAATCTCGTGGGCTTATCCGAACCGCGCAGGTGCTAGAACACGAATTGCGGCTGTTCGCGGAAAGGAGCGAGGAGCGGCGCCGGCGCATCGAAAAGCACGCGCGAACTGATCTGACCGGCAATTTTCTCGAAGCGGATCGCGTGACAGGCCGCCAGATCCGGATCGCTCGGCGCACGCAGAAAAGTCGCGAGCCGGCCGCCGTCGCGCAATTGCGCGAACAAACCTTCGAGGTGGCCTTCGACCGCGCCGTTGACGAGAATGAGATCGAAGGGCGCGCGTTCGGTTACACCATCGGGAAGCGCGTTCGAAAAGACCGGAACGCTCAATCCGAGTGTGGACAGATTGGATTTGACCAACGCCTGAAGTTCGGGCTCGCTCTCGAGCGCTGTCACATTCCTGGCGAGTCCGGCAAGAATCGCGGTTGAGTAACCGGTGCCGGGCGCGACGTCGAGAACCCTGTCCCCGCTATATACTTCCGCCTCTTGCAGAAGGCGCGCGAGCACCATAGGCGCCAGCAGCCGGCGCGATCCAGGCTTGGCTGGCTCGATCTTCAAGGAAAGGTCGGAATAGGCGAGCGCCCGCTGCTCGGAAGGGACGAAATTCTCGCGCGGAACTTCCAGAAATCTGGCGATGATCGCTCGATCCGTCACGCCGAACGTGCGAATCTGCCGATCGACCATGGTCTGCCGGAGCATCGCAAGGTCAGGCTTCGATCCGAAACTTGGCAAGGCTGTTCCCGTATCCAATCCGTGACGAAGCTTATAGGTCGAGGCCTTTTTCTCGTCCATCGCCCGCCTTCAACAGCTGTTCTTCAAGAGCCATTGCCCGGCAAAGGTCAAGATGCGAAATAGACGCTGTAGATCGCGATGTTTTTGGATCGAATCGATCCAAAGGCATGGACGTGATCGATTCTGAAGATTTAGAGCGGGATTGGCGCCAAAACCGATATCCACTTTTCGCATCCCGCTCTAGAGCATGAAAACCGGCTCGCGCTCTTCCGGATCATGCTCGGATCATCCCATTGACGAGGGACGGCCAGATGACAGACGCCCCGCCGACTGAACATTTCGAACATGCCGAACATGCCGAGCACGCGGCCCATTCCGAGAATCCCTTTCTTCCGATCGTCGCATTGACCATCGCCATCCTGGCCGTCATAGCGGCGAGCATCGGCAGCCTCGAGACGATCGAGACCCAGGCGACGATCGATTCCAAGAACGATGCGGTTCTTTTGCAGAACCAGGCAACCGATACCTGGAATCTCTACGAGGCCAAAAGCATCAAGAAGAACATGTATGAAATCGCCGCGGCGGGCGGCGGGGTCAATGCCGCGGACTTCAAGACGCAGGCCGCGCGCAATGGCGACGATGAAAAGAAATATGACAAGCAGGCGCGCGAACTCGAAGCTGAGCGCGATGCCAAGCTCGAGCAGAGCGAGCGCCACGAACACCGCCATGGCGTGCTGACCATCGCAGTTACCTTGCTGCAAATCTCGATTGCGATTGCGACGATTTCGATCGTCAGGCGCGGCGCGCGCTGGCCCTGGTATGCGGCTCTCGCGCTCGGCCTTGCCGGTATTTTTGGCGCCGTTTCCGCCTATATTTGATGGGTGGATCCGACCGCCGGCGCCACCTCGCAACCGCCGGCCGACTGAAACCATTCGTGCAAGATCATGAATTCATTGCCCATATCTATCGAACCAAGCGACCCGTCCGGCCTCTCGGCCGCCGATTATGCCGTGCTGCGCCAAGCCGTGTTCAAGCTCGAACATATGAGCTTTGCGACCCGCTTGACGCAAGCAGTGGGCCAGCAGATCGACCGCTTGGGGAAATTGCTGCCCGGCGATGTCGGCAATGTTGTCGAAAATGCCGCGCAGGCCGCCATCAAGGCCGCGCTCGGCGCGGCGCTGAGCACTTTGAGGTCGCGGAGCGCCGGCGAGCGGCGCCTTTTGCACAAGGCGGTCGCGACCTTGTCCGGCGCAGTCGGCGGTGCCTTTGGAATGGCCAGCCTGCCGGTCGAACTCCCCTTCTCGACCATCGTCATGTTGCGGGCGATCGCGGCAATCGCACAGGCCGAGGGCGAGGATCTTGCCGCGCCGGAGACCGCCTTCGCCTGCCTGCAGGTCTTTGCGCTCGGCACCGGCCGACGCGACGATCAAATCTTCGAAAGCGGCTATTTTGCCGTGCGCAGCATTCTCGCCAAATCCGTGACCGAAGCCGCTCGGTTCGTGGTGGAGCGCGGGCTCGCGGAAGAAAGCGCGCCGGTGATCCTGCGCCTCGTTTCGCAGATCGCCGGGCGCTTCGGCATCATCGTCTCGCAAAAGATCGCGGCGCAAGCCGTGCCCCTCGTCGGCGCCGCCGGCGGCGGAGCGGTGAACTATGCCTTCATCGATCATTTCCAGACGATCGCGCAAGGCCATTTCGCGGTGCGGCGTCTGGAGCGCCTTTATGGCGCCGATCTCGTCCGCGCCGAATATGATAAGATCCTGAATGAGGACATGAAGCCGGGGACATAAAGCCCGGCTGAATGCGTGATCAGTGGTGCATCTCTTTGTGCCGCCCGGCGAGGAGCTGTTTCGCCTCGTCTGTTACGCTTCTATGTCACATGACGAGCCTGGCGCAGGGCAGGTGTGCTAGGCATAAGCAGAAACGCGTCGGAATCGGGTTTCCGCGCAATGTTCTCGCTTCCATATCTATTCCTGATCCTTAATCTGCGCCGGGACGTGTTTCATCTTACGGGGCGCGGGCACCAGGCTTTTCGAGGGGGAATCGGCCGTGACGACAATTCTGATTATCATATTGCTCATCTTGCTCTTGGGCGGTGGCGGATACGGCTATCGCCGTTACGGCACGCGCGGAGCGGGAAGCGTATTGGGCCTCGTCCTTATCATTATTCTGATCTTGTTGCTTCTGCGCCAGATCTGAGGGAGACGCTTGGATATTCGCTATCAGCTCGAGCCAAATCTCTCTGCCGAGGAGTTCCAAACTGTCCTCAAGGCATCGACGCTCGCCGAGCGGCGTCCGGCCGACGATCTCGCGCGGCTCGAAAAAATGCTACGTCATGCCGACATTATCGTCACTGCGCGAGATTTAGGCCGTCTCGTCGGGATCTCACGCGCGATCACCGATTTCGCCTATTGCTGCTATCTTTCCGATCTCGCGGTGGAGGTTGCCTATCAACGCAAAGGCATCGGCAAGCACCTGATCGAGGAGACCCGGCGTCTAGCAGGTGACGGCGCAACCCTCGTTCTGGTCGCGGCGCCGGCCGCGGAATCCTATTACCCGAAGATCGGAATGAAACATCTTGCAAATTGCTGGGCCATTCCGCGCCTGAAATGACCCGACAATGCCGCCCGATCAGTTGTTCTCGTGGCGAAGATTGCGCAGGGCGCCGCGGATCACTTCGATGAGCGAGGCCATCGAATAGGGCTTTGGCACCCACGCCAGCGGCTGGGCGGCCTGCGCGCGCGCGCGGATCTCAGCGTCGTGATGCGCCGTGGCAAAAATGCTGCGAATTCCCTGCCTGCGAAAGATATCCAGAGCCGCATCGACTCCGTCGCGTTTGCCACGCAGTCGAATATCCATGATCGCGAGCGCTGGCCGGCGCGCCTCGACAAGCTCGCAGGCCTCTTCCGCCGAACTCGCTATCCCGACGACATCGAAGCCTGCATCAATCAGCGCCGCCTCGATCTCCGCGCTGATGAGATAATCGTCCTCGACAATGAGAATGCGCGCCGGCTCCGCGGCGCTTTTGCCGGCATTGGCGGCATCGTCTCTGGCGAAGAGGAGATGCGGGCGGTGGCGCGGCGCGATCGCACCAGAAGTCGGATAGGAAGCCGGAGCGCTGGCTTTCTTTGGAATCACGATATTCCCTCAGGAGAATTGCACACTGCAGCGAGTTTTGGGTGTCGTCCTCACCTCGAACTTGCCGCGTAATTGGCGGGCCAGCCCCTGCACGAGTTGGAGACCCGATGCTCGGTGCTGGACCGATTTCAAGTCGAAACCCGGCCCGTCATCTTCGACATAGAGGACACAGGACCCGTTCTGTCGCGTCAGTCCGGCACGAATCTCGACCTTGGCATTGCCTTGCGCTCCATGTTTCACCGCATTGGTCAAGAGCTCGTTCAAAATCAGCGCGAGCGGCATCGCGGTTTCGTTCGACAGCTCGACGTCGCCCGCTTCGCAAGTGATCTTTGCCTCCCTAGGGAACGTCTGCTGCACCGTTTGGCAAACCGCCTTCAAGAATTCTTGAGCGTCATAGCGGGTTGCATCCGTCGTTCCATAAAGAACCTGCTGGGCAGCAGCCATGGCCGCGATCCGGCAGCTCGCTTCAGTCAAGATCCGCCGCGCATCCGGGTTGCCCGTCTGTTTGGCGGACATATGGAGCAGCGATTGCAGCATCTGCATATTGTTCTTGACGCGATGGTTGAGCTCATTGAACAGAACGCGCTGCTGAGTCTCGGCCTGTCGGCGTTCGCTGATGTCGACGAGCATGTTGATCGCACCGACGATTCTGCCACGCGCGTCGCGTATAGGTGTCGGATAAGGAATAAAGGGAACCCTCGTACCGTCCGGCCGCTCGGCGACTGCTTCCGCGTTGCGGATCGGACGGCCTTCCTTGAGCGCCACCGCCATCGGGCATTCCTCGTGCGGCAGCGGCGTGCCGTCAGGGAGATATAATTTCCAAGTTACGCACCATTCGTCGCTGCCGATTTTCGGAGTCCGGCCGGCGAGTTCGACTGCCGCTTGATTGTAATAGGTGATCCTGCCCTGCGCATCGGTCGTGTAGATGGCGGCCGGAATGGCCGCGAGCAGGTCCTGCAGCTTCTGTTCGCTCTCGCGCAGCTTGAGTTCGGCTTCTTTGCGGTCGGTAATGTCGCGCGCAATTTTCGAAGCGCCGACGATTCTTCCCTGTTGATCGCGCACCGGCGAAATGGTGAGCGAAATATCGATGAGAGTCCCATCCTTGCGCCGGCGGATGGTTTCGAAATGGTCGACGCGCTCCCCGCGTCGGATCCGCGCAAGAATTTCGGGCTCTTCGTCGAGCCGATCGGGCGGAATGACGAGCGTGATCGATTTGCCTACCGCCTCCTCGGCACTGTATCCGAAGAGGCGCTCGGCGCCGTGGTTCCAAGTCTGGATGATGCCGTCGAGATTCTTGCTGACGATGGCATCGTGCGAGGATTCGACGATCGCGGCGAGGTGCTGAGCGGCGCGTTCCGCGCGGCGCGCCTCGGTTATGTCGCGCAAATATCCGGTGATGATCATCGAGCCGTTTTCGAGGCGCGAGGCGGAGACGGAAACCTCGGCTTCGAATTCACTGCCGTCGGCGCGCAGGATCGGCATTTCTATCCGGTTCCCCGCATTCGCGGCCTGTCCCGCTGCAAGGAATTCCTCGAGATCCGGCCAATGCGCGCCCCGCAGCCGCCTGGGCACCATGGTCTCCATGGCCGTTCTGCCGAGGACGTCTTCCTTGCGATAGCCGAGTAAACGTTCGGCTGCGGGATTGAGCTCCAAAATTCGGCCGGCCTCATCCATTGTGATGATTCCGTCGAGCGCCGATCGGAGAATGGCCGATTTGCGGGTCTCGCTTTCGCGCAAGGCCTCTTCGGCGCGCCGGTGAGCCGCCTCCGCCCGAAGACGTTCGATCGAAAGGCCGATCTGGCGCGCGATCGTCAGCGCGAGATCGTTTTCCGAATCCGCGAAAACGCATGGGCAATCGTAATAGGCCATGAACTTTCCGATCAGCCGCCCGCTCGCCATGATCGGAATGAAGGCCAAAGCTCCTATGCCTTCGGTGCGCAGAGCCGCCGCGACATCGTCCGACAAATCCGCGTGGTCTGCATTACCGATGAAGATTGCTTCGGGGTTCCTCGTCTCGGGCTCCCAGGGCGTGTGCCCCTCGGCTATGCGACAATAGGCTTCCGAGAGACCGCGCGCGGCGACGAACCGCATGACCCCGGAATTGTCCAGCAAGAGCACCGCGGCGCGCTGGCATCGCAAAGCCCGGAAAATCGCGGCGAGCGCCCGTTCGTAGACTTCATCGGGCGTCCTTGAAAGCTGCAGGCCTTGGACGAATTCGTAAAGGGCCGCCTGTTCCTCCGCGCGGCGGGCGAGCATTTCCTCCGCCTTCTTCCAGCCGGTGATGTCACGCTGAACGCGGACGGCATAAAGAAAACGGCCGTCCGCATCGCGAATGCTCGCGGAGTCGACGGCAATACAAAGTTTTCCGCCGCCATGCCGGCGAAAGACTTTCTCGACGGTGTAATGGTCGATCTCGCCTTGCACCTGCCGGCGAAACTGGGCCTCGTCTGCCGCTACGGCTTCCGCAAGATCGGGGTCGAAGATCGAGCGGCCCAGCAGGTCCTCCGGCTTGCGGCCGAGGAGGCGTGCAAGATGCGCATTGACCCGCAGGAGCTTGCCCTCGGCGCTGACCTCGGCGATCCCAATCCCGGCATGTTCATAGACATCGGCAAGTCGCTGATCCTGCTCGGTTATCATTTGCTCGGCACCGGTGCGGTCGGCGATCTGCCCTCCATCGATGAGTGCGAGTTCTCCCACGCGCATGACCTGACGAACCCGATTTTCCCTGGAACCCGCCCCTACGGCGCGCCGCAGCCTGGCCCTCAACGTCCAACGCATTCATCTGCAGGTAGGTTCCGGCTCAGGGACCCCGGGCAAGTGTCGAGCTTTGTTGCCTGGTCATAATTTGCGGAAAGCGGCCGTTACTCCGGCGATTTCCGGTCCCTGCAGTCTGATCGAGACGGTCTGCGTCCGCCCCCGGGTGACGAGCGATAGAGCGGCTGTAAAGCCGGTCCCGGCGATCGTGCCCTGGATCGTGCCCCCGCGCACCACCCCGCTGAGGGTGCCGGACGCGCCCCTCGTGAGCTCCTCCCATCTGCCGGAAACCGCCCCGCCCTGCTCCTCGACCTCGCTATTGATGATGACCTGATAGCTTTGGCTGGCGCAGCGCAGGGATTGCGTGAGCGCATCGCCGCCCGGCGAGACGACATAGCTCGCGCGGCAACGAAGTCTCTCGCTCGCACCGCCCGGCAATTCGATCGTGCCGCCGCCGACCCAGGTTCCGGCCAGCGGCGCGAAGGGGCCGCGCGCCTCGGCGGGCCGTGCAAGGAAAGGAAATGCCAGAAGAAGGAGGAAGCCCGCGAAAACCTTGACTGTAAACGCCTGCATGAACTCCTCCCGGTTATCCTCACAGATCGCGCGCACGCGACTGGACAAGCTTTTAGGTTGGCGCTCAGATGAGCATCCCTCTCCCACGCGCTCAATTCAAGGGTTCTCATGAAAACCAGATTTGCCGCACGAGCCGCACTCCCGCTTTTGAGCCTCGCCCTTATGTTCGGCGCCCTGGCGACTGCGCGAGCCTTCGACGTGACGCCGGACCAGCAACAGGCCTGTGAGAACGATGCGTTCCGCCTCTGCTCGGCGGAGATTCCCGACGCGAGCCGCGTCGCCGCCTGCCTAGACGCCAACGAAATGCGTCTGAGCCGGCCCTGTTACCTCGTGATCCACGCCGCGCTCATGCAGCGCGCGCCGCACCGGCTCCATCATCATCGCCACCACCATAAGCCGCACGTCTACTAACGTCCGGCGTCCGCTTTTTTGACAGAGAACCCGATCGAGGCCGGCGGCCGGCATGTCTCCGGCTTTTTTCACGTTTCTGTTACAAACGCGTAAGATTTATGCGCTGTTGCAACATTGGAGCGGTCTCATGCGTCCCCATAAGAATTGGCACGAGAAACATCAGGAAGGACTGACGCTCGGCGCGCGGCTTGCCGACGGCTTCGCCGAGGTCGTCGGCAGTTGGACCTTCATCATCGTTCAGAGCGTGATCCTCGGCATCTGGGTCATTCTCAATCTCGTGGCCTTCATTCAGCATTGGGACCCCTACCCGTTCATCCTGCTCAACTTGGTCCTCTCCTTCCAGGCGGCCTATGCGAGCCCCATCATCATGATGAGCCAGAACCGGGCCTGCGAGCGCGACCGCGAACAGGCGCAGCACGATTACGAGACGAACCTTGCCGCCAAGGAAGAGATCGAAGACTTGATGAGGCGCCTTGCGGCCTTGGAGGCGCAGAAGATCGACAAGCTGCTCGAAGGCATGGACATGCTGCTCAAACAACGCTCGCAAGCCTGAGACTGTCGTCTGCCCAAGGCGCAAAATAGGCAACGTCTATAACATGATAGCGGCTTTGCCGCAGCCTTGTGCCACACAGCTAAAGTAGAACGAGTCACTATTTTCCGGGTTGGCCACCGCCATTGATTTCAGCGCCCAACTCGGAGATCTGCCATGTCCGCCGCCCGCAAAGATGTCGTCAATTCCCCCGCTGGCGGCTGGGGTGCGCTCAATGCGGTCGAGACGCATCTCGCGCAGCAAGACATTCTCGTGCGCGGCAATCGCGCGCTTCTTTCGATGAACAAGCCCGGCGGCTTCGATTGTCCGAGCTGCGCCTGGCCCGATCCGCGCAAGCCGCATACATTCGAATATTGTGAGAACGGCGCCAAGGCCGTGGCATGGGAAGCCACCGCCAAGCGCGCGACGCCGGAGTTCTTCGCTTCGCATACGGTCGAGGAATTACGCGGCTGGACGGATCACGACATCGAGAATGTCGGCCGGCTCACGGAGCCGCTTCGCTACAATCAAGCAACGGACAAATACGAGCCCGTCTCCTGGGAAGACGCCTTTGCCGAGATCGCCGAGGAATTGCGCAAGCTCGATCCCAAACGCGTCGAGCTCTACACCTCGGGGCGCGCCTCGAACGAGGCGGCCTTTCTCTTCCAGCTCTTCGGCCGGCTGATCGGAACCAATAATTTCCCCGACTGCTCCAACATGTGCCACGAGACGACCTCCGTCGCCCTGCCCGAGAGCATCGGCGTCGGCAAAGGAACGATCGATCTCGACGATTTCGAGAATTGCGACGCGCTCTTCATCATCGGGCAGAATCCAGGCACGAACAGCCCGCGCATGTTGACCTATCTGCACGACATGGCGCGGCGCGGCATTCCGATCATCACATTCAACGCGCTGAAAGAGCGCGCGCTCGTCGCCTTCACCGATCCGCAGAACGCGGTCGAGATGCTGACTCGGACCGGCCAGAAGATCAGCTCGCAGTATCATCAGGTCCGAACCGGCGGCGATATTGCGGCAATCCAGGGCGTCTGCAAGGCGGTGCTCGAAATGGACGAAGAGGCGCAAAAGAAAGGGCTGAAGCGCGTCATCGACCTCGACTTCATCGAACGCCACACGCACGGCTTCAGCGCATTCGCCGAATACGTTCGCAATCTTCCTTGGGAAAGGCTCGAACATTTCAGCGGGCTCTGCCGCGCCGACATGGAAGCTGCGGCGGCGGTCTACGCGCAGGCCGAGCGGGTCATCGCCTGCTGGGGCATGGGAATCACGCAGCACAAGCGCGGCGGCGATGCGATGCAGCAGATCATGAATCTCCTGCTTCTGCGCGGCAATATCGGCAGAAAAGGCGCGGGCGCGAGCCCGATCCGCGGCCATTCGAACGTGCAAGGCGACCGCACGGTCGGCATCTATCAGAAGCCGAAGGAGCCCTTCCTTAAGAAGATGGACGAAGTCTTCGGATTTACCTCGCCGCGCGAGGCCGGCCATGACGTCGCCGAATGCTGCGAAGCGATTCTGCGCCACGAGGTCGATGCCTTCATCGCGCTCGGCGGCAATTTTTTCCGCGCCATCCCTGACCTTGACCGCGTCTGCGCCGAGACCCCGCATATCGGGCTCACCGTCTATATCGCGACCAAGCCGAACCATTCGCATATGCGGCACGGCAAGCGTTCCTTCATCCTGCCCTGCCTCGGCCGGACCGAGCGCGACATTCAAGCAGGCAAGGCGCAGACCATCACGGTCGAGGACAGTTTCTCGATGGTGCATGGCTCGACGGGCATGCTGCCGCCGGCAAGCCGTCAATTGCGTTCCGAGATCGCCATTGTCGCGGGACTGGCCAAGGCGAGCGTCGGCGATCGCGCCGAGATCGATTGGGATGCCTTCGTCGCCGATTACGATTTGATCCGCGACAAGATCGAGGCGGTGTTCCCGGAGCTGTTCCACAACTACAATGCGCGGATCGGGCAGCCGGGCGGCTTTCGTCTGCCCAATGCGGCACGCGAACGCAAATGGGACACGCCGACCGGGCGCGCCAATTTCCTCTTCAAAGAGGGCCTTTTCGCGCAAGACGAGGATCGGCCGGAGAGCCCACATCTGCAGCTCATGACCTTGCGCAGCCACGACCAATTCAACACCACCGTCTATTCGAACAACGATCGCTATCGCGGCATTCGCAACGAGCGCATGGTCGTGTTCATGAATGCACGCGACATCTCGGCGCTCGGACTTAAGGAAGGTTCGATGATCGAATTCACGTCCGCCGCGAATGATGGAATCGAGCGCAAGGTGAGCGGATTCCGGGTGGTGCCTTTCGATATCCAGCCCGGATGCTGCGCAGCCTATTATCCCGAGACGAACGCGCTCGTCGCGCTATCCAATCGGGACGAACGCAGCAATACGCCGGGCTCGAAATCCGTGCCTGTCGTCATCAGCGCCGTTCATCCGGGCGAGCCGGTTGATGCCGATCCGGAAGTGGCCGAGCACGGACACCATCGCGCGGCCGATCCGGTGACCGTTCCTTTGGCGTGAGGCTTCTCGGGAAATTTGCGGCTCCGGCCCTATGGCCAGCCGCGGCCACCCTCGGCGCCATAGACCTGGCCCGTCGCATAGCTCGATTCCTGCGAGGCTAAGAGAACGTAGATGGGCGCGAGCTCGACCGGCTGTCCCGGGCGGCCGTAAGGCGTGTTGCTGCCGAACTTGGGAAGCTTATCGGGCATCTGGCCGCCGCTCGGCTGCAGCGGCGTCCAGATCGGTCCAGGCGCAACCGCATTGACGCGGATCCCTTTATCCGCGAGCTGCTTTGCGAGACATTTCGTGAAGATCATGATCGCGCCTTTGGTCGACGCGTAGTCGAGGAGCTCCTCGGACGGTTCATAGGCGTTGATCGAGGCCGTGTTGATGATCGATGCGCCCGGCCCGAGATATTGCATCGCCGCCTTGGTGATCCAGAACATCGCATAGACATTGGTCTTGAACGTCGCGTCGAATTGGTCGGTCGGAATGTCGGTGATCGACGCCTGCGCGTGCTGACGGGCGGCATTGTTGACGAGAATGTCGAGGCCGCCGAGCTTCTGCGCCGCGTCAGTGACGAGCTGGTTGCAGAACGATTCCTGCCGAATATCGCCGGGAAGCGGATAGGCCTTGCGGCCTGCCGCTTCGATGAGCTGCACGACTTCCTTGGCGTCCGGCTCTTCCGCCGGAAGATAATTGAAGGCAACGTCAGCGCCCTCGCGCGCAAAGGCAATCACCGCGGCGCGACCGATGCCGGAATCGCCGCCGGTGACGAGCGCCTTGCGGCCCATGAGGCGGCCGGAGCCTTTATAGCTCGTCTCGCCGCTGTCGGGCCGCGGCGTCATCTTGGACTGCAATCCCGGCCAGGGCTGTTGCTGCGCCGGGAAAGGCGGACGCGGATATTGAGTGATGGGATCTTGCGGCGTCAGCCACGCGGATTGCTGCGATCCCGGATTTGCGTTTTGTGCGGCTGCCGGCGCGCTCATTGCAGCAGCAAGTCCGGCCGAGAGTCCGCCGACGACGAGACGACGCGTCGAATCGGGTTTTTCATCCATGTCTGATCCATTCGAAGAGGTGATCTCCTCACCAACAGGCCTATTGCATGCCGGTTCCGAACGGGCCCGCTCACTCTGCGCCAATTGCGGCGCGACCCAGCTCGGCCTGCGCAGTCACGCGCGCACATGTCGCAGGATCGGATTCTTCCCGACACGATCGGGCCTCCGAATGGCCTCATTGAAAGCCTATCGCCCGAGGTCCGAACGGAAAAAGGGGAATGAGATGAAGCAGCCGAGACTACGCAAATTGGCGCAAATCGCTGCCGGAAGTGCAGCGCTGGCAATGCTCGCTTTGCCGGCTGCCGCGCATGAACACCATCGCTGGCACAGAACGGCTTACCATAGGCTCGACGATCAGCCTTGGACAGTCACGAGACATCATCCGGTGGTTGCCGCAGCGCCCGATCCTTTCCACGGACCGGCGGCGGTCGTCACGGCTCCGAATGCCGCGGCTGCGACAGTCGTGAGCTTGCCGTTCCGTGCGGCGGGATATGTTTTCCCGGCCTATGGAAATCCGGGCGCCAATCCGCTTGTCCTCGTCGGCGCGCCCATCCATGCGGCCGGCATGATCGCGGAATTTCCGTTCTACGTAATCGGCAGCGCATTCGGCGCACCGCCCAACGTCATGTACTGACCCGCACCAGCACTGTGCCCATCGCGACGCCGCCGCCCCTACGCGGCGGCGTTTTCAGATGACACAGGCTTACCTTCAGTTCGCTTCGACCGCCCGCTCGGCGGGACGCGCACGCAACGGGTGCGGGTGATCGAGCAGATAATTGAGCAGCCAGACGCACATGCGCCGCGCGAAGCTCGGACGGAAGTGCTCGGCGAAATCGCGATTGATCTCCACGGTCCTCCAATAATCCTGCTTCCATTGCCGGAAGGCAGTCAGCAATTCCTGGCTTTGCTCGCGCGAGATGCGCAACGTCGCGCAATCGCAATCGGCGTCGATACGCGCGCTTCCGCCGAAAGGATCGAACACCACACGATGGCCGCTCGGCATATGCCGCAGCCGCCCGCGGCTCATGTCGAAATCGCTCGGGCTCTCGCGCAGCGCGCTGATCATCGGGCTGACATCCAAATAGGCCATTGCATTTTCTCCTTGAACTACCGAAGCGGGATTTACCGAAGCGAGCGCAACCGCTCGTTCGATCGTGCTATGGCCTTGCTGAGCAGCAAGATCGGTGCCGTTTAGCGCCTCTGTGCCGCGGCAGATGAGCTGCGCCGCAGGAGCTTATCTTTCTCTCGCGATCCGGCCGAATCTCAAGGGCCTCGATCCGAATGTTGCTTGCCGCAAGGCGGTACCGCACGAGTAGAACAATTCGGAACGTGCAGCGGGGTTCCTGGCGCATGATGCGCCTTGACAATGATCGCTGAATTCGAAGCAGCCGCCGGGAAGCACGCGATCGTGCCGTCGGAACATTAGCTCGTGCCGCGCATTGCCGCCGAACTCTCATCGAGGAGGTAACAATGCAAATTCGCAAATCTAGCGTAGCGCTCGCGATCGTCCTTTCGCTCGGTCTCGTCTCGGCCGGTTTCGCACAGGGTGGCGGGGGCGGCGGCGGGGGTGGCGGAGGCGGTGCAGGCGGGGGCGGCGCAGGCGCAGGAGCGGGAGGCGCGGCGGGTGCTGGCGCAGGTACAGGAACGGGAACCGGAACGGGCGTCGGCGGAGCGACCGGCACCGGAACAGGCACGGGTACCGGGCTCAATGCAACCGGGACGAACCCAGAAAACGCGACCGGGACCAACCCACTGAATGCAACCGGCACGAACCCAGAAAACGCAACCGGGACCAACCCCGGGAGCGCAACAGGAACCGGCCTCAATACGAGCGGGACGAGCACCAATGGCGGAGGCGTCGGCACGGGTGCGGGCACACCCAATACCGGCACAAGCAGCGGAACCGGGATGAACGGCATGTCGAACGGCACGCAGAATTCGACCGGCACATCGACCACCAAATAGGCTCGAACCCGGACGGTAACGAAGACGCTGCTCGCGCGAACCCGCCGGAGCGAGCAGCGCCGCCTTTTGCATCGCGCGGCTTGGCTAAACGCGTAGTTTGGCTTAACCCGAATTCTGCGGATCGACGATGATAGGAGGGCGCCGTGGAATTCGCCGTCCGAGCGCTGCTCGGTCTAACCCTGGCTTGCGCGCCCGTGGCAGTGCAGGCCAAAGAGGTGATTTTAACCTGCACCAATCTGAGCAGCGGGACGGCTTGGGATTCGAAAGTCGATCTCGACCGTCATACGGTCGATTCCTTTCCTGCCGACATCAGCGATCGCACGATCAGCTGGGCCGATCCCCAGCGCATCTATGAATTCGATCGCAGGTCGGGCGAGATGACGATGCGCGGTCCCTCGAGCACGGGCGGCTATTTCCTCTACTATCGCTGCCGAGAACATAATTGACAGCGCCCAAACAAAAGGGCCGGCGCGAGGCCGGCCCAGTCGTACTTGCCAAGTCGCTCTTCTAGGGAGATCGGGAAGAATAGGCGCCGGATTTCTCCGGCGCCGGATATTTCGGCTATTCGCCTTCCGCACCGATTGCGTAAGCGGTTTCGCCGTGAACTGCGTCGTCGCCCACCTTCAGGCTCAAGTCGTCCATCCGCAGCGGAACGAAAATCGAGATGGCTTTGAGGATGACGAAGGTCGCAATGGCGTTGAAGACGATGATGAACGCCGCCCCATAGATCTGCAGCAGCAGCTGATGCGGATTGCCATAGAACCAGCCGCTGACCGTCACGCCGGGCGCATCCTTGTCGGTGCCGACATATTCGATCATAGCAGGATTGGCGAGGAGACCGACGAGCAACCCGCCGGTCAGGCCCGCAACGCCGTGCGTTGAGAAGACGCCGAGCGTATCGTCCACCCGCATCATCAGGCTGGTCTTCTGCAGCTTGTTCATCGCGAACCACGGAATGATTCCGGCGACGATGCCGACGATGATGGCGCCCAAGCCATCAACATAGCCGGCAGAGGGCGTGATCGCGACGAGGCCTGCGATCATGCCATTGACCGCGCCGAGCACCGAGGGTTTGCCATAGGCGATCTTGTCCATCAGCGTCCAGACGAGAAGCCCGACCGCCGTCGCCGTATTGGTGTTGAGGACTGCCGCGCCTGCATCCGCGTTGGCGAAATAGGGATCGCCGCCGTTGAACCCGTTCCAGCCAAGCCAAAGAATTCCCGCGCCGACCAATGTCATGAGCAGGCTGTTCGGCGGGAATTGGTCGCGATCGGCTTGTAGCCGCGGACCGATCACTGCTGCGGCGGTGAACCCGGATACGCCCGCCGCAAGATGGATGACATAGCCGCCCGAGAAGTCCGCGACACCCATGCTGGCGAGCCAGCCGCCGCCCCAGAGGCTGAAGGCGCCGACGGTATAGACGAGCGTCATCCAGATCGGACAGAAGATCATCCAAGCCGTAAAGTTCATGCGGCCAAGCAGAGAACCGGCGAGAATGATGACGGTGATGGCGGCGAACACGAACTGGAAGAAGATGAGCGTCGCCATCGGAAAGGCGAGCGGCGGCATGCCGGATGCGGCAGCCGGAATTGTCGCCTGACCGGTGGTAAATCCGGCGGAAAGCGCGAGGAGCGGCTTGCCGAGGAACGGAAACCATTGCGGCCCGAACGCCATATTGTAATCGAAGAGCACCCACACGACGAGGACCGACGCGAACGCGTACATGCACATGAAGGCCGAGTTGATCGCCCATTTCTTTTTGACGATGCCGCCATAAAGGACGGTCAGGCCGGGAATGCTCTGCAGACCGACGAAGGTTGCGGCCGCCAATTGCCAAGCGTTGTCCCCGGTATCAAGCCATTTGGGTGATGGTACGAGCATCGATTTTACCCCCCTTCATTATTGCGAGACCGCAATGCGAGGCCGAATGATGAAGCGGGCGAGCAAGAACTATGCCCACGTGCGAATAGGCCAGCTGCGCCTTTTGGAAAGGTGCCAGGCCGCCTCGACGCACTGCTCTGATTATAAATTGGGCATCCTGAGTAAAAGCAGAGCCAATCGTGACCAGGTGTTGGTCATGATTACCGATGCGGCAGCCTGAGCTTTACGGCTTCCTTGCCGGCTGGAAATTTCGCTATGGATTGCACGCGACGTCCGAAATTCGCCGCTTGGCAGCGGGAGCGCATTCCTGTCCGCTTGTCGGCTGGGAGCAGCAAAGATGGGTGAGCGCCTTTCCGGGGTGAGAGCCAGCGTCGGATTTGCGACCGACATCGGACCGCGCAATGCGAACGAAGATTTCGCCGGCGCCGTCTTCGGTCTCGAGCTGCCGCAGCCGCGCGGAGACGTGGTGGCCGCAATCGCCGATGGAATCGGCGGCGCCAAAGGCGGTCGCGTCGCCGCCGAAATGGCGGTACGCGGCTTTCTCGATGGTTTTTGTGACCTCCCCGAGACGATGGAAGTGCGCCATGCGGCGGCACGGGTTATCAATTCGCTCAACGGCTGGATTTATTCGCAAGGTCAGCGCGATGCCAACTTGAAGGGCATGGGATGCACGTTCACGGCGCTGGTGCTGCGCGGACGCCAGGCGCATGTGCTGCATGTCGGGGACACGCGTGCCTATCGGCTGGGGGGCGACCGGCTCACCTGCTTGACCACCGATCATGTAAGGGAAGGCAGCAGCGGTCATTCGAGCGTTCTTGCGCGCGCGCTCGGCGTCGAGACGGAGGTGCGGCTCGACTATATGGCCCAGCCGATCGCCCGGCACGATCGGTTCCTTCTGTGCAGCGACGGCGTGCACCGCTTCCTCTCGTCGGAGACGATCGCCGATATATTGCGCGAGCGCCCCGCCTCGGACGATTGCGCCCGCGCGCTGATCGCAGCGGCACTCAGAGCCGGCGGCACCGACAATTGTACGGCCTTAGTGATCGATGCGCTCGAACTGCCGACGGCCGGATCGGCGGATATCGATGCCAGACTCATGCAATTGCCGCTGATCCCGGTGCCGGTCACGGGCGAGACGGTCGACGGCTTCCTGCTCAAAGCTCTTGTCTCGGAGGGGCGCTACACCCGCCTCTTCGGTGCGCTCGACGAGGTCGAGGGCGGCGGCGTGGTGTTGAAATTTCCCAAGCCGCAGGTCGCGAGCGAGGCGGCCCACCATGCGGCCTTCGCCCGCGAGGCATTGGCCGGCACGCGCGTCTATTCGCCTTGGGTCGGGCGTGTCGTCGAGTTGCCGCCCGGGCGGCAGACCTGCCTCTACACCGTCATGCCGCTCTATCAGGGCGAGCTTCTCGAGACCCGGCTCGCCCGGCATCTCGATCTCGAGGCAGGACGCAATATTGCCGTCAAGCTCGCGCGCGGCGCGGCCGCGCTGCATCGCGCCGGCATCATCCATCGCGACATCAAGCCGGACAATGTGATCCTCGAAGCGGATGGATCGCTGAAGCTGATCGATCTCGGCGTCGTGCGCATTCCGGGCCTCGAAGATTTCGCACCCGAGGATATTCCCGGCACGCCCGCCTATATGGCGCCGGAAATGTTCAATGGTGAGGCGGGCAATGTCGCAACCGACATTTATGCTCTGGGCGTGACCATGTTCCGCGCCTTCACCGGCGAATATCCTTACGGCAATGCGGATGCTACGAGCCCGCCGCGGCTCAACCGGCCGAAGCCGCTTTCGGCTCTGCGTCCGGATCTGCCGGCGTGGCTGCAAGCGACGCTCAGCCGCGCCATCGCGCTCGATCCGGCCGAGCGTTTCCGCGACATGAACGAATTCGCCATGGAGATGGAAACGGGACCGGCGCGCGCGCCGCGCGCGGTACATCGGCCGCCGACGCTTTACGAACGCTATCCCGTCCGCTTCTGGCAAGCCGTAGCCGCGCTGCTGGCGCTGGGGCTTCTTCTGTCGCTGCTCCGGCATTGAGCCGCATGGCGCGAAATTTTCTCAACAGCTGAACTGGCCAGGCACTTCCCAACTGCGCCAAAGCCGTTGACAAACTACGCTAAAGACGTAGTTATAGCTATGCACACGGTCGTCGAAACCGCTCCTTACTTAGCCGAAGCTGAGAGCCTAGGGCTCAAAGCTTCGGAGCTCGAGCACATCGTAGATCTGGTCGCCGCCGATCCGCAGATTGGCGCACTGGTGAAGGAAACCGGCGGTTGTCGGAAGTTTCGGGTTCCCGGTCGTGGAAAGGGCAAGAGCGGTGGCTATCGGATTGTAACGTTTTTCACCGGCGATGATTTGCCGGTCTTCCTGATCACCATTTTCGGCAAAGGCGAACAGGACAATCTCAGCAGGGCCGAGCGCAACGAACTGGCCAAGCTGACGAAAGTTTTGGTCGCGATATATCGCAAAAAAGGAGCCAAGCGATGACCAAAAAGGCATTCGACAAGATTGCCGCCGGCCTTAACGATGCCATAGCGATCGCGCGTGGCGACGCAGATCCCGCAACTTATCGCGTCCACGTCCCGGAAGAAATCGACGTAAAGGCCATCCGGAAGCGCCTCGGGCTCACACAAGAGCAATTCGGACTGCGGTACGGCTTTGGCCCACGCGTCAGAGACTGGGAGCAAAAGCGAAAGCGGCCGGATGCGGCAATGCGCGCGTTTTTACTCGTCATCGCGAGGGAACCTGAGGCCGTTGATCGCGCTCTACATGCGTCCTGACATGCAAAAAAACCCCGCCGATCCTTTCGGACCAGCGGGCTGAATGAGCCTCCCTCGCAGTCCGCGAACTCCTACCAATGTCCCAAGCCCTCCTTGACTCCTTCCCCTAAAGCAGGAATCTATTAGAACAAATGATGAACGAAGAAGGCTTGGCGGATGCCCCGAGCGCAGCCTCACTTGGCGAGCCTGCATCTCTTGCGCGCCGAAATCGCCGGCATCGAAAGCATGCCCGGCGAGACGCGGCGCATTCCGCTCAGGGTCGCCCCGCTCGATCGCCAGCTTGCCGGCGGCCTCAAGCTTGGCGCCCTGCACGAGATCGTGGCGTCGCGACCCGGCGATCAGCCCGCCGCGACAAGTTTTGCCCTGGCGCTCGCCGCGCATTTGAGGGCGGCGCGGCGGCGCGCGCCGATCGTCTGGATCGGCGAGGATTTCGCCGCGTGCGAACAGGGCGCGCTTTATGGGCCGGGCCTCGCCCTGCATGGGATAGATCCGGCTTCTCTCCTTCTCATCCATGCGGCAAGCGCCAAAGAGGCGCTCTGGGCCATGGAAGAGGCGCTGAAGAGCCCCGCACCCGGAGCCGTGGTCTGCGAGATTTTCACGGCCAAGACTTATGATCTGACCGCTTCGCGCCGGCTCGTCCTTGCCGCACAGAAACACGCAATCCCCGCCCTTCTCTTTCTTTCCGGCGTGACGGGCACCGGGGCGCTTTCGAGCGGCGCCGATACGCGGTTCGAAATCCGCGCCCATCCGAGCCCGCATCAGGCCTCCGCGGCGCGGCGCATACCCCTGCCCGGCTTTCCCGCCTGGTCCATCCGCATCGCCAAGGCGCGCGCCGGACCTATCGGTCTCAATTCCGATTTCCATCCGGTTGTCTGGACAGAGGCTTCGTTCCGTGACGCGTTATCTTTCCCTTTGGCTGCCCACTCTGGCGACGGACCGGATCACCAGGAAGATCGCCGGGCATTCGGCGCGTGATCTTGCGACCATCGCCAAGATCAAGAATGCGCAAAGGCTCGTCGCCGTCGACCGCGCCGCCGCCGCGCGTGGGCTGAAGCCCGGCATGGCGCTCGCCGATGCGCGGGCCATCCTGCCGGATTTGCATTGCTTTACCGCCGATGCGGCGGCCGAGGCCGCAACGCTCGCCGCCATCACCGATTGGTGCCGGCGCTTCACGCCGCTCGCCGCGCTCGATGCGCCCGACGGCGTGATGCTCGATATCACCGGCGCCGCGCATCTCTTCGGCGGAGAGGCGAAGCTTCTCGCCGAGGCCGAGACGCGGCTTGCGGCGCAAGGTTTTACCGCCCGGGCGGGCCTCGGTCCGACACCGGAAGCGGCCTGGGCCTTGGCGCGTTTCGGCCAGAAGCGCCTCATGCCGGAAGGCGAGGATCCCCTCCGCTGGCTGGGTCCCCTGCCGCTCGTCGCCTTGCGGCTCGAGGAGCAAATCCTGGCCGAGCTTGCACAAGCCGGCCTGCGGCGGATCGAGGATGTTCTGCTGCGTCCACGCGCGCCGCTCACGGCCCGTTTCGGCATCGCGCTCTTCGAAAGGTTAGACGCCATGTTCGGGCGGGCGAAGACGCCGATCTCGCCCCGTTTCGAAGTGCCTTCTTATCTTGCCGAGCGCCGCTACGGCGAACCGATCAGCCGGCGCGAGACGATCGAGATGGCGATCCTGGCGCTGGCGCAGGAACTCGCACGCCTCCTTTTGCGGCATGGCGAAGGCGCGCGGCGCCTCGACTTGAGCCTTTATGGCATCGACGGACGCGTAAGGCATATTGGCGCCGGCACGAGCCGGCCTCTGCGCGATCCGCGCATGATCGCTCGGCTCTTTCATGAAAAGCTCGAAGCGGCTTGCGCCATCGAAAGCGAGGATGATCCGCTCGATGCCGGTTTCGGCTTCGATGTTTTGCGTCTTTCGGCGCTTTCGGTCGAATGCCTCGACGAGGAACAGGCGAATTGGATCAGGCCGGACGAAAACCAGGACCTCGCCGATCTCATCGATCGTCTTGGCGCGCGGCTCGGCTTGCGGCGCGTCACGCGGCTTGCGCTCATCGACCGGCATTGGCCGGAATTTGCCGTCGCGTGCGTGCCTGCGGCGCAAACTCTCCCTGCCCCTCACCCTAACCCTCTCCCCGCAAGCGGAGAGAGGGAATTGCGGCCCATTCGGCTCCTTACGCGTCCGGAGCCGATCGAGACGATCGCGAGCGTCCCGGACGGTCCGCCGGTGCGGTTTCGCTGGCGGCGCGTCCTGCATGAGATCGCCGCCATCGAAGGCCCCGAGCGGATCGCGTCCGAATGGTGGAAGAATGTGGATTTAACCCGCGATTATTTCTGCGCCGAGGACCTCGAGGGACGCAGGTTCTGGCTCTTTCGCGAAGGCCTTTATGAAACGGAATGCGCGCGCCCGCGCTGGTTCATGCATGGGCTCTTCGCATGAGCTCCGCTCATGCAGGGGCTCTTCGCATGATCCCCTTCGCCGAATTTGCGGTCACGACCAATTTCTCCTTCCTGCGCGGCGCCTCGCATCCGGAAGAATATGTCGCGCGCGCCTATGAGCTCGGCCTCGCAGGAATCGGCATCGCCGACCGCAATTCGCTGGCCGGTGTCGTGCGCGCCCATCTCTTCGCCCGCGAAAACGAAATCGCGCCCAAGACCTTGCGCATTGCGATCGGAACGCGACTCGTCTTCTGCGACGGCACGCCGGATATTCTCGCCTATCCGCAAGACCGCCCCGCCTATGGGCGGCTGACGCGTCTTCTGACCCGCGGCAACCTCAAAGCGCGGAAAGGATTCTGCCGCTTGACGCGCGACGATCTTCTCGCCGCGGCGGACGGCCTCAATCTCGCCGTGATGCCGGCAAGCACATGGGAGCCTGAAGACCAGGCCCAAAAACCGGGCAAGGTCTATGAAGATTTCGAGGCGCCGGACACGGGATTGCTCTCCCTCGAAACGCCCGCTTTTCAAGACGGAGATGCTTTTCTCCGCCAGCTCAAAGGCGCCGCGCGCGGCCGCGTCTGGCTCGCTGCCTCGATGATCTATGGACCGCGTATGCGGCAGCATCTCGCGGCGCGCGTCGCTCTCGCCCGCCGTCTCGAATTGCCGCTCCTTGCCACCAATGACGTCACTATGCATCTCGCCGAGCGGCGGCCTTTGCAGGACGTAGTGACCGCGATCCGTCTGGGCGAGCCGCTCGATGCGCTCGGCCGGCGTCTTCAAGCCAATGCCGAGCGGTATTTGAAAAGCGGGGCCGAGATGGCGCGGCTTTTCGCCGAAGCGCCCGAAGCCGTTGCCGAGACCGCTCGCTTTCTCGAAGGCCTTACCTTCTCGCTCGACGCGCTCGCCCATGATTATCCGGAGGAATTGCGCGAAGGCTATGCGAGTCCTCAGGAAGCGCTCGAAGCCTTCGTGCGCGAAGGAGCGGTGCGCCGCTATCCGGGCGGCGTTCCGGAGCGCGTGACGCAGGCGATCGCGCATGAATTGAAGCTCGTCGCCGCGCTCGATTACGCGCCTTACTTCCTCACCGTGCATGACATCGTGCGCTTTGCCCGCAACGAGGGCATTCTCTGTCAGGGTCGCGGCTCGGCGGCCAATTCGACGATCTGCTTCTGCCTCGGCATTACCGAAGTCGACCCCAGCCGTCACGAGCTGCTCTTCGAACGTTTCATTTCGGCGGAACGCAAGGAGCCGCCCGACATCGACGTCGATTTCGAGCACGGCCGGCGCGAAGAAGTGATGCAATATATTTATCGGCGCTACGGCCGCGCCCGCGCGGGACTCGCCGCAAGTGTCGTCACCTATCGCAGCCGTTCGGCGATCCGCGACGTCGGCAAGGCTTTCGGCCTTTCGGAAGACGTGATCGCGGCGCTTGCCAGCACATTATGGGGCGGCACTTCGGAAGGAATCGCCGGCCATGAGATCCGCCGCCTCGGCCTCGATCCGAGGGAAGACCGTCTCAAGAAAACGCTCGCGCTCGCCGAGGAGCTCAAAGGCTTTCCGCGCCATCTCTCGCAGCATACCGGCGGCTTCGTCATCACCCGTACGCGGCTCGACGAAGTCGTTCCCATCGCCCATGCCGCCATGGACGAGCGCACGACGGTCGAATGGGACAAGGACGATCTCGATGCGCTCGGCATATTGAAGGTCGATGTTCTCGCGCTCGGCATGCTCACCTGTCTGCGCAAGGGCCTCGAGCTCCTGCGCGACCATTACGGTCTCGCCTATTCCTTGGCGGGCCTGCCGCCGGAAGAGCCGGCCATCTATCAGATGATCTCGCGTGCCGATACGATCGGCGTCTTCCAGATCGAAAGCCGCGCGCAAATGTCGATGCTGCCCCGGCTGCGCCCCGTAACCTTCTACGACCTCGTGATCGAAGTGGCGATCGTCCGGCCGGGTCCTATCCAGGGCGATATGGTCCATCCTTACCTTCGCCGCAGGCAAGGCCTCGAGCCTGTCGAATATCCGTCGAAAGAGCTCGAAGCCGTGCTCGGCAAGACGCTCGGCGTGCCGCTCTTCCAGGAACAGGCGATGAAGATCGCCATTGTCGGCGCCGGCTTTACTCCCGCCGAGGCCGATAAGCTGCGCCGGGCCATGGCGACCTTTAAACGCGCCGGCACGATCACGAAATTCCGCGACAAGATGATCAAGGGCATGATCGCGCGCAATTATTCGCGTGACTTCGCCGAACGCTGTTTCAAGCAGATCGAAGGCTTCGGCACTTACGGATTTCCCGAGAGCCACGCCGCTTCATTCGCGCTGCTCGTCTATGCCTCGGCCTGGATGAAATGCCGCTATCCGGACGTTTTTGCCTGCGCGCTCCTGAATTCCCAGCCTATGGGCTTTTACGCGCCGGCGCAGATCGTGCGCGATGCGCGCGAACATGGCGTCATGGTGGAAGAGGTCGACGTCAATCTTTCCCAATGGGATGCGACCCTGGAAAAGGACGAGACGGAGCTTGCCCCGCGCATTCACCCGCGTCACGCCACCATGGCGGACGAGATTCGTTCGGCGCACAAGGTGAGATTGGGTTTCCGCCAGATCCAGGGCCTTGCCGAGAAGGACATGACGGAACTCGTCGCCAAGCGCGGCAAGGGCTATGACTCGGTCCGCGATCTCTGGCTGCGCACGTCGCTTTCGCCGAGCGTGCTCGCCGCACTCGCCGAGGCGGATGCTTTCCGCTCGCTCGGCCTCGATCGGCGCGATGCGCTCTGGGCAGTGCGCGGACTCAATCGCGCCGGCGATAAGGACGATCTGCCTCTCTTGCGCGACTTGAGCTTCCGCGCGCTCGAGCCGGAGACGCACCTGCCGGCCATGTCGCTCGGCGAACACGTGGTCGAAGATTATCGCCATCTCTCGCTCTCGCTCAAAGCCCACCCGGTCGGCTTATTGCGTAAGAGGCTCGCGCAAAGATCGATCCTGCGGACAGAGGAACTGGCGAAGATCCCATCCGGCCGGCGCGTGTCGACGGCGGGACTCGTTCTCGTGCGCCAGCGACCGGGCTCGGCAAGCGGCGTTATTTTTCTTACGCTTGAGGACGAGACCGGAATTGCCAACGCAATCGTCTGGCCGAAAGTTTTGGAAAAGCTCCGGCCGATCATTATTGCCGCACGATTCATCGCGGTCAGCGGCAAGCTGCAATCGGAATCGGGCGTCATCCATGTGGTGCTCGAACGGGCCGAGGATCTGACGCCGCTGCTCGGTCTTCTCTCGCATCAGGGCGGCGAAATCTCGACGCTCGCTCCTGCCGATCAAGTCAAGCGCCCGCACGAAGCATCACGGCAAAAAACTTTGGACGATGCGCCCGATCTCTTCGGTTTCAAGAGCGCGCCGACGACCACGGATCCGCGCGACGTTCAAAGAGCTCTGCCGAAGGCTCGGAGCTTTCATTGAAGGCTCATCCCTCTTCCCGCACGCGCGAAGAGGAAAATGCAAAAGCCGCCGTTCGACGAACGGCGGCTCGCATCTTCAACGCAAAACGAGCGGCTTAAGCCGCCTGGAGATTGCAGGCGGACGGCTTGCCCGAACGGCGATCCGTTTCGATGTCGAAGGCAACCTTCTGGCCCTCGACGAGGCCGCGCAGGCCCGAGCGCTCGACGGCGGTTACATGGACGAACACGTCCTTGCCGCCGCTATCCGGCGCGATGAATCCATAGCCCTTTTGTTCGTTGAAGAATTTTACGGTTCCAACTTGCATCCGATGCCCTTTCGTGGCGCAGATCAGCAGCGCGGATGCGCTGCCCGGTTTCAGTCGAATTTGGCAGAAGAGGCTGAAACGTGCGCGTAAGAGCGAAGCGGTTCAGATCAGTCCAAAAGCGATGCCCCTATATGTGGGCGAAATCCGCGCTTGGCAAGTCCTCATTCCCCAGCCACGACGTGGGCGATCGCACGAGTTAATTGTTGCAAATCTATGACCTCAATGGTGAAAGCCGGCGTGAGATAGACGACGCGCCCGAACGGCCGCACGAATACGCCATGCTCGACAAACCGGCGCCGCATGGTCTCTAGATCGGGCCCCGCCTTGAGCTCGACAACACCGACCGCGCCCTTCACCCGCACGTCTTTTACGGCGCGCATCTCGCGACAAGGCTCGAGCCCGGCTTTCAGCTCTTGCTCGATCCTCTCCACTTGTTCCAGACGAGGCTCGCGCTCGAAAAGATCGAGAGAGGCATTGGCGGCGGCACAGGCGAGCGCGTTGGCCATATAGGTCGGCCCATGCATCAAGCTATGCGAAGGATCGTCCGACCAGAAGGCTTCGAACACGTGGGCCCGCGCGACCGTCGCGGCGAGCGCCATCGTGCCGCCGGTCAGCGCCTTTGAAAGACAGATGATGTCGGGTTGGACCTCTGCTTCATCGCAGGCGAACATCGAGCCCGTGCGCCCGAAGCCGGTGAAGATCTCGTCGAAGATCAAGAGAAGATCATACCTGTCCGCGGCGGCACGCAGGCGCGAAAGAACCTGCGGCGGATGGAAGATCATCCCGCCGGCGCCTTGCACGAGCGGTTCGACAATGATCGCGGCGAGCTCGTCGGCATACGCTTCGAGGAGCCGATCGAATTGCGCGATCGTTTCTTCGCCGCGCGGCAGATCCGTGACGATATTGCTCGGCAGGACGCCGGCGAAGTGCTTGTGCATGCCCTCTTGCGGATCGCAGACGGCCATGGTCGCGAACGTATCGCCGTGATAGGCGCCCTTGAAAGCAAGAAATTTGTTGCGTCCGCGAATGCCTTTGTTGAGCCAGAATTGCACCGCCATTTTGAGCGCAACTTCGACCGAGACCGAGCCGCTGTCGGAAAAGAATACGCGGGTGAGATCGCCCGGCAGAAGCGCGCAAAGGCGGTGCGCGAGGCGCTGGGCCTCCTCGTGCACGAGGCCCCCGAACATCACGTGCGGCAGGATCGCGAGCTGGCGCGTAACAGCCTCGCGAATATGCGGATGATTATAGCCGTGGCAGGCAGTCCACCAGCTCGCGATTCCATCGATGAGCTCGCGTCCATCGGCTAATCTGATCCTCGTGCCTTGCGTGGACGCCACTTTCAGCGGCGGCGCCGCCGTCTTCATCTGGCAATAAGGCAGCCAGAGATGTTCCGCTTCGTCCTTGCCCGCCATGCGCCTTCATGATTGCCAGGATGGGGCGACATCGCTACACCGCCATGGGTTCGAAGGAAAGCCCTTGAAGTCTCTCGACGCATTCGCGAATGCCAAGCTGGCGGATCTCGATGCGGCCGCATTGCGTCGCCGGCTCGTCGAAACATGCCGGCCGGCGGACGATGCGCCTTACGTGTGGCGTGGAGGACGGCGGCTCGTCTCGTTCTCCTGCAATGATTATCTCGGCCTCTCGCGCCATCCGAAGGTGATGGAGGCGGCGATTGCGGCCATCCGCGCTTATGGAACAGGTGCCGGCGCCTCGCGCCTCGTCACGGGCGATCATCCGCTTTTTGCGGAATTGGAAGCGCGCCTGGCGCGCTGGAAATGCGCCGAGGCGGCGCTCGTCTTCGGCTCGGGCTATCTCGCCAATCTCGGCATTATCCCGGCGCTCGCCGGCGAAGGCGACCTTGTCCTCGCCGACGAGCTGGCGCATGCCTGCATCCATGCCGGCGCACGCCTCGCGCGGGCGCAAATTCGTAGCTTCCGCCACAACGATGTCGATCATCTACGCGTCACTCTCGAGACCGAACGTGCGCGCTTTCGCCAT
This sequence comes from Beijerinckiaceae bacterium, assembly GCA_021324915.1. Taxonomy (GTDB): domain Bacteria; phylum Pseudomonadota; class Alphaproteobacteria; order Rhizobiales; family Beijerinckiaceae; genus Methylovirgula. The sequence goes on along the minus strand of JAJPIC010000004.1, from coordinate 82,548 downwards.
GTCCTCGTCGCGACCGACGGCGTCTTCTCGATGGATGGCGATCTCGCGCCGGTGAGCGAACTCGCCGCGCTTTGTGGAACTTACGACGCCTGGCTCATGACGGATGATGCGCACGGGCTCGGCGTTTTGAACTTGGGCCGCGGCTCGGCTATTGCCGCAGCAGGCGGCGTTCCTTTGCAAATGGGGACGCTTTCGAAGGCGCTCGGCAGTTCCGGCGGCTATTTGTGCGCTTCGCGCGCGGTTGTCGATCTTCTGAAGTCGCGCGCGCGCACGCTCGTCTATTCGACCGGGCTTTCGCCGGGCAATGCCGCGGCGGCGATCGCTGCGCTCGATATCATCGAAGCCGACCCCGAACTCACGCAAAAGCCGCTTGCCAAGGCGCGCCACTTCGCCCGGCGCCTTGGCCTTCCCGAGGCCCAGAGCCCCATTGTTCCCCTCGTGCTCGGCAGTGCGGACGCGGCACTCGAAGCTTCCCACACGCTCGAGGGGGAAGGCTTCCTCGCAGTCGCCATTCGGCCTCCGACCGTGCCGGAAAACACCGCACGTCTGCGCTTTGCCTTCAGCGCCCTGCATGGGGATGAGGACGTCGCGCGTCTTGCGGAACTCGTCGCCGGCCGGCTTCGATTTCGCGTCGATCTACGCGCCGCCGGCTGAGCGAGGCACGCGTGCCAGCCATTTTCATCACCGCGACCGGAACCGAAATAGGCAAGACCTACGTGGCCGCGCGCCTCATCTCCAGCCTGCGCCGGCGCGGCCGGAAGGTCGCCGCCCTAAAGCCGGTGATCAGCGGCTTCGATCCGCGCGAGAGCGGGACGAGCGATCCCGCCCTGCTCCTCAACGCCATGGGCCGCGAGGCACACGAGGCTGCGATCGCCGACGTTGCGCCGTGGCGATTTCATGCGCCTCTCTCCCCGGACATGGCCGCCGGACACGAAGGCCGATATATCGAATTCGATGCCGTCGTCGATTTTTGCCGTCGCGCCATCGAGGCGGCCGAAGACCTCATCATCATCGAGGGGATCGGCGGCCTCATGGTTCCTTTCAACACACAAGCGACCGTGCTCGATCTGATCGACGAATTGCACATTCCGATCCTGCTCGTCGCCGGCACTTACCTCGGCGCCCTCAGCCACACATTGACGGCGTTCGAAGCGGCGACCGGCCGGGGCATCGAGACCGCGGCGCTGATCCTCAACGAAACGCCGGGCTCGCCTGTCTCGGCCGCCGGCACCCGCGCGAGTCTCGAGAATTTCTTCGGCGAGGTGCCGATCATTCTGTTGGACCACGGCGCCGAGAATATCGCCGCCTTCGAGGTCCTCGCGGATCTCTTGAGCTAGCCCACTTTGGACTGGCTCACTTCGAATCGGCATCGGCGAGCGTTTTCAGTTCGTCGCCGAAATCCTCGATGCGCCGCGCATTGGCGCCGAAATCATGCCGGCCGACGCGCGAGACCGAGCGGACGTCGACGCGCGTTTGTCCGGCGAGCGGCCGGATCCGGATGGTAATATCGTCGGGAAAGCCGAAGATCATTCCGTGGTCGATCGCATCGATGTGTCCGAGACCCAATCTTCCACCAGGGGGAATGGCATCGACGACGGTCCAATGTTTGGCGAAGACGGCTTGCAGCACGGTTTGATAGGCTTCGTCGCCATCGAGATCGAGCAGGATGGGCTGGACATCGGGATAGGCTTTGATCTGCTGCTGGCGAACGGCATCGGAGAGCGAGGGCGGCGTCCAGCCCTTGCGCGCCGCAAGCGCCTTGAGCGAAAGCGAAAAGGCCGGCGGATTGTCGAGATCCGTCGAGACGTCGTTCAACACCGGCAGGCGGATCGCCTGTGCCGTCAGATAGATCGGATAGGCGAGCACGAGGACGGCGAGCAAGGCACCCGTCAGCAATATGCCCACGCCTTTGCGCCCTGTACGCCAGATCGCGACGGCCGCCGCGCCGGCGCAAAGCACCGCGAGGCAGGCGAAGATGATGGCCGAGCCGACGACGGCGAGCACGGCAATCGGCTCGAGCCCGGCGTGCGCCAAAAGGAGGCCTATGCCAACCACCACCGCAGCAAAGAGCGCAAGGCGCCGGCTCCAGAGCGCATTGTCCGAATAGGGCTCTTCTATGATGATCCGGCGCATCTCTGCCTTGGCCAAGCCTTAGAAGACATTTACGAGTCTGCGCGTGCCGAGGCAAATAGCGAAGGTTGCCCTGAGCTTGGCCGTGCAGTCGGCGGTCGGTGATGGACTCGCCGCGCAATGTTCTGTTTACTCGCCAAGTCCATGATTTCGCACTCGCCCGCTTCTAATCGAGCCAGGCCCCGCACCCTTTTCGATCCCCGCTCGCATGCCGTGCATCCTATGACGGCGCGTGCTCAAGAGCTTTCCTCGATGCAGGTAAGGCAGGACTTTCCATGGCTTTGCTGACTCGCCGGCACTTTCTGCAAAGCAGCGGCGGCCTTTTCTTGGCAACGGCCGGCGTTGGAACTTACGCCCTTGCGATCGAGCCGGGCTTCCGTCTCGACGTGACGTCCTATCGGCTCACCCCTCCAGGCTGGACGGAAGGGCTGAAGCTCAAATGCGCCGTGATCGCCGATATTCATGCCTGCAGGCCGCTGATGCCGGCGACGCGCGTGCGCGCCATTGCCGACCTCACCAACCGGCTCGATCCCGACATCATCTTTCTGCTCGGCGACTTCAATGCCGGCCATCGGTTCGTCACCGCGCCGGTCTATCCGGAAGAATGGGGCGAGGCGCTCTCCATCCTCAAAGCTCCGCTCGGCGTCTATAGCGTGCTCGGCAATCACGATTGGTGGCATGGTCCCCTTCCCGGCATGCGCAGCGACGGCGCGGAGAAAATCCGCCGCGCGCTGCGCCATGCGGAGATCGCGGTTCTCGAGAACGATGCCGTGCGATTGAGCCACGAGGGCCAGACCTTTTGGGTCGCCGGCCTCGCCGATCAATTGGCGCATCGAACCGGGCGCTGGGATTTCAAGGGAATCGACGATCTTTCCGGAACGCTCAGCAAGGTGACGGACGATTCGCCGGTCTTGCTTCTTGCGCACGAGCCCTTCGTCTTTCGGCGCGCGCCCGAGCGGGTCTCGCTCACGCTCTGCGGCCATACGCATGGCGGACAGGTCAATCTGCCCGTTCTCACGGCCGCTTATGCACGAAATGAATTCGGCTCCGACCATATCTACGGCCACATCGTGGAGGATGGCCGCCATATGATCATTTCGGCGGGGCTCGGCACATCGATTGCGCCGGTGCGTTTCCTGCGGCCGCCCGAGCTCGTGCAGATCACCCTCGGCAGCGAAATTCTTCCGGCCTAAATATGCAAACGCCCGCGCCGAGCGGCGCGGGCGCAAAGGCCGAAAGATATTTTCCTTTTATTCGACAATAACCTTGGTGCCGATCTTCGCGCGATTGTAGAGGTCGATCGCATCGATATTGGACATCCGGATACAGCCGGAAGACACCGCTTGGCCGATCAGCTCCGGCTCGTTGGTGCCGTGAATGCGATAGAGCGTGTCGCGATTGCCCTGATAGAGATAGAGCGCGCGCGAGCCGAGCGGATTTTCCGGGCCCCCCGGCAGGCCGCCTGCATCGGCCGTCGGCTGAAGATGCGGCCAGCGCTTGACCATGTCGGAAGGCGGCGTCCAATGCGGCCATTCTTCCTTGCGGCCGATATAGGCGACGCCGGTCCAGCCGGCGGATTCGGAACCCGCCGCAATGCCGTAGCGGATCGCCTGTTTGCCCGACAGGATGTAGTAGAGATACATATGCTTGGTATCGACGATGATCGTGCCGGGCTTCTCGTTCGAGGCGTAATCGACCTTGTAGCGCCGGAATTGCGACGGGACCTCAGCTCTCGGCGCAAGCGCTAGATATTCCTGGTCTTGTGCGGACAGACTCGGATCGGGCGTCACAACGCCATCTTCGACGCAACCCGCAAGCATCAGAGCCAAAAACGGCAATGCCCATGTGATTTTTTGAAATCGCATCTCAATTCCCCGCTGCTCAATCTGAAATAACCGATCGGCCTTTCTCTTGCCATCCTTCAGTATCGCTCGAGCCTAGCTCAAAGCGAGAAGAGAGAATCCTGTTGCGCAAATGAAACAATCCGGCGCGACGCCGCCGCGCCGAATTTCCGCGCGCCCCAAGTCGGCGCTCGATAATGCTGAATTCCCCCCTATTTGACGAATCATGCGGACCACAGGTTCAAATTCGGTTGATTGATCATGGCGAGCGTCGTTCTCACTCATCGCGCCAGTCTCGATCACGACACCGGTCCCGGCCATCCCGAACGGGCCGAGCGCATACGGGCGATCGAAAAGGCCTTGTCTGCCGAGGTTTTTGCCGGCTTAACCCGCAGCGAGGCACCGGCCGGCACGCTCGAAGCGATCTCCCGCGTCCACCCGCCAGACTATATTCGCGGAATCGAAAGAGCCATGCCGACAGAGGGTTACGCTGCGCTCGATTCCGACACGATCGCAAGCCCCGGCACGTGGAAGGCGGCTCTGCACGCGGCCGGCGGCGCGACTCTGGCCGTAGATATCGTGATGCGCGGCGAGGCGGATAATGTCTTCGTCGCGGTGCGCCCACCGGGGCATCACGCCGAGCTCGCGCGGCCAATGGGCTTTTGCCTGTTCAACAATGCCGCCATCGCCGCGCGGCACGCGCAAGCGGCGCATGGCGCCGAGCGCGTCGCAATCATGGATTTCGACGTCCACCACGGCAATGGCACGCAAGCGGTCTTCTGGTCGGATCCGAGCGTGCTCTATTGCTCAACGCATGAGATGCCGCTCTATCCGGGAACCGGCGCACAGGGCGAAGCCGGCGCGTACGGGACCATTGTCAATGCGCCGCTCTCGGCCGGAGCCGACGGAGACCTATTCAAAGAGGCAGTAGAGACCAAGATCCTGCCGGCCATCGCGGCCTTCGCGCCGGATCTCCTCGTCATTTCGGCCGGATTCGATGCGCACTACCGCGATCCGCTCGCCAATCTCAATCTAACGGAAGCCGATTTCGCCTGGATCACGGGCAAGCTGATGGACCTCGCGCTCAACCATTGCGACGGGCGCATCGTCTCGGTGCTCGAAGGCGGCTATGATCTCGAAGCTTTGGCCGCCTCGAGCGCGGCGCATCTCTTGACCTTGATGGGCAGCAGCGTGCCGGAGTTTGCGCTCTCTCAACCCTCGCCCTCGACCGGCTCGTAAGCGACGATCTCGATCCCGAAGCCGGAAAGGCCGACATATTTGAGCGGCGAAGAGGTGCGCAGCCGAATTGAGGAAATGCCGAGATCGCGCAGAATTTGCGCGCCGACGCCGATCTCGCGCCATTCCTTTTTGCGGACTGCCTCGGAATCGCGCCGCGTCGCGTCCGGTACATTGGCCGGAACGCCGGCCGTGCCATCGCGCAGATAGACGAAGACGCCCCTGCCCTCCTGTTTGAATCGGGCAAAGGTCTTGCGAATCACCGATCCGCCCGTGATCACATCGGCGACGATATCCACCCGATGCAGCCGCGTCGGCACATTGCGGCCCTCGCCGATGTCGCCTTGCACGAAGGCGAAGTGCTGGACCGGATCATAGGGCGTCACATAGGCATAGCCGGTGAGCGGACCGCTCGGCCCCTCGACGGAAAAAACATTCACCCGCTCGACGAGCTTTTCGCGCTCCTGCCGATAGGCGATGAGCTCGGCCACCGAGACTTGTTTCAGCCCGTGCTTCTGCGCGAAGGCATCGATCTGCGGGCCGGTCATCACGCTGCCGTCGTCATTGGCGAGTTCGCAGATCACGCCGACCGGCGGCAAGTCGGCGAGGCGGCAGAGATCGACCGCGGCCTCGGTATGACCGGAGCGCATGAGGACGCCGCCCTCGCGCGCAATCAGCGGGAAGACATGTCCGGGGCGCACGAAATCGGCCGGACCTATATTGGGGTTGGTCAGCGCCCGAACCGTATTCGCACGCTGCTCCGCTGAAATTCCGGTGGTGAGCCCATGGCGGACATCGATGGTCACCGTGAAGGCCGTGCCGAGCGGGGCATCATTGGTCGCGACCATCGGCTGAAGGTGAAGCCGGCGCGCGTCCTCGGCGGTGATCGGCGCGCAGACGATGCCGCTCGTATAACGAATGATGAAGCCCATCTTCTCGGGCGTGCAGAGCGAGGCGGCACAAACGAGATCGGCCTCGTTCTCGCGGTCGTCGTCATCCGTGACAATGACGATCTCCCCCCGCCCGATCGCCTCGATCGCCTCGGTCACTGCACGGCGCATGCCCAACAAGCTCCACTCATGCTATCTTTGCTAGGTCTAGATAAGCGAGATTCGCGGTCGCACAATGCTGCCGAAAATCAAGCCCTTGGCGCTGCTGCGGATCGCCATTGGCCTGTTCAGCCTGTTCCTGACCGTGCCGGCGGCCCTGCCGGCCAATGGCGGCGGATGCGAGCGAATCACCGAGGCCGATCAAGACTATCTGATCTGCACGTTCGACGTCCGGCAGGCGCGGTTGCGGCTGTTCCTCACCGACAGCGACGGCAAACCCTATGAAGGATTCGACGCGATCGCCGAAGCGCTCAAGGCCCAGGGCGACGCGCTCGTCTTCGCCATGAACGCCGGCATGTTCCGGCCGGACTTGCGCCCGGCGGGTCTCTATATCGAAGGCGGACGCCAATTGAGCCCGGCGAACACGCGCGGCGGCTCCGGCAATTTCCACATGAAGCCCAATGGCGTCTTCTATTTCGATTCCAAATCCGCCGGTATCATGGAGACCAATCGCTTTCTCCAATCGGGGCTGAAGCCCGAATATGCCACCCAATCGGGCCCGATGCTGGTGATCGGCGGCGCGCTTCACCCGAAGATCGAGGCTTCCGGGACATCGGCCAAGATCCGCAACGGCGTTGGCGTGCGCGAAGGCCATATCGCCGTTTTCGCCATCTCCGAAGAGCCGGTCACCTTCTATCAATTTGCAACCTTGTTTCGCGACCGGCTGCACTGCCCCGACGCGCTCTTCCTCGACGGGTCGGTGTCGAGCCTTTATGCGCCGGAATTCGGCCGCGAGGACGGATTGACGCCGCTCGGCCCGATCGTCGGCGTCGTCGAGAAAGCGCAATGACGCGCGTTTCCGCTGGAAACTTAGCACCCTCTTTCCCGGCCGGCGCGATGTCCCGAGGCGGGATCCAAGGGCAACCAGACATCTGGACCCCGGATCTTCGCCCCGGACTTTGGTCCGGGGCTCGTCCGGGAAGTGGTGGAGATCACCCGATCTGCGCGCGGTGGCGCAGGAATTGATCGGCGAGCACGCAGGCGACCATGGCTTCGCCGATCGGCACGGCCCTTATGCCGACACAAGGGTCGTGCCGGCCTTTCGTCACGACCTCGATTTCCGCCCCGGAACGATCGACGGTCCGGCGCGAGACGAGGATCGAGGAGGTGGGCTTTACGGCGAAGCGGGCGACGATGGGCTGGCCCGTCCCAATGCCCCCGAGAATGCCCCCGGCATGATTGCTGCCGAATGCCGGCCGCCCGTCGGGACCGAGATGCATCTCGTCGGCATTTTCTTCGCCCGAAAGCGCCGCGGCCGCAAAGCCGGCGCCGATTTCGACACCTTTGACCGCGTTGATCGACATTAATGCGGCGGCAAGTTCAGCATCGAGCTTGCCATAGAGCGGCGCGCCCCACCCCGGCGGCACGCCTTCGGCGACGATTTCGATCACCGCGCCGATGGAAGAGCCGGCCTTGCGCACGTCGTCGAGCTTCTTCTCGAAGAAGGCTGCGGCTTCGGCATCGGGCGAAAAGAATGGGTTGCGGCGCGTCTCGTCCCAATCCCACTTCGCTCGGTCGATCCAATGCGCGCCGATCGCCACCAGGGCGCCGCGCACGCGGACATCCGGAATGATTTTGCGGGCGATGGCGCCGGCTGCGACGCGCGTCGCGGTCTCGCGCGCCGAGGCGCGTCCGCTGCCGCGCCAGTCGCGCACGCCATATTTCATCTCATAGGTGAAATCGGCATGGCCCGGCCGGTATTTGTCCTTGATCGCATCGTAATCCTTCGAGCGCGCGTCTTCATTCTCGATGAGCAGCGCGATTGGCGTGCCGGTCGTCACTTGCGGTGCGCTTTCGGACTCGCGAAAGACGCCTGAAAGGATCCTGACCTTGTCGGATTCCTGACGCTGGCTCGTAAAGCGCGATTTGCCCGGCCGGCGCTCATCGAGGTAGCGCTGAATGTCCTCCTCTTCGAGCGCAATACCCGGAGGGCAGCCGTCGACAACGCAGCCGATCGCCGGCCCGTGGCTTTCGCCGAATGTCGTGACGCGAAAGAGATGACCGAACGTATTGTGCGACATGGCTTCTGCCCTCGACCTCGCGAAGGCTTTTCCCTATTTGGGTGCGAGACGTGCGGCCCTCATTGCCGAGGAGAAACGAGCGTCAACGGCGCCCTATTCCTTGGCAAGGGCCGAAAGATCAGGGGCGGCCGGGTTTTTCATGCCGACGATATGATATCCGGCATCGACGTGCAGAATTTCTCCGGTAATGCCGCGCCCGAGCGGCGAGAGAAGAAAGGCGGCGCTGTCGCCGACTTCTTCGATCGTCACCGAACGGCGCAGCGGCGCATTATATTCGTTCCATTTGAGAATATAGCGAAAATCGCCAATGCCCGAGGCTGCCAGCGTCTTGATCGGACCGGCGGAAATGGCGTTTACCCTGATGTTCTTCTCGCCGAGATCGGCGGCGAGATAGCGCACGCTCGCTTCGAGCGCGGCCTTGGCGACGCCCATCACGTTGTAATGCGGCATCCATTTCTCGGCGCCGTAATAAGTGAGCGTCAAGAGCGCGCCGCCATCCGGCATCAGCTTTTCGGCACGCTGCGCAACGGCCGTGAAAGAATAGCAGGAGACGAGGAGCGTGTTGGTGAAATTCTCCTCGGTCGTATCGACATAGCGGCCGGTCAGTTGTTCGCGGTCCGAGAAGGCGATGCAATGGACCACGAAATCGAGCTTGCCCCACAGCCTTTGGATTTCACCGAAGACGGCATCGATCGTCGCCCCATCGGTCACGTCGCAATGTCCGACAACATGCGCATCGAGCTCTTCCGCGAGCGGCCTAACCCTCTTTTCGAGCGATTCGCCTTGATAGGTGAAGGCGAGTTCGGCGCCGGCACCATGGGCCGCCTTGGCAATGCCCCAGGCGATCGACCGGTTGTTGGCAGTCCCCATAATGAGACCGCGGCGTCCGGCCAGGATTCCTGGAATGGTGGAATGGAGGGGCAAGCGGTCCAGCTGGGTCATTCTCTATCCTGGGCCAAGAGCGGTGGCCGGCTCAATCGACGAGCCGGTTTAACCTGGATTTAACCGATTGGCCAAGCCCATGTCGCTAATCCGCGGCCTCTGCCCCGTACTTTGCAGGCGATCGGGCATCAATTCGTTAAACACTTGATTGCGCAGCCGTGATCGGGCCGAAACTCAGTCGAGCCCCTGCCGCGGATCGTAAGGCTTCTGCTTCTGCCATTTCTGCGCCAGGTTCAGAAGATCGGGATCCGTTTCATCCGGCAGGACAATACGCAAGGTGACGAGCAGGTCACCGGGCGCACCACCCGGATTGGGCAGTCCCTTTCCGCGCAGGCGCAAGGTGCGCCCGCCGTTCGAGCCGGCCGGCACGTTGAGCTCCACCTTCCCATCGAGCGTCGGCACATTGACCTTGCCGCCGAGCACCGCCTCGGAGAGCGTCACCGGCAGGTCGAGACGCAGATCGCGTCCCTCCACCCGGAAATAGGGATGTTTGGCGATCTTGACGGTCACGATGGCATCGCCCGGGTCGCCGCCGAGGGGGCTCGGCTGGCCCTGCCCTTTCAGGCGGATCTGCTGACCGTCTTCGACGCCTGCCGGCACCGTGACTTCGAGCGTGCGCCCGGTCGGCAAGGTGACACGGCTTTTGCCGCCATGCACGGCGTCTCTGAGGCCGACACTGATCTGCGCGGTCACGTCTTCGCCACGCGGCGGACGAGCCTGGGCGCGCCTTTGACTGCCGCCCATTCCGCCGAGGCCGCCGAACAAGTCGCTGAAGAGGTCGCTCGCATCGAAACCGGCACCGCCACCCGGCCCGGTGCGGAACTCGTAATGTTCGAAACCGCCCGGTCCCGTGCGGCGCGTAAAGCCGCCGGGCCCGCCGGCGCCGAACCCTTCGAATCCCTGAAAACGCGGCTTGCCCTCGGCATCGATCTCGCCGCGATCGAACTGCGCACGCTTTTTCTCGTCGCCGAGAATTTCGTAAGCCGCGTTGATCTCGGCGAATTTCTCTTTCGCCTTGGGGTCCTTGCTCTGGTCTGGGTGAAATTTCTTGGCGAGCCTGCGAAAGGCCTTCTTGATCTCGGCCATGTCGGCCGATTTGGCAACACCGAGGACAGTATAAGGATCACGCATTTTGGAGCCCATGGGAGCGCCGGCCCTTAACGGCGCAGGCGCAATGTCTCATGCGCAACTTGGGGTGCTAGGGCCTGCGACGCAAGCCTGACGTCAGGCGAGCCGGCCTGCGCGGGGCGCCAGCGCGGGACGAACGAAGCCGATGCCGGCCGCGATCCGCGTCGCGAGCAGGAGCCCGGCGAAGGTCGCCGCATTGATGATGAAGATGCGCAGGACGGCCGTTGCGGCATAGGGCGCGAGATCACCGGAGCGCGAAGCAAGGGTGATCAGACACAGTCCGCCTTCGTAGGCGGCGAAGGCCGCGAGAAAGGCACAAGTAGAAACAGCCGCAGGATGATATCCGACCCGGCGCGCCCATCCGGCGGCAAAGACCGCAAGGACTCCTGCAAAGCCAAATGCGGCAGCCCAGGGCCAGGACGAGGCCGGGTAATGCAGGAACGCGAAGCCGACGCATTGATTGGCGGCCACGATGGCAAGCACGAGCATGAGCGCGTCGCGCCGGCTCATGGTGAGCGCGCCGAGCGCCGCAAAGGCGGCGAGCGGCACGGCGCAAGCAAATTCGAGACTAAGGCCGACGCTCAAGGCCGTGAGCAGCGCGAGCCAAACCGGATGGCGCCAATCGAAAGATGCTTGCATTATTTTCTCCTCACTCCGAGCCGGGCTCTCCCGGCGATTTCTAGCAGCGTTTCGTTCAGGTTGGAAATCCATCGCTATTTTCCTCCGGCCGGCGCGTCAAAAGCGAGTCTGAGCCCGCCGAAAACCCCAAGCCCCGGCCGCTCGAATCCGAGCGGATCCTGATAGTGCCAGTTGAGCGCATTGTTGATCCGCGCAAAAGCCGTGACGCCCTGCCCGAGATCGTATGAGCCCGCCAGATTGACGAGCACGTAGCCCGGCACCGGAAGCGGCATCAGGTTGGTGAAATCGCGATTATTGTCGAACCAGGGCCCGACATAGATGAGAGTTGCACTGAGCTGCGCCTTGCTCGTCGCCTGCCAAATCGCGCTGAGGCTCGCCTTGTCTTTCGGGCGGCGCAGTAAGGGCTCGTCCGACGTGTCGTCTTCGGCGCGGGTGTAAGTATAGTCGGCGCGCAAGGTCAGCGGATCCCAGGGCTTTACGCTCACATAGGTCTCGACGCCCTGGGTCGTTGCCTCGTCCACGTTGGCATAGGTTCCGACGAAAGCCGCGTTGGTCACGATCTCGATGAGATTGTGGATGTTGTTGTGAAAATAGGTCGCGCCGAACGAAGCTCTTCCGCCGAAGAGATTTTGATCGAAGCCGGCATCGTAGCCGATGCTCGTCTCCGGGCGGAGATTGGGATTGGCAAAAAAGAAGAACGAGGGAATGCTGAGATAGAGTTCGTCGAGCGTCGGCGCATTGAATCCCGTGCCGAGGCTGGCTTTGAGTTTCGTCCCCGTCTCCGGAATGAGAAAGGCTGGCGCCACTCGATAGGTCACGGCATTGCCGAACTGGCTGTTGTGATCGAAACGAATATTCGCGCTGTTGAAGAATCTTTGCCCGATGTTCGACTGGAGCTCTGCGAAGGCCGCATCGTCGGTGACCGAGGCGGAAAAAGGCGCGCTCACCGCGCCGCCGGAAAGTGACGCCGGCTGGTCGAACTGATCGAGTTCATGCTGCGCGCCGATCGTTGCAATCTCACCCGGCAAAAGAGTGAGGTTGCCTTGATAATCGACCTTCACACGGTCGCCGTCATAAAGCTCGAAGTCGTCGGAGGCCGGATTGGGGTCCAAGAAGCTGCGGTGATAGTCGGTGTAGGCGAGATCGAGCGTTTGATCGAGTCTGCCGTCGAACGACACGAGATGGCCGAACGTGCGCGTAAAGAGCTCCTGATTGTTGTTGATGCTCTGCAACGACTCCGGGCCGAGGAAATCGTCGCTCGTCGTATAGAGCTTGGATTCGATGTAATGGGTATTGAATCCCACGTCGAAATTGTCGGAGATCTGCGCGCCGAGCTTCAATGAAAGGGTTCGATTGTCGTATGCGTCTGGATTGAGCGGACGCCCCGGCGGGATGAGATTAGCCGGCGTGACATCCGTATCGGTCGAACTCCAATGCGCGAAATTGAACGAATAAGTGAATCGCGACACCGATCCGCTGATGCCTGTGGTCTGATTGAACGTGCCGAAGGAGCCCCCTTCGAGACTGCCATAGACATGCGGCGGCCCTTCGCCGCTTTTGGTGATGATATTGATGACGCCGCCGATTGCGCTCGAGCCGTAGAGCCCGCTTTGCGGCCCGCGCAATATTTCGATGCGGTCGATTCCCGCGGTCAGCAGCTGGCCGAAATCGAATGTCCCATCGGTCGCGCTCGGATCGCTGACATCGACGCCGTCGATATAGACCTTCGTCTGGTTGGCATTGGCGCCGCGTATATAGACGGAGGTCGCGCCGCCCGGCCCGCCCGTCTGGACAACATTGAGGCCCGGCACATCGGCGAGCGCATCGGGCACCGTCCGCTCTTGCTTGGCCTGCATGTCGGCGCTGGTAATAACGGTAATGCTGCTCGCGACCTCGCTTTCGGGGGTCGGGACGAGCGTCGGTGTGACAACGATTTGCGGAAGCGGCTCCGATTGAGCGGGGACCGCCTGTGCCATGGCGGGCGCCTCGAGCCCAACAAGCAAGAGACCGGGCAAAAGACGGACGAAAAGACCAACGCGCAAAGCGCACGCGCGATGGCGCCGCCGAACGACAGAACTGAGGGAAGGCATAGGGCCTCGTGACGTGACACGTCACCGCGAGCCAAAGCTTGCGCGCCGCAAGCGGCGTCGCAAGCTTCCATCGGTGCACCCCGCCCGATGCGTCCGCGCGTGACCACGGTCGATGGCAGGTCTCCTGGCTCGCGGGTCTTCGCCTTGCGCCGCCTTCCCGGTTTCCCAGTGGCGTGATGGCGCGCGGCTCGCCGCTTACAGTTGCGGGGGCAGCCATGGCTTAGGCCAAAGGCCTCACCATGTTCCCTTTTGATCCCCGAAGGGAACCATCGGAGACCAAGCTACATGGGTTTGCCGCACCGTCAATCCGAAATTACGGCACGGCGCAGATGAGGAGCGCATTGTTGTGCCGATGCGTCACCCCTCTCTCCATTTCGCTTCGCTCATGGGGCGAGGGAATGAGCCTAGCTATTGTTCCAGGGCTTCACGTCGGTGATGACCCAATTGCCGCCCGATTTGTCGGTGCAGGCCGTGCCCTGTAGGGCATCGTCGGCATCCTTGCGGTCGACCGCAGCGCGGAAGCCGCGGCACTTTCCGGTATCCGTGTCGTAAGCGTCGCCGATCGGCGTGAACGACCCCTTGGTGCCCGAAGCGGGATTGTCCCAGGAGACGGCGTCCTTGCTCTGCGACGCAAGTGCCGAATCGAGCGCCGATTTGGCGCGCTGCCAATCTTCGCCCTTGAGCCCGTCCATCTGCGGCTGCTGCTGCTCGATCGAGCCGGTCTCATCGTCGTCATGCGCGCCGATGAGCGAGCCCATGGGCATGGAGACCGAACAGGCCCCGAGCGCAAAGCACAGCAAAGGCGCCACAATCCATGCGGCTTTTTTCGCGATGCGCAGATTTCCTATATAAGGCAATAGGCTCACCCCCCGGCGAACGCTCAGCAAACCCAAACCTCCGTCCCTGCTTCGTGAAAGTCTAGGGCAAATGGCTTAACCATGCATGACTTCACGGATGCCGACGAACCCCTCGCGCTCTTCTCGAACTGGCTCGCGGCGGCGGAAAAATCCGAACCGAGCGATGCCAATGCGATGGCTCTGGCTACCACGGATGCCGAAGGCATGCCAGACGTACGCATGGTACTTCTCAAGTCTTTTGATGCCAACGGCTTTGTTTTCTATAGCAATTCCGAGAGCGACAAAGGACGCGAGCTTGCCGCCAATATGAAGGCGGCGGCGGTCTTCCACTGGAAATCGCTTGCCCGCCAGGTGCGGATTCGCGGCCCCGTCGAACTGACGAGCGAAGCCGAGGCCGACGCCTATTTCCGCACGCGCCCGCTGCAAAGCCGTATCGGCGCTTGGGCGAGCCAACAATCGCGCCCGCTCGAAAATCGCCTGGCGCTGGAGACGGCGGTGGCCAAATACGCCACCAAATTTGCGCTCGGGGGCGTGCCGCGCCCCGCCTATTGGATCGGCTACCGCATCCGGCCGGTAACGATCGAATTCTGGTCGAACGGGCCGTTCCGGCTGCACGACCGCGTGCGGTTCACTCGCCTCACTGAAGGCTGGGAAAAGCAGCGCCTCTATCCATGAGCCGATGAGCCGATTCGATCCGCCATATCCGCTGCTCGGCGTCAGCATCGCCGTTTTTCGCGGAGGCCGCGTGCTCCTCGCCAAACGGACGGCGCCACCTTCCGCGGGCGCTTTTTCGCTGCCGGGCGGGCGCGTCGAGGCGGGCGAGAGCCTCGAAGATGCCGCGCTGCGCGAGCTCGAAGAGGAAACCGGGGTCGAGGCCCGAATCATCGGGTTCAATCGTGCCGTCGAAATGATGGTTGCCGACACTGCGACGCAATTGCGTCAGCATTACGTGGTTCTCTCCTTCGTCGGCCTGTGGATTTCAGGCGAAGGACAAACGGGTCCCGAAGCGAGCGAGATTCTCTGGGCCGAACCGCATGAGATCGCGCGTCTTACGACGACGCCCCACTTGCACGCGATCGTCGAAAATGCGCAGAAGATTTTGCTTGACCGGAATTTGGCGTGAGCGGGCAATGGGGAATGCGTAAGGCGCTTATCTCTGTCGCGATAGTTTCGGCCCTGATTGCGCCGGCTGCCGCGCAAAATCTGCTCGAGCGGTCGATCGCTCCGCCCCAGTACGAAGAGCCCCGCCATTATTGGCGTGAGGAAGCCCCAAGGCCGAAGCCGAAACCCCCGCCGGCTGCCGCCGCATTGCCCGCGCAGCCCGGCGCGAAAACGCCGCCTCTGCCGGGCGCCAATCCCGCTACACCAGCTAATGCTGCGGAAGCCAAACCTGGTACGCCTGCGACCAATGCGCCGAGCGAACCCGCTCCGCCCTATGAGCCGCAATTGTTGCGCCTCTCGGAACTGCTCGGCGCGCTCACTTATCTGCAGGACCTTTGCGCCGGCCAAAGCAGCGGCCAGATCTGGCGCGACAAGATGACGGCGCTCATGGATGCCGAGACCAAAGACGAGACGCGCAAGGAACGCCTCGCCGGCGCGTATAACAGAGGCTTTCAGGGCTATGAGCTGAATTACCGGCAGTGCACGCCGAATGCGCAGACGATCATCACGCGCTTTCTCCAGGAATCGAGCCATATCGCGCGCGACGTGACGCACAGGTACGGGACGTCGTGAGGTCGAATAGCAACGCCTGAGTTTCCGCGCTGCCTGATCACCGCTCGATAGGGCCGCCGGCCGCTTTCCATGCCGCAAGGCCGCCTTGCAGGTGACAGGAGGAGGAGAGCTGGGCGTCCTGCGCAGCTTGCACCGCCATGGCCGAGCGCTCGCCGAAGGCGCAGTAGAACAACAGCCGCTTGCCCGCCGATTTAGCAAGCTCGTGCAACATGCCGCCGGCGCGAATATTTTCCTGGAGGCTCGGATAGGGCACGTGCAAGGCGTGCGGAATGGCGCCGTGGCGCTCGCGCTCGTGCGCCTCGCGCAGATCGACCAGCGCCACGTCCGGTTGCTCGAAGATCGCCATTGCCTGCTCTGCGTTCAGCGCCCAGCCGCGCCGCGCAATCTCCTCCTGATGGAGACCCACCTTCATATTGGCGGGAACGGCGACATCCATCATTTTCGGATTGGCGAGCTTTAGATTATTCATCAGCTCCACATAATCCTCGACCGATTTCACCTGCAGGCGCGGATTGAATGCTTTCTCCTCGCCGATGGTCGAGACCGTGTCGCCCTTATAATCGTGCGCCGGGTAGACGAGCGTCGCCTCCGGAAGCTTCAACAACCGGCCGAAAATCGATTCATATTGCTCGCGCGGATTGCCGTTCTGGAAGTCGGTGCGGCCGGTCCCGCGAATGAGCAGCGTATCGCCCGTGAAAACCCGGTCGTGCATTGCGAAACTATAGGAATCGTCGGTGTGCCCGGGCGTATAGATCGTGTCGAGCGAGAGCCCGTCGACGGTCAGCTTTTCGCCGTCGGCGAGCCGCATCGAAACGATATCCGCCTTGCTCTGCTCGCCCATGACCGTGATGCAACGGGTCTTGTCGCGCAGAGCACCGAGGCCGGTGATGTGATCGGCATGCAAATGCGTATCGACCGCCTTGACGAGCTTGAGGTCGAGCTCGCGCACGAGCTGGAGATAGCGGTCGACCTTCTCCAAGACGGGATCGATAATCAGCGCCTCGCCGCCCCGGCGGCTTGCGATCAGATAGGAATAAGTGCTCGAAGTCTGATCGAAGAGCTGACGGAAAATCATTTGTCCGCCTCCCGCGTGGCCCAGCCCGCTCCAAAAAACCGCACCGGCTCGCCCTGGCTCGGCGTGGCGATCTCGCCGTCCCACATCACGCGCATGCCGCGCACCAATGTGCCGACGGGCCAGCCGGTCACGTTCCTGCCCGCAAAGGGTGTCCAGCCGCAGCGCGAGCCGATCCAGGACTCTTCTATCCGGACGCTTCGCTTGAGATCGATCAGGGTGAGATCGGCGTCATAGCCGACGGCAATTCTGCCCTTTCCGGCGATGCCGAAGAGCCGCGCCGGCCCCGCGCTCGTCAGGTCCACGAAACGCTCGATGCTGAGCCGGCCCGCATTCACATGATCGAGCATCACTGGAACGAGCGTCTGCACGCCCGGCATCCCCGAAGGGCTTTGCGGATAGGGCTTGGCCTTCTCTTCCACAGTATGCGGCGCGTGATCCGAGCCCAGAACATCGATGATGCCCTGTTCGAGCCCGCGCCAAATCCGCGCGCGATGACGCTCGGTCCGGATCGGCGGGTTCATCTGCAACCGCGTGCCGAGCCTTGCATAATCCTCGGCGCTGAAGGTCAAGTGCTGCGGCGTCGCCTCGAGGCTCACGATGTCCTTGTGGCCGGCAAGGAAATCGATTTCTTCGGCCGTCGAGACATGGAGAATGTGGATCGGCGCGCGTTTCTCGCGCGCGACCCGCACGAGGCGCTCAGTCGAGAGGATGGCGGCCTCTTCGTCGCGCCAGATGGGATGGGACGACGGATCGCCCGCGACGCGCAGACCCTTGCGCGACTCGAGCCGATGTTCGTCCTCGGAATGGAAGGCGGCGCGCCGGCGCGTCTTCGAAAGGATCGCCGCAAGCCCTTTCTCGTCGGGAACGAGCAGCGAGCCGGTCGAGGAGCCGAGAAAAACCTTGATTCCGGCGGCGCCCGGGAGGCGTTCGAGTTCCGGGATCTCCTCGACGTTGTCGTGCGTACCGCCGACCCAGAAGGCAAAATCGCAATGCATGCGGCCTCTTGCGCGGCGAACCTTGTCGGCGAGCTGAGCGGCGCCCGTGGTCGGCGGCTCGGTATTGGGCATTTCGAAGACCGCGGTGACGCCGCCGAGGACGGCGGAGCGCGAGCCCGTCTCCAAATCCTCTTTAAGGGTGAAGCCGGGCTCGCGGAAATGGACCTGTGTGTCGATTACGCCCGGGAGGATATGGAGGCCGGCAGCGTCGATCACCTCGCCTGCTGCGGCGCGGGAGAGGTCGCCGATCTCGGCGATCCTGCCGGCTCTGATGCCGATGTCGCGCGCTCCGACCCCGTCGTGATTGACCAGAGTGCCGCCCTTCAGAAGGAGATCGAAGGCCATATGGATTTTCCTCTGGTGGCCCCGGGGGCCTGCGGCGCTTGTTCTGCGATCGAAGCCGATTAAATACGGTTGATCACGAACGCAAGCCGGACCGGACCATGGATCGAGGTTCTAGCCTTCTCGCCGACCGCGGCGTCATCAGCGTCTCCGGAGCCGAGGCGACCGCTTTCCTCCACCGGCTCGCGACGAACAACATGCTCGGCATCCGCCCGGGCGAGGGGCGCTATGCCGCCATCCTCACGCCGCAGGGCAAGTTGCTGTTCGACTTTTTCGTCGTGCCATCGGACCATGAAGGATCGGGCTTTCTGCTCGACTGCGTCAAATCGCAGATTCCGGAGCTTTTGCAAAAACTCAATTTCCACAAATTACGCGCCAAGATCGCCATCGAAGATCTGAGCGAAAAGCTGGCGGTCGCCGCGATCTGGGGCGATGCCGAACCTCCCGCTTTCGAAGGCATCGGTTTCTCCGACCCGCGCATTCCGGCGCTTGGTTTTCGGCTCATCGCGCCGCCTGCAGATCTCGAAAAGTTCGCGACAACTCCGCCGGAGGTCTACGAGGCGCGCCGCGTCGCGCTCGGCGTGCCCAAGGGCGGGATCGATTTTGCCTATGGCGACGCCTTCGTGCATGATGCCGATCTCGATTGGCTCAATGGCGTCGATTTCAAGAAGGGCTGCTATCCGGGCCAGGAGGTGGTCGCCCGGGTGCATTTCCGCAATTCGGCGCGCAAGCGAATCTTGAAAGTCCGCTTCGACGGGCCTGTGCCGCAACCGGGCTGCGAGGTGATGATGGGCGAAATCAGCATCGGACAGGTGGGCTCGACGGCTGGAACCCACGGCCTTGCCATGCTGCGGCTCGATCGGCTTGAAGATGCAAAAAATGCCGGAATTAGGCTAATTGCCGGCGAAGCCGGCATAGAGGTAACGCCGCCCAATTGACGAAGCTCCCCCAATCCGACGGCAAGATCCGCTGCACCTGGCCGGGCGAAGATCCGCTCTATGTCGCCTATCACGACGAAGAATGGGGCGTGCCTGAATTCGACGACCGGGCGCTCTTCGAGAAATTGATCCTCGACGGATTCCAGGCGGGCCTTTCCTGGATCACCATCCTGCGCCGTCGTGAGAGCTTTCGCCGGGCCTTCGATAATTTCGATCCGGAAAAGATGGCCCGCTATGGTCCCAAGAAGCTCGCTTCGCTCATGCGCGACGAGAGCATCATCCGCAACAAGGCGAAGATCGAAGGCGCCGTTTCGTCCGCGCAGGCCTATCTCGCGATCCAGGAGAACGGCGGCTTTGCCGCTTATCTCTGGGGCTTCGTCGACGGCGAGCCTATCCAGAACCGGTTCCGGCGCCGCGACCAGCTGCCGGCCTCGACGCCGCTCTCGGAGAAGATTTCGAAGGATTTGAAGAGCCGCGGCTTCAAGTTCTGCGGGCCGACCATCGTCTATGCCTTTTGCCAGGCGGTCGGCATGGTCAACGACCACGTCGTGCCCTGCTGGCGGCACGAGGCCTGCGCCAAGCTCGCCCGCCTCGCGACGCATAGAACCGCCAAATGATCCAGCCGCGCGCCTGGGTTCGGCTCCTTTCGGGCAAGAGGCTCGACCTTCTCAATCCCTCGCCTTTCGACTGGGAGGACGAGGATCTCGCCCTCGGCCTTGCCCGCACTTATCGTTGGGGCGGCCATTCCGCCTGGCCCTTGCCGCTCTCGGTTGCGCAGCATTCGCTTTTCGTGCTGCAGCTGCGCCGGAAGCGTTTTCCCGAGCCCGATCCGCGCGCGGAGCTGCGCGAGCTCCTGCATGATGCGGACGAGGGCCTGCTCGGTTTCGACTGCATTTCGGTCCTCAAGCCCTTCCTTGGCGAGGCCTATCGCAAGCTCGTCGACGAGCTCGAGAAAGCAATTGCGCTGCGCTACGGCCTGCCGGGCTGGAGCGAAACCGAGCACCGGCTCCACAAGGAAGCCGACCGGATTGCAGCTGCAACCGAAGCGGTCCGCGTCGTCGGCTGGACCGAAGAAGAAATGCACAATGTCTTGCGCATTCCCTTCGAACCGCTCAGCGAGGACCCGCTTGTCGCGGTCTATGGCGGAACGCCCTGGGAGCCTTGGCCTCCACAGATTTCTGCCGCGCGTTTCCTCACCGAGCTGCAGCTTCTGACGGCTCAAGCTTCGCATGCGATTGCACCTTCAATATCAGGGCATTAGACTGTGTCGTCATTTCGCAGGCCGGGGCCGAATGCGGTCATGAAACTGACGAGGATCTATGTCTTTTTGCGCGCGGGCTGGCGGGATTGATTCGCGAACGGGGCTATAGAATGAGCCGGGCCCGAGTGGCCGCGGCCAATTGATGGAAAACCGGGTGTCACGCATCCACGTCTGCTCGATCTTCCGCATTGCCGACGTCGCCCGGGCAACGGGCGCGCGCAGCCTGATCACGCTCATCAATCGCGAAATCAGGGTTGACCGGCCCGCGGCCATCGCGCCCGAGCGCCATTTGTTCGTCGGCATTTCCGACATCACCTGCGAGATCGAGGGACATGTCCTGCCCTGCGAGGAACATGTCGCGACCCTGCTTGACTTCGTCCGCGGATGGGATCGGGCCGATCCTCTGCTCATTCATTGTTTCGCCGGCGTCAGCCGCTCGACTGCTGCGGCCTTCATCACTGCCTGCGCCTTGAGCCCGCATGTCGAAGAAGACGAAATCGCGCAGAGATTGCGGCGCGCTTCGCCGACGGCGACGCCCAATGCCCGGCTTGTCTCCCTCGCCGACAAGCTGCTTGACCGCAAAGGTAGAATGATCGAAGCCATTGAGCAGATCGGGCGCGGCGAGGATTGCGTCGAAGGCGAACCTTTTGCCCTCGAGCTCATCTGAAGCTCGAATTCACGCCTGCGCCTTCGCTACGGCCATGCTATAAGGCGGCTCACTCAGGTTGAGAACAAACTTGCCCGAAGAAAACCAAGACATCCCCGCCCTGCCCTTCGAAAAAGCGCTTGCTGAACTCGAGACCATCGTCGATCAGCTCGAAAAGGGCGCGGTCCCGCTCGAAGAATCGATCAAGATCTATGCGCGCGGCGAAGCCTTGAAGAAACATTGCGAGGCGCTTCTGAAAAACGCGGAACAGCGGATCGAGAAGATCACCCTCGGTGCCGATGGCAAGCCGAGCGGAACCGAGCCGCTCGACATCGACTGAGCGCGCCACGCGCCGGCTCAGGTGGGCGGCAGTTCATCAAATGGATTAATGGCCGACACGCCCAGCGGATCGAAGTGCCGGATGTTGCGCGACAGGATCGCCAATCCATGCCGCTGTGCCGTCGCCGCAATAATGATGTCTGCAAATCCCGGCGCTTGGCCTTGGCTACGCACTCGGTCCGACAAATTGCC
Organism: Beijerinckiaceae bacterium; assembly: GCA_021324915.1. Lineage (GTDB taxonomy): Bacteria > Pseudomonadota > Alphaproteobacteria > Rhizobiales > Beijerinckiaceae > Methylovirgula. The sequence goes on along the minus strand of JAJPIC010000004.1, from coordinate 61,033 downwards.
GGCGATGCGCGCCGTCGGTGCATCGAACGAAAGGACGCGCTCACCTAAAGATGCAGAACAGTTTCGAGCCACGCTGCTAAATCATTGCTTCTGCGCGTCGCCCCTTCGCGCCGCAGCTTGGCGATCCCATCTTCGATCTCCGCAATCGTCACGGCCGAGAGAAACAGCAGCATCGATTGCGCATCGAGCCACGCGATCACGTTCATCGGCGCGCGCCGCGACGGCGCCCCGGCAGAGATGACATTCGTGTCGATAATATATCCGGGCACTCAGAAATCGGTGCGGCGCACCGGCTTCCGATTGCGCGCCGGCAAATCTTTCGGCCCAATCGGTGCTGCCATCAGCAGTCGTCCGAAAGTCGGCACCTGGGATAGCCGCTCCCATTCCTTGAAGCTGAGAATGACGGCCTCCCGCTTTCCGTGGCGCGTAATGATCGCTGCCTCGCCGCGCACGGCTTCGTCCACGACTGCAGATAGGCTCGCCTTCGCGTCGCGCAATTGGATTTCCCGCACGGCGAGGACCTCCCGGGTTCGTGACCAATGTAGTCATATAATACGGAGCCGGCGGCCAGCAAGGGCGCTCAGTCGGTATACGAGTTTTGAAAGCTTAGAGGATCTTGAGATCGAGCGCCCGCGAAGCCTCGAGGCGCGAGCGAATTACCCCGCGATCTTGGAAAAATCGGCGACGCGATGCGTCGCGTCGCGCAGCCCGTTCAAGAGCCGCAGCCGGTTGAGGCGCAAGTCGGCATCTTCGGCATTCACCGTCACCCGGTCGAAGAAGGCGTCGACCGGCCCGCGCAGATGCGAGAGCGCCTGCATTGCGGCTTCGAAATCCTCTCGCGCGATGGCGGCATGAGCCTCGGCGGCCGCCCGCTGAAGCGCCGAAGCCAGGGCCTTTTCTTCCGGCGCGACAAGCCGCTCCGGCAAGAAAGGCGCGCCATAAGAGAGCGCCTCTTCCGCCCCCGCCTTCTTTTCCTCGGCACGCAAAATATTTGCAGCGCGCCTATAGCCGACGAGAAGATTGCCGCCGTCCTCCGTTTCAAGGAAACGGCCGAGCGCTTCGACGCGGCGGACGATCATCAGCAGATCGTCCTGGTCGCCGAGCGCGAAGACCGCATCGATCAGATCGTGCCGCGACCCCTTTTCGCGCAGATAGACTTTCAGCCGGTCGGCGAAAAACCCGAGCACCTGGGCCATCACTTCGGGCGCCGCAACGCTCGCAGCGAGCCTGTAATTGCCGAAGGCGCGGCTCGCCGCCAAGAGAATCGGAACGCGCATCTCGTTCTCGAGGACAAGGCGCACGATACCGAGCGCCGCGCGCCGCAGCGCATAAGGGTCCTTGCTGCCGGTCGGCTTCTCGTCGATGGCGAAAAAGCCGACGAGCGTATCGAATTTATCGGCGAGCGCGACCGCAATTGCGACCGGCTCGCCCGGAACGCGGTCGGAAGGGCCTTGCGGGCGATAATGATCTTCGATCGCTCCGGCGATCATCTGCGGCTCGCCTTGCGTCAACGCATAATATCTGCCCATCAATCCCTGAAGCTCTGGAAATTCTCCGACCATTTCGGAAGTGAGGTCAGCCTTGCTGAGCTGCGCGGCGCGCGCTGCCGCATTCGCATCCGCGCCGACCAAGGGCGCGAGCTCGCGGGCGAGCGCAACGAGCCGCTCGACCCGCGCGCCCTGCGATCCGAGCTTTTCGTGAAATACGATTCCGTCGAGCTTGGGCAGGCGGTCTTCCAGCTTCACGTGAAGATCTGTCTCGTAGAAGAATTGAGCATCCGAAAGGCGCGCGCGCACCACGCGCGCATTGCCCGCGGCGATCGCCGCGCCGCCGTCAGGCGCCGCGATATTGGCGACGAGGGCGAATTTATTGGCGAGCGCCCCGCCGGCCTCCCGCAGTACGAATGATTTCTGATGTACGCGGATCGCCGCGCGGATCACTTCCGGCGGCAGCTTGAGGAAGGCCTCATCGAAAGAGCCGATGAGCACGACCGGCCATTCGACAAGACCCGCGACTTCCTCGAGCAGCGCCTCGTCTTCGACGAGTTCGAGCCCCTGCGCATGCGCGAGATTGCGGGCATCGTGCAGGATGATGTTCTTCCGCCGCTCCGGGTCGAGCACGACTTTGGCCTTGTCGAGCGCGCTCACATAATCGTCGAAACGGCGCACGCGAATTTCGTCCGGCGCCATGAACCGATGCCCATAGGTGAGATTTCCGGCCTCGATTCCGGCGATCGAGAACCGGACGATATCCGGATCCTCCGTCTCCGGTCCGAAAGTCGCGAGAATCGCGTGAAGCGGTCGCACCCAGCGGAAAGAATCGGTGCGCACGGACCCAGCGCCCCAGCGCATGGCTTTCGGCCAGGGAAAGCTCTCGAGGATCGCCGGCATGATCTCAGCAAGGACTTCGGCCGTGTCGCGCCCCGGCTTTTCGATTATTGCGACATAGAAATCGCCCTTCTTCGGATCCTTTTCGACGCGCGCCTCCTCGATCGAGGAAAGGCCGGCGCTTTTGAGAAATCCTTGGATTGCGGCAGCCGGGGCATCGAGGCGGGGGCCTTTCTTGAGCTCGCGCCGATCGCGCTGGCGGGCCGGCAGGCCGGCGATGTGCAAGGCAAGCCGCCGCGGCGTGGCAAAGGCCCCGGCCGACTCGCCGAAGAGGTCGCGCTCGGCGAGCGCGTCGGTCACGAGCCTTTTGAGGTCGTCCGCCGCCTGGGCCTGCATGCGGGCCGGTATTTCTTCGCAAAAGAGCTCGAGCAGGAAATCGGACATCGGCTGGATCTTCGGCGGACTCAATCTCGGTGCGCCAGCCGCGCTTCTATAGGGGCGAGCGCCTCATATCAACGCGCAAGCCTCCGGTTCCATCCCGGCTCAAGCCTCGCGTGATCTGATTTTCCGTGTTCTTCAACGAGCGGTAGAGCCAATGCCCATCCTGGTCGAGATCGCGGCCGGCGAATTGATCGACAAGATGACGATCCTGGAGATCAAGCTCGCCGAAATCCGCGACCCCGAAAAGCGCGCCAATATTCGCCGCGAATATGCTGCTTTGAGCCAAGTCTGGCGCCGCGAAATCCCGGCGAGCCAGGCGCTTTCCCGCCTGACCGCCGCGCTCAAGGAGGTCAACGCGAAGCTCTGGGACATCGAGGACGCCATTCGCGAACAGGAACGGGCAGGAACATTCGGTCCGGAATTCGTCGACCTTGCCCGCCAGGTCTACCGCACCAACGACCGGCGCGCCGAACTCAAGCGCGAGATCAACAGATTGCTCGATAGCGCGATCGTCGAAGAAAAGAGTTATGCCGCCTATTGACCGGCATAGGGGCCGTGGCAGCCGGACGCATTTTCGTGATATAGGCCTTCTCCCGCGATGCCCGGCCCCGCTCTCCGGGCCAGCATTCAGGGCCACGGATCGACCCGATGACCGCCGACAAAGGCGTGAACCCGACTTTGAAGCGCATGGCCTTCATCTCGACCGGCGCCCCCGAGGCAGAGGCCGCGCGAATCCGGCTGATCCATACGTACGGCAACGCCGATCCCGGTTCCGCCGATGTGATCGTCGCGCTGGGCGGCGATGGATTGATGCTGCAGACTCTGCATCGCTTCATGGGTAGCGGAAAGCCGATCTACGGGATGAACCGCGGCTCGGTCGGCTTTCTGATGAACGAATATCGTGAAGAAGATCTCGAGAAGCGCATCGAAGAGGCGCAACCGTCCGTCATCCACCCGCTTGTCATGGAGGCGACCGATGCGCGCGGTAAGGTCGCCACCGCCTGCGCCATCAACGAAGTCTCCGTCTTGCGCCAATCCTATCAGGCCGCGAAAATCCGCATCTCGATCGACGGTAAGGAAAGAATGGCCGAGCTCGTCGCCGACGGCATTCTGGTAGCGACGCCCGCCGGCTCGACCGCCTATAATCTCTCGGTCGATGGCCCCATCCTACCGCTCGATTCGCCCCTCATGGCGCTGACGCCGATCTCCGCCTTCCGCCCGCGGCGCTGGCGCGGCGCGTTGCTGCCCGACAGCGCGCATGTGACCCTCGATATGCTCGAATCCAACAAAAGGCCGGTCTCCGCCGTCGCCGACCACTTCGAGTTCAAGGACGTCGTCAAAGTGGAAGTCGCCATGGATCACGCAACCGGCCTCGTCATCCTTCACGATCCCGGCCATTCGCTCGACGAACGCATTCTGCGCGAACAATTCGGCGATTGAGTCATGGGCATCACAATTCTCAAGCGCGAGATCCTCTCGCATGAAAAGGGCGTGCTCGAGAAGGTCACGTTCCGGCGCCAGCGCTTCGACGGGAAGGTCCAAGAGGTCACGCGCGAAGTCTATGATTCGGGCGATGCGGCGACGATCCTGCCTTATGATCCGGAGCGCGGGCGCGTTCTGCTCGTGCGCCAATTCAGATTGCCCGTCTATCTCGCGACGGGGCGGGAGACGACAATCGAGGCTTGCGCCGGCAAGCTCGACGGGATGGATGCCGCCAAGCGCATCCTCGAGGAAGCGCAGGAGGAAATGGGCTTTACGATCAAGGAGCCGAAATTCCTCTTCACCGCTTTTATGAGCCCCGGCTCCTATAAGGAGAAGATCAGTTTCTTCGTCGCTCGCTACAATGCCGCCGATCGCACGGGTGCCGGCGGCGGCCTCTTCGACGAGGGCGAGGACACCGAGGCGATCGAGCTCACGCTCGACGAGGCGCTCGCCATGATCGAGAAAGGCGAGATCATCGACGCCAAGACGATCGTCCTCTTGCAATATGCGAAGCTCTCGGGGCTGCTGCAGGGTTAGCGGCCGGGAAAATGCGCGCCGGACCTAAGGGCGCGCACCGGCGGGGTCTCACGCCGCGGCGAGCTCGCGTTCGATGGCATCGAGGTCGAGCTGCGGCTCGATCCGCCGCAGCTTCCAATTTCCCATTGCTGCCGGCTCGTCGGCGTAGCAATCGACGAGGAGCAAAGGCGGCTCTTCGGGCATTGCGGCCGGCTCGAGAGCGACGGAATTTACGGCGGCAAGACCGGAGCGCACCGCAAGCTCCGTCTGCGCGGCGGAAAAATCGCGGGCCTCATCACGGGCCGCTTCGGCATGGAAGCGGCGCAGAACCGCGAGCAGACGATCGAGCTCTCCCTCGTTCGCCGCCTCGCAGGCTGTGAGCACCCGCTCGACCCTGCGGCGCGAAAGCGATGCGCCGCCCTCTTGTTCCGTCTCGAGGCTCAAGGCTTCGATTGCGGCGCGGAAAGCCGGAAGCAAAGTTTCGGGCAGCCCCGCCCGACGATAGAGCATGGCAAAGCCGGCACTGCGCCAGTCTTGAAGGAGACCTTTGACGCGCGCCAAGGGAAGCGCGGACAATTCGACGAGCGCAGCCTCGACGAGCCCGCAATTGCCGCTGAGCAAAGCGCGCAGCAGCAGGCTCGCGGTCAATTGCCCGCACTGGCGCAAATGCGCGACGAGTTTCGCGGTGCCCTCCCCGCTCGTGGCCGCGATAATCACATGCGCTTGTTCGCAGGCTTCGCGCGTCATAAAGCTCGCCCGTTCCCACGACATCCAGGCGCGCGCCGTCACGAAGCTGGAAAGCGAATAAGCCGTGGCGGCGACGAGATCGGCGCGTAGCGAGGCCGGCAGATTTGGGCGCGAGAGCAAAGCTTCGCGGATCCTTCCGTCCTTGCCGAAACGTTCGATCATCCGGCGCATCGAAAATTCCGGCAGATGGGTGCCGAGATTCGACGCGAGCGCGATCAGGGCTTCGCGCGCGCCGACTTCGGCAATCGCTGCGGAGACCGCAGCCGAAACGAAAGAACGCAGCGCAATGGCCGTCTGCGCGAGCGCATCGCCGATTGCAGCGCAATCGATGAGATCGGAATCGGTCAAGACCGGCGAATGGCGCAGGACGATCGAGGAAATATCGGACTGATCGTCGGCGAGCCCGAGGACGATATGATGCGGAGCGCCCTCGGCATCCGCGAAGCTCTCGGCCATGGCCCGGCGCACGAGAGGCGAAGGATCGTCGAGCAAGCCGGCGAGCGCCAGCATAGCCTCTTCTTTTTCGCTTTCGGAGAGGTTCGAGTAAAGGTAGGCGCGTGCCAGAGCGCTCGCCGCCCGGGCGCGCGGCCCCGCCGCGGCGGTGCGCGCCCAGAGGAGAAATTGGCGAATGATCATGACGCGATCCGAGCGGCAGAGAAGCGGTGCTCTATTGCCTTCACGATCTTCTAACATGGTAAACGTAGTCTTAAGGTGCCGATTCGCGGCGTAACCCTTTGGAGCGCAAGGCGACATGACGGATACCCCGATGCGCTCGCACCTGCTCGTCTCGGCCGATGACGAGAAAGCGGCCGAACTCGCCCTCGCAAGCCGCGCCGACTGCGTCTGGTTGGATCTTGAAAATTCCGCCTCGAGGCCGAAAGCGCGCGGCCTCATTCTCGAGATTCTCAAGTCCGGGCGCCGGGCCCCGCCGCGGCTCTATGTGCGCGTCAGCCCTTTGCCGAGCGGTGAGCTTGACGCCGACCTCGACGCGGTGATGCGAGGCGCGCCGGCGGCAATCGTCTTGCCGAGATCGTCCGGCGGCGCCGACGTCCAGCATCTCGGCGCCAAGCTCGCCTTGCGCGAAGCTGAGTTCGATCTACCCGACGCAAGCACGAAAATCATTGCGCTCGCCGCGCAGGCGCCGGCCTCGATCTTCAAAATGGGAACTTACGTCGGCGCGAGCCGCCGGCTCGCCGGAATTTGCTGGGCGCCGGAGGATCTTGCCGCGTCAATTGGCGCAAGTTCGCTGCGCGAGCCGGACGGCGCATTGGCCGAGCCCTATCGACTGGCCCGCAGTTTCACGCTGATGGCAGCCAAGGCCGCAGGCATCGCAGCGATCGATTGCGCAAGTGACTTGCCATCGGCCTTGAAGAGCGAATGCGAGGCGGCACGGCGCGACGGCTTTTCAGGCAAGCTCGCCCGCGAAGCGGACGAGATCGCGATCATCAATGCGGTCTTTGCCTGAGCTCAAGCCGCAGTCTCTTGGCCAAAATAGGTGACGATTTCTGCGAGCGCCGGGCGCGGCCGGTCCTCGCGTGGGCCTTCATGCCGGCCGATATGGACGAAGCCGGCGATCTTCTCCGTCGGCGCCAGGCCGAAACGGTCGAGGACTGCGCGGTTATACGCATACCATTCGGTGATCCAGGTCGTCGCATAACCGAGCGCATTCGCGGCAATCGTGAGATTCATGCAGACCGCGCCGCTGACGAGGGTCTGTTCCCAGAGCGGAATTTTTTCATGCGGCGCGGCACGCGAAACGACGCCGATGACGAGCGGAGCGAGGGCCAGACGCTTGCGCTCGGCCTCGATCCGCGCCGCATCCGCCTCGGGATTGGCCTTGGCAAAAACATCGGCGATGATAGCGCCGGCCCTCTCGCGGCCTTCCCCTTCGAAGACAATGAACCGAAACGGCGCGAGCTTGCCGTGATCCGGCACGCGTGAGGCAAGCGTAAGGAGCAGGTTGCGTTCCTCCGCCGTCGGTCCCGGTCCCCCGAGGAGAACCGGCGACGCCGAACGGCGCTTGCGCAAGAGCGCGATCGTTTCGTTCATGAGACCCACCAAATATGTCCGAAGGCCGAGCTGGCGGCAACTCCCGCCACGAAAAGGTCAACTTCCCCCCTGAAGTCAACGTCCGGCTTGCCGGCGAGCGTCATTCCTGCATGATCTTGCCCGATCCGGCTGCGGGCATATCGAATATAGGCGCCGATTTGTCGAATTCGCCGCGCACGCCGCTCCGCCTGTTGCGCTTGATTGCACTGGCTCTCGCAATGGCCACCGCAGGGCTCGCGAGCGCGCAGACGCCGACGCCCATTCCCGCCGTCACGCCCGTCATTCCGCGCGGCGGCCTGCTAGCGCCGCATCCGGATCCGCAGCCGAAAATCCCGCGTACCGCCCTGCTCCTCTCTGCTGTGCTCAGCGCCGGCGATCCGCAGCCTTTGACGGCCGGCGTCAAATGGCGGGTTTTCGACGAGACGGCGCAGGCCGACGGCTCGCATCGGCTTGTCGCACAGTCTTCGGAGGCGGCGCCGACGCTCATGCTTCCGGATGGCGCCTATATCGTCCACGCGGCGATGGGTCTTGCCGGCATGACGAAACGCGTCGTCATTTCCGGCCAGCCGGAAAGCGAACGGCTCGTTTTGAATGCTGGCGGATTGCGGATCGTGCCGATGCTCGGCGACCAGCCGATCAATCCGGCGAAATTGTCGATCGCCATCTATGTGCCCGAGCCCAGCAATTCGGAAGCAAAGCTGATCCTTCCCAATGCGCGGGCCGGCGACATCATCGGCTTGCCGGAAGGCACGTACCACGTCGTCTCGACCCTTCTCGATACGAGCGGCACGGGCTCGCTCGGCCCCAACGGCATTCCGAACGCGACGAATTCGGTGGTCAGCGCCGATCTGCGCGTACAGGCGGGCAAACTGACCGACGCGACCTTGCGCCATCGTGCCGCCGTGATGACGTTGAAGCTTGTCGACAATCCGGGCGGGGAAGCGCTCGCCAATTCGGCCTTTACGATCCTGACGCCGGGGGGTGACGTCATCCGCGAATTGATCGGCGCTTTTCCTTCAGTCGTTCTGGCCGAGGGCGAATATGTTGCCGTCGCGCGGCACGAAAACCGGACCTTCCAGACGACATTCAAGGTCCAGTCGACCCAGGACCGCGATGTCGAGATCCTCGCAAGATAGAGGCTGAAAGGAGCCGCTTGATCGCCGGCGGGCGCCGCGATAATGCTCGGCGCACCTTGAAGACCAGGAGATGCGAGCGAGGCCGCGATGAAATATCTCGTCTTGATGCTGCCGTCCGCGATCTCGCTCTGCGTTCCTTTCTATAATGTGACCGAGCCGCGGCTTTTCGGCTTTCCCTTCTTCTACTGGTTTCTTCTTGTTCTCATTCCGCTCTCGAGTCTTTTGACGCTCATCGTCTACAGGATTGAGAAAAGGTGATCGCCCATCTGAATTGGCCGGCGACCTTTGTTTTCGTCTCCTTCTTCGTTCTCGTCAGTCTGCTCGGCTTTGTCGCGGCGCATTGGAAACGTGGCGATCTCGCCAATCTGCACGAATGGGGCCTTGGCGGACGCAGGTTCGGGCCATGGATCTCGTGGTTCCTAATCGGCGGCGATCTTTACACTGCCTATACGGTGATCGCGGTTCCCTCCGTCGTCTATGCGGTCGGCGCCTATGGCTTCTTCGCCCTGCCCTATACGATTCTGATCTATCCGCTTCTCTACACGGCCTTTCCGCGGCTCTGGGCGATCGCGCATCGCAAGAATTACGTGACAGCCGCCGATTACGTGCTCGGCCGCTACTCCAACAAATGGCTCGAATTCGCAGTCGCCTTTACGGGCGTGCTGGCGACCATGCCCTATATCGCGCTCCAGCTCGTCGGCATGGAGAAAGTCATCGAGGCCTTGGGATTCGAGGGCCATGGATTGGCGAGCCATCTGCCGCTCACGATCGCCTTTCTGATCCTGGCGCTTTACACGTCGCGCAGCGGCCTCAGGGCGCCGGCGATGATCGCTTTTGTCAAGGACACGATGATCTATATCTTCGTGATCGCCGCGATCATTGTCGTGCCGCTAAAGCTCGGCGGATATGGCGCGATCTTCGATGCGGCCGGCGGGGCATTGCACGCGAAAGCCGCGGCCTCCGGCGGCAAGATCACCGCGGGCCTCTTGCTCGCGCCAGCGCAGATTGCGCCTTTCATCACGCTGGCGATCGGCTCGACTTTCGCACTCCTCATGTATCCGCATTCGATGACCGGCATTCTTTCGGTGCGCGACGGCAACGCGATCCGCATCAACGCTATCGCGCTCCCCGCCTATTCGGTGATGCTCGGCCTCATCGCGCTCATGGGCTATATGGCGCATGCCGCGGCGGTCAAAGTCGCCAATCCGCAGGATGCAGTGCCGCATCTGATCCTGAAAATGTTTCCCGACTGGTTTGTCGGGTTCTGTTTTGCCGCGATCGCCATCGGCGCGCTCGTACCGGCCGCGATCATGTCGATCGGTGCCGCCAACACCTTCACCCGCAATATTCTGAAACCCTTGGCCGGGCAGAACTTCGGCGATCATCACGAGGCATTGCTCGCCAAGGTGATTTCGCTGGTCATCCAGCTGGGCGCGCTCATCTTCGTCCTGCGCGCCTCGACCCAATTCGCGCTCGATCTTCAATTGCTCGGCGGGATCTGGATGGAGCAGATCTTTCCGGCCGTGATCTTCGGTCTCTACTTTCGGTTTTTCAGCGGTGCGGGCCTGCTCACCGGCTGGGCGACAGGCATGGCGCTCGGGACTTATCTCGCCTGGACGCCGAAGGCCTGGGTGCCGGTTCACGCGATCTTCGGCGCGAATTTCGCAATTTATAACGGGGTGACGGCGATCCTCGCCAATATTCTGGTCGCGGCCCTCGTTTCAGCCGTTCTGCCGGATCGGGCGCGGGACGAAACCCGGGAAGAACGTCCCGAAGTCCCGGTCAGCCAGGTCGAGCCCGCCGCCGAATAAGAGCCTTGTGCGCTTTCTGGCTCGACAAACTTCACGGCATGTCGCATGACTTACGCATGGACCCGCGCCTGGCCAATGCGAAGGACCAGTCTTACGAGCTCGCGGCCGACCTCTTGGGCTGCTTGCGGTTCTGCACGCGCTTGCCGATCCCCGTCTATCCGTTCGAAAAGGCGCCTGAGCGCCCGATCAGCCTTTGCGCGCGCATGCTGCCGATCGCCGGCGCCATTATCGGCGCGATTGCGGCGATCGTCCTCTGGATTGCGGCAAGGCTCGGGCTTCCGCCGGCGCTTGCGGCGCTCATCGCGGTTTCGAGCCTCGTCATCTTGACCGGCGGGCTCCACGAGGACGGGCTCGCCGATTATGCCGACGCGACCGCCGGCGCGACCGCGGAACAGCGCTTGGCAATCATGAAGGACAGCCGGATCGGCGCTTTCGGCGCGCTTGCTTTGGCTCTCACCGTGCTCGCGCGCGTCTTGAGCCTGGCCATGATTGCAGCCGATAGCCTTCCGGCTGCCATGCTGGTCCTGATTGCGGTGGCGGCGATCTCACGCACATTAATGCTGCTGGCGCTTCATCTGCCGCCGGCGCGGAGCGAGGGAAGCGGCTTTGCCGCCGCCGGCCCGCCGGAACCGGTTTCGGCGGTTGCGGCACTGATGGCCTTTCTTCTCGGCCTCTTGCCGCTTTTGGCCGGCGCCGGAATCATCCGCGTGCTCTTGGCCATGATCCTCGCCATTGCGGCCGCTTATTGGGTGGTGAGACTCGCCCGCCGTCTCTTCGAAGGCCAGACCGGCGACGTCGCGGGCGCCACACAGCAGGCGGCCGAAATCGCCGCTTACCTCGTCTATGCCTCGACGCTCTAATCCTTAGAATTGTGAAATCGCGGCGCGATCCGGACTCAGCTTCGCAGCACTTTTTCTTCGAGCAATGCGCGGAATTCCTGCGCATTGATGGAAAAATCCGAATTGTAATCGGGTGTCCGGCAGACCGCCTGGCCGTGCAGCGAAAAATATTTCCCCGATTTCAGGTTGGCCAAGTCCCAATAGAACATGTCGCCCATGATCTGCGAGGTAATGGCGAAGATCTTGAGCCCGCGCCGCGCAAACACCGCATTGGCGAGATTGGCGCCGCAATTGCCGATCACCAAATCGGCATTGGCGAAGAGCCTAACCTGTTCGACAAAGGACAGGCGTTCCGGGTAGACGATGGTAACGTCGAATTCCTCGAGGACGTCCAGAATTTCCGCTTCGTTGAGCAGATGCCGGTTGCGCGCCAGAGCGCGCGAGACGTAAAGCCGTTTCGGCCCCTGGCCATTGGGGGCAATTCGATCGCGAAGCGCCTCGAGAATCTGAATAGCGCGCGGCGCCTTGAACCAATAGTGCATGGCGACCGGCAGCGGGTAAAGAAGCCGCTCGACTTCTACCGCTTCGCGCCCCATCGCCACAATCTGGTCCGGCCTGATGCCGAATGCGCCGAGCGAATCGACATAGACCTTCCGCATCGGACCAGACCTGCGCGTAACGATGAATTTGAGGCCTGCGAGGTCGAAATGTTCCGCGAGAATGCCGACCTTGGGCAGGCAATCGATCAGCCAATGTCCGTAATTCGTGTCCCAAACCTGACGCAAATACGCGTAAGTCTCGCCGCGCGGCAATGTCTTCACCCGCGTATTTCTTTTGACGCAGAGACCGCCCTCCGCCGTGCGCTTCATCGGCAGAATGCTTCGAGCCGAATCGGCATTCAGCAAGGATTCCGAGACGACACGGGGACCATCCGGAGTTTTCTTCCAGACAATCCCCTCGCCGCAAACGATGGCAGAATCGATCTCGGCCACGCCTAGGCGCGGTGGATCGATCTTCTGCCCCATGGCTTCCCAGACGGGTTGGCAAATCTCGGTGGGCCCGACGATGAGCGTGGGCGCAGTCCGCAGGTAAGAGCCGCCATTGCAGGAAGCCCGAACGACCGGTCCGAGCTCATCAATCGGAACGCAAGTCGCTTCGTCGAAATGCGCGCCCGCGCAGACACGCGAAGATCCTTTGGCGAACGAGCGGATGAGGCCTTCGAAAAAGCGGAGCACCTTTCTCTGGAAGGCGCTGGCGAAAGCGACGGAAAGCCGTTCAGATGAAATTCGCCACCGGGGCCGCGCAATCTCTTGCAATCGAAAGCTCAATCACTGGATGAAAAGAAAGGAATATGACGTAACGCTAAGGCTTACTTCAGCCGCGCGCAAGCAGGCAAACAGGTAGTGCCGCGATCGATGCACTACCTGCGCGCGTGGTTTGCGGAAAATCCGCCGTGCTGCCCGAAGGCCTCTCAGAGCGGGATGCGAAAGTGGGCAGCGGTTTTTCGCGCAAATCCCGCTCGAAGTCTTTAGGACTGGTCACGTTCATGCTTTTGGATCGATCCGATCCAAAAGCATCGTGATCTAGAGGCCGGCAAGATATTGGGTCGGATCGACCGGGGTCGAACCTTTGCGCAGTTCGAAATGGAGCTGCGGGGAAGCAACATTGCCGCTCTGGCCGGACTTGGCGATCACCTGCCCGCGCTTGACGACATCGCCGCGCTTCACCTCGATCTCGGAATTGTTGGCGTAAGCCGTGACAAAACCGTCCGGGTGGCGGATCAGAATGAGATTGCCATAACCCTTGAGATCGCTGCCGGCATAGGCGACGACGCCTGCCTCCGCCGCGCGCACGGAAGTGCCTTCCGGCAGAGCAATATTGATCCCGTCGTTGCCGCCGCATCTATAGCATTGGATGATTCTGCCATGTGCCGGCCAGCGGAATTCCGGCGCGACCGTCTTGCCGTCCTCGAGGCTTGCAGTTGCCATCGGATCGATCGGTTTTCTGGTCACGGGCGCCGCTTGCGCGACCGTCGTATTCGGCGTGACGATATGGGCCATAGGCTTGATCGGCTCCGGCCTGACGAGCTTGGCACGCTTTTCCTCTTTCCGCTGCTCGAGCCGCGCGTATTTCTCGGCGTGCTCGCGCTCGAATTTTTCCGACCTCGCGAGCCGTTTGTTCGCAGGTTCCGGGCCTCTCACCCATTTCAATCTTTCATGCCGGTGCTCGGGCTCGCGGCCCGCGAAGCGCATGCCGCTCGAAGCCGCAAGCGCGGCATTATAAGTCGGGATGATCAAGCGGGCGCCGGGGCGAACCTCCGCCGAGGAGGCAAATCCGTTGGTCTTGAGCAAGGCGGCCGTCGGAATTCCGTAGCGGCGCGCGATGACCTCGGGAGTTTCGCCCTGTGCCATGACGATCGGCATGCCGCCTTCGGCGGTCCAGCCGGCAATATTGGTCGCGCGCTCGGCCGGATAAGCGGCATGGCTCGGAGCCGAATAGCTCGGCGCATAAGCCAAGGGGCGCGTCCCGGTCGTCGGCGGGAGCGGGCGCGACTGAACGGGCTGCGTCGGCGCGGGAATGCTCGCGGTCGGCATCCGATCGACGTCGCCCCGGAAAGGATTGGAGAATGGGTCGGACATGCGATCCGAATCGGCACATCCGGCAAGTGCGGCCGCAAGGCAGCCAGCCAGAAAGAAACGCAACGCAAGGCCGGAGCCGAAAGCCAAACGATCCATGACGCAACCCACAAGTAAGACGGTCCGTGGGGCGCATTAAGGATGCAAGCCAGTTAAGGGAGCGTTTAAGATGAACACCGCCTCAAGGTCATGCATAGGAGTTTAGATTAAAAATAGCTAAATATTGCCTCAAAGGACCTTCGCCGTGCCCGGCAAGAGCGCTTGAAGCCGGCAGGCGCAGAGTTCCGTCTCGGTAAGAGCGCCATCCTCGCCGCGGTGGACCTCGACGAGAACCTGGCGCGAATTCTGCCCGGGATTCGGACGCGCCATTACGAGCCGTCCATCTTCGGCGAGAAGATCGATGAAGAGCGGCGGCACTTCGTTCAGCCGCCCGTGCACCAGAATGCGGTCGAAGGGGCCGGATTCGCGCGGAACCGCGAGCCCATCGCCGAAGAGCACGGTCGCATTGGTCTTGCCGAGCCGCTGCAGCCGCAAGCGGGCCGCGATGGCGAGGGTCTGGAAGCGCTCGAAGGACATCACCTCCTCGACGATTTCGGCGAGAACCGCCGTCGCGTAGCCCGAGCCTGTGCCGATTTCGAGCACGCGATGATGCGATGCGAGATTAAGGGCCTCGATCATGCGCGCGACGAGCGAGGGCTCCGAGAGCGTCTGCCCGCAGCCGATCGGCAAAGCGAGATCGCGGCGAGCCAGATCGACCAGGCGATGCGGCACGAAAATCTCGCGCGGCACTTTCTCGAGCGCGCGCAGAAGATCGAGGTCGCGAATGCCGCCGGCGCGCAAATGCAGCAGGAAGGCGGCCTTCTCTTCGGCGCGCACTGCCGCGGCGTCGATTTCCTCCAGGGACTTGAGTGTCGCCACGCTCACTGCGATTCTCGCACGCTCGACCGCTAACGCCGCATCTCCCTTCCACAGGTCCAGGGCGAGGCGCTACGGAGGGAGCGAATCATTTCATGATTCGCGAGATGGTCAAAGTGAGGCAGAAGCCTTATTCAACGTTACGTCCGGCGAAGGTCTGCGCGTAGCGCGCAGCTGAAACCTCGTCCGTCAAATCGAGCTTGAGCGGCGTCACCGAGATTCGCTTGTTGAACAAGGCGTCGAGGTCCGTGCCGGGCGGCGGTTCGGCCACGTCGCGGTCGAGCGCGATCCAATAATAGGGATTGCCGCGTCCGTCGGTGCGCGGCTCGATCCGCACCATTTGCAGATCTCGCCGGCCTTGCACCGTGACCGAAACGCCGGCGACCTCGTCCGCCGGACAGCCGGGAAAATTCACGTTGATGAGCACGTTGCGGTCGATCCCTTCGGCGAGAAGCGTGCGGATCAGGCCTGGCGCATGGACTTGCGCGCAGTCCCAATGGAGCCGTTCGTGATCGCCCTCCGGATCGTAACATTGGGAGAGCGCGATCGAGGGGATGCCGAGGATGGTTCCTTCCATGGCGCCGGCAATCGTGCCCGAATAGGTGATGTCGTCGGCGACGTTCTGCCCGCGATTGACACCGGAGAGAACGAGATCGGGCTTGCAGCCCTCCATGATCGAGCGCACGGCCATGATTACGCAATCGGTCGGCGTGCCTTTCACCGCAAAGCGCCGCTCCGAGATCTTGCGCAGCCGCAAAGGATCGTTGAGCGAGAGCGAATGGGCGACGCCCGACTGATCATATTCGGGCGCTACGACGACCACCTCATTGCCGAGGGTTGCGGCAATCCGCTCGAGAACCCCGAGCCCCGGGGCGTGAATGCCGTCGTCATTGGTGACGAGAATACGCATGGGTTCCTGTCGTTCCGATTTACCAACTTCGTTCCAGCGAGCTGCCGCGGCCACATCGTAAGAGCGGTCCGTTCGGCAAGAGCTAGCCCGCTGTCCCGGCCGAAGCGAAGCGGCGAGCCGTGGGCCCGAGGCTCGAGCGGCTATCCGCGGGCAAACACCTCTCGCCCGATGGGCCTTACGAGAGGATTTCTCGATTTCTATGCTCTCTCTATCTTCTTTATGCCGCCCATATAGGGCAGCAAGGCGTCGGGCACCCGCACCGACCCGTCTTCATCCTGATAATTTTCCAAGACCGCGATAAGGGCGCGACCGACTGCGACCCCCGATCCATTGAGCGTGTGCACGAAGCGCGTATCTTTGGCGCCCTCGGGACGATAGCGCGCCTTCATCCGCCGGGCTTGGAAATCGCCGCAGACGGAAACGGAGGAGATTTCCCGATAGCGGTCCTGGCCCGGCAGGAAGACCTCGATGTCAAAGGTTTTCTGCGAGGCAAAGCCCATATCGCCGGTCGAGAGCGTGACCACGCGATAGGGCAGCGCGAGGCGCTTCAAGACCTCCTCGGCGCAAGCGAGCATGCGCTCATGCTCGGCGCGCGACTCCTCCGGCTTTGTGATCGAGACGAGCTCGACCTTGGTGAATTGATGCTGGCGGATCATGCCGCGCGTATCCTTGCCCGCCGCGCCCGCCTCGGCGCGAAAACAGGGCGTGCAGCCGGTAAAGCGGAGCGGCAGGTTCTTTTCTTCGAGAATGGACTCGCGGACCAGGTTAGTCAGGGAGACCTCGGCAGTGGGTATGAGCCAGTGACGTTTCTCACGCATAAGCTCGCCCATGCGAAGCCGAACATCGGAAATCTCGCCTTTACCGTGCTCATCAACTGCGCGATTGAATGCCTCGCGATACTCGGCATCGTTCGTCGCAAGAAACTGATCTTCTTGGAACTTCGGCAATTGCGCCGTGCCGAACATCGCTTCGTCGCGGACGAGAAGCGGTGGATTGACTTCGGTATAGCCGTGCTCGCCCGTGTGCAGATCGAGCATGAACTGGCCGAGCGCCCGTTCGAGCCGCGCCAGCGCGCCTTTGAGGACAACGAAACGCGCGCCGGACATTTTCGCCGCGGTCTCGAAATCCATGAGGCCGAGCGCCTCACCGAGCTCGAAATGTTCCTTGGGCTTGAAGGAAAAGCGCGGTCTTGTCCCGACTTCGCGCTCCACGACATTGTCGTTCTCGTCCTTGCCGTCCGGCACGTCCGGCAAAGGCGTGTTCGGAATTTCGGCGAGCGCTTTTTCGAGCTTTTCGATCGCGGCGCGCTCATCAGCTTCCAGCATCGGCAATGAGGCTTTGAGTTCCGCCACTTCCGCCTTCAAGGCTTCGGCGCGCGCCAGGTCCTTCTTTGCCATGGCCGCGCCGATCTCTTTCGAGGCGGCATTGCGGCGCTCTTGCGCCGCTTGCGATTTGGCGATCGCCGCGCGGCGTTCGTCGTCGAGCGCGAGAAGCGAAATCGACAGCGGCTCGAGCCCGCGGCGCTTGAGGCCTTCGTCAAAGGCCTGTGGATTCTCACGGATCCATTTGATGTCGTACATCGAAGCCGTCTCGTCACTCTATAGCCGCGTCGTTGCGAAGAGCCCGGAGGGACGAAGCAATCGGACTGCGTTCGATGCGCCTCTGATTGCTTCGCTCACCTCGGATCGAGAGGGTACCGGCCCTGACGCGAACTTCTAAGCCGCTTTCGCCGCCGCCTCCGCGCGCTGCTTTTCGATGAAGGCCACGGATAGGATCGACAGCTCGTAGAGAAGGATGCCCGGAACGGCAAGAGCCAGCATCGAAAAAATATCGGGCGGCGTCAGCACCGCCGCGACGACGAAGACGAGCACGATCGCATAGCGCCTCTGGCGACGCAGAAAGGCCGCATCGACCAGCCCGACGCGCCCGAGCAAAGTGAGCACCACGGGGAGCTGAAAAACGATGCCGAAAGCGAATATCAGCGTCATGATCAGCGACAAATATTCGCTGACGCGCGGCAGAAGCTCGATCTGCGCCCGCCCCGGCGCCTGTGCCTGCTGCATGCCCATAAAGAAGGCGAGCAGATTGGGCATCACCACGAAATAGACGAGCAGCGCGCCAAGCGCGAAGAAGATCGGCGTGGCGAAAAGATAAGGTGCGAACGCTTGGCGCTCGGTCCGATAAAGGCCTGGCGCGACGAACGCATAGAGTTGCGCGAAGACGATCGGACAGGACAAAAAGCCTGCCGCAAACAGCGCGACTTTGATCTGGGTGAAGAAATATTCCTGCGGCGCGGTGTAGATCAGCCGCGCATTGGGCCCTGCGACATGTTCGTAGGGCATGAGCAGGACGTTGTAGATATTCTTCGCGAAAAAGAACGAGATCAGGAACATCACGACAAAGGCGAGCAGCGCCTTGATGAGGCGCGCACGCAATTCGATCAGATGATCCATCAATGGCGCGCGCGTCGCCTCGATATCGGCATCCGTCATGGCGAACCCGGCGGCATCAGGCGGGCGGCGCAGGCGGCGCGGACAAGGCGGCCGGCTCGAGCGGCTTCTCTTCAGAGCTCTGCGCGGCAGGCTCGGCGGCCATTTCTTCGCGTGTCTCGATCTTCTGTTCGAGAGCCGAACTTATTTCCGCTTTTGCGAGCGCCAAAGGATCGGGGCCGACGTCGACCTTCGCGCTATCGGAAAGCCGGCGCATCTCGGCCTTGATCTCTTCGGCATCCGCTTCGCGGATCGCTTCCATGAACTGGGCCTGGAATTCGGCCCCTAACCTGCGGAGCTTCCCGACCGCCTGGCCGACTTGGCGCATGACGCGCGGCAATTCCTTCGGGCCGATCACGATCAGCGCCACGATTCCAATGATGACGAGCTTTCCGGCGTCGAATTCGAACATGGTCAATGCCCGTTAGGGCACAGGTCTTCAGCCGGCTTTCTGCGTGTCGGAAACCTTGCTTGCCTCGACCCCCGGGCGGTGATCGATAGCCTGCGTCGTCGGCTTGTCATCATCGGCGAGGCCCTTCTTGAAGGATTTGATGCCTTTGGCGACGTCGCCCATGATGTCCGAAATTTTGCCCTTGCCGCCGAAGAGGATGAGGATGACGGCGCCGAGGATCAAAAGGTGCCAGATCGAGAATGTTCCGCCCATGACGGGTCTCCAATTTTCTCGGGGGATTGCCCGGAACCTAAGCTTCTAGAGACCGGAAAACAAGGACGCCGGCGAAACCGCGGCATTTTCCCCATCCGGGCAACATCTGCCAACGGCTTGATCGGACAGGCGGATAGCCGCGGAGCGGACGGGACGTGCGGCGCCTCAAGCTGACGTTAATCGCCAAAGGCGCTCCGCCGCCGCCATTTCGGCAAAACGCCTCTCCCTTCGCGCCACCGCTTCGGGATCGGCACCCCAAAAGGCGATCTGGTAGTCCTCGTCGACATGCGCCGCCCGCCAGGCTTCCTCGAGGCTGATCGCCCCCTCCGCAAGCGCCAGCGCGATCAGAACTGAGCCCGTCAAACTTGTCATCACCGACAGGCAGGCGAGCGCAACCGGTGCTGCCCGGGCGATCTCCTCGACCTTGGCGCGGACGGCGGCAACGGCCGACCGCGGCTGTTCGACATGCGTGATGCCCTCGGAGCAGATGAACCGAGCCCCCAGCCGTGCGGCGGCGAAGGCCAGAACCGGATCCCAGGCCTCGGCTTCGGCCTTAACCAGCTTTTCCGGCCCCTCCGCGCGATAGCAGACGAGATCGGTCTCCGCATAGCCGACGATTTCCTGGGCTACCTCTTGTCTTTTCGACGCGACGGCGTCGATCGCTGCATTTGCGATGCGGGTGATCGGCATGGCGGCGAAATCGATCTCGTCTTCTTGCCCCGCCCATTCCGCGGCAAGCGCCTCGGCCGCTTCCCGGGTCGGCAGGACAAGGGGGGCCTTGGCGGGCGTCTTGGCTACGCGCCCGTCGAGCGTCAGCGCAAAACCGCCCTCGCAGGGCGTGAGGCCCGGTTTGCTATAAAAGCGCTTGGGCTTGCGCGCGGCGTCAAAGCCGGCAACGCGGATCGGATCCTGCACCATATTTCATTCTTAGCCTGGATCGGGTCTCGGTTGAAATGCCGCAGCTACGGTCACGCCAGCGCCAAAATTCATCGAGCATGCCGATCCGCCAAAGGTTATAGGAATCCGAGCAAAGGTTATAACAATATAGAGCCGGGCCCGCCCAGAGCACCGGGGAGCACGCAATGAATAAGGAAGCAGATAGAACAGAATTTGCCGCCGACGCCGACCGGCAACTGAAGGACGATATCCGCCTGCTCGGGCGCATCCTCGGCGATACGGTGCGCGAACAGGAAGGCCAGGAGGTCTTCGACCTCGTCGAGCTGATCCGCCAGACCTCGGTACGCTTTCACCGCGACGGCGATCAAACCGCACGTCATCGGCTCGAAGCCATTCTCGAATCGCTGACCCCGACGCAATCCGTCCAGATCGTCCGCGCCTATAGCTACTTCTCGCATTTGAGCAATATTGCCGAGGATCTGCATCAGATCAGGCGCCTGCGTGCCGACGCGATCGCCGGCGTGCCCGAGCCGCCGGGAACGCTCGCTTATGCGCTCGCGCGCTGTCACGAGACCGGCGTCAGCCCCGAGAAGCTGTGCGAATTCTTCGATTATGCCTTCATGGTGCCGGTGCTCACCGCGCATCCGACGGAAGTACGGCGCAAGAGCACGATGTTGCGCGAGATGGCGATCGCCCATCTTCTCGAACATCGCGACCGCCAGCAATTGATGCCGCAGGAAGAAGCCGAGATCGAGGACCAGATCAGGCGCGCCGTCCTCATCCTCTGGCAAACGAGCCTGCTGAGGCGAACGAAGCTCACCGTGCGCGACGAAGTGCTGAACGGGCTTTCCTATTACGATTACACGTTCCTCGGAGAAGTGCCGCAGCTCTATCAGCAGGTCGAGCGGCAATTGCGCGCCTATGCGCCTTCGACCGCGGAGGCGCGCGTTGCGTCCTTCCTGCGGCTCGGCAGCTGGATCGGCGGCGACCGCGACGGCAATCCCTTTGTCACCGCCGACGTGCTGCGCGAAACCGTGCGCATGCACGGCACACGCATTCTCTCGCATTATCTCGATGAGCTCACTCAGCTCAGCGCCGAATTCTCGATCAGCGCCGAGGTCGTGAATGTCTCGGACGAGTTGCGCGAGCTCGCGGCGAGCTCGCCGGATGCCTCGCCGCATCGCATGTCCGAGCCCTATCGGCGGGCGATCGCAGCCATGCGCGGCCGCATCGCGGCGACGCTGCGCGCCATAGACGATCAACATCCGATCAAGTCGCGGCACGTGCCGATGCATCCCTACCGCAACGTCGCCGAATTCAAGCGCGACCTCTTCATTGTCGATCAGTCGCTGCGCACGCATAATTCCTATCTCTTGACGCGCGGCAGGCTGCGCAGCTTGCGGCGCACCGCCGATTGCTTCGGCTTTCACCTCGCCTCGATCGACCTCAGGCAGAATTCCGACGTGCACGAGCGCACGATCGCCGAGCTCTTCGAGGCGGCGGCACCGGGCACCGATTACATGTCGCGCAGCGAAGAGGAACGCGTCGAGCTCCTGGTGAAGGAGCTCAGCACAATCCGCACGCTCTCTTCGCCCTTCGTCACCTATTCGGACGAGACACGCAAAGAGCTCGCGGTATTTCACGCGGCGGTCGAGGCGCGCGCCACGTTCGGTGACGAGATCATCCGCACGAGCATCATCTCACAGGCGCAATCTCTCTCCGATCTGCTCGAACTGGCCGTGCTCTTGAAAGAGGTCGGCCTGATCAAGGCGGACGGAAGCAGCGAGATCGACATCGTGCCGCTGTTCGAGACGATCGGAGATTTGCGCCAGTGCGCAACGGTGATGGAGAAGGCCTTTTCGCTGCCCGCCTATCGGCGGCTCGTCGAAAGCCGCAACAACGTCCAGGAGATCATGCTCGGCTATTCCGACAGCAACAAGGATGGCGGCTATGTCACCTCGGGCTGGGAACTCTACAAGGCCGAGATCGATCTCCTGGAGACTTTCCAGCACCATGGCGTGAAGCTGCGGCTCTTTCACGGGCGCGGCGGATCGGTCGGGCGCGGCGGCGGGCCGACCTATGAGGCTATTCGCGCGCAGCCGAGCGGCGCGGTCGGGGGTCAGATTCGCGTTACCGAACAGGGCGAGATCATCGCGAGCAAATACGCCAATCCGGAAGTCGGGCGGCGCAATCTCGAGACGTTCGTCGCAGCCACGCTCGAAGCCTCACTGCTCATGCCCGAACAGCATGCGCCGCGGCCCGAATATCTCTCGGCCATGGAAGAGCTGTCGGGTCACGCCTTCAAGGCTTACCGCGCGCTCGTCTACGAGACACCGGATTTCGAGAATTATTTCTGGGCTTCGACCGTCATCACCGAAATCGCGACGCTCAACATCGGCAGCCGTCCTGCCTCGCGCACCAAGACGCGCAAAATCCAACACCTGCGCGCCATTCCCTGGGTCTTCTCCTGGGCGCAGTGCCGGCTCATGCTCCCCGGCTGGTACGGGTTCGGGTCCGCCTTCAAGGCATGGATGGCGGAACGCCAGGGCACGGGCCTTGCCTTCCTTCAGGACATGTATCGCGAATGGGGCTTCTTCCGCATGTTGCTCTCCAACATGGAAATGGTGCTCGCCAAGAGCAACATCGGAATAGCTTCGCGCTATGCCGAGCTTGTGCCGGACAAGTCGGTGCGCGACAAGATCTTCGAACGGATCCGCGCCGAATGGACGGATTCGATCGCCGCGCTCCTCGCCATTACCAAGCAGACCGAATTGCTGCAGGACAATCCGGTGCTCGACAAATCATTGCGCATGCGCATTCCCTATCTCGACCCGCTCAACCACGTGCAGGTCGAGCTTCTGAAGCTGCATCGCGCCGCCGATAGCGAGGACGAGTCGATCCTGCGCGCCGTGCAGATCACGATCAACGGAATCTCGGCCGGCCTGCGCAACAGCGGGTGATGGCGTCGCGCGAACCCTCTCCCCTTGCGGGAGAGGGTAGCGGGCGGAGCCCCCCGGGTGAGGTCGCGCAAGCTCTCATCCGGTCATGCCTCTCAGGGATGCCTTCTCCCGCATGGGGAGAAGGAGCGCTCGCTTGGCTCGCAGAGATACCGAGAACACCGACAACGATGAGGAAACGCCATGGCTTCAGGCTATGACCTGCTGCACAACCCGCGCCTCAACAAAGGCTCGGCCTTTACCGAGGCCGAGCGCCGTACGCACAAGCTCGAGGGCCTGCTGCCGCCGCGCGTCTCTACGCTCGCCTTGCAGGTCGCCCGCATTCATGGAGAGCTGGCCAATCTCGACAATAACCTCCAGAAATACCTCCTGCTTTCCGACTTGCAGGCGCGCAACGAGACCCTTTTCTATGCCGTCGTGATGTCGGATCCGGCGACTTTCATGCCGATCGTCTATACGCCGACGGTCGGCGAGGCCTGCCAGAAATTCGATCATATTTTCCGCGCGACGCGCGGCATCTATCTGCCGATCACAGCGCGCGGCCGGCTGAAGGATCTGCTCGGCAATTGGCAGCAGCACGACGTGCGCTTCATCGTCGTCACCGATGGCGAACGCATTCTCGGGCTCGGCGACCAGGGCGTCGGCGGCATGGGCATTCCGATCGGCAAGCTTGCGCTCTATACCGCATGCGCCGGCGTGCCTCCGCAATATTGCCTGCCCGTGATGCTCGACGTCGGCACGAACAATCTCGAATTGCTCGAAGACCCGCTCTATCTCGGGCTGCAGCAAAATCGTGCGCGCGGGCAAGCTTATTATGAATTTGTGGATGAATTCGTCGAAGCCGTCGAGACGCTTTTTCCGAAATGCTGCATCCAATGGGAGGATTTCGCCAATATCAACGCCGTACCGATCCTGGAGCGCTATCGCGGCAAGATCTGCACCTATAACGATGATATTCAGGGAACCGCCGCCGTGGCGCTCGCCGGCATATTCGGCGCTCTGCGGATCTCGGGAGGCAAGCTCACGGATCAACGCTTTCTTTTTCTCGGCGGCGGATCGGCTGCCACCGGGATAGCCGAACTCGTCAGCGAGGCGATGGCGCTCGAAGGACTCGACATCGAACAAGCGCGCGAGCGCAATGCGCTCTTCGACATCAATGGCCTGATGGTGAAATCGCGCACCGACCTTTTGGATTTCCAAAAGCCTTTTGCGCAGAACCGCGCGCCGGTTTCGACCTTTGTCGAGGCGATAAGAGAATTGAAGCCTACCGGCATCATCGGCGTGAGCACGGTGCCGAAACTCTTCAACCAGCAAGTCATCGAAGCCATGGCCGAGATCAACGACCGGCCGATCATCTTTCCCTATTCCAACCCGACGTCCCGTTCGGAATGCACGGCGGAGGAAGCCTATCGCTGATCGCGCGGGCGCGCGATTTTCGCGAGCGGAAGCCCGTTCCCGCCTGTCGAATATGACGGGCACACTTTCGTTCCCGGCCAGGGCAATAATGTTTACATATTCCCGGCCATGGGGATGGCGGTCTATGCGACCGAGGCACGGCGCGTGACGGAGGAAATGTTCATCGTCGCGGCCAAAGCGGTCGCCGAACAGGTCACAGACCAGAACCTCGCGATCGGACTGATCTATCCGCCGCAGGGGAAGATTCTCGAATCCTCGCTGCATGTCGCAACGCGCGTCGCCGAATATATTTTCAATCGCGATCTCGCACGCGTGCCAAGACCTGCCGATGTTGCGGCGCATATCCGGGAAATGGCCTATCGCCCGGTCTACCGGGGCGAATGACTTTCCACCTGCATCCTGTCTGCCGGATCGGCGCCGCGTGCTGATGCGATGCTATTCCGGCGCTTCTTCGATCGGATCTTCGCGCTTGGCGTCGAAGCCGAACATTTCGAAGCTTTTGCGCATGTGCGGGGGAAGAGGCGCGGTGACGTCGAGCACGCCGCCGCGTGGATGCGGCAGCACGATCCGCCGCGCCAAAAGATGGAGCTTGCGTTCGATGCCTTCCGGAATCTGCCGTTCGGCGCGCAGTTCGCCTCGATATTTCGGGTCGCCGACGATCGGATGGCCGATCGCCTCGGCATGCGCGCGCAATTGATGCGTGCGCCCGGTGATGGGCTTCATCGAGAGCCAGGCGAGGCGACCCGGAACCTTATCGACGGTCGCATAATAAGTCACCGAATGCTGGGCGTCGGCCTCGCCATGCTGCGCGACGCGCATCTTCTCGAGATCCGTGCGCTCGGCTCCGCGCCGCGGCGCGCCGCGCTCTTTTTCCATTCCCTCGCCCTTGGCGAGAAAGAGCGAGATGCGGCCGCGCGCCGGTTTCGGCACGCCTTCGACCAAAGCCCAATAGATTTTCGTTGCGCGGCGCGAGCGAAATATCTCGCCGAGGTCGGCTGCCATCCGGCGCGACTTGGCGACGAGAAGGACGCCGCAGGTGTCGCGATCGAGCCGATGTACCAGCACCGGGCGTTCGCCACGTGCGTCGACAAGCGAAGCGAGCATGCCGTCGATATGGCGCGGGGTGCCGGAGCCGCCCTGAACCGCAAGCCCGAAGGGCTTGTTCAAGACCATGAGGTAATCGTCCTCGTAAAGGATCATGGCGCGGATGGCGCGCTTGTCCTCTTCGGAAGGCGCGGCAGCTTGTGCCTCCGGCGCAAGCTTCATGGGCGGAATGCGGATCTTCTGCCCCGCTTCGAGCCGCGTCGCAGTCGTGGCGCGCGCGCCGTCGATCCGGACCTGGCCGGTGCGCACGATCTTATTGAGATGCGCGAGCGAGAGCGTCGGCAAGTGCCGCTTGAACCAGCGGTCGAGCCGCATGCCGGCTTCATCTTCGGTGACGGTGAGGGTTTGGACGGGCATGATCGGGTGTTTTAACACAGATGCCGCCCCTCCTTCTCCCCTCGTGGGAGAAGGTGTCGTGCGAGGCACGACGGATGAGGGCCGTCTTCAGCAACCCTCCCGGGCTGCATCTGGGCCGCCCTCTCCTATGACGAGAGAGGGTATCGCAACCCTCACCTCCCCCGCTCCTTTCGCAGCTTCTCCCAATAATCCAGCCGCTTCTTGATCTCGCGCTCGAAGCCGCGGTCGACCGGCTCGTAGACCTTTTGGCGGCCGAGTTCTTCGGGCCAATAATCCTGGCCCGAAAAGGCTTCCGGCGCATTGTGATCATATTCATAACCCGAGCCATAGCCTTCGCGCTGCATGAGCCCCGTCGGCGCGTTGAGGATGATCTTCGGCGGCATGAGCGAGCCATGCTCGCGCGCGAGCCGCATCGCTGAATTATAGGCCATATAGGCGGCATTCGACTTCGGCGCCGTCGCGACATAGATCACCGCATTGGCGAGCGCCAGCTCGCCTTCGGGAGAGCCTAGGAAATCATAGGCATCCTTCGCCGCATTGGCGACGACGAGCGCTTGCGGATCGGCCAATCCGATATCCTCGATCGCCATGCGTACGATACGCCGCGCAATGAAAAGCGGCGCCTCGCCGGCATCGAGCATGCGCGCGAGATAATACAGCGCCGCGTCAGGATCCGAGCCGCGCACCGACTTATGCAACGCGCTGATCAGATTGTAGTGCCCTTCCTGGGCCTTGTCGTAGATCGGCGCTCGCTTTTGCACGATGTCGGTGAGTGTCGCCGTATCGAACACTTGTCCGGGCTCTGCCGCGCGCCAGACTTCTTCGGCGAGGGTGAGGATCGCGCGCCCGTCGCCGTCGGCCATGTTGAGCAGAGCCGCGCGCGCCTCTTGCGTCAGCGGCAGTGCCTTCCTTTCAAGCGATTCGGCTCGCGCGAGCAGTTTTTCGAGCGCCGCCTCCTCGAGCCGCCGGAAGACGAGCACCCGCGCCCGCGAAAGGAGCGCGGCGTTGAGTTCGAAGCTTGGATTTTCCGTCGTTGCGCCGATCAGCGTGATGGTGCCGTCTTCCATCACCGGCAGGAAGGAATCCTGCTGCGTGCGGTTGAAGCGATGGATCTCGTCGACAAAGAGCAGCGTGCCCTGGCCGGTGGTGCGGCGTTTGCGCGCCTCGTCGAAGACTTTCTTGAGCTCCGCGATCCCGGAGAATATCGCCGAAATCTGAATGAAGGTAAGATTCGTTTCGCGTGCGATGAGTCGTGCGACAGTCGTCTTGCCGGTGCCGGGCGGTCCCCAGAAGATCAGGCTGCCGAAGGAGCCCGAGCGCGCGAGCCGCGTCAGGGCACCGTCAGGCCCCAGCAGATGGTCTTGTCCCGCGACCTCGTCGAGCCGCTGCGGCCGTAGCCGATCGGCAAGCGGACGCGGGGCTTGGTCCTCGAGGCGAGCGGCAGCGAAAAGGTCCGACATTGCTTCAATCTGGCCCCGGAAGTCACGGAAATGAAGAGGAAAGCTCCCGATCCCGGTGAATAACGCAATTGCTCAGCTTTGCGCGGGACTGAGACGAACTTATCAATCGGTTAACGTTTCGGTGAGATTTGAATCGAAGGCGCGGTCGAACGGGGGGTTTGCGCATGCAGGTCGTCGCACTCGTCAACCAGAAGGGCGGTTCGGGCAAGAGCACGCTTGTCGCCTGCCTCGCGGTCGCCGCACGGGAAGCGGGCGAACGCGTCTTCATTATCGACATGGACCCGCAAAAGTCGCTGGTCAAATGGGGTCACCAGCGGAACGATCGTAACATGCCGGTCGAAGCGGTCTCTCCGGCAAAGCTCGAGTCGGCGCTTGCCGCGCTCACCCGCGCGCGCGTGACTTTGGTGATCGTCGACACGCCTGCCACTGATTCGCCCGCGGCCGATGCGGCCATGCGCTGCGCGGATCTCTGCGTCATCCCGGCGCGCCCGACCATTTTCGACATCTGGTCGAGCGAGGCGACGCGGGGCAAGCTCAAGACCCTCAGCAAGGAATACGCATTCGTGCTCAATCAATGTCCGGCCATGCAGGAAAGCCAGCGCGTCTCCGACGGGGCAGCAGCGCTGGAAACCATGGGTGGGCTCCTGCGACCCCTCGTCGGCGCGCGCGTCGATTACCAGGAGGCGGCGCGCGCGGGGATGGGCGTGACGGAAGTCGATCCGGACGGCAAGGCCGCCGAAGAAATGCGCCAACTCTGGACCTCGCTGAAGCGCAGGCTCAATCGTAAAGGCACGCAGAAGGCGGCGTAATTCGCTCCCCCCGTTTGCGGGGAGAGGGATCAATCAGCCGCCGACCACGGTCGTGATGACTTGGCTGCCGCGGCTGATGCTGATTTTCCAGAAATAATGCTGGCTGCCGGTAACGCGCGCGAGATCGCGGGTCGTTGCGATGCGCGTGTCATTGACGGCCAGGATCACGTCGCCTTTCTGCAGATTGAGCGCGGCGGCGCGAGACTCTTCCTCGACCTCCGCGACGACCACGCCCTGTTTGGCGGAATCGAGCGAATATTCTTCCGCCACGGCCGGCGAAATATTGATGACGGTCGCTCCGGCAAAGGGCGAATCGCCCGAGATCTTGACGGGATCGCGCGGCGTCTCCGGCGCAGTCGTCAGCCTCACCTGGAGAGCGATGGGCTTGCCGTCGCGCACGACGGCAAGCGTCGCGGTGGAGCCGAGCGGCTTGGTGGCAAAACGATAGGTGAAGCTCTCCACATCGACGATCGGCTGCTGGTCGACACCGACGATGAGATCGCCGTGGCGCAGGCCCGCTTCCTCGGCCGGGCTTTTCGGCGTCACATCGGTCACGAGCACGCCGATCGGCCGGTCGAGGCCGAGCGATTCGGCAATCTCTTTCGTGACATTCTGCAGGCCCGCGCCAAGCCAGGGACGCTTGACCTCGCTGTTGCCGGCCTTGGCCGAGGCGACGACAATCTTCACCATATTGGCGGGGATGGCAAAGCCGATCCCGACCGAACTGCCGGTCTGGGAGACGATGGCCGAATTGATGCCGACGAGCCTGCCGTTCATGTCGACGAGCGCTCCGCCGGAATTGCCGGGATTGATGGCCGCATCCGTCTGGATGAAGAAGCCGTAATGCGAAATGCCCTGTTCGCTCCGGGCGAGCGCCGACACGATGCCTTGCGTAACCGTCTCGCCGACACCGAAGGGATCGCCGATGGCGAGCACCAGGTCGCCGACCTCGAGCGCATCTGAATCGTCGAATTCCATGTAGGGAAACGGCCCCTTGCCCTTGAGCCGCAAGACCGCGAGATCGGAGCGCTGGTCGCGCAGCACAATGCTCGCTTCGAACTCTCGCCGGTCGGCAAGAGCGACCTTCACGTCCGTCATGCCTTCGATGACATGGTAATTGGTGACGACGAGCCCGCTTGGATCGATGAGGACGCCGGAGCCGAGCGATTGCGCCGTCGGCCCGCCGGGCCGCAACTCGGGGCTGGCGCCAAAGAAATGCCGAAAGATCGGATCGTCGAACAGAGGGTTGCGCGCGACTTTGTCGGTGCGTGAAGCATAGACGTTGACGACAGCCGGCTCTGCCTTCCTGACTACGGGAGCGAAGGAGAGCGTAATCTGCGTCCGCGAGTCCGGAACCGCTCTCTGCGCCTTGGCCGGCAGGCCGGCGATGGACATGAGCACCGCGACGGCCAGAATTCGGGTCAGCCCCACGCGAATTTGCAGTTTCACCGCGATCTCTCCCTGTCGGACCTTATGCCTGGGTTCCTCGCGCATGTGGCGAAATTGCGGTCAGGCGACCTCATCGGCCCAGTCGGCGGAGATGCCAATCGCCGCCAAAACAAAGACGGCGCCCGATGCGAGCGCCGCCCTTCAAATTGCAGGATAAGTCTCGGCGCGCCCGTAATCGCGCCCGGCATTCATTCGGCTTCCGTCGCAACCGCGCCGGAATCCTTGCCCTTGGCATCGACGTCGCGATCGACGAATTCGATGACGGCGAGCGGCGCGTTGTCGCCCTGGCGGAAACCCGCCTTCAGCACCCGCGTATAGCCGCCGTTACGGGTCTTGTAGCGGGGACCCAGGACATCGAAGAGCTTCTTGACGAGCTCGACGTCTCTGATGCGGGAGATCGCCAGCCGGCGCGCATGCAGGTCCTGGCGCTTGCCGAGCGTGACGAGCTTCTCGACGACCGGACGCAGATCCTTCGCCTTGGGAAGCGTGGTGACGATCTGTTCGTGCTTGATGAGCGCCTGCGAAAGATTGACGAACATCGCCTTGCGATGTTCGTGCGTGCGATTGAAGCGGCGCTTTGCGCGACCGTGATACATGGCCCTCTCCTATCCGGCCGCCGTGCCAAGGAACGGCCGTGTTACGCACGCAGCCCTCTCCCGAGGGAGAGGGTTTGCGCGGTCAGTAATGTTCCTCGAAGCGCTTGGCGAGCTCGTCGATGTTCTCCGGCGGCCAGCCGGTGACTTCCATGCCGAGGTGCAGGCCCATCTGGGCGAGCACTTCCTTGATCTCGTTCAGCGACTTGCGACCGAAGTTCGGGGTGCGCAACATCTCGGCCTCGGTCTTCTGGATGAGATCGCCGATATAGATGATATTGTCGTTCTTCAGGCAGTTGGCCGAACGCACGGAGAGCTCGAGCTCGTCGACCTTCTTGAGCAGCGCCGGATTGAACGCGAGCTCCGGGATAGAGGGCGCGACTTCCTCGCGGCGAGGCTCTTCGAAATTGACGAAAACGTTGAGCTGATCCTGCAGGATGCGTGCGGCATAAGCGACCGCATCCTCCGGCGTGATCGCGCCATTCGTCTCGATCTGCATCGTGAGCTTGTCGTAATCGAGGATCTGACCCTCGCGCGTATTCTCGACGCGGTAGCTCACCTTACGAACCGGCGAATAGAGGCTGTCGATCGGAATCAAGCCGATCGGCGCATCTTCACTGCGGTTGCGCTCGGCCGTCACATAGCCCTTGCCGGTATTGACGGTGAATTCCATCCGGATCTCGGCGCCCTCATCGAGCGTGCAGATGACGAGATTGGGGTTGAGGATCTGAACGTCGCCGACCGTCGAAATGTCGCCGGCCATCACCTTGCCAGGGCCCTGCTTCTTCAGGACCATGCGCTTGGGGCCATCGCTCTGCATCTTGATCGCGATGTCCTTGATGTTGAGGACGATGTCGGTCACGTCCTCGCGCACGCCGGGAATCGAGGAGAATTCGTGCAATACGCCGTCGATATGGACGGAGGTGATCGCTGCGCCCTGCAGCGAAGAGAGAAGGATACGGCGCAGCGAATTGCCGAGCGTGATGCCGAACCCGCGCTCCAGCGGCTCGGCCACGACCGTGGCAAGCCGCTTCTGGTCGTCACCCGGCGCGACCTCCAGCTTGTTCGGCTTGATGAGCTCCTGCCAATTTTTCTGAATCACGAGAGCATCCTTTCGCGCGAGAGCCCAAGGGAAGAGCGCTCCCGCTGTTGAATCCGATTAGACGCGCCGGCGCTTGCGGGGCCGGCAGCCGTTATGCGGGATCGGCGTGACGTCGCGGATGGACGTGACCGTGAACCCGGCGGCTTGCAAGGCACGCAGGGCCGATTCGCGTCCCGATCCCGGCCCCGAGACCTCGACCTCGAGCGTGCGCATGCCATGTTCGGCGGCCTTGCGGGCCGCATCCTCCGCCGCCATTTGCGCGGCATAAGGGGTCGACTTGCGCGAGCCTTTGAATCCCATCGTTCCAGCCGACGACCACGAGATCGTATTGCCCTGGGCATCGCTGATCGTGATCATCGTATTGTTGAACGTGGAATTCACATGCGCCACGCCGGACACGATGTTCTTGCGCTCGCGCCGACGCACGCGGGTTGTTTCTTTTGCCATGTAACCGTCCTTCCAACGCGCCCGTAATGCCAGGCGCTCGGGCTTCTTTTCAAAAGGCTCGAACCTTATTTCTTCTTGCCGGCGATCGGCTTGGCCTTGCCCTTGCGGGTGCGCGCATTGGTATGCGTGCGCTGGCCGCGCACCGGGAGCTGGCGGCGATGCCGCAAGCCGCGATAGCAGCCGAGATCCATCAGCCGCTTGATGTTCATTGCCACTTCGCGGCGCAGATCGCCCTCGACCTGATAATCGCGGTCGATGGTCTCGCGGATCTGCAGCACTTCCGCATCGGTCAGCTCGAAGACCCGTCGCGCCGGCGGGATATGCACCTTCTCGATGATTTCCTGCGCCTTCCTCGGGCCGATCCCGTGAATATATTGAAGCGCGATCACGACGCGCTTATTGGTCGGTATATTGACGCCGGCAATACGGGCCACGAATTCTCTCCATCTCGGCCGCGACGGGACGCGGCGGAAAGCGGGCTAAGCTGACAATGCAAATCCGGCCCTCGCATGGTTACCCATTGAGGCCCGAACCCGATCATGTGGGCTTGAAAGGTCTTACCTAGTGATCCGCTGCGCTTCCGTCAACAGGCAATTGCGGCGAAGTCAAGCCCCTAGGGCGAGCGGCCGCCGAATTTTAAACGGCGCTCCCGGCAGCCTCCGTTACCCGGTCGATGGCGGCCGAGACCACCTCGATCGGTGCCATGCCGTCGACCGTCTTGAGCCGCCCGTCCGCGGCATAATAGGCGGCGACCGGCGCCGTCATTTCCCGATAGGCTTCGAGGCGCGTCTTGAAAGCCTCCGGATTGTCGTCGGCGCGAACCGCACAGCCCTTGGCGATCATTTCCTTGGCCCTTTTCTCGATCCGGCCGAGGAGAGCCCCTTCGTCCACCTTGAGCTCGATCACCCCGTCGAGCTTGAGCTTTTTGGCCGCCAGCATGTCGTCGAGCGCCTTGGCTTGATTAACGGTGCGCGGAAATCCGTCGAGAATGAAGCCCTTGGCGGCATCCGCCTGCGAGATCCGGTCGGCGATGATGCCCACGACGACTTCGTCTGGGACGAGGCTGCCGGTATCCATGAGCGCCTTGGCTTTGCGGCCGACCGGCGTGTCGGCGGCAGCCGCAGCGCGCAACATGTCGCCGGTCGATAATTGCGGAATCCCGTATTTCTGCATCAACCGCTGAGATTGCGTGCCTTTTCCCGCCCCGGGCGGTCCCAGCACGATAAGCCTCATCGTTTCCTTCCCCGCAATTTGGCTTTTTTCACCAGGCCCTCATATTGGTGCGCCTGGAGATGGCCGTGAACCTGGGCCACGGTGTCCATCATAACGCTGACCACGATGAGAAGCGAGGTGCCGCCGAAATAAAACGGCATTGCGGCATAGGAAATCAGAAGTTGCGGCAACAGGCAGATGAGCGCCAGATAGATGGCACCGATAACCGTAATCCGCATCAGCACTTTGTCGATAAATTGCGCCGTGCGCTCGCCGGGCCTGATCCCGGGAATGAAGCCGGAATGTTTCTTCAGATTATCGGCCGTCTCGGTCGGGTTGAAGACGATCGCCGTGTAGAAGAAGGCGAAGAAGACGATCAGCGCGACATAAAGAATGAGATAGAGCGGCCGGCCTTGGCCTAGATAGAGCGAGATCGCGCCGAGAATGCCGCTGCCGCCGCGCTGCGCCGAGAAATTCGCAATCGTCGTCGGCAGCAGCAAGAGAGAAGAGGCGAAGATCGGCGGAATGACGCCCGATGTGTTGAGCTTCAAGGGCAGGAACGAGGTCTGTCCCTCATAGACGCGGTTGCCCTGCTGGCGCTTCGGGTAGGTGATCACGAGCCGGCGCTGCGCCCGCTCCATGAACACGATGAAGCCCACGACGCAGATCGCCATTACCAGCACGGCGATGATGAGGAAGGTCGAAAGCTGGCCTTGGCGGCCGAGTTCGAGCGTATGGATGATGGCGGTCGGAAAGGCCGCGACGATGCCGGAGAAGATGATCAGCGAGGAGCCGTTGCCGATGCCGCGCGAGGTGATCTGCTCGCCGAGCCACATCAGGAAGATCGTGCCGCCGGTGAGCGTCAAAGTGGTTGTGAGGCAGAAGAACAATCCCGGATCGCTGACGACACCCGTCTGGCCCTGCAAGCCGATCGCGATGCCATAGGCCTGGAACGCGGCAAGCACCACGGTCAAATAGCGCGTATATTGATTGATGATCTTGCGCCCGGCTTCGCCCTCCTTCTTCAATTGCTCGAGCGAGGGAAAAACGCTCGTCAGAAGCTGGATGATGATCGAGGCCGAGATATAGGGCATGATGTTCAGCGCGAAGATCGCCATGCGCTGCACGGCGCCTCCGGAGAACATGTTGAAGAGCTGAAGCACGCCCTGTCCGCCGTTGAAGGCGCGGGCGAAAGCCTCCGGATTGATGCCCGGCAAGGGAATATAAGTGCCGAGCCTATAGATGATCAGCGCGCCGAGCGTGAACCAGATTCGCTTCTTGAGTTCATCGGCCTTGGCAAAGGCGGCCCAATTGACGTTGGCAGCAAGTTGTTCAGCGGCCGATACCATGAAAGACTCCGCGCGGCCTAAAGCTCGCTCTGAAGAAAATTCCCCCGCCTCCCGCGCCCGCCCCGCCGATTGCGCCTCGCGATCCTGCGATCATGATGTGGTGACCCGCAGCCTTGCGCGCAACCGGCGCCCTAACCTTGCGCGCCGATGACTTGAACCGATCCCCCTGCCCTTTCGATCGCCGCAATCGCCGTTTTCGACGCTGCCGCGACTTCGAACGTAAGCCGCGCGCTCAACTCGCCCATCCCGAGGATTTTCACGCCGTCGCGCGGCTTGCTGCAGACGCCGGCCGCGACGAGCGCCTCGATCGTCACCGGCCGATCGGCCGCGAGCTTGCCGGCCTCGATTGCCGCCTGAATCCGCCCGAGGTTGACCTCGTTATAATCCTTCGAGAAGGGCGGCGTGAAGCCGCGCTTCGGCAGACGCCGATGAAGCGGCATCTGGCCGCCTTCGAACCCTTTGATGGCGACGCCGGTACGCGCTTTCTGGCCCTTGACGCCGCGCCCGCCAGTCTTGCCCTTGCCGGAGCCGATGCCGCGCCCGATGCGCATGCGCGACTTGGAAGAGCCGGGATTGTCGGCAATTTCGTTGAGCTTCATGGCAATATCCTCACGCGCCCTCGACAATGCGAACGAGATGCGCGACCTTTTCGATCATGCCGCGGACGGCCGGTGTATCGGGCAGAACCGCGCGCCGGCCGATCTTGTTGAGCTTGAGCCCGATCAAGGTTTCGCGCTGAGCGGCCGGACGGCCGATCGGGCTTTTGATCTGCTCGACAGTGAGATGCGCCTTATCCGCCATTTTGGCCTCACGCTTCCGCAGCCGATTCGGCTTCGCCGGTCTGCCGGCGCGCCTGCAGGGTGGAGACCTTCATGCTCCGCCGGGCCGCGACGGTGCGCGGCGAATCCTCCTGCTGGAGCGCGTCGAAGGTCGCCCGCACCATATTGTACGGATTGGACGAGCCGAGCGACTTTGCCACGACGTCATGCATGCCGAGGGTTTCGAAAACCGCGCGCATCGGACCGCCCGCGATGATGCCGGTGCCGGCAGGTGCTGCACGCAGCACGACGCGGCCGGCGCCGTGGCGGCCGGTGACGTCGTGATGCAGCGTGCGCCCCTCGCGCAGAGGCACGCGGATCAGCGAATGTTTGGCGGCTTCGGTCGCTTTGCGGATCGCTTCAGGCACTTCGCGTGCCTTGCCGTGGCCGAAACCGACCCGGCCCTTCTGATCGCCGACGACGACCAGCGCGGCAAAGCCGAAGCGGCGCCCGCCCTTCACGACCTTGGCGACGCGATTGATGTGAACCAGACGGTCCACGAATTCGCCGTCGCGCTCTTCCCGATCTCTTTCGCGGCCGCGGCCGCCTTCTTCACGTGCCATCAATCAGTTCTTTCTTCGTCGCTCGGGGTTTCGTCACTTGCGCGGCCCTCGAAACCGGCGCCGCTCGCTTCGAACCTTAAATCGTCAATCCCGCCTCGCGCGCGCCTTCGGCCAGCGCCTTCACGCGCCCATGATACATATAAGCGCCGCGGTCGAACACGACCTGCTTGATTCCCTTCTCGATCGCCCGCTCCGCGATCTGCTTGCCGACGACGCGCGCCGCCTCGACCGTGGCGCCGCTCTTCAAGCTCTCGCGATTGGTCTTTTCGAGCGAAGAGGCCGAAACGATCGTGCGGCCCTCCGTATCGTCGATGATCTGGCAGTAGATCTGCTTCGACGAGCGATGAACCGAAAGGCGCGGCTTGCCGAAGGCATGCGCCTTAACCGCCCGCCTGACCCGCGCCTTGCGGCGCGCCTCCGTCTTGCTGTGCTTGCCCATGGCCCGGCCTATTTCTTCTTGCCTTCCTTGCGGAAGATAAATTCATCCGAATATTTGACGCCTTTGCCCTTGTAGGGCTCCGGCGGACGGAAACCGCGGATCTCGGCGGCGACTTGGCCGACCTTGTGCTTGTCGACCCCGCTGATCGTGATCTCGGTCGGCTTCGGCGTCGCAATCGTGATCCCTTGCGGGATCGGATAGGTCACGTCGTGGCTGTAACCCAGCGACAATTGCAAATTCTTGCCGGAAACCGCCGCTTTATAGCCGACGCCATTGATCTCGAGCTTCTTCTCGAATCCTTTGGTGACACCCACAACGAGATTGTTCACCCGCGCGCGCGCCATGCCCCACATCGCCCGCGCCCGTTTCGTCTCGTTGCGCGGATCGATCTTGATCTGATTGTCGGCGAAGCTGACGCTGACCTCGTGCGGCGCCTCGAAGCGCAGTTCGCCCTTGCCGCCTTTGATCGCAATCGTCTGGCCTTCGACCTTGGCGGTAACGCCGGAAGGCAGCGAGACAGGCTTTTTTCCTACGCGAGACATGATCAGAAGACCTTGCACAAGATTTCGCCGCCCACGTGCGCGTCGCGCGCCGCATGATCGGCCATCACGCCCTTCGGCGTCGAAATGATGGTGATGCCGAGGCCGTTGGCGACCTGCGGCATTTCGGTGACCCCCGCATAGACGCGCCGGCCGGGCTTCGAGACGCGTTGCAATTCGCGGATCACCGGCTCGCCGTCGTAATATTTGAGCTCGATCTCGAACTCGGTGCGCCCGTTGCCATATTCGGTCGTCGAATAACCGCGGATATAGCCTTCCTGCGCCAGCACGTCGAGCACATGCGCGCGCAGCCGCGAGCCGGGCGTATTCACCTTGTCCTTGCGGCGCATCTGCGCATTGCGGATGCGGCTCAGCATATCGCCGAGAGGATCGTTCACAGCCATCGGCGCCTCCTCACCAGCTCGACTTCACGAGGCCGGGGATCAACCCCTGCGCGCCCAGCTCACGAACCGCGATACGCGACATGCGCATCTTGCCGATGAAACCGCGCGGGCGCCCGGTGATCTCGCAGCGGTTGCGCAGCCGGCTCGGCGCCGAATTGCGCGGCAGTTCCGCAAGCTTCAGCCGCGCCGCGAAACGCTCTTCCATGCTCGCCGATTTATCCTCGGCGATCGCCTTCAGCCGCTTGCGCCGCCCCGCATATTGCTTGGCAAGCTGCGCCCGGTGCTTGTTTTTCTCAATCGAACTTTTCTTCGCCATAGATCTGTCTCCGCGTCTGAGACCCTTGTCTCACTGCCGGAAAGGAAAGTTGAAAGCCCGCAGAAGGGCGCGGGCCTCTTCGTCGGACTTGGCCGTCGTGCAGACCACGACGTCGAGGCCGAGAACGCTCTCGGCCTTGTCGTAGTCGATTTCCGGGAACACGATGTGTTCCTTGATGCCGAGCGCGTAATTGCCGCGCCCGTCGAAGCTCTTCGGGCTCAGCCCGCGAAAATCGCGCACCCGCGGCAGCGCGATATTCACGAGCCGGTCGAGAAACTCGTACATGCGCGTCTTGCGTAGCGTGACTTTCACGCCGATCGGCATGTTTTCCCGGACCTTGAAGGTCGCGATCGCCTTCCTCGCGCGCGTGACGATCGGCTTCTGGCCGGCGATGAGCGCAAGATCGGCAGCGGCAGCCGTCACTTTCTTTGTGTCGTTGACCGCTTCGCCGACGCCCATATTGAGCACGATCTTTTCGATCTCCGGCACTTCGAACGGATTCTTATAGCCGAACTGCTGTGTGAGCTGCGGGCGCACCACCTCGGCATAATATTTCTTCAGCCGCGGCACGTAATCCTTCGGCACGGCGAAAGATTCCGCAGCCGGCGCGGGCGCGGCGACGCGCTCTTTCGCCTGAGGCCTCGCTCTGCTCTCGGCCTTCGACTTGTCGGGCGCGCCCTCCTTGGCTTCCGCCTTAGGTGCGCCAGCGCCCTTGGCCGCGCCCTTCTCCTTCGGCGCGCCCTTGGCGGCGTCCTTCGGGCTGGGCTTCTTGGTGTCAGCCATCGATCAAATCTCCCGAGCGCTTGGCAAAACGGACCTTGCGGCCGTCGTCGAGAACCTTGAATCCCACTCGCGTTGCCTTGCCGTCCTTGGGATCGGCCAGCGCGAGATTGGAGAGGTGGATCGTCCCCTCTTTCGAAATAATTCCGCCCTCTTGCTTCGGCGTCTGGCGCTGATGCCTTTTGACGAGATTGACGCCGCGCACGACGGCGCGATTTTCCTTCGGCAGCACGCGCAGCACCTCGCCGACGCGGCCCTTGTCGTGGCCGGTGGTGACGACGACCTTGTCACCTTTCTTGATTTTTGCGGCCATCAAAGGACCTCCGGCGCGAGCGAGATGATCTTCATATGGTTCTTGGCGCGCAGCTCGCGCGGCACCGGCCCGAAAATGCGCGTGCCCACCGGCTCCGCCTGGGCGTTGATCAGCACCGCGGCATTGGAGTCGAAGCGGATCACCGAACCGTCGGGGCGCTTGATGTCCTTGGCGGTGCGCACGACGACCGCCTTCATCACGTCGCCCTTTTTCACGCGGCCGCGCGGGATCGCCTCCTTGATCGAGACGACAATCACGTCTCCGACGCTCGCATATTTGCGCTTCGAGCCGCCGAGCACCTTGATGCACATCACGCGGCGCGCGCCGGAATTGTCGGCGACGTCGAGATTGGTCTGCATCTGTATCATGGCACTATGCCTTTCTTCCCGACTAGCCGCCCTCGACGACGACCCAGCGCTTCAACTTGGAGATCGGCCGCGTCTCCTCGATGAACACCATGTCCCCGATCTTCGCGCGATTGTTCTCGTCATGCGCGTGAAACTTCTTCGAACGCCGCACGGTCTTCTTGAGCAGAGGATGCGTGAAGCGCCGCTCGACCCGCACGACGACGGTCTTGTCTTGTTTGTCGCTGACGACGACGCCTTGGAGCACTCGTTTCGGCATCTCACTGACCCTGTTGTTTGGCGCCGCGTCGTTCGGCGATGATCGTTTTGGCCCGCGCAATGTCGCGGCGCACGATGCGCACGCGCGCCGTGTCCTGAAGCTGTCCCGTTGCCCGCTGGAAGCGCAGGTTGAACTGCTCTTTCTTGAGGCCCAGGACCTCCTGTTCGAGTTGATCTTCGCTCATCACGCGCAGATCAGATAGACGCTGTTTGCCCTTCATCGCGCGCCCCTATTCCACGATCCGCTGCACGAAACGCGACTTGATCGGCAATTTCGCAGCTGCCAGTGCCAGAGCTTCGCGCGCGACTTCGCTCGTCACCCCGTCGAGTTCGAACATGATGCGGCCCGGAGCCACGCGGCAGGCCCAGAATTCCGGCGTGCCCTTGCCCTTGCCCATGCGCACTTCGGTCGGCTTTTTCGACACCGGCACATCGGGAAAGATGCGGATCCACACGCGTCCGGCGCGTTTCATATGGCGCGTCATAGCCCGCCGCGCCGCCTCGATCTGGCGCGCGGTCACACGGTCCGGCTCGACCGCCTTCAAGCCATATTGGCCGAAGTGAAGCTCGAAACCGGCCTTCGAGGCGCCGCGAATGCGGCCCTTGTGCGCTTTGCGAAACTTCGTGCGTTTGGGTTGCAGCATCGTTCAGCTCTCTTAGGCCGCATCGCGATCGCGGCGACGGCGATCGCCGCCGCCATGATCCTGCTCGGCCATTTTCTTGTCTTGCGCCATCGGATCATGTTCGAGGATCTCGCCCTTGAAGATCCAGACCTTGATGCCGCAGGTGCCGTAAGCGGTATGGGCAGTCGCCGTTCCGTAATCGACGTCGGCGCGCAACGTATGGAGCGGCACGCGCCCCTCGCGATACCATTCGAGGCGCGCGATCTCGGCGCCGCCGAGGCGACCGGAACAATTGATCCTGATGCCTTCGGCGCCAAGACGCATGGCCGATTGCACCGCGCGCTTCATGGCGCGCCGGAACGCGACGCGCCGCTCGAGTTGCTGGGCGATCGAATCGGCAACCAGGGTCGCATCGATCTCCGGCTTGCGCACCTCGACGATATTGATGACCACTTCCGAATCGGTGAGCTTAGACACTGTCTTGCGGATCTTGTCGATGTCGGCGCCCTTCTTGCCGATGACGACGCCCGGTCGCGCCGAATGAATCGTCACGCGGCATTTCTTGTGCGGCCGCTCGATGATGATCTTCGACACCGCTGCCTGCTTGAGCGTCTTCATCAAGACTTCGCGGATCTTGACGTCTTCATGCAGCAGCTTGGCATATTCGGCCTTGTTCGCGTACCAGCGCGAATCCCAGGTACGATTGATGCCGAGACGAAGCCCGATCGGATTGACTTTCTGACCCATCTTAAGCTCCCGAGGCCTCCGCCTCTTCGATCTCGCGCACCACGATCGTCAGGTTGGCGAATGGCTTTTGAATCCGCCCTGCCCGTCCGCGGGCGCGCGGCGAAAAGCGCTTCAGAACCAATGCCTTGCCGACATAAGCTTCGGCGACGACGAGATCGTCCACGTCGAGGTTGTGATTGTTTTCCGCATTGGCAATCGCGCTTTCGAGCGTCTTCTTCACGTCGACCGCGATGCGCTTGCGCGAGAATTCGAGATCGGCGAGCGCCCTGTCGACCTTCTTGCCGCGGATCAACTGGGCAAGCAGGTTCAGCTTCTGCGGACTGACGCGCAGCATCCGGCCGACGGCTTTCGCCTCGTTGTCCTTCAGCAAGCGCGGATTTTTTTCCTGGCCCATCGCTTAAGCCCGTTTCGCTTTCTTGTCGCCCGAATGTCCGTGGAACGTCCGGGTCGGCGAGAACTCGCCGAACTTGTGGCCGATCATGTCTTCGCTCACGAGCACGGGAATGTGCTTGTGGCCGTTGTGAACGCCGAAGGTGAGCCCGACGAATTGCGGCAGGATCGTCGAACGCCGGCTCCAGATCTTGATCACTTCGTTGCGGCCCGACGAACGCGCCGCATCGGCCTTCTTCAAGAGGTAGCCGTCGACGAACGGACCTTTCGATATCGAGCGTGCCATCGCTTAAGCCTTCTTGCTCTTGTGACGCGAAGTCACGATGAATTTGCTGGTCGACTTGTTCGAGCGCGTCTTCTTGCCCTTGGTCGGCTTGCCCCAAGGCGTGACCGGATGGCGACCGCCCGACGTTCTGCCTTCGCCGCCGCCATGCGGATGATCGACCGGGTTCATGGTCACGCCGCGGTTATGCGGCCGCCGTCCAAGCCAGCGGTTGCGGCCGGCCTTGCCGATCGAGGCGTTCATATGGTCGGGATTGGAGACCGCGCCGACCGTTGCAAAACATTGGCCATGCACCAGCCGCGTCTCGCCGGAATTCAGCCGCAAAACGACATAGCCCTGATCGCGGCCGACGATCTGCGCAAAATTGCCGGCGGCGCGCACCATCGCAGCGCCCTTGCCGATCTTCAGTTCGACGTTATGAACGATGGTGCCGACCGGCATATTGGCGAGCGGCATCGCATTGCCCGGCTTGACGTCGACCTGCTGTCCGGAAATGACCTCGTCTCCCACGCCCAGGCGCTGCGGCGCGATGATGTAGGAGAGTTCGTCATCCGCATAGCGGATCAGCGCAATGAAGGACGTACGGTTCGGATCATATTCGATCCGCTCGACTTTCGCCGGCACGTCGAGCTTGCGGCGCTTGAAGTCGATCACGCGATAGCTCTGCTTGTGCCCGCCGCCGCGGAAGCGCACGGTCACGCGGCCGAGATTGTTGCGCCCGCCGCTCGAAGGCTTGCCTTCGGTCAGATGTTTGACCGGCTTGCCCGTGTAGAGATCCGAGCGATCGACGATCACCAATTGGCGCAGGCCCGGGGTGACCGGCTTGAATGTCTTCAGTGCCATCTTACAGTCCCGTCGTCACGTCGATGCTCTGGCCTTCAGCCAGCGTTACGACGGCCTTCTTCACATCGGATTGGACACCGCGCACACCCTTGAAGACCTTCTTCTTGCCTTTGCGCACGAGGGTGTTGACGGCTTCGACCTTGACGTCGAAGAGCCGCTCGACCGCCGCCTTGATTTCGGGCTTCGTCGCG
The DNA here is from genome assembly GCA_021324915.1 of Beijerinckiaceae bacterium. Lineage (GTDB taxonomy): Bacteria > Pseudomonadota > Alphaproteobacteria > Rhizobiales > Beijerinckiaceae > Methylovirgula. The sequence goes on along the minus strand of JAJPIC010000004.1, from coordinate 19,047 downwards.
TCCTTGCGAACCTTGAAGATCACTTTGTTATGTTCCGAGGCGGCCGTCGCCTTCTCGGTGATGACCGGCGACACGATCAAATCGTAGTGCCGCTCGTCGGCGAATGTCTTGCGCGGGCTCATGCGAATCGCGCCTCCAGCGCATCGATGGCCGCCTTGGTGAGAACAAGCTTCTCGCGGCGCAGAATGTCGTAGACGTTGATGCCCTGGACCGGCAGCACGTCGATCTCGGGAATGTTGCGCGCCGCCTGGCTGAAATGGGCCTGCGGCTCGGCCCCGTCGATGATCAGCGCATTGGTGAGGCCGAGCTTGGCGAAATTCGCCTTGAGCGCTTTGGTCTTGGCTTCGCCGATCTCGGTATTGGTCCAGACTATGATTCCACCGTCGCGCGCCTTTGCCGAGAGCGCATGTTTCAGGGCAAGCACGCGCACTTTCTTCGGCAAGTCATGCGCATGCGAGCGCACGAGCGGACCGAAGGCGCGGCCGCCGCCACGGAATTGCGGCACCCGCGCGGAACCATGGCGAGCATTGCCGGTCCCCTTCTGCCGGTACATTTTCTTGCCCGTGCGGGCGATCTCGCTGCGCCCCTTCGTCTTGTGGGTGCCGGCGCGGCGCTTGGCGAGCTGATAGCGTACCATGCGCGCGAGAATATCTTCGCGCGGCTCGAGGCCGAAGATCGCGTCGTTAAGCTCGATAGAGCCTGCGTTGCCGCCGTCGAGGCTGGTTACGTCGATTTTCACGGCGCGGCTCCTTCGGCTGGGCTCGCAGTTTGTTCAGGCGCCGCGGGAGCAGCCCCGTCCGCGAGCTTGAATTTGCCGGGCCGGGGCGCGTCCTTCGGCAGAGCCTTCTTCACCGCGTCGCGGATATAGATATAGCCGCCGCGCGTACCGGGCACCGCGCCTTCGACGAGGATCAGCCCGCGATCGGCGTCGGTTTGCACGACGCGCAGGTTGAGCGTGGTGACGCGCTCGACGCCCAAATGCCCGGCCATTTTCTTGTTCTTGAACGTCTTACCAGGATCTTGGCGGCCGCCGGTCGAGCCGTGCGAGCGATGCGAAATCGACACGCCGTGGCTGGCGCGCAGGCCACCGAAGTTCCAGCGCTTCATCGCGCCGGCAAAACCCTTGCCCTTGCTCGTGCCGGTCACATCGACGAACTGACCGACGACAAAATGGTCAGCCGTGATCTCGGCACCGATCGGCAGCAGGCCCTCTTCCTCGACGCGGAATTCGGCGAGCTTCAATTTCGGTTCGACCTTGGAAACGGCGAACCGGCCGCGTTCGGCCTTCGATACGTTCTTCACTTTCGCGCGGCCGATGCCGAGCTGCACGGCGGTATAGCCGTTCTGCTCCTTGGTCCGCTGCGCGACGACCTGGCAGCCGTCGAGCTTCAAGACCGTGACCGGCACGTGCTCGCCCGCGTCCGTGAAGACGCGGGTCATGCCGAGCTTTTGTGCAATGACGCCTGAGCGCATGGTTGATCCTAAAGCTTGATTTCGACATCGACGCCGGCCGCAAGATCGAGCTTCATCAAAGCATCGACCGTCTGCGGCGTCGGATCGACAATGTCGAGAACGCGCTTATGGGTTCTGATCTCGAATTGCTCGCGCGACTTCTTGTCGATGTGCGGCGAGCGGTTGACGGTGAACTTTTCGATCTTGGTCGGCAGCGGGATCGGGCCGCGCACCTGCGCACCGGTCCGCTTCGCCGTCGAGACGATTTCCTTCGTCGACGAGTCGAGGATCCGATGGTCGAAGGCCTTGAGGCGAATGCGGATGTTCTGGCCGTTCATGGTCCTAATCCCTACCGGTCGGACCGGGCATCAAGCCCGGTCCAGCCGAAATGCCTATTCGGTGATCGAAGCGACGACGCCGGCGCCGACGGTGCGGCCGCCCTCGCGGATCGCGAAACGCAGTTTCTCTTCCATCGCGATCGGCACGATCAACTCGACATCCATCGTCACATTGTCGCCCGGCATCACCATTTCGGTGCCCTGCGGCAGAGTGACGACGCCGGTCACGTCGGTCGTGCGGAAGTAGAACTGCGGCCGATAATTGGTGAAGAACGGCGTATGGCGGCCGCCCTCTTCCTTTGTCAGAATATAGGCCTCGGCCTTGAACTTCGTGTGCGGCTTGACGGAGCCCGGTTTGCAGAGCACCTGGCCGCGCTCGACGTCCTCGCGCTTCGTGCCGCGCAGGAGCGCGCCGATATTGTCGCCCGCCTGCCCCTGATCGAGCAGCTTGCGGAACATCTCAACACCCGTCACGACCGTCTTGGCAGTCGGACGCAGGCCGACGATTTCGACCTCCTCGCCGACCTTGATGACGCCGCGCTCGACACGGCCGGTGACCACGGTGCCGCGGCCCGAGATCGAGAACACGTCTTCGACCGGCATGAGGAAGGGCTGGTCGATCGGACGCTCCGGCTGCGGGATGTAATCGTCGACCGTCTGCATCAGCTTCAGGATCGCGTCATGCCCGATCTCCGGATCACGGCTTTCGAGCGCACAAAGCGCCGAACCCTTGGTGATCGGGATCTCGTCGCCCGGGAACTCGTACTTCGAGAGGAGTTCACGCACTTCGAGTTCGACGAGCTCGAGGAGCTCCGGATCGTCGACCATATCGACCTTGTTCAAGAAGACGACGAGCGCCGGCACGCCGACCTGGCGCGCAAGCAGGATATGCTCGCGCGTCTGCGGCATCGGGCCATCGGCGGCAGAGACAACGAGGATCGCGCCGTCCATCTGCGCCGCGCCGGTGATCATGTTTTTCACATAGTCGGCATGGCCAGGGCAATCGACGTGCGCGTAATGGCGCTTCGTCGTCTCGTACTCGACATGCGCGGTGGAAATCGTGATGCCGCGCGCCTTCTCTTCCGGCGCCTTATCGATCTGGTCGTAGGCGGTATAGGTCGCCCCGCCCGTTTCCGCCAGAACTTTGGTAATCGCGGCCGTCAACGAGGTCTTGCCGTGATCGACGTGACCGATCGTGCCGATGTTACAATGCGGCTTGGTCCGCGCAAACTTTTCCTTGGCCATGACTAGGCTCCTTCAAACCCCTAGGCGTATTTCGCTTGTACCTTGGCGGCTTCGCCGGCGGGCACCTGCTCATAGTGATCGAACTGCATCGTATAATTGGCCCGGCCCTGACTCATGGACCGCAGCTGGTTGACGTAGCCGAACATGTTGGCGAGCGGCACCATCGCATTGATGACGACCGCATTGCCGCGCATGTCCTGCCCCTGCACCTGCCCGCGCCGACCGAGCAGGTCGCCCATGACGGAGCCGGTATAGTCCTCCGGCGTCGTCACTTCGACCTTCATGATCGGTTCGAGCAGAACCGAATTGCCTTGCCGCAACGCGTTGCGCGTCGCCGAGCGCGCGCAGAGCTCGAAGGCAAGAACCGACGAGTCGACGTCGTGATATTGTCCGTCCGTCAAAGTGGCCTTCACATCGACGACCGGGAAGCCGGCCAACACGCCGGAGGTGAGCGCCGTCATGACGCCCTTCTCGACGCCTGGAATATATTCCTTCGGCACCGCGCCGCCGACGATCTTCGACTCGAATACATTGCCGGCGCCCGGCTCGTTCGGCTCGTATATGATCGTGACTTTCGCAAACTGACCGGCGCCGCCACTCTGCTTCTTGTGCGTTTCGTCGATAGGAGTGCGCTTGGTGATCTTCTCGCGATAGGCAACCTGCGGCGCGCCGATATTGGCGTCCACTTTATAAGTGCGCTTCAGGATATCGACTTTGATATCGAGATGAAGCTCGCCCATGCCCTTCAGGATCGTCTGGCCCGATTCGGGATCGGTCGAGACGCGGAAGGACGGATCTTCGGCCGCGAGCTTGGCGAGCGCCACGCCGAGCTTCTCCTGATCGGCCTTGGACTTTGGCTCGATCGCGATCTCGATGACCGGATCGGGGAATTCCATTCGTTCGAGGATTACCGGATTTGTGATGTCGCACAGCGTGTCGCCCGTGCGCGTCTCCTTGAGGCCTGCGAGCGCGATAATGTCGCCGGCATAGGCTTCCTTGATGTCCTCGCGGTTGTTGGCATGCATCAGCAACATGCGGCCAATACGCTCGCGCTTGCCCTTGGTCGAATTCATGACCGTGGTGCCGGATTCGATACGTCCGGAATAGACGCGCGCAAAGGTGAGCGATCCGACGAACGGGTCGTCCATGATCTTGAAGGCAAGGATCGACAGCGGCTCGTCGTCGTTCGCCTGGCGCACCATCTCCTCGCCATTGTCCGGATCGACGCCTTTGATCGCCTCGCGATCGATCGGCGAGGGCAGATAATCGACGACGGCGTCGAGCAGCGGCTGCACGCCCTTGTTCTTGAAGGCCGAGCCGCACAGGATCGGAATGAAGGTGATGGTTCTGACCGCTTGGCGGATGAGCCTTTTCAGCGTTGCCTCGTCCGGCTCGGTGCCGTCGAGATAGGCGGTCATCACGTCGTCGTCGAGCTCGACTGCGGCTTCGATGAGGTCGTGCCGATATTTCTCCGCCTGCTCGCGCAGCGACGCCGGAATGTCCTCGTCGTGATATTTCGCGCCCAGCGCCTCGTCCTCCCAGACGACGGCTTTCATGCGCACGAGATCGATGATCCCCTTGAAGTCCTGCTCCGAACCGATCGGCAATTGAATGCAGATTGGCCGCGCGCCGACCTTGTTCTTGATGTCCTCGACGCAGCGGAAGAAGTCCGCGCCGATCTTGTCCATCTTGTTGACGAAGACGACGCGCGGCACGTTGTACTTGTCGGCCTGGCGCCAGACGGTCTCGGTCTGCGGCTCGACGCCCTGGTTGCCGTCGAGCACGCATACGGCGCCGTCGAGGACGCGCAGCGAGCGCTCTACCTCAATCGTGAAATCGACGTGGCCGGGCGTGTCGATGATGTTGAGGCGCTTGCCTTGCCAGAAAGTCGTCGTCGCGGCGGACGTGATCGTGATGCCGCGCTCCTGCTCCTGCTCCATCCAGTCCATGGTGGCCGCGCCTTCATGGACTTCGCCCATTTTGTGCGACTTGCCGGAATAGAACAGGATGCGCTCGGTCGTCGTCGTCTTGCCGGCGTCGATATGCGCCATGATACCGAAATTTCGGTAATCCTCGATCTTATGGCTGCGCGGCATCTTTAGAAATTCCTTCGAAAGCTCAATTCACCAGCGGTAATGCGAGAAGGCGCGGTTGGCTTCGGCCATCCGGTGCGTGTCTTCGCGCTTCTTTACCGCGTTGCCGCGGTTATTCGCGGCGTCCATGATCTCGGCCGAAAGCCTATCGACCATGGTCTTGTCGTTGCGGGCGCGGGCTGCGGCAATGATCCAGCGGATCGCAAGCGCCTGGCGCCGTTCGGGCCGCACTTCCACCGGCACCTGGTAGGTCGCGCCGCCGACGCGCCGCGAACGGACCTCGATCGCGGGCGCGACGTTTTCCAAAGCCTGACGGAAAACCGGCAGAGGCTCGGCCCGCAACTTTTTCTCGATCTCGTCGAAAGCGCCGTAAACGATCGATTCGGCCATCGACTTCTTGCCGTCGTACATGATGGAATTCATGAACTTGGCAAGCACGACATCGCCGAACTTGGCGTCCGGAATGACTTCGCGTCTTTCTGCCCTGTGGCGGCGGGACATGAGCTACCTCACTTGGGCCGTTTGGCGCCGTATTTGGAACGGCGCTGCTTGCGATTCTTCACCCCCTGCGTGTCGAGCACGCCGCGCAGAACATGATAGCGCACGCCGGGCAGGTCCTTGACGCGACCGCCGCGGATCATGACGACCGAATGTTCCTGCAAATTGTGTCCCTCGCCCGGGATGTAACCGATGACCTCGAATCCATTGGTCAGCCGGACCTTGGCGACTTTGCGGAGCGCGGAGTTCGGCTTCTTCGGCGTCGTCGTGTAGACGCGCGTGCAGACGCCGCGCTTCTGCGGACACGCCTGCAGATGGCGGGCCTTCTCGCGATAGACCTTTTCCTGTCGCGGCTTGCTGATCAACTGGTTGATCGTCGGCATGTTCGCCCTTCGCTGACCTGACCTCGATGCGCAGCCTGACTTCGGCTGCGCGTGAAAACCTCGTCCGGACCGCCGATCGGCTTGCCGGACGCAAACGAATCAGCGCCTTCGGCCCTAAGGCTTCCGGCGCTGCGCCAAGCAGAGGACCTCGCGGTCTTGCCATTGAGGATCGCCGGATATTCCGCCGACCCGATGTGACTTACTTAAGTCGCTGAGACCGACAGCGTTTAGGCTCGCTGGGTTCAGGACGCGACGCCCCGAACGGGAAAGACCCTACTGCCTGTCGAAAGTGCGCGGAACTTAATGATCCGCACCTTGGCCGTCAACCCTTGTGCCGGAAAAAACGCATCGGAAACACGGGCGGAGGGGGGCGCGTTTGCCCAACCCTCGCCCAGAGCGCAAAAATAACTCGCCGCCAGATCGAGAAGCCGCTGAATTTCGGGCTTAATCCTCCTTCTCGAACCAGCGGAAGGCAAGGCCGGCGAGGATCGCTCCAACGAAAGGCGCGACCCAGAAGAGCCAGAGCTGTTCGAGCGCCCAGCCGCCGACAAAGAGCGCCGGGCCGGTAGAACGCGCCGGATTGACCGAGGTATTGGTGACCGGAATGCTGACGAGGTGAATAATGGTCAGCGTGAGACCGATCGCCAAGCCGGCAAATCCCGGCGCCGCGCGGACGTCCGTCGCGCCGAGGATCACGACGAGGAAGATAAACGTCATCGCGATTTCACAAACCAACGCGGAAGCGAGCGAATAGCCGCCCGGCGAATGGTCGCCATAGCCATTCGAGGCAAAGCCTCCCGCCGCATCGAAATGTGGGTTGCCGCTCGCGATGATCTTCAGCACGCCCGCGGCCACAATCGCCGCGACGACTTGCGCGACGATATAGGGAATGACGTCGGCGAAGGCGAAACGGCCGCCGACTGCGAGCCCGAGTGTGACCGCGGGATTGAAATGGCCTCCGGAAATATAGCCGAAGGCATAAATCATCGTCAGGACGGTAAGGCCGAAGGCCAAAGCGACACCGACAAATCCTATTCCCGTTTCCGGAAATTTGGCCGCGAGCACGGCGCTTCCGCAGCCGCCGAGAACGAGCCAGAATGTGCCGACGAACTCGGCGCCCATGCGACGCGTGAGTGTCACGTACCCCCCTCTGTCGAATCGCTAAGCTTAGGTTCGTTCCTTCAACCAGCGCGTGTCAAATCACGATCCTTCCCCTCAGTCTCGCCTGTTCGCTCTTGCGCGAAAGGAAAAAAGAAAGGCCGCTTCAAGCGGCCTTAGTCGGCGGCAGAGCCGCCATTTCCTCTAAAGCTTGAGATCGGCGGCAAACCCGCCGTTCCTAAGGGCCTTGACGTCACCATTCGTCGTAGTCATAGGCCGGCGCATACGGGCTGTAGCCATATGCGTAATAGCCATACGGCGCGTAGGCATAACCATAGGGGTAGCCCGTGAGCGCACCCACTGTCCCGCCGACGATACCGGCGGCTGTGCCAACGGCCGCGCCCACCGGCCAAGCGGGGTTATAATCGTAGCCGTAGTAATAGCCGGGCGCGCCGACCGCGACATCGATCGCGTTCGCCGGCTGAGCCATCGTGACGCCGGCAACTCCTAGCCCAAGGACGCCAGCCAGGGCCAAAGCCAGCTTTTTGCTTTGCTGCGTCATCTAGAGTCCTCCTTGCTTCTCCCAACCGCGAGCGGCGCTTTGAACGCAGCCACGGCGGTTTCGGCCTTAGGTCTCGACGCGATCACCCGATGGCGGGCGTCGCCCTTCGACTACGCGGGGGAGCGGAAATGGTTCACCGGAAAGAGAAGCAAATCTCGTGGCTTAGGCCGCGCCTGGAAGCTCGAGCGGGGCGGGGCGGACGGCGAAAAAAATCCCTCTCCCCCGGCCGGGAGAGAGGGATTTCGGTAGGCGAAGTTCGGCTTCGAAGCTTTATTTCGAGCTTTGCGCCGGCAATTGCAGCGGCGGCTGCTGCGCCTTGTGGGCAAGGATCAGATCGTCGCGCGTCGTCGCGATCTGGCGCAGCTTGGCCATCGCGGCGCCCGTGCCGGCGGGGATAAGCCGCCCGACGATCACGTTCTCCTTCAGGCCTTCGAGCGTATCGACCTTGCCGTTGACGGCGGCTTCGGTCAGCACGCGCGTCGTCTCCTGGAAGGAGGCCGCCGAGATGAACGAACGCGTCTGCAGCGAAGCCTTGGTGATGCCGAGCAGGACGGGAGTTGCCGTTGCCGGCTTCTTGCCCTGCGCGAGCGCCGCGTCATTGGCCTCGTCGAACTCGATCTTGTCGACCTGCTCGCCGGAGAGGAAATCGGTCTCGCCCGGATCGACGATATCGACCTTCTGCAGCATCTGACGGACGATCACCTCGATGTGCTTGTCATTGATATTGACGCCCTGCAGCCGATAGACCTCCTGGATCTCGTTGACGAGATAGGCGGCGAGCTCTTCGACGCCCTTAATGGCCAGGATGTCGTGCGGCGCCGGATTGCCGTCGACGATGTAATCGCCCTTCTCCACGACGTCGCCGTCTTGGAGATGGATGTGCTTGCCCTTCGGGATCAGATATTCGACCGGATCCGCACCTTCTTCGTGCGGAACGATCGTGATCCGGGTCTTGCTCTTATAGTCGCGCCCGAACTGCACGGTGCCCGAGATCTCGGCGATGATCGCATGGTCCTTCGGACGGCGCGCCTCGAAAAGTTCGGCAACGCGCGGCAGACCGCCGGTGATGTCGCGCGTCTTGGCCGACTCGACCGAGATGCGCGCGATCACGTCGCCGGCCTTCACCTTGCCGCCCGGCTCGACGTTGAGGATGGCATCGACCGGCAGAGAATAGCGCGCGTCGCCGCCGCGCGGCAGTTTCTGGATCTTGCCGTCGGCGCCCTTGAGCACGATCGCCGGTTTCAGCGTCGAAGAGCGCTGGTTGAGCCGCCAATCGACGACCATGCGCTTGGCGATACCGGTCGATTCGTCAATCGTCTCGGACATCGAGGCGCCTTCGACGAGGTCCTCGAAATCGGCGACGCCGTCGACTTCGGTGAGGATCGGCCGCGTATAAGGATCCCATTCGGCGATCCTCTGTCCGCGCTTGATCTTGTCGCCTTCGTCGACCTTGAGCTTGGCGCCATATTGGATGCGGTGCACGGCGCGCTCGACTCCGTCGGGTCCCTCGATGACGACGGCGACATTGCGCGCCATGACCATCAGGTCGCCTTCCGAATTTCGGGCGAGATGCCGGTTGCGGATCTTCACCGTCCCATCGAAATTCGATTCGATGAAGGACTGATCGGCAATCTGCGCCGCACCGCCGATATGGAATGTGCGCATGGTGAGCTGCGTGCCTGGCTCGCCGATCGACTGCGCCGCGATCACGCCGACAGCCTCGCCCATGTTGACGGGCGTGCCACGCGCGAGATCGCGTCCGTAGCAGGTGGCGCAGACGCCGTTCTTCGCCTCACACACGAGGACCGAGCGGATCTTGACCTCTTGAATGCCAGCCGCGTTGATCCTGTCCATGTGCCATTCTTCGATCATCTCGCCGGCGCGCACGATGATCTCGCCGTCGAGCGTCTTCAGATCCTCGGCGGCCGTGCGCCCCAGGATGCGCGAAGCGAGCGAGGCGACGACCTGACCCGCATCGATGATCGCCCGCATGCGGATGCCGCGCGTCGAGCCGCAATCCTGCATGGTGATGATCGAGTCCTGCGCAACGTCAACGAGGCGGCGCGTCAGATAGCCGGAGTTCGCCGTCTTCAAGGCCGTATCGGCAAGACCCTTGCGGGCGCCGTGGGTCGAGTTGAAGTACTCGAGCACGGTCAAGCCTTCCTTGAAGTTCGAGATGATGGGGCTCTCGATGATCTCGCCCGAGGGCTTCGCCATCAGACCGCGCATTGCGGCAAGCTGCTTCATCTGCGTCGGCGAACCGCGCGCGCCAGAATGCGACATCATGTAGATCGAGTTGATCGGCTTGTCGCGCCCGTTCTCGTCCTTCTGGACGGCGGAAATGCGCGCCATCATCTCGTCGGCGAGCTTGTCCGAACATTTCGCCCAGGCATCGACGACCTTGTTGTATTTCTCGCCCTGGGTAATGAGACCGTCGTTGTATTGCTGCTCATATTCCTTGGCGAGCGCGACCGTCTCCTCGATGATGCGCTTCTTCGTCTCCGGCACGACCATATCGTCCTTGCCGAAGGAAATGCCGGCCTTGAATGCCTCGTGGAAGCCGAGCGCCATGATCTTGTCGCAGAAGATCACCGTCTCCTTCTGCCCGCAATTGCGGTAGACGATGTCGATCATGTTGGAGATTTCCTTCTTGGTCATCAGCTTGTTGACGACGTCGAAGGGGATCTTCTTGTGGTCCGGCAGGAGCTGGCCGAGCATCATCCGACCGGGAGTCGTGTCGAAGATCTTGGACACGCGGTTGCCGCTCTCGTCGAACGTCCAGGCGCGGCCCTTGATCTTGCTGTGCAAGGTCACGGCTTCGGTCTCGAGCGCGTGCTCGAGCTCGCCCATGTCTGAGAAGGCCATGCCCTGCCCCGGCTCGCCGTCGCGCATCAAGGTCAGATAATAGAGGCCGAGAACGATGTCCTGGCTCGGCACGATGATCGGCTGACCATTGGCCGGATGCAGGATGTTGTTCGTCGACATCATCAGCACGCGCGCCTCGAGCTGCGCCTCGAGCGAGAGCGGCACGTGCACGGCCATCTGGTCGCCGTCGAAATCCGCGTTGAACGCGGCGCAGACGAGCGGATGGAGCTGGATCGCCTTGCCCTCGATGAGCTTCGGCTCGAAAGCCTGGATGCCGAGCCGGTGCAACGTCGGCGCGCGGTTGAGCAGGACCGGATGTTCGCGGATCACCTCGTCGAGGATATCCCAAACTTCGGGCTTCTCCTTCTCGACGAGCTTCTTCGCCTGCTTGACGGTCGCAGAAAGCCCCTTCGCGTCGAGACGCGAATAGATGAAGGGCTTGAAGAGTTCGAGCGCCATTTTCTTCGGCAGACCGCATTGATGCAGCTTGAGCTCGGGACCGACGACGATCACCGAACGACCGGAATAATCGACGCGCTTGCCGAGCAGGTTCTGACGGAAGCGCCCCTGCTTGCCTTTCAGCATGTCGGCGAGCGACTTCAGCGGCCGCTTGTTGGCGCCTGTGATCACACGTCCGCGTCGGCCGTTGTCGAAGAGCGCGTCGACCGCCTCCTGCAACATGCGCTTCTCGTTGCGGATGATGATGTCGGGCGCGCGCAGTTCGATCAGCCGCTTCAGACGATTGTTGCGGTTGATGACGCGGCGATAAAGATCGTTCAGGTCCGAAGTCGCAAAGCGGCCGCCATCGAGCGGCACGAGCGGACGCAGATCCGGCGGAATGACCGGAATCTCGGTGAGCACCATCCATTCGGGCTTGTTGCCGGAATGGATGAAGGCCTCGATGATCTTGAGTCTTTTGGCGAGCTTCTTCGGCTTCAATTCGCTCGTCGATTCGGCGATCTCGACCTTCAATTGCTCGGCAATCTTGGTGAGATCGAGCGCGCGCAGAAGCTCGCGGATCGCTTCCGCTCCGATCATCGCGGTGAACGAATCCTGCCCGTATTCGTCCTGCGCATGCAAATATTCGTCCTCGCTCAGGAGCTGACGCTCCTTGAGCGGGGTTAGGCCCGCATCGATGACGATATAGGACTCGAAATAGAGGATCCGCTCGAGGTCCTTGAGTGACATGTCGAGCAGAAGTCCGATGCGCGAAGGCAGCGACTTCAGAAACCAGATATGCGCAACGGGTGCCGCAAGCGAAATATGGCCCATGCGTTCGCGCCGCACGCGCGAGAGGGTGACCTCGACGCCGCACTTCTCGCAGATGACGCCCTTATACTTCATCCGCTTATATTTGCCGCACAAGCACTCGTAGTCCTTGATCGGACCGAAAATGCGCGCGCAGAACAGCCCGTCGCGTTCCGGCTTGAACGTGCGGTAATTGATCGTCTCCGGCTTTTTGATCTCGCCATAGGACCAGGAGAGGATTTTCTCCGGGCTCGCAATCGAGATCTGGATCTGATCGAAGGCCTGCGGCGCGACGACCGGACTGAAGAGATTCATCACCTCTTGGTTCATCATGTTCTCCTGGTCTGCCCGCGCGGCTCGGATTGCCGGACCGCGAGCGAATATTCCTCGCGACGAGGCGGCGCGGCCGAGATCGGCCGCGCCGTCGTCATTCTGCCGCTTCGGCCGGCGGAAGGACCGCCGCCTGCCGGGTTGACGTATTGAGCTCGACGTTGAGCCCGAGCGAACGCATCTCTTTGACGAGCACGTTGAAGCTTTCCGGAATGCCCGATTCGAACGTGTCGTCGCCGCGCACGATCGACTCGTACACCTTGGTGCGGCCCGCCACGTCGTCCGACTTCACCGTCAGCATCTCCTGCAGCGTATAGGCGGCGCCATAGGCTTCGAGCGCCCACACCTCCATCTCGCCGAAGCGCTGACCGCCGAACTGCGCCTTGCCGCCCAGCGGCTGCTGGGTGACGAGACTGTAGGGACCGATCGAACGGGCGTGGATCTTGTCGTCCACGAGGTGGTGAAGCTTCAGCATATATATGTAGCCGACCGTCACTTTGCGATCGAAGGGCTCGCCGGTGCGTCCGTCGTAGAGCGTCACCTGGCCAGAAGGATCGAGGCCGGCGCGTTCGAGCATCTGGACGATGTCATGCTCATGCGCGCCGTCGAAGACCGGCGTCGCGATAGGCACGCCATTGCGCAGATTTTCCGCGACCTCGATCAGCATCGGCTCCTCGAGCTCCTCGACTTCTTTCTTCACGCCATAGATTTCGACGAGCTTTCGGCGAAGCGGCGCGACGTCCTTGTTCCTCAGATAGAGGTTCACGGCGTCGGATACCTGCTTGCCGAGACCGGCGCAGGCCCAACCCAAATGCGTCTCGAGGATCTGGCCGACGTTCATGCGGCTCGGCACGCCGAGCGGGTTCAGCACGATATCGACCGGCGTGCCGTCGGCGAGGAACGGCATGTCCTCCTCAGGCACGATCTTCGACACGACGCCCTTGTTGCCGTGCCGGCCGGCCATCTTGTCGCCCGGCTGGATCTTGCGCTTCACGGCGACGAAGACCTTCACCATTTTCATGACGCCCGGCGGCAGCTCGTCGCCGCGCTGCAATTTCTCGACCTTGTCGAGAAAGCGGCTCTCGAGCCCCTTCTTGGCTTCGTCATATTGCTTGCGCATCGCCTCGATCTCCGCCATGAGCGGCTCGTTGTCGATGGCAAAGGTCCACCACTGCGAACGGGGATGCCCGTCGAGGACTTCCTTCGTCAGCTCCGTGTCCTTCTTGAAGCCTTTCGGCCCCGAGACAGCGGTCTTGCCCGTCAGAAGCTCGGCAAGCCGGCTGTAGACGTTGCGGTCGAGGATGGCGAGTTCGTCGTCGCGGTCCTTGGCGAGACGTTCGATCTCCTCGCGCTCGATCGCTTGCGCGCGCTCGTCCTTTTCAACGCCGTGACGATTGAAGACGCGCACCTCGACAACCGTGCCCTGCACGCCCGGCGGCACGCGCAGCGAGGTGTCGCGCACGTCCGACGCCTTCTCGCCGAAAATGGCGCGCAGCAATTTCTCTTCCGGCGTCATCGGGCTCTCGCCCTTCGGCGTGATCTTGCCGCAAAGAATATCGCCTGCCTGCACTTCGGCGCCGATATAGACGATCCCCGCCTCGTCGAGATTCTTCAGCGCCTCTTCCGAGACGTTCGGAATGTCGCGCGTGATCTCTTCCGGACCGAGCTTGGTGTCGCGCGCCATCACCTCGAATTCATCGATGTGGATGGAGGTGAAGACGTCGTCCTTGACGATACGCTCGTTGAGCAGGATCGAGTCTTCGAAGTTGTAGCCGTTCCAGGGCATGAAGGCGACGAGCACGTTGCGGCCGAGCGCCAGATCGCCGAGGTCGGTCGAGGGTCCGTCGGCAATGACGTCGCCCCGGCGGACGAAGTCGCCGACCCGGACGAGCGGCTTCTGGTTGATACAGGTCGACTGGTTCGAGCGCTGGAACTTGAGCAGCCGATAGATATCGACGCCCGGCTTGCCGGGATCGGTCTCTTCGGTCGCGCGCACGACGATACGCGTCGCATCGATCTGATCGACGTAGCCGGTACGGCGCGCCGTGATCGCGGCGCCCGAATCGCGCGCCACGACCGATTCCATGCCCGTGCCGACGAGCGGCGCGTCCGCCTTGACGAGCGGAACCGCCTGGCGCTGCATGTTCGAGCCCATCAATGCACGGTTGGCGTCGTCGTTCTCGAGGAACGGAATGAGCGCCGCTGCGACCGAGACGATCTGCTTCGGCGACACGTCCATGAAGTCGACGCGGTCCGGCGGCACCATCACGACGTCGCCGGCATGCCGGCAGACGATCAGGTCTTCTGTGAGTGTGCGCTTGTCGTCGACCGGCGCATTCGCCTGCGCGACATAGTGCTTGGCCTCCTCCATTGCGGAGAGATAGACCACTTCGTCGGTGACGCGGCCGTCCTTGACGCGCCGGTAGGGCGCTTCGATGAAGCCGTATTTGTTGACCCGCGCGAAGGTCGCGAGCGAATTGATGAGGCCGATGTTCGGCCCTTCCGGCGTCTCGATGGGACAGATCCGCCCGTAATGCGTCGGATGCACGTCGCGCACTTCGAAGCCCGCCCGCTCGCGCGTGAGACCGCCCGGACCCAGCGCCGAGAGGCGCCGCTTATGGGTGATCTCGGAGAGCGGATTGGTCTGATCCATGAATTGCGAGAGCTGCGAGGAGCCGAAGAATTCGCGCACCGCCGCCGCCGCCGGCTTGGCGTTGATGAGATCCTGCGGCATGACCGTGTCGATATCGACCGAAGACATGCGCTCCTTGATCGCGCGCTCCATGCGCAGCAGGCCCAGGCGATATTGATTCTCCATCAGCTCGCCGACCGAACGCACGCGTCGGTTGCCGAGATGATCGATGTCATCGATCTCGCCGCGTCCGTCGCGCAGATCGACGAGCGCGCGCACGACCGCAATAATGTCCTCCTTGCGCAGCACGCGCATCGTGTCCGGCGCATCGAGGTCGAGGCGCATGTTCATCTTGACGCGCCCGACCGCGGAGAGGTCGTAGCGCTCCGCATCGAAGAACAGCGAGTGGAACATCGCCTCCGCCGTCTCGAGGGTCGGCGGCTCGCCCGGCCGCATCACGCGGTAGATGTCGAAGAGCGCGTCTTCGCGCGATGAATTCTTGTCCACCGCGAGCGTGTTGCGGATATAGGGGCCGACGTTGACGTGATCGATGTCGAGCAGCGGAAGCTCGGTGAAGCCCGCCTCGATCAATGCCGGCAAGGTTTTGGGCGTAATCTCGTCTCCCGCCTCGGCGAAGATCTCGCCGGTCTGCGGATTATAGAGATCGCTGGCGATGAATTGGCCGTGCAGATCGACGTCCTGCGCCTTGATGAATTTCACGCCCTTCTCGACGAGCTGCCGGGCGGCGCGCACGGTGAGCTTCTTGCCGGCTTCGAGCACGACTTCGCCGCTGTCGGCGTCGATCAAATCGACGCTGCTCTTCATGCCCTTCATCCGGTCGGGCTCGAAAGGCAGCCGCCAGCCCTCGCCGTCACGCGTATAGGTGACGGTCTTATAGAAGGTCGTCAGAATCTCGTCGCCATCCATGCCGAGCGCATAGAGAAGCGAGGTGACCGGAATCTTCCGGCGCCGGTCGATGCGCGCATAGACGATGTCCTTGGCGTCGAACTCGATGTCGAGCCAGGAGCCGCGATAGGGGATGATCCGCGCCGCGAACAGGAGCTTGCCCGAGGAATGGCTCTTGCCCTTGTCGTGGTCGAAGAAGACGCCGGGCGAGCGGTGCATCTGCGAGACGATGACGCGCTCGGTGCCGTTGACGATGAACGTGCCGTTCATCGTCATGAACGGCATGTCGCCCATGTAGACGTCCTGCTCTTTGATGTCCTTGATCGACTTGGCGCCGGTGTCGGGATCGATATCGAATACGATGAGGCGCAGAGTGACCTTCAGCGGCGCGGCAAAGGTCATGCCGCGCTGGCGGCACTCGTCGACATCGTATTTCGGCGGCTCGAAGACATATTTGACGAACTCGAGCTGCGCGATATTGGCGAAATCGGTGATCGGAAAAACCGAGCGGAAGACCGCCTCGAGCCCCTCGTCCGGGCGGCCGCCTTCCGGCTCCTCGACCATCAGGAATTGATCGTAGGAGGCTTTCTGAACTTCAATGAGATTCGGCATTTCCGCGACCTCGCGGATATGCCCGAAAAATTTGCGAACACGCTTCCGGCCGGAAAAAGTTTGCTCTATAGATTGGGCCATCTGGCTCCTCGCAGGTTAGTCAGCGGGGCGTTCGAACGTGCGCCCCGAATTTTGCGCCAAAGGCTTCGTTGGCGCAGGGGCCTCACGCCCCGATACAGACAGCAAAGCATCGTTCCAACGGGAACGGCTTAACGGCCCCGAAGCAAGCTCCGGGACCGTTCGACGCCTGAGGTCGCCGCGGCGGCGACCGCATCGATCACTTGAGTTCGACTTTCGCACCGACCTTTTCGAGAGTGGCCTTGATCTTCTCGGCCTCCTCTTTGGTGGCGCCCTCTTTCAGCGGTTTCGGAGCCGATTCGACGAGGTCCTTGGCTTCCTTCAGGCCGAGGCCCGTGACGGCGCGCACTTCCTTGATCACCTCGATTTTCTTGTCGCCGACGGCAGCGAGAACCACGGTGAAGTCGGTCTTCTCTTCGGCCGGAGCAGCGGCGGCCGGAGCGGCGCCCGCGGGACCGGCGGCAACGGCGACCGCGGCGGCGGCCGAGACACCCCACTTCGCTTCGAGCAGCTTTGCGAGTTCCGCCGCCTCGAGCACGGTCAGGCTCGAAAGGTCATCAACGATCTTCTCAAGATTGGCCATTTAAGTCTTCCTTTGAATTTGGCTGAAAACGCTCAGGCGGCGTCCTTGGTGGAATAAGCATTGACGACCCGGGCGAGCTTGGCTGCCGGAGCCGTCGTGAGTTGGGCGAGCTTCGTCGCCGGCGCCTGAATGAGGCCGACGAGTTTCGCCCGCAGTTCATCGAGCGAAGGCAGAGTCGCAAGCGACCTGACTGCCTCGGGATCCAGCGCCGTCTTGCCCATGGCGCCGCCGAGGATCACGAGCTTCTCGTAATCCTTCGCAAAAGCCACGGAGACCTTCGCAGCCGCTACTGGATCCTGCGAATAGGCCAATAGCGTCGGGCCCTTGAGGAGACCGGCGACGGAAGCCATCTCGGTGCCTTCGAGAGCGATCTTGGCAAGACGATTCTTGGTGACTTGCACGGTTGCGCCCGCTTCGCGCATCTGTTTGCGCAACAGCTGCATCTGGGCGACCGTCAAGCCGGAATAATGCGCCACCACAACGACGGACGTCTTTTTGAAAACGTCATTCAGAGCGGCGACGCAGGCTTTCTTTTCGGCTCTATCCACACTAGACTCTCTGTCTCGACGGGCTTGCGCCCGGGTTGCGTCAGCCGGCCCGAGCCATTCGGCTCGTGCGCGGCGCTACGCCTGTCCTCCGGAGCTCGGCTCCGGACAGAGGGTTCGACCAAAATCAAAGGCTGCAGGAACTGCCGCACCCGCACTTCGCATTCCGTACGACCCCATCTATGCTGGCACCTCGGGCAAGCCGGCCGGAACCGGAAGCAAGCCTTCGACATTAAGCTTGAACGCGAAGATCGCGCTCGCGCGCCGGCAGTCTCGGACAGGATATGGCCGGGAAGGACCTCGTCTTGAAAGCAAAACTTGGTCCACCGGCCACTCCGCCGCGCCCCGACCGCCGGAAGAAGACCGGCGTTTAAGACGCGGAAGCTGAAAGGGTTTGGGGCTGCGGCTTCACGCGGCAACCCCGAACTGGCTATTTAACCTCAACCTTGCGTTATGCCAAGAGGGCGAATCGGCATTTTTTCGCCGTGTCAAGCCCTGCCCGGCGCCGCAGCGGCCCTAAGACCTGACCGTCGTCGGGTCGACCTTGACCCCCGGACCCATTGTCGAGGATATCGCAACGCGCTGAATATACGTACCTTTCGCGCCTTGCGGCTTGGCCTTCGAGACCGCATCGATAAAGGCTGTGATGTTTTCGACGAGTTTCTGCTCATCGAAAGACGCCTTGCCGACGCTGCCCTGGACGATGCCTGCCTTTTCCACGCGGAATTCGACCGCCCCGCCCTTAGAGGCTTTCACCGCCGCCGCGACATCCATGGTCACGGTGCCGACTTTCGGATTGGGCATGAGACCGCGCGGTCCGAGCACTTTGCCGAGCCGGCCGACGAGCGGCATCAAATCCGGCGTCGCAACACAGCGGTCGAAGTCGATCGTGCCGCCTTGCACGGTTGCCACGAGATCCTCGGCGCCGACGATATCGGCGCCGGCGGCCTTGGCTTCATCGGCCTTGGCGCCGCGGGCGAAGACCGCCACCCGCAAAGTGCGGCCGGTGCCGTTCGGCAGGTTGACGACGCCGCGCACCATTTGGTCGGCGTGTTTGGGATCGACGCCGAGGTTCATGGCGATCTCGACGGTCTCGTCGAATTTCGCCTTGGCGCGTTCTTTCACGAGCTTCACGGCTTCCTCGAGCGGATAGAGCTTGACCCGATCGACCCCCTCGCGCGCTTTCACAATGCGTTTTCCAACGTGGGTCATGGGCCTACTCCACCACTTCGAGGCCGATCGACCGGGCCGAGCCCTCGATCATGTTCATTGCCGCTTCGACGCTCGCGCAATTGAGATCGGGCAATTTCTTGGCGGCGATCTCCTTGATCTGCTCCTTGGTGACCCTGCCGACGAAGCCGCGACCGGTGGTCTTGGCGCCCGTCTCGATTCCCGCCGCCTTCTTCAGAAAATAGGTGACCGGCGGCAGCTTCATTTCGAAAGTGAAGGAACGGTCCTGATAGGCCGTGATGATGACCGGGATAGGCGTCCCCTTCTCCATCTGCGCGGTGCGCGCATTGAAGGCCTTGCAGAATTCCATGATGTTGAGGCCGCGCTGGCCGAGCGCGGGACCGATCGG
>JAJPIC010000026.1 GCA_021324915.1 Beijerinckiaceae bacterium | reverse complement strand
GCGAGGGCATCTCCGTCGAGCCCGAGTTCGACGCCGGCGGCGCGAGCTTCCGCGATGGCCAGGATCGCATTCACAACCGCATCCTCCAGCCCGGCGCACTTTCCTCGCCCCGCTCGGAATGAGGGAGATTTTTTGCGTCCGCACCGTCCGCATCGGTCTCGCCGTTGGATTTCAACGGGTTGTCGCGGACGATTGGGCCGTTGCCGAACCTCGAACCGTCCGCATCGCCGCCGACCGTCCGCAAACCTTGGGACGCGAACCCGTTGGCCGGAATAAGCTTCGGATTATCAGCGGACGGCGCGGCCGGTGAGGACGGTCGCGACCCTCCGGTTTCTGGCGCGGGCGACGGCCCGGTCGTGATGCGGATGATCCGGGTGCGCGCCCGGCCTTCGCGCTCGAAGCCGATCTCGATGCCGATCTTGCGAAGGAAGGTCGCCGCCCGGCGCAAGCGGCCCGCGAGCGCCCGCGGGCTGTCCGGCCAGGTCTTGGACTTGGAAATGCGTTCGCCCGCGATTTCTCCCAGGGCGCCCAAAAGTTCCGAGGCGGTTCCCGTCCACTCCGTCCGCGTCGCCATCAGTGACCGCACCGCAGCGGCAATCGGATCGGCGTCGATCACGCCTTCCACCGCCTCGTCGCGGTTGCCGCAATAGGCCGACCAGAACGTGCCGGCGGGCCATAGCGCCGTTTCGCAGGCCGTGGCCCACAACGCGAAGTCCGCCATGCGCGGCAGCTTGTCGAGCCGAGTGTGCGGAAGCATCGCCAGACCCTTCGCCGCCGCGTCGAGAAGTGAACCGAGGATGCGCGGGCACTCGGCTTCGAAGGCTGCCCACAATTCCTGCTCGGGCCGCCGGCGTTCTTCGGGGATCGGTTCGAGCGTCAGAAACAAGGCGCGATCGGCGAGGTCCGGCCGCGTCACGATGTCCTCGATGCCGTTGAGGATTACCGGCCGCGCGGCGTCGAACAGCACCTCGTCCTGATCGGAATAGAGCTGGCGCACCGCGAAGCCGCCGCCGGTGGCGAGCCGGCACAGCGTATCGGAAATCCACGCCGGCAGGCCCGACACGTTGTCGAAGGCGAGCACATGGCCGTTGCTGGCAGCGATGAACAGGTCGCGATCCTCACGCGGCAAAGCCCGCAACGGCGCGGTGTTCGGATCGAGCAGCGCCCGCAGGATCGCCGAAAAGGTGGACTTGGCCGAACCCTGTTCGCCCGACAGCACGATCACCGGATAGGGTCCGCGATTGCGCAGGCACGCCAACGCCCAGGCGATTACCAGCACGAAATCGAAATCGGACCGCACGTTGAGGAAGGATCGCAGCACCTCGACCAATCCGCCGGAAACCGGCGCCGGCAATGCCTGCATCCCGGCGGCACGGCGGAAGCGCACCGGCGGATCGTCGATCACCCGCCAGCCGGCGGCGTCGATCTCCACGGCCCGCCATGTCTCATCGCCGAGGTCGAGATAAAGGCGACCTTCGAGCCCGCCGACGCGAACATGAACGGTGCGCTCGGGCGCATCGAAATGCGCCTTGGCCTCGATGACGTTCAGCGCCGATTGCAGTGCTTCCGAACTTGGCGCGCCGCCCGTCGCCTCAAAGAAGCGGCGGGCGAGCCACCGGCGAAAGCCTTTCGCGCGGATCGGCCAGGTTTCACGATGCCCGTTGATGTCGAGATCGGCGAAACCTGTGCCATCCGGCGCGTGGAATAGTTTGGCGGACTGCGCAAGTTCGATCAGAATGTCGGCTTGCGTCGGGCCGCGTCCACCGGCCTCGCCGTTCTCCTCGGCTATGGCCTCATCGAGCGCGGTCACCCGGCATCCGGCCTTCTTCAACTGCGCCCGCAGCACCTCGTAGGCGGCGCGATCGTCGTGCTTGAGCGCCGCCAGCCGTTCGAGCGCTTCGGGCGCGAACGCGGCGCCGGGGTCGGTTGCGCTTCGTTCGAGGAGATCATCGAGCGGATCGCGGATTTCCTCGGCGGCGTCGATGGCGACGAGAACCGGATTGTCATTGGCGGCGGCATTCTGCGTGCTCATCGCGTGGCCTCCCCAATGCGGGGTGTGCGGCGCATCAGCAGATCGTTGAAATCCATGCCATGCGGCGCACGGGCGATGCGCACGCGCCGGCCCTCGCGTTTCCATCGCCACGCGCAACTCTGTGCCGCCGCTTCGCCGGGATCGTCGCCATCGGCGAGCACGATCACGTCGCGAACCTCGTGCGGCAGATCGAGGGTGCGAAGGCCCGAGGTAGAAAGCGCTGCCCAAGCCGAACGGCCGCTTGCCTGCATCGCGGCAAGGCAGGTCTCGATGCCTTCACCGACCATCAGCCCATCGTCGGGCGGTCCGAGCCGCAGCGCGCCGCCGCGGCATGGTCCAAGCATCATCTTCACCGGATCGACCGACGCTTTCCCATTGCCGCTGCGGGCAAGAAAGGTGCGGTGAATGCCGATCGGCTTGCCGTCGGTGCCTTGCGTCACCAGCGCCACCATCGCCGGCCAGACGCCGCTTGACGGATGCCTCAGTCCGGCATGGAAGCGGATCGAAGGCGGAACCGGGATCGTGAGCCCGCGCGAGCGCAAATAGGTTTCGACCGGCGTCCCTTCGGCTGAATGCGAGGCCTGCCAGATGGCGAGCGCCGCCTTTGTTCGCTTCAGGGCGTCGCAATCGGGTTCGGCCGGTGATTGACGACTGGGCTTGCGCAATGATTGGCGAGCGCCCCGGTCTATATCTGGCCAGACGCCGCGCGCCCGAAGCGCGGCGATCACGTCTTGCTGATCGCATCCGGCATGACAGCGCATGAGCACCTTGCCGTCGCGGGCGTCGGCGATCGAGAGGCTCGGCGCACGGTCCTCATGCGCCGGACAGCGCGCCATCCAGGCGGCGCCGGCCTTGCGCCCGCCGAGGGCCTTGGCGATGGCTTCAGCGGTCATGGCGCGTCTCGCAGTCGTGCGACTTGGAGGGTGCCTTATTGTCGTTGGCCGCGCGCCTTTCGGCGTGTGACCACTCGGCAAGAACCGCGAAGAAGCCGGTCACGTTCTCGGCGATCTGCCGGGCGTCTTCGTCGGTGAGGTCGCGCCCGATGCGCGGTTTCCAGATTTGTCGGGTGCGAGCGATTTGCTTGCCCGCATCATTGTCGTTTGCAGCGTCGAGACGCTTCATCCGAAGACCTCACGGCCGACTGTTCGCCGCTCCGTGCTCCTGGCCTCCGGCCTCGGATTCCCACCGATGACGCTGGACCCTAAATGATCTGCACTTGGGCGTCCCCGTCACAGGGATCGCCGCCTAACGTCAGTGCGGCACTTCCTCTGCGGGGATCGTGAACTTGTGGCTCTTGCCGGCACGGATCACGAGATGGCGCTTGCCGCCGTTGCCGACCTCGCAGGCAATCGAATAATCGAAGAAGCCGTGCTTGAGCCCATCGACGACCAACCCTTCCAGACGGTCGAGCGCCTCGCGGACCTGCCCGCGGGCAATGCGCTGCGATGACGGTGCAATCGGTGCCTCAACCATTGTGCAGAAGCCCTTTCATGTCCTTGATGGTGGCGGCGAACGCTTGCGGGCGAACCGTAGCCGCGTCGCCGTAGAACGCCACCACGTCGTCGCGCCGGCTCGGCCGATCCTGGAACACGAAGACCTTGCGGCGCCCCTCGGCGCGAAGGTCGAGCAGCTCGTAGCCGGCGCAGCGCAGGAAACAGGCGAGATAGAAGTCGCGGGTCTCGAACGTGGCTCGCCGCCTTTCGCCCGGCCAGATCGCTTGTTCAATTGACACTTTACGGTCTCCTCAAAAAAGGGTCAGAAGCCTTCGGTGAGAAGCCGCTGGCGCGGCACGACACGGTGCAGCAGCCCGAGCTTTTCGAGCCGGATGCGCATCGCGATCGGCGAGACGAGGAAGCGCTCGGCGAACGGCCGGGCAAAGCTATCAAGCACCCGATCTTCGTCGTCGTCGAAATCGCGGCCAATCTCGACGAAGGG
>JAJPIC010000011.1 GCA_021324915.1 Beijerinckiaceae bacterium | reverse complement strand
GACGAATTTCACGGACGCGCAATTCTCGGCCGCGCATCAATGCAAGTTCTGGGATTCGACCTTGACCTATTGAGCCCGCACGGGAGCCGAAAAGCGGGAAGCGGCAATGCCGCTTCCCCGCAAACTCGAGACGAGATGGAGCGATGGAGGAGCAGGGCGAGCACGAGGTGCCGGTGGATACCGTCCAGGAGGCGCAGCTTTCTTGGGCCGGCGGATCCGTGCGTCTGCGGACGCAATGCGCCTATAGCCTGCATCATTGCGCGTTTCCGCGACAGGATCTTGCAGTCGGCATCGTCTTCGCATTGGAGCCGGTCTGCGAGCCGAACTGGCTGATCGGGGGCGATCTTACGACGCATAAAGTGCCGATCGTCCTCTCGCGCGATCTCATCGTCGTGCCCCCGGGACATGAATTCGAAGCGCAGTGCCGCAGTGCCGGGCAGGGATTGTGGATCTTCATCGATCCGCGAACGATGGCCGGGGATGAAGGGGTCCGCTCGCTTGCCGAGCACGTGAGGATCGACGCGTCTTGGATGAGAGACCGGCTGCTGGCGACGATGGTCGCCGAGATCCGCAGGGAATGTCTGAACGGTTTTCCGCGCGGGCAGGTGTTCCTGGAGAGAGCCGCTTTGATTTTCGTGACGCAATTGGCGTATTTCTTGGATTGCCCCGAGCCGCAATTCAAGCCGGCCCCGCTTTCGGACGGCAAGTTGCAGATCGTCCTCGATTATTTCGAGCGCAACCTCAACCGAAACATCGCCCTTTCGGAGGTCTCCGATCTCGTCGATCTGACGCCGAGATATTTCTGCGCCGCGTTCAAGAAAGCAACCGGCCGGTCGCCGCATCAATTCCAAATCGAGCGGCGGGTCGAGCGCGCCAAGGCGCTCTTGAACAATCCCAATCTCTCGCTCGTCGACATCGCGCTCATGGTCGGGTTCAGCAGCCAAAGCCATTTGAGCGATTGCTTCCGGCGCATCCAAGGCGTGACGCCGGCGCGCTATAGGGCGGAGATCCGCGCCGCGCATCTCCTGGAAAATCCGATCGGCATTGCCGGGAGCCAAGAGCTGAAATTTGCGCATGCCGAATTCAAGTTGCTCGAAGAAGTTCTGCCCGGTCGCACCCAGGCGTGAATCCGCCGGCCCGATCGCCCGAGGCGGCAGGGTGCGAGCCCGTTCGATTTCGAATTTGAGCGGCATTCGGCGCCGAGGCCTCTGAATTTTTTGTAATCCGATTTTCTGGAAGACCGAATCGTCGCGCCCTCCCTAGTTTTGCCTGGCCAGCATTCCTGCGGGAGGAAACTTATGAGCCAGAGTCCAGCGCGTTCGCGCCGAAAATTCCCAAAATTCGCAATCACGGCTTGCGCAGCCTTTGCGCTCGCGCTTTCGGCCGGTGCGCTCTGCGTGCCGATCCATGCCGAGGCCGCGAACAACAGCAACGCCAATCTCGTCGTGAAGACCGACCGAGGCTCGGTCAAAGGCTTCATCAAGAACGGCGCCGTGGAATTTCTTGGCATTCCCTATGCGGCGCCGCCGGTCGGCAATCTGCGCTGGAGGCCGCCGGTCAAACACACGCCCTGGAACAATATCATTCAGGCGACCGTCTATGGTCCGAATTGCGCCGAAGTCGAAACGCTCGGCGTGTTCGCCGGGCCGGCGAACACGAACGAAGATTGCCTCTATCTGAATATTTTCACGCCCAATCTCAATGCCGGCAACAAGCAAAAGCTGCCCGTGATGGTCTGGGACTATGGCGGGGGCGATGTCGATGGCGAGAGCAATGATTACGACGGGAGCAAGCTCGCGGTGCAGGGCCACACGGTCGTCGTGACCTTCAACTATCGTCTCAATCTCTTCGGCTTCTTCGCCCATCCCGCGATCGACAACGAAGGCCATCTCTTCGGCAATTACGGCCTCCTCGATTATCAATTCGCTCTGAAATGGGTGCAGGACAATATCGGCAATTTCGGCGGCGACAAGAACAACGTCACGATTCTCGGACAGTCGGCGGGCGCGCGCAATACCGGCTCGCAAGTCCTCTCGCCGCTTGCCAAGGGCCTCTTCGAACACGCGATCTACGAGAGCGGCGCGCTGCCCTCGCTATCGCCGGTCGCCACTGCCGAGCAAAAGGGCATAGCTTTTGCCGTTGCAGCAGGCTGCGGCTCCGGAACCGATGCGGCGACGGCCAAATGCCTGCGCAACCTGACGGCTGCGCAAGTCGAATCGCTTGCCGGAACGCAGAGCGCCGGAAGTCCCTATCTCGCCGGAATCATCGGCGACGGGCAAATTCTGCCGACCAATGCGGTCCAGGCCTATGAGAGCGGCGAATTCAACCACGTTCCGATCATCATGGGGAATGTGGAGGACGAGGGCAATTTCGCGCTCGCTCAGGTCGAATATTTCGAAAATCCGCGCACGCCGCTCACGGAAGCGCAATTCGAGGCCTATCTCAACAGCACCTATGCGCCTCCGGCCTATCCGGCGGGCACCGCGGCGAAGGTTCTGGCGCAATATCCGCTGGCCGCTTATCCGAGCCCGCAATTGCAATGGGCGGCGCAGGAAACGGCGGCTAATTATTCCTGCCAGACGCATTTCATCGCGCAAATCCTGGCGAAGCAGATCCCGCTCTACACCTATGAATTCCGCGATGAGACCGCGCCCTTCTACTTCCCGAAAATGCCGGGCTTCGTGCCGCTCGCCTATCATACGAGCGACATCCAATATTATTGGCCGCTCTATCACGGCGGGCCGCAAGGAATTGCGCATCCGCTCAACGTGAAACAGCAGAACCTCTCGGATCAGCTCGTCGGCGCCTGGACGAATTTCGCCTATACGGGCAATCCGAACGGGAACGGGAACAGCCCGTGGCCGCAATATAAGAAGACCAACGGGCTCTTCCTTGCCGAACAGCTCGGCGGGCTATCGACGCTGACCGATTCCCAGTTCTACAACGAGCATGATTGCAGCTTCTGGGATAAGGTCCTGGGCTATCAATACTAGGCAGCCCGGACGCAAACGGGCGGGTGACGGTCCGCCGTCACCCGTCTGAATTGCGGTGATCGTTATATAAAAATAAGATTTTGATATAGTTCCCCAATCCGGTGAATTAGCCTGCCCGATTGCGATCTAAGATCCCGAGCGCCGGAGGGCGCATAAGGCGAAGGTACGGGACCAATGTACGCGGGGCAGCCGGAAGGAAAACCAACGGGATTTGGGCAGAAGATGCGCCGTGTGGTCTGGGCCGGCGGCGAACTTGTATGGGGAGTGTTCAAGACTGACGAATTCACGCCATATGAATTGTTTCGCGATCAGCATGAAAGCTTCTTCATGCTGAGTGGGGAGGCGATTACGCGCTGTCGATCGATTGACGGCAAACCGGCGCCGCGCGCCGATCGCAACGCGGGGAGCGTCGATTTTTTCCACTCCGGCATTTCTTTACGAGGAGAAGTGTGGGGAGAATATGAACAGATCAGAATGTCGATCGATCCGTTCTGGTCGGCGGAGCACGCTCCGATCCTCGATCTGCATTCTCCCTGGATGATGGGATCCATACAGACTTCCGTCTGGTCGTTGATCCACGAGGTTGCCGCCCACCTGAAGCGCAGTGAGACAATCGATCCGCTCTTGACGGACGGTGTGGCATCGCTTTTGGCGTTCAAGCTCTCCGAACTGGGGCCGGTGGCTAAGAGCACGATCAATGCTCTGTCGGCGGGACGCCTGAAAGCGGCCACATCCTACATCGATGCAAATCTCGAGAAGCGGATTTTGCTGTCCGACCTGTCGAGCTGCGCGGGACTCTCCACCTCGCAATTTGCTGTCGCCTTCAGAAAATCGACCGGAATGCCACCGCATCGTTTCGTCGTCTTCCGGCGCATCGAGAGGGCGAAGGCGATGCTACGCGACAAATCGAAGACGATCATCGAAATCGCGTTCTTGCTCGGATTCAGCAGCCAAAGCCACTTCACCCAGACATTCAAAAGCGTCACAGGGCTGACCCCGATGCAATTTCGAATGCAGAATTAGCGCCTGCATGATCGGGGAGATCGCGGCTTGCCATGAGACGAGTCCCAAGGCGAAACAAATTTTGGCGCGAAGAGATTTCGATATTGAATCTGCTAAAGCAAAGGGATTCTTATATCTAACGTGAGCTTCAGACCTTAAGCTCGCTCGAGATCGCGGCTCGACACAATGAAGCGATCTCGAGGGAGGAGTCTGATGAAAAGAGTTTTGCGTTCGCCCTTCGGCGTTGGCGCTGGCTTTGGTCTTGCGCTCGCTGCCGCAGCGCTGGCAATCCCCGCGGCCGCGAGTTCGCCGCCGGTCGTTACGACAAGCAGGGGTCCCATCCAGGGAATGGTGGTCAACGGGGTCGCCGAATTTCTCGGCATTCCCTATGCCGCGCCACCCATCGGAAATCTCAGGTGGGCCCCGCCCGTAGACCACGCGAGATGGACAAGCGTTCTGCAAACGACGAATTACGGGCCAATCTGTGCGCAGCACGCAGGCGAGCCCTTTTCGGGCCCGACAAATACCAATGAAGATTGTCTCTACCTCAATATCTTCAGCGCCGATCTCCATCCGAAGTCGGGCGACAAACTGCCGGTCATGTTCTTCATCTACGGCGGAGGAGATCAGGAAGGCGAGAGCAATGGGTACGATGGAAGTGTACTTGCTTCTCAGGGTCACACCGTGGTGGTCACGATCAATTACCGCCTCAACACGTTCGGATTCCTGACGCATCCGGCGCTCGCCGTCGGAGGGCTGTTCAGCAACTACGGCCTGCTTGATCAGCAGTTCGGCCTGAGGTGGGTCAGGCAAAATATCGCGCGATTCGGCGGTGACCCGAACAACGTGACGATTTTCGGCGAATCCGGAGGCTCGCATGACGTCAATGCGCATCTCTTGTCTCCGCTTTCGAGCGGCCTCTTTGAGAGGGGTATTCAGGAAAGCGGTGCCCCGGTCGTGCTCGTGCCGCTGCAAGTCGCAGAGGCCGCCGGTAAGGCATTCGCCACAGCAGTCGGCTGCGGTTCCGGCTCGAATGCGGCTATTGCCAAATGCCTGCGTGCGCTCCCCGCTTCGACCATCCAAGCTCACCCGCTTGGAATCAACAATCTTACTCCTTTGGTCGGAGATGGCAAAATTCTGCCGCCGGTCGCAGAAACGGCCTTTCAAACGGGCGACTTCAACCATGTCCCCGTCATGAACGGGAGCAATGAAGATGAATTCAACTGGGACATCGGCGTCATTGAATACAACGAAAATCCGCGCGAGCCTTATAGCGAAGCTCAATTTACGAGCTTCATAACTTCCACCTTTTCAGGAAACGCTGGACCTGCCGGCCAGCCGCCGGCCTATCCGCCGGGAACAGTCGCGAAGGTTCTGGCGAAATATCCGCTGAGCAATTATCCGACGCCGGAATACCAGGGAGACGCGGCAGGAACAGATGGCGCGTTCGCTGTCGGTGCCTGCAAGACGCGACATTTCACCCGGACCATTGCGGGACAGGTGCCTGTCTACGAATATGAATTCCGGGATCGGAGCGCCGTGACTTATTTTCCGCCCATGCCAGGATATGTTCCACTCGCATATCATACGGCGGAGCTCGTCTATCTCTTTCCTGGCTGGCACGGCGATCAAGGGATACCCACGGTACTCACCGGCAAGCAGAAGGTCCTCTCCGATCAGTTGATCGCCGCATGGACGAACTTCGCGTGGTATGGAAATCCGAACGGCACAGGCAATGCGCCTTGGCCGCCCTATACCCTGAAAAACCCGGTGATCTTCGGCTTCGACGTTACGCCGGCTGGTTTGAAAGCGATACCGGATGAGACGTTTGCGGCTCAGCACAAATGCGATTTCTGGGATCAAATCCTGGTCTATAAGCCGCAATGAACGGAGCCGTGTGACTTAAGATCGTTGAAAGGGATGGCCGGGAGTCCCGGCCGTCACGAGCGTCATCCGAAATGTCGCGAATGATTCCGGATCGCAGAGGCACACGCGCCATAGCTGAATTCGCGCGAGCGTCGTCGCTGACAAGCAAACGTCAAACTCTTCGAATAACAGATTTGCAAATGGTGTTAGCAAATCCGCCGATCGGGTAACGGGAGCTGGACTCCGTTGTTATAGTTGGGGGAGCGTCGGATTCGGTCCGATGCTCCCCGCCCACGGAGCGCAGAATGATCCGACCGCACTACGCTTCAGCCCGGTCTGGGCATCTCCCGGCCCGCAAAACTTTGCGTGTGTCGCGAGCATGACACACTCCCCGGCGTAAGGCCGAAAATATCCAAATCATTATACGAATCGGAATTTCATGGAAGATCGCTCGCGGGATCCTCGGTACGACGAAATCAGTTGCACCGGCAAGAACTTGCCGAAGAGTAGGTACGCCATGTCCGGGCCGTCCACGCGTCCTAGCTCCCCTTCGGGCTTTGTTCGACGCGCATGGCAAACGGCTTCCGGCGCATATGGCTTGGCCGCCCTTGCGCTACTTTGCACCATTAACCTATCAGCATGCACCGACGGGGTTTTTTCGGACAATTCAGGCGCCACGGTCACCGCGCCTGGGCTCGGGCCGAACGACCTTAGGGTTCCGCCGCCGACAATGGCGTCCGGCCATTACGGGCCCGATGCAAGTACCGGCACGCGCGGCGTCGTCTATGTAGGAACGGATGAGCCCAACACCACCAATGCCCCCGACGGGAGCGAACCGCCGGTCAAGGAAGGGCCCAACGATTCCTATCAGCTCAATTTCGAGAATGCCGATATTGCGACCGTCTGCAAGACGATCTTCGGCGACATTCTCAAGGCGAATTACATCATCGATCCGCGGGTGAGCGGCCAGATCAGTCTTGCCTCTTCCGTTCCGATCCCGCGCTCGCGGCTCGTGCCTCTGCTCGAGGCGGCGCTGCTTTCGGCGAATGCCTCGGTCATCAAGGAAGACGGCGATTATCGTATCGCCCCGACCGCCGATCCCGGCGGTCTGCGGCATGCCGAATATCAGGCCGTCGGCGAAGGTTACGGCGTCACGGTCATCGGGGCGAAATACATCACCGCCGATGCGATCTCGCATCTCCTGCAGGAATACGGCAGCCGCGCCGGCTCGGTGAAGCTCGATCCGCTCGCCAATCTCGTCATCGTTCAAGGCACCGCCGCCGAACGGCAGGCGGCGCTCGACGCCGTCAGCATGGTCGACGTCGATTGGCTGCGCTCGAAATCGGTGGCGATCCTGCCGCTCAAATATGCGACGCCCGAACAGGTCATTGCGGAGCTCAACGGCATTCTCGATACCGGCAAGGGCGGCATCTCGGAAAACATGGTGCAAATGCAGCCGCTGTCGCGGATGAACGCCGTTCTCGCCGTCTCGCCGACCAAGCAGCTCATCGACAAGGTCGTCCTATGGACGCGCCGGCTCGACCAGCAGGATTATTCTGCATTCAGCATCCAGCCCTATCATCTGCAATATGCCCAGGCCAAGACCGTCGCCGCCGTGCTGAACAGCATGTTCGGCGGAGGGACGGGCGAAGTGAAAGGGCAGAGCGACAAAGATCAGCTCGCGCCCGGCGGACAGAGCAACGGACCGACCTCGGCCGCATCGTCGCCTTTCTCATCCGGCTCCACCTCCGGAACCGGCATGACTTCGGGTCTCGGCACCTCGTCGGGTCTCGGGACACCCGGAACGGCGCCGCAGAGCACCTCGTCGTCCTCCAGCGATAATTCCTCGAGCCCCTTCGGCACGTTGAAGACTTCGTTCGACTCGGAAAACAAGGATACGGGGGATACGAGCGGCGGCGGCGGCGCTCAGGCCGGGCCCGGCGGCACCAAGGTCCACGTGACGGCGGACGTCGCGAGCAATACGCTCTTCATCTATGCGGACCGCCAGACCTATGCCGCGATGACGCGGGCCATTCGCGATCTCGACCGTGCACCCACGCAGGTCGATATCGATGTGACGATCGCCGAAGTGACGCTCAACAAAGATCTCCAATACGGCGTGCAGGTCTATCTGAACAGCGGCAGCACGGCCCTGTCTTTCCTCAATGGTGCGCAGGCGCAAGCGACGCCGCTCACGATGGTCAATCCGGGCGTCAATCTTCTCGCCGGTGCGGTCGCCGATCCGCGCGTCATCATCAACGCGCTCTCGAACATCACCAACGTCAAGGTTCTTTCCTCGCCGTCTCTCGTCGTCGCCGACCGCCAGCCGGCGACGCTCGAAGTCGGCGATCAGGTTCCGGTCCTCGCTCAGCAGGCCGTCTCGACGCTGACCGCAGGTGCCCCCGTCGTCAACAGCGTCAATTACGTGAACACCGGGATCATCTTGAACGTTCTGCCGAGCGTCAACGCCGACGGCGTCGTTTCACTGCAGATCGAGCAAGAGATCAGCTCGGTGACGAATCCGGGAACGGCGAGCAATCCGAACTTGACGCCGACGATTTCGCAGCGCCGCGTCCGCAGCAGCGTCTCGGTCCCGAGCGGACAGACCGTGTTGCTCGCCGGACTTATTCAGGACCAGCGCAACACGACCCGCGCCGGGCTTCCGGGGCTCACCGATCTCCAATTCTTCAATCAGTTCCTGACCAATCACGACACCAATATCCAGCGCGACGAGCTCATCATCTTCATTCGCCCGCGCATCATCAATAATGCCTATGATTCGGAGCAGGTCTCCGAAGAATTCCGTAACCGGCTGCAATCCATGCAGCCAGAACTCGTCGAACCGTACCGGAAGCGGTGAGCCATGCCTGCCAACGAGCTGTCGCGGAGCGCTTCGCTTAGCCCGGCACTGCGGCGCCGGCAGCTGGAAGACGGGCTCGTTCTGGCGGCGGGCGGATTTGTTGCCTTTTGCGCCTTCGAGCCGCGGGTCGCGCTCCTGGTCGCGGCCTGGTGGTTCGTCACACTCGTCATCGTTCGATCCGACATCGCCGATCAGCTCATTCCCGATTGGACGAGCGGCGCCATCGTCCTCCTGGCGCTGCTGCGTCTCCTGACGATGCACGGTTTCACCGGCGCGGCTTTCGGCCTCATCGGCGAAGCCGTGCTTCGGGCCGCCGCGACGTCCGGCCTTCTCTGGACGATCGGCTGGGCATACGAGCGGATCAGCGGACACGAGGGATTGGGCTTTGGCGACGTGAAGCTCGCCGGCGCCATCGCGTTCTGGCTCGGTCCTTACGAGCTTCTCCTCGCCTTCGAGCTCGCAACTTTCGCGGCGCTTGCGCTCGTTGCAGCATATCGGCTCATTCGGCGCACGGAGGTTTTGGGGAGCGCCATTCCCTTCGGCGCTTTTCTCGCCCCCGCCGCGTGGATCATTCTCGTGAGCGCGCCCATCGCCGAGAGATTTTGGCCATGGCCTGCGATCCCCGGATAAGCGAGAGACCACGCGAGCGCGGTTTCATTCTCGTCGCGGTTCTGGTCTTTGCCGCGCTGCTGGCGAGCCTGCTCGCCGGCGTCCTCCGGATGTCCTCGAGCTATCTCTTCTCGGCGGCCGCCTATTCGAATGTCGCGCGTGCCGATGAGCTCGGACGCACCGCGGCCGATCTTGTCGCGCAGGCGGTCCTGTCGCGCGATCCCAATGCCAAGCGCGGCGGCTCTTTCGTGGCGCATCTCAAGGATGCCGACGTTTATGTCAATTATGTTTCGGAGACGGCACGGGTCGATGTGAATGCGGCGCAGCCGGAATTGCTTATTGCTCTGTTCAAGGCGGCCGGCATCGATTCGGGGGTGGCCGATGCGGTCGGGCAGAGGATCAAAACGCTTCGCGATCAGGCCGCAGCGAGCGATCAACCGGCTTCGGCTCCAGGGAGCACACCGCCCGTCCAGCCGAACGCGTCGCAGGCGCGGATCGATAACGAGGCGCAAATCGCCGACGTCTGGGGCATGAACGGCGAAGATCTCGCCAAAGTCGCACCTTATCTTACGGTAGCCAATCCTTCGGGCAAGATCGATCCGACTTTAGCCGGCGGTGTCGTCATGGCCGCCGTGTTCGACGGAGACAAGTCGCGCGCCGATGATTTCATGCGGGAACGCGCGCATGGCTTTGCGACCGAGACCGACGCCCTGCTGCTCATTCCGCTCGGGGCGCGCGGCTATGTCGATTTCACCCCGGCGAAGGCGTTTCGTGCTACAGTGCGTGTCGATCTCTCAAATCGTGCCGAGCGCCGTTATCAGATGGTCGTCGTTCCGCCGCAGAAGCAAGGTGACGATGTGAAGGTCATCGCCTGGGAGGCTCTCTAACCGAGGATCGGGACTGAGGTGGAGAAGATCAAGGCCATTTGGAGCTGGTTCCTCGACGGGCTGACCGAGGCTGTCATCGCCTGCGCGGATCATATGCGCACGCGCCGCACGATCCGGCTCCTGCTCGATACGAAGCCGGCGTCTCTGCGCGACGCCTCGGGCAAGGAACTCGCGCAGGTGCGTCCTCCGCAGATCGAGCCGGCCGATGCGCGCCAGAAACTCAAGGGCGTTCCGATCGACATCGTCGTGCCCGAATCGCTCGTGCTTCGCCGCGATCTCAATCAGATCTCGGCGGAAAGCGCCCCCTTCGTCGAGGCTTTCGCGCGCCATCAGATCGAACGGGTCACGCCTTGGAAGGCCGCCGATACTTATTTCGGCGTCGCCACAACGCGCCTGCCGGGAAAGCCGCCCAAGCTCGCAGTCTCCATTCACGTCGTCGCGCGGCGCCTGATTGCCGAAGTCGTGGGGAGCCTCAGCGAACTCAATCCCGTTCGGCTGCGTCTGCTTCTCTATCGGCCCGACTCTCCCGATCCGATCATCGTACCGGTCACCGAGCAGAAATCTCGCCAAATGCGCATAAGGCGCATGGTGCAGACCTTCGTCCTCTGTTCCTTCTTTCTGATCGCGGCGAGACTGGTCCTGCTCTCCTGGCAGATCACCTCGCTTCAATCCAACACCGCCGATATCGACGCGCAAATCGAGGATCAAAGGGAGGCGCTGGCGACGGCGCATACCGAGAAATCCGCCGGCTTCACCGGCGAGAGCCTCGCGGCCATGCGCAAGGCCAGGCCTCGCGCGGTCGAGACACTCGAGGCGATGAGCGCGGCGTTGCCGGATGACGCCTATCTCCTGTCCTTCCAGCTTGTCGGCGACGAGCTTCATATATCCGGCGTTTCGACCCAGACCTCCGATCTCGTACCGGCGCTCGAGGGCTCGAAGCGCTTTGTCGATGTAAACTTTGCGGCGGCCACCACGCGCCTCGAAGACGGAAGCGCAAATAGATTCCATCTTGCGATGCGGGTCGCGCCGCGGGCAGGTCTGCGATGAAACGGTCCCGTCTCCCCCGGATCGATTTCAGCGGCCTGCGCAAGGCCGGCAATCGGCAGATCGGCAAGACGGCTTGCGCCGTGATGCTGCTCGGGCTCATCTATGTCGTGGCGCTCGGCGCCAATTGGATTTCGAGCGACGCGCTGGCGACGATGCAGACGAACTACGAGGCAAGGCGCGATCTTCTCACAGCGCTCGAGCGGCGCAGCCACATCGGCAGGACGGAACTCGCCGCCGATGCGGCCTTAAGCCATCGCGATCCGTTTTTCTCGGCGGTGACCGAAACGCTTGCCGCAGCCCAGCTCGACGATGAACTGCGTCGGGACACGGTGGCCGAGCAGGGGGTCGTGCTCTCGAGCCATGCCGGAATCAATCACGACGCTCAAAGCGCCGGCAAAAAAATCGAGATCAAGGCGGTCATCGAAGGCAAGATCGCGACCGTGCAAGCCTTGCTCTTCCGCTTGGAGACGAGTGCGCCGATGATCTTCGTCGAAGAGCTCAACATGGAGCCGAAAGGCGACGCGCAGCGCGGCGTTATCGATTCCGACCCGACGCTGCAGGCGAACTTGACGCTGGCCGCCTATTGGCACGATCCGAACCAGAAAGGGATGCGAAAATGAAACGATCCCTTTTCTTTAACGCAAGCCGATGTCTGGCTGCGCTTTTGCTCGTTTCCTGTGCCTTTGGCCTTGCTCATGCGCGCGACTTGCGTCTCGAAGATCTGCATCAAACGCGCGATCGGCCATTGTTCTCGCCGACGCGCCGTCCCCCTCCGAAGGTCGAGGCTGTTCAGACTATCGTGCCGGTCGCACCTCCGCCCGCTCCCGTTCTGCCGCCCTCCCTCACGCTGGTCGGCGTAATCTTCGGCGACGACCAACAGGCCGTGATCGTCGAAGAGGCAAACGACCACAAGCCGATCCACCTCTCACTCGGCGACAATATCGACGGCTGGATCGTGATCTCGATCGCGCCGCGCAACGTCATGTTCCGGCGGGCGCGCCGTTTCTTCACGCTCTCGTTCCCGGCGCCGACCGTAGCGAGCGCGCCGAACGCCGCGGTCCCGCCGGGCGTACCGAATGCAGCGAGCCCGCCGGGCATACCGAATCCCGCAAGCCCGCCAGGCATACCGAATCCCGCGAGCCCACCGGGCGTGCCGAACGCCGCAAGCCCGCCGGGCGTGCCTGATGCCGCTGCCCCCGCGCCCAAAGCCAAGTGGACGCGCCAATCCGCCCTTCTCCAGAACGGATCCGAGTAAAGCGTGTGAGTCGAGCATGAGTAGAACATCGGAAGACATTTTGGAGAGAGAGACGCCGGCGGCGGAAGGTCTGGCGCGGGTCGAGCTGGAAGCTTTGCGCAATGCCACATCGCTGGCGCACGAATATTCGCCCGTTTTTCTGCGCGAAGCGGGGCTTTATCCCTATCGCGCCGCAAACGGGCAAGTGCGCCTGGCCTTGGCCGACCCATCGCGGCGTGACGCGATCAACGCCATCCTTCTGACCTTGCCGCCACCGGTCGAGCTGCGCCTGGCGAAAGCGGAGGAAATCGAGCTCATGCTCGATTCTCTTGCGCATGCGGAGCACGAGGCCAGCGAGAATCAGGCGCCGGCCGCGAGCGAGTCGGGCAGCGAGGAAGACGTCAATTCGCTTCGCGACCTCGCGAGCGGCGCGCCGGTCGTACGCTTTCTCGATGAGGTCTTCGATCGTGCGATCGGCATGCGTGCCACCGACATCCATATAGAGCCGCTCGGTACCGAAGCGCAGATCCGCATTCGCGTCGACGGCATGTTGCGCACGCTCCCGCCGCCGCGGACCGGAAATGTCGCGGCCCGGGCTCTCGTCTCGCGCGTGAAAATCTTGTCGAGCTTGAATATCGCCGAACGGCGCATCCCGCAGGATGGGCGCATGCGGATCAAGGTCCGCAACCGCGATTTCGATCTCCGCGTGGCGACGATGCCGACGACGCATGGCGAGGCGGCGATCTTGCGCCTGCTCGATCGCAGCACCAAAGCAGTCGATTTCGATCAATTGGGCTTCAATCGCCGCGACGAAGCCTTGCTCAAACGCGCGCTCAATCTGCCGCATGGAATGCTGATTGTCACGGGCCCGACCGGCAGCGGAAAGACGACGACGCTCGCCGGCGCGCTCGGCAGCCTCGATCACGCGACGCGCAAGGTCCTGACGATCGAGGATCCGGTCGAATATCAGATCGGCGGAGTGAGCCAATCGCAAGTGCGGCCCGCAGTGGGCCTGACGTTCGCGTCGGCGCTGCGCGCCTTTCTCCGCCAGGATCCGGACGTCATCATGGTCGGCGAGATTCGCGACTCGGAAACGGCGAAAATCGCCATCCAGGCCGCGCTGACCGGGCATCTCGTGATGACCACCTTGCATACCAATACGGCGGCGGCCGCGATCACCCGGCTCGTCGATATCGGCGTCGAACCCTATCTCATTGCCTCCACTCTGACCGTGATCCTCGGACAGAGATTGCTGCGTGTGCTTTGTCCGGACTGCAAACGCGGCTATGCCGTAGGCTCGCAAGAGCTCGATGCCGATCCGCGGTTGATCGCGCTCGACATCAAGCCCGGAACGCGCCTTCACGCCGCGAATGGCTGCGAACGCTGCGGCCATAGCGGCTACCGCGGCCGCCGTGCCATTTTCGAAGTCCTGGAAGTTACCGAAGGCGTACGCAAGCTCATCCTCGCCGGCGCCGACGATGCTGCGATCGAGAAACAGGCCCGCGCGGAGGGCATGACGACGATGATGGAAGACGGGCGCGAGAAATGTCTCGCCGGTCTCACCACTGTCGACGAAGTCTTCCGCGTCGCGTCCTTCCGCTGAGCGCCGCCATGCCGCGTCTAAAATATACGACCATGGCACTGGACGGCTCCTGTATCACGCAGGAGCGCGAGGTCGACGATGCCATGGGTTTCGCGCACGAGCTCGAGCGGCAGGGTCTCATTGTCGTCTCGACGCAGATCATCAAAGACTCGAAGAGCGGCTTTTCATTGCGCGGGCGAATCGCGCCGCGTGTCGTCACCTCGTTCCTGCGAGAGCTCTCCTTGATCGTGCGCAGCGGACTTCCGCTCGTCGAGGCGCTCGATCTCGCGGCACAGGACGTCGATTCGCGTCTCGCCGAGGCGGTGCGCTCGCTGCGCCGGGACATTGTCGCGGGATCGAGCTTTCATCACGCTCTGGAAAAGCAGCATGAGATCTTCACCCCCGATATTGTCGCAATGGCACGGGTGGCGGAAGCCACCGGCGAACTCGACAAGGTCTTCCGTGCGCTGGCAACCGAGCGCGAACGCAATCACGCGCTGATCGACAAGGTGACCAATGCGCTGCGCTATCCGCTGTTTCTGATCTGCGCCGCGACGCTGGTGCTGCTCTTTTTCATGCTGCACGTCATTCCGCAGTTCTCGAGCCTCTTCGCCGACCAGAACCACGCGCCCAACGGACTCGTCTCCTTTGTGTTCGGAACCTCGGATTGGCTTGTCGCCAATCAGACGGCATTGATGATCGGCGGGATCGCCACACTCGCCCTCGGTCTCGTGGCCTGGCGGATGCCCATCATGCGCGGCGCATTGATGCGGGGTTTCGCGCAGCTTCCGGTCATCGGCTCGCTTTTCGTGATGCGGCGCTCTGCGCTTCTCCTTTCGAATCTTTCGATCTTGCTCGCGCAGGGCGTGCCGCTGATCGAGGCTCTGCGGGTCATTGAAAATCTGGTGGGAGCGGAAGCCAAAGCGGATTTCGCCAAGGTCATCGACGTCGTGCGCCAAGGCGGACGCCTGAATCAAGGTCTGACCTCGGTCGATATGTTGCCGGCGCTCGCGGTTCGTATGCTGAAGATCGGCGAGGAGACCGGCGAGCTGGCGCGCACGGCGGGCGAAGCCGGCCAGCTCTATATGGACAAGCTCGAAAAGAGGCTGGAGCAGGTGACGGCCTTCGTCGGGCCGATCGCCATTTTGTTCATCGCAGGGATGATCGGCACCATGATGGTCGCCGTCATGATGTCAATCCTGAGCGTGAACGACCTTGCGTTATGAGGAGCCTTTGGACAGGGAGTAGGAAGATGCAGAACTCCGTCACATTGAGAGATCTTCGCGGGCGGACGCGGCGCGTGGCGGCCGCTGCGGCGGGATTCACCTTGGTCGAAATGCTGGTCGTATTGGCCATCATCGGCCTGCTCGTCGGGCTTGTCGCTCCGCGAGTCCTCGGGATCCTGTCGGATGCGAAGGTCAAGACCGCCCATATCCAGATCGAGAGCTTCAAGAACGCGCTCGATCTCTTCTATCTCGACGAGGGCCGCTATCCGACGACGAGCGAAGGGCTCGCCGCTCTTGCCATCAGGCCCTCGGACGATGATTCTTCTTCCTGGAATGGTCCTTATCTGAAAGGCGGCGCCGTGCCGCGCGATCCCTGGAATAACCCTTATCTCTATCGCGCACCGGGCGACAATGGGCGCGCTTACGAGATTGTGTCGGCGGGCGCACATAGTGGCGATGGCGGAAAATCCGAAATCAAGAGCTGGTAGACGCGATCCGCGCGCCGGCTTCGTTCTGATCGATCTCGTGGCGGCGACCGCGATCATGGCGCTCATGATCGCGCTCGTCCTGCCGATGATCGCGGAATATACGGTATCGGCCCGCATGCATCTCCTGCTTGCCAATACGGCTTCGCTCTTGCGCGACGCGCGCACAGTGGCGATTGCGGAAAACGACGACGAGACCGCCACCTTCGACGCCGAGCAACGGGTGATCCGGTTCGGCCACAGATCCGTCCATCTGCCGGCTGACGTCGCGCTCAGTGTCACGAGCGGTGGCGGATGTACTTCCGACGGCGACGTGACGGAAATCACCTTCCATCCGGACGGAACAAATTGCGGCGGGGTCCTTCGTTTTGCGCGAGGCGAGGAGGTCTTTCGGCTGCGTGTCAATTGGGCGACCGGCTATGTCGATATGCTCAAAGGCTAGGGCCCGAGGGGACTCGGGCTTTATGCTGATCGAGGTTCTTGTTGCGCTCGGGCTGGCGCTCTTGTTCCTCGTCGTTCTGACGCGCGGGTTCGAAACGGCCTGGAGCCGCGCGCGCGTTCCGGCGGAGACCGCATGGGCTCTTGCGCTCGCCAAGGAAGTTGCCGCGCAGTTTCGCGATGGCACCTCGTCCGACGCGGGCACGGCCGGAGATTTTCAATATGCGACCGAACTGGACACTATTACGATCGAGAAGCTCGACTCGACTCTGCCGCCCGCACCGCCCGCGATCACGGCACAGGGCGATGATTCTTCGCAGAAACCGCTGCAAGGCGATCTGAAGGCGATCACAATCAATGTTACCGGCCCCTCCGGACGCGTCTATGAATATGAGTCGATCAAGCTCGATTTCCCGCAGAACTGATCCGCGCGCCGGCTTCACCCTCATCGAGGTGTTGGCCGGGCTGTTCATAACGGGTCTTTTCATTATGACTGTTCTGCCTTTCGTGACCCGGCTCATCGGCACCGCCTGGAGCGGCGAGGCCAATATGATGACAGCCGATCAATGGATGCGGGCGAGCGCGCGTCTGTCGGCGGATTTCGGCGAAGCGGTGCCTTTATCGATCCATCAGGGCGACAAAGCGGTCCCTGCTTTTCGCGCTCAATCCGACCGGGTTCAATTCGTACGCCGCAGTCTCGCCGGAGATCGAACAGGCCTGCAAATCGTGACGCTGAGGATAGAAGCGGATTCCGAAGGCGAGGGCCTCGTGCGTTCCGCAAGCCCCTATAGCGAAGAGGCCTTCAATTCCGATTCGGCGGACGGGGGAGAAGAGGTCGCACTGCTCAAGACCCCCTATCATTTACGGTTCAGAGTCGATGACCCGAAGAACCCGAACGATCTGCCCGACAAAGTCGAGCTTGTGGTCGATGGCGGTCCGGGCGATATTCCCTTCGTCTTTTCGATCGTGGCGCGCACCAGCCCGTCGGCCGCCGTTCCGACAACGGCAGGCCCGACCGTTCCCGCGTCGCAGTAAGTCGCGCGCCGGCCGAGCGGGATCGCGGAAAGCGATCCAGCCGGTCTCTTATTGTCCGAGCGGCACGAATGCGCCGGGCGGAATGCCATGCTGGTCGAGCTGCGGCAATTCGGCGATATCCCAGCCGCCGCCGAGCGCTTTGATGAGTCGAATGTCGGCCTCGATGCGACGGCGCTCGACGTCGACGTCGTTGCGCTGGTTGGTCAGTAGAGCCGTCTGCGCGGTAATGACCTGCAAATAGGCAACCTCGCCGCCCACATAGAGATTAGTGAAAGTACGCAGCGATCGGTCTGCCGATTTCACGGCGTCGCGCTGTTGTTGCGCCTCGGCGGCGAGGATTCGCAGGGCAGCGAGATTGTCTTCCACCTGCTGAAAAGCGGTGAGCGTTGTCTGGCGATAAAAGGCGACCTCGGCATCGTAAGCGGCGCGTGTCGCATCCGATTGCGCGCGGATTCGACCGCCATCGAAGATCGGTTGCGTCATCGTCGTGCCGACAGCCCAGAAGAGGCTCGGCCAGCCGAACCAATTCACCGGGCTCGTCCCCTGAAAGCCCGCGAGCGCTGCGAGATTAACAGAAGGATAGAAGGCAGCCTGCGCGATGCCGATCTGCTGATTGGCTTCGGCAACGCGCCGTTCGGCGGCGGCGATATCGGGCCGGCGTTGCAGCAGCTCGGAAGGAATGCTCGGGGGGATCGACTGGGGCTTGAGGTTGAGGGGCGCGGGTGCAAGCGAAACGGCGGCGGGCGACTCGCCGATCAGCACGGCAATCGCATGCTCATATTGCGCGCGCATCACGCCGATGTCGGTGTCTTGCACGCGCGCCGTATCGAGCTGCGTCTGCGCTTGCTCGACGTCGGCTTCCGGCGCAAACCCGCCCGAATGCCGGTTCACCGTCAGGTGCAGCGCTTTCGTATAGGCCTTGACCGTATCGTCGAGCAGCCGCTGCTGCGCATCGGCGGCGCGCAGTTCGATATAGTCGAGCGCCAGTTCGGCATGAAGGCTCAAGCTCACCGTTGCCAAATCGGCGGCGGAGGCTTGCGCCTCTTCGCGCGCCGCCTCGACCTGGCGCCGGATGCGGCCCCAGAGATCGATCTCATAGTTCAGATCGAAAGGCAGTTGGAAGTCGCCTTCCGGCGGGGGATTGGGAATTTGAAAATAGGGCTGATGGGCAGAATCGCGCACCGAGGCCGCACTTGGGCTGACGTCGATCGAAGGATATTGGGCAGCGCCCTGATAGCGGATGAGCGCGCGCGCTTCACGGAAATGCGCCTCGGCCTCTTTTAGCGTCTGGTTGGCTTCGCCGAGCTCGTCCTCCAGCTTGTCGAGCTCGGCATCGCCGAAGATCTCCCACCATCTGCCGCGTTCGAGGCCGTCGCTCGGCTGCGCGATCCGCCATGTGCCGGCGGCCTTATAATCTGCAGGCGTCGCCTCCTTGAAACGGTCGCTCAGCGGGACGGACGGCGTGTGATAATCCGGCCCGACCATGCAGCCGCCGAGCAGCAGACCGAGGCTCGCAGAAAACCAACAGAACCCAGAACGCATCAGGCGGCTCCGGCCGGCTTGCCGCTATTGACCCGAACCGAGGTGCCGCTGATGAGCGAATCGGACGGGTTGAGGATGACCTCGTCCCTATGGGTGAGGCCGGAAATCACCTCGACCTTGTCGCCATAGTCGCGCCCGATCGCAATGGGAACGAGTTCCACCTTGCCGTCGCGTACGACGCCGACCCGCAATCCCTCGCTGCGAAACAGCAGCGTATTGGCTGGAATGGTGACCGTTTCCTTCCGCCCCGGCAATGTGAAATGCACGAAGGTGTAAGCGCCGGGAAGCAGCTTGCCGGCGGAATTATCAATGTCGACCTCGACCAGCAAAGTACGCGAGGCCTGATTGATCGCGCGGTCGGTGCGCGCCAATGTCCCGTGGAAGATTTGGCCGGGATATTCGTCGAGCGTCACGGCCGGCGTCGCGCCGATGCGGATCAACGGCGCATAGGCTTCCGGCACGGCGACATAGACGCGCAGCTTGTCGATCGCCTCGATGCGGAAGAGCTCGGTATTCGGCGTGCCGGCTCCCGCATTGATCAGATCGCCGACGTCGGTGTTGCGCGCCGTGATGACTCCATCGAAGGGTGCATAGACCTTCTCATAAGATTGCAACTCCAAGAGCCTGGCGACTTCGGCTTCGCGCGAAGCGACGATCGCCTGGTCGGCCGCGTAAGTGCCTGCGGCATTGTCGCGTTCCTGAGTCGAGACGGAATCCGACTTCAGAAGCTCAGCGGTGCGATGAGCGGTAATGCCGGCCAATTTTGCATTGGCTTGGGCCGTCGTCAGATCGGCGCGCGCCTGGCGCAATTGCTGATCGAGTTCCGGCGTTTCGATCTCGGCGAGCAATTGGCCTTTTTTGACCTCCGAGCCGATATCGAAATACCAATGCGTGAGATAGCCGTTCGTGCGCGCGTAGATCGGCGTGTCGGTGAAGGCCATGGTCTGGCCGGGCAGAACCAAAGTGTCGTCGGGCGCGCTGACTTGAGGACTGATCACGTCGACGATCGGCACGGCGGCATCTTTCGTGGCGACCGCCAAGGCGGCTTCGGCACTCGTGCGGCCGCGGATGCCGAAATAAATTCCGGCCGCAAGCAAGAGGGCGCCAACCGCGAGCACCAGGAACACCCGCCTCGGGCGCCGCATCTGCGGCTCGTCCCCGTCCGGCGGATTGCTCACCATTGGATTGGGCGTCTCGAGCATTCGTCACGCTCCCTGTGGCGCAGGCGCGCCGGTAACCGCCTCTTCCGGCTGCTTTCCGGAACGCAGAAGCGCAAAGACCGCGGGGACGAAGATCAATGTGGCGACGGTCGCCAGCAGCAAGCCGCCGATGACCGCGCGCCCGAGCGGAGCGTTCTGCTCGCCGCCTTCGCCGAGGCCGAGCGCCATGGGGATCATGCCGATGATCATCGCCAGTGCCGTCATCAAGACGGGCCGGAAGCGGGTGAAGCCGGCATCGATCGCGGCGCGCACCGCATCGCCATGTTCGGCCAGCCGTTCACGGGCGAAGGCGATCACCAGAATAGAATTCGCGGTCGCAACGCCCATGCACATGATTGCGCCCATCAGCGCCGGCACGCTGAGCGTCGTGCCGGTGAAGAAGAGGAAGAGGACGATCCCCGCCAACGCGGCGGGCAGCGCGGTGATGATGATAAAGGCGTCAAACCAGGACTGAAAATTGACGACGATCAGCAGATAGACGAACAGGATCGAAAAGGCGAGGCCGCCGAAGAGGCCGATATAGGCCCCCTGCATGGTCTCGAGCTGTCCGCGGACCGTAACGAAACTGCCGCGCGGCAAGAAATGCCGGTTGGCATCGACAATGCGCGTGATCTCCCGGCCGGCCGCGCCGAGATCGCGTCCCTGAACGTTGGCATAGATGTCGATCACGCGCCTGATATTATAGTGGTCGACAGCGGCCATTTCCTGCGCGCGGCCGATTTTGGCGACATCGGCGAGAATCGCCGGCGCCCGCGCGCTTGGCGCGGTAATCGGAAGATTTTGCAAATCCTGCAAAGATTGGATGTCATATTGCGGCGCCTGGACCGCGAGATTGTAATTCACGCCATTCTTACGATTGAGGAAGAACATCGGTGCCGTTTGGAAAGAGCCGGAGAGCGTATCGAGCACACTGCTCGCGACGTCGTCCTCGGTCAGTCCATTCTGCTGCGCCTTTGTGCGATCGACGTTGACCTCGAGGATCGGATAGTCGAAATCCTGCTGGATGCGCGCGTCGACGATGCCGGTGACGGCGCGGATCTGTTCGAGAATCCGGTCCGCCACGACGCGATTGGCGTTCACGTCGGCGCCGCTGATCTGGATGTCGATGGGCGCCGGCAAGCCGAAATTCAAAATCTGTGTGATCATGTCGGCGGGCAAAGTGTAGAACGTGACGCCCGGAAAGGCACGCGCCAGGATCGGGCGGATTTCCTTGATATACGCGTTCGTCGGCCGATGATTTTCGTTCAGAGATACCATGATGTCGGCGTCCGCCGCGCCGATTGTGCCGGAGGACATGTGCGTCAGATTGATGCCGCTATAGGGCAGGCCGATATTATCGAGGATCGCGCCCATTTCCGCGGGCGGAATGACCGCGCGGATTTTGGCCTCGACAAGGTCGGCGAGCCGCGCGGTCTCTTCGATGCGCGTGCCGGTCTTGGCCCGCATATGCAGAATGAATTGTCCGCTATCGGTATCCGGGAAGAAATTCTGTCCGAGCCAGGGCGTCAGGGCGAAAATCGCGAGGCAGCCGATGAGGAAGCTTGGAACGAAAAGCGCACGGCGATGGACCAGAAAGGTCAGTGCGTCATGATAGGCGGAACGCAGCCTCTCGAATCGGCGCTCGAACGCGCGCTGTAGACGGACGAACGGGTTGCGGGAACCTGCAGCCCCATGCGCCCTGGCGCGCAGCAGATACATGGCCATCGTCGGCACCAAAGTGCGCGAGAGCACATAAGAAGCGAGCATTGCGAAAACGACCGCTTCGGCGAGCGGCACGAAGAGATAGCGCGCGACGCCGCCGAGGAGGAACATCGGCACGAAGACGATGCAGATCGACAGGGTCGAGACCAGAGCCGGCACGGCGATCTGCGAGGCTCCGGTCAGGATCGCCTCATGCAGCGGATGGCCTTCCTCCAGATGGCGCTCCATATTC
Source organism: Beijerinckiaceae bacterium (assembly GCA_021324915.1). Lineage (GTDB taxonomy): Bacteria > Pseudomonadota > Alphaproteobacteria > Rhizobiales > Beijerinckiaceae > Methylovirgula. The sequence goes on along the minus strand of JAJPIC010000011.1, from coordinate 280,909 downwards.
TCGATCGTCACCGTCGCGTCATCGACCAGAATGCCGACCGCGAGCGCGAGCCCTCCCAAGGTCATGATATTGATCGTCTGGCCGAGAAAGCTCAGCACCATGATCGAAGTCAGGATCGAAAGCGGAATCGAGACCGCTATGATGAGGGTGCTGCGCCAACTGCCGAGGAAGATCAGGATCATCAATGCGGTCAGCGCCGCGGCAATCACCGCTTCGCGCACCACGCTCGCAATGGCGCCTTTGACGAAGATCGACTGGTCGGCGAGCGGATGGATCTGCAATTGCGGCGGCAGCATCTGGGCGATCCGCGGCAGCATGGCGCGAATGCCATCGACGACGCTGATCGTCGAGGCGTCCCCCGATTTGATGACTGTGATCAACACGCCGCGCCGGCCATTCTGACGCACGACATTGGTTTGCGGCGCGAAACTATTACTCACGGTCGCCACATCGCGCAGATAGATCGTCGCGTTCCCGACGTTCTTGATCGGCAGGTCGTTGAGCTGGTCCACCGTCGTCGTCGTGCCGTTCACATGAACATCGTACTCAAATTGCGAGATTTTCACGGTGCCGGACGGCAGGATCAAATATTGGCGCGAGACGGCATTGAGCACGTCGGCCGGCGACAGGCCCTTGGCCTGCAGCAATCTCGGATTGAGGCTGATCATCATCTCGCGCTGCTTGCCGCCATAAGGATAGGGCAAGACGGCGCCCGGCACCGTCACGAGCTGCGTGCGCACGAAGTTCAGCGCGAGATCATTGAGCTCCTGCTCCGACATGCCGGGGCCGGCGAGGCCGAGCTGCAAGATCGGCACGCTCGAGGCGCTGAAATTGAGCACCTCCGGCGGCTGGGTGCCCGGCGGCATCTGATGCAAGGCCAGTTGCGATGCGGCGGTGACTTGCGCGTTCGCGGTGTCGAGGCTGGCATTCGGCTGCAGGAAGATTTTGACGAGCGCCAAGCCATTGTAGCTCGTCGATTCGATATGTTGGATATTGTCGACGAGCGCGGTCAAGGTACGTTCATAGGACGTCGTCAGACGGCCTTCCATCTCCTCCGGATTGAGGCCGGTATAGGTCCACACGACTGCGATGACGGGTATGTTGATGTTCGGGAAGATGTCGGTCGGCGTGTCCAGAATCACCATTGGGCTGAGAATGAGGATCAGCAGCGCCGCAACGATAAAAGTGTAAGGTCGATCGAGCGCGAGGCGGACGATCCACATCAGAATACTCCTGGCATCGGGCTAAAGGAATCCCGATCACGCGCCGCAGCCGGATCCGGATGCGACAGCGACCTCGAAGGCGGTGCGTCTCAAGGCATGCCCCGGTTTTCGGACCGGCGCACCCCGGCCGAAATCGACACGAATTGAGCCGGTTGCGCAGGCCCGAGCTGCCCTTATGCGCAGTCAATCGGCGCTGTTCAAGACCGAACAATGTCCATAGCAAGATCGTGATCCGGAGGAGACATTGATCGGTGCCGCTGCCGAATCCAAGCCGAGAGTTCATGCGATCCGCGCACAACGAAACTCGGGCAGCCGCGGTCCGCGGTCCCGCTCGCATTATCCGATGTGCTGCCAATCGCAGCTTCGTGTCTCAATGCGCGCCGGCCGCGCTCGCACTTCCCTTTCGCGCGAAGAGCAGAAGGACAGCGGCAATTGCCAGCATCACGCCGATGACGGCGAAGGTATCGCTGAATCCCATGACGAGCGATTGGCGCCTGACGATAGTGCCGAGCGCCGCGATTGCCTGATGTCGGGCCGCGGCCAGATCGGAGACGCCATGCGACAGAAAGTAGCCGGTCATCCTGCTGATCCGCTCGCGCACTTCATCGCGCGAGAGATTGATCGACTGGCCGATGATGTTCGAATGAAATTGCTCGCGCTTGGTGATGATCGTCTCGAGCGCGGCCGTGCCGACGGCGCCGCCGAGATTGCGCAGCATGTTGTAGAGACCGGAGGCGTTCGCGGCATCTTTCGGCGTAATGTCGCGCGTCGCGATCGCCGTTAGCGGCGTGATCACCAGGGCTTGGCCGACCGCGCGGACTATATTCGGCAGGAAGAACTGGTCTCCCGAATAATCGAGCGACATCGTCGTATTCATGAAGCAGCTCAGAGCGAAAAGCCCGATCCCGACGAAGCCGATGTAGCGCACGTCGAAGATCTTCATCAGCCGCGGTACGAACGGAATAAGGATGAGCTGCGGCAGGCCTGTCCAGGCAAGAACCTCACCGATCTGCTCTGCATTATAGCCTTGGACCTGGGCGAGATATTGCGGCAGGACGTAGACCGAGCCGAAAAGCGCGAAACCGACGAGCACGTTCGATGCCGTGCCAATGCCGAAATTGCGGTTGCGGAGCAGACGCAGATCGACGAGCGGCTTTGATATTTTGAGCTCGATCCAGATGAATGCGAGGAGAAATACAGTCGCGATCGCCGCTAGGCGCACGATGAAGGGCGAGCCGAACCAATCATCCTTGTTGCCTTCCTCGAGAAGAGTCTGGAGCGCGGAAAGCCCGATCGTCATGGTGAGAATGCCGATCCAGTCGCCGTCCTTGAGCAGGCCAAGGCGCATCGGCTCGCGCTCGAGCGTAAGCCACAAAGCGATGATCATCACGAGGCTTGGCACCGTATTGACGAAGAAGATCGTCTGCCAGCCGTAGGTCTCGGTGAGATAGCCGCCGATGGTCGGTCCGATCGCCGGGGCAAAAGTCACGGCCATGGCGAAGAAGGCGAGGCCGATCGGCTGTTGCGCCTTCGGGAGCTTGGTGACCACCATGGTGAAAGCCATGGGGATCAGCACGCCGCCGGCAAACCCCTGCAGGCCGCGAGCCAGAATCATCAAGCCGAGATCATGGGTGAATGCGCAGGCGATCGAGAACAACGCGAAGAAAAGCGTGCTCGCAATCATGTAGACGCGGAATGAGAACACGCGGCTCAAAAAGCCGGTGAGCGGGATGACGACGATCTCGCCAATGAGATAAGACGTCGATATCCAGGTTCCGTTGTCGATGCCGGTTCCGATTCCGCCCTCGATATAGAGCAGGGAGGCGTTGGTGATCTGAATGTTCAAGATCGCCATGAAGGCACCGATCATGCCGGCAAGGACCGCGATCCAGGTTGTCGTGCTGGCCCGATCGGCGGCGGGCGCGAGAGGCTTTGCCCGAAAGGCGCCCGCCGGCAAAGTCTGGGTCGTATCGGACATGCTCGTGCCCTCGTCCGGCTTCAGCCCTGTTTCGCCCGCGCGGCTTTCGTCTCGATTGTCGGAATGACCGACATGCCGGGCCTGAGCTCGCCTGCCAGCGGGTTATCGCGGTCGATCATGATCTTGACCGGGATGCGCTGGACGACCTTGGTGAAATTGCCTGTCGCATTGTCAGGCGGCAGCAGTGCGAATTCCTGGCCGCTGGCCGGCGCGAGACTGTCGACGTGGCCGCGCAGAACCGTGCCCGGAAACATATCGACCGCGATCTCGACCGTTTGGCCGGGCAGGACGTCGGTGAGCTGCGTCTCCTTGTAATTGGCGACGATATAGGCCGCGCCGATCGGCACGATGGACATGAGCTGCGTGCCGGCCTGGACATATTGCCCGACACGCAGCGTACGATTGCCGACGACGCCGTCGCTCGGCGCCGTGATGATCGTATAGGAGAGATTCAATTCGGCCTGGCTCAGCACGGCTTGATCATGCGCGAGGCTCGCCTGCGCTTGACCGAGCGCCGCCTTGAGAACATTCACCTGCTTGAGCGCATTGGCGAGCGAAGCCTCATCGCGTGCAATGCTCGCGCGCGCAGCCGCAATCCGCGATGCTGCCTGTTGCGCATCTTGCAGGCTGCCATAGCCACTTCTGGCCAAGGTGGAATAGCGCTTGTTGTCCTGGTCGGCGAAAGTCGCCGTTGCCTGATCGACCTCGACGGCGGCGCGCGCTGCGTCGATCACGGATTGCTGCGCATCGAGCGCGGCCGCTTTGCTTGCAACCGCTGCTTGGGCCGCCGCAACGTCGGCGTCTGCCTGTTGAACGGCCACCTTGAAATCGCGATCGTCGATGCGGGCCAGGATCTGGCCGGCCTTCACGTGCTGGTTGTCGCCGACGAGAACCGCCCCGATATAGCCCGACACTTTAGGCGCGATGGTGGTATTGTCGGCTTGAACATAGGCGTCGTCGGTCGAGACCTCGAACCGCCCCACCGTCCAGTAATGCCAACCGAAAGAGACAAGTCCGGCAATGCCACCGAGTGCGCCGCCCAGCAGAAGCAACCTACGCAGGAAGCCCTTCTTCGCCGGCCTATCGGGTGCCTTGGCTGCCGGTACATCAACTTCGTGCGGCAACGCGCGGCCGCTCGGTGCCTCAGCCCGGTCCATTTGTCCCGGATCTGGAAATGCGGGCTGCTCCCGGCCTTTTGCCGGCCGTTCCAGTTCCAAACTTGTCTCGGGGCGCAACATCACGTCCTCCCCCTTTTCCTGCAAAATAAAAGGCTTAGCCGGGCCTTGCAGAAATTTGGAAATTAGCTATTTTCCAAAATAGCGATGCAAGGGAGAGAGTCAAGGAGAATTTGGAAAATGGCCGTGCGACAAAATGAAAAAGTCGTGAGCCGCCCGCGCGGCCGGCCGCCGGTCCGCTGCGACGAGGACACACGGCGCCTGATCGTCGAGGCGGCGCGCGAGGAATTTCTGGCGAACGGGTTCGCGGGAACCTGCATGAACGACGTGGCGCAACGCGCCGGCGTATCGACCAAGACGCTTTATCGGCTGATCCCGACCAAGGCGGATCTGTTCATCAGCGTCATCTCGTTTCGCATCGAAAGATTCATGTTGGATACGAGCGACGATGTCGTGGGCGGCTTGGATCTCGCCGAAGCGCTCGAGCGCATATTGGTCGCTTACGGCAAGCTGACGCTCGACGCCGAGACGATCGCGCTCAGCCGATTGGTGATCGGCGAAAGCGATCGCTTTCCGGAAATTGCCGCTGCGTTTTACGAGTCGGCGATCGTGCGCACCTGTCGGGCAATGCAAAGCTGGCTCGCGCGGCAAAGCGAACGCGGCCTCTTGAAGCTCGAGGACGCCCGGGCCGCCTCCAGCATGTTGCGGGGCATGATGATCATGGAGCCGCAGCGGGCCGTGATGCTGGGGCAGAAGCCGGCTCCAAGTGCTGCGGAAATCGCCGACCGCGCAAAAAAAGTCGCGCACCTGTTCCTGGAAGGCTGCCGCGCCTGAGGCAAAGCGCATCGCGCGATTGAGTTCATCGCTAAGAGAAAGACGATTTCGAGCGCCTTTCATTTTGTCGCAGCATGTTTTCGTGAGCTTCTATTGATTTCCGGAGCGTCTCGGATATTTGAGAAAACGGATGATTTCCTAAATCAGCTTGCGTCAAGCGTCGATGCCCAAGAGTCGATCCTCGAGGTGACAGGAGGCTTCCCATGTATGAGGAAACGGCGAGCCTATCGGAACTGCTGACATCGTCGGAGTCTCCGAGCAAAGTTGCGGACCGCCGCTCCCAGACGGCGCTCGATCCGCAGAGACTGTCGCGTGTCGTCGCGTTCGTCGCCCAACATCTCGAGGATGATATCACGGTCGAGAAACTGGCCGATCTCGCCTGCCTCAGCCAGTTTCATTTCGCCCGCGCCTTCAAAACGGCGGTTGGCAAGTCGCCGCATCAATATGTGAGCGAAAAACGCATCGAGCAGGCCATGGCACAGCTCGCCTCGGGCGAGTCTCCTCTGAGGCAGATCGCTCTCACATGTGGATTTTCCTCGCACGCGAATTTCTCGCGGGCCTTCCGCCGTGCGACCGGCCTCACTCCGGGGCAATATCGCGCCTTGGCGCGCTTGCGGCGCGCGTCTCCATCGCTCTCGGGCACGGCCGCCTGAAAGGTCGATCCGAACGCCGTACCTAGGGTCTGCGTTGACAAATACGAGTACATGCGCCAATATTGGTGTATATACACTCGCTAAAATGAAAGGTGTCGATATGAGCAATCGCGGGACTGCGCTCGTCACTGGCGCATCGAGTGGGATAGGCGCTGTTTATGCCGACCGGCTGGCGCGCCGCGGCTACGATCTCATTCTTGTCGCGCGACGGCGCGAGCGGCTCGACGAACTGGCGCGGACTCTCAATCGGGAAACCGGACGGGAAGTGACGCCACTTACCGCCGATCTCGGCAACAGCGTGGGCCTCGGCCAAGTGGAAGATGTGCTGCGTTCCGACTCGCGCATCACGGCCCTTGTCAATAATGCGGGCTTTGCCTCGGTCATGCCGCTGCTCAACGAAAACGCCGACAAAATGGAGGAAATGATCGAGTTGAACGTCACGGCGCTCACGCGCCTGACTTACGCAGCGATCCCAGGGTTTGTGGCGCGCGGCAGCGGAACCATCATCAATATTTCGTCGATCGCGGCCGTCATGCCCGAGTTGCTGAACGGCGTCTATGGCGGCACCAAGGCCTATGTGCTTGCCTTCAGCCAATCCTTGCGTCACGAACTCGCCGACAAAGGCGTACGGGTCCAGGTGGTCCTGCCGGGCGGGACGATTACGGAATTGTGGCATAACGCCGGTGTCCCGGGGATGCCGAGCGAGCGGCAGGAAATTTTCATGCCGGTTGGGGACATGGTCGATGCCGCGCTTGCCGGTCTCGATCAGGGTGAGTTCGTCACAGTCCCGGCGCTTCCCAATCTCGCGGATTGGGAGAAGTTCGAAGCCGCGCGCCAGGCGCTTTTCCCCAATCTCTCGCATGCTCGGCCTGCGGCACGCTATCGCATCGAGCCGCGCAGCGCGGCTTGATCTCTCGAGACCTGTGAAGCGCGCGCCCAGCGCCTATTCGGCAGCCTTGCTGAGCGCGCGTCGAATCTCGTCGTCGAGCTTCAGTGCGACCAGCTTGACTCTGTCGTCGCCGAACTGGCCGAATAGAGACGAGGGAAGATCATATTCGAAGCTCGCGCCGCCTGTCGCATTCTCGTAAAGGACGACGCGGAGCGGCGCATAGAGCGCGGCGGGCAATTGATAGCGTGTCATGGATGCCGCCGTCATCGGATTGCCGATCTCGTATTGAAGCGCATTGGCCTTCTGCCCGGCGCCTCGCAGGAGCGCACCGTGGTCGCGCTTTTCGAAGATGAAGAGTTCGGAACTGCGGAACAGCTCCCGGGCGCTCGCATTGCCCTTGGCGAGCGCTTCGATCATCGCCGGATCGAGCCGTGGGACCGATCTCTCGAGGGCTGCCTCGACTTCGCCGAACGGCTTCTTTGATGTGATGGTGATGTGCTCGACGCTGATCGCACGCTGCACGATATTTGATCCTGCCGCGAGGCTTTCCATTACGGAACTCCCCATTGTGAGGAAGGCAGCCAGGACAACCAATCTTGCCGTTCCGGGCACGCCGCTGCCTCCGAAATTGCGGACCCTCTACAATCCGCCGCAGAGGACAATGCCCCCCAATGGCGGCTTGACAAAGTGCATATACACATATATCCGAGCCCATTGTGCATTGTCAACCGCTCTTCGATGCGCGAGGATGCGGTTCTTGCGCGAGGATGCGGGATGCCGGTCGACAAAGTTGCGAATTTCGAGGACTGCAATTGCTTCACCGTCCGCGCGGCAGCGCGGCATATCAGCCAGTTTTATGATCAGTTCCTGGCCTCGAGCGGTCTGCGCACGACGCAGTTTTCCATCCTCACGCAGCTCAAGTTCAGGGGGCCGCTGACGATCAATGCGCTCGCGGAGGTCCTCATCATGGACCGCACGACGCTCGGGCGCAACATCCTGCCTCTGGAGCGCGACGGCCTGGTGAAGATCGAGCCTTCCGCCGCCGATCGGCGGGCCAAGGAGGTCCGTTTGACCAAAGCCGGCGAGAAACGGTTCGAAGAGGCACGCAAAGCTTGGTCGGTTGCGCAGGCGCGATTTGAAGGGGCCTATGGGACGAGGCGTGCGTCCGATCTGCGTGCCATGCTGCGCGCCGTCATCGCAAGCGAACTCGAGGGCGCCGATCACCGCGCGTGATCTCTGCTCGCACGATCGGGCCCGAGCGATCGACCCAAAGACCCGGCCAAGACACACCGGCCAAGAGACCCGGTGCAAGAGATCAGCCCGGGAGATCAGCCCAGGAGATCAACAATGAGCCTTTCCGGAAAAACCGCGCTCGTAACCGGCGCCTCGCGCGGGATCGGGCAGGCAAGCGCGCTGGCGCTGGCCAAAGCGGGGGCGCTTGTCTTCGTTCATTACGGTCGCAGCGCCGCCGAGGCGGAAGCTGTCGTCAAGGAGATCGAAAGCGCAGGAGGAAAGGCCATATCGGTCGGTGCCGATTTGGAGGCCTCTGGCGGCGCGCACTCACTCGCCAAGGAGGTGCGCGCCAAAGTCGATCGCCTCGATATTCTCGTTGCAAATGCCGGGATATCCAAGCCCCTAGCAATCGAAGAGACGACGATCGAAGATTTCGACAGGCTCTTCGCTGTCAACGTCCGGGCACCCTTCTTCCTCGTTCAGCAACTCCTTCCCATCCTAACCGATGGAAGCAGCATCATTCTCGTCTCTTCGATTGTCGCCCGATCCGCTGTCGCGAGATTGGCAGCCTATTCGGCGACCAAGGGCGCTATCGATACGTTGGTCAAACATTTCGCGTTCACGCTCGGCGAACGCGGCATCCGGGTAAACGGCGTAGCCCCTGGCGTCGTCGATACGGACATGTCGAGTTTTACAAAGACTGACGCCGGCAGGAACTTCGCGATCGGCCTTCAGGCATTGAAGCGCATCGCTCAACCCGACGATATTGCCGAGGTGATCGCTTTTCTTGCTTCGGATCATGCGCGCTGGGTCACCGGCGATATCGTGAGGGTCGACGGCGGCACAAAACTCTAATTCACTGCGCCGCAATTCTCCCGCGTCTTGCTGCAGCAGGAATTGTCAAATGCCGCGAAAAAATTAATGCGCCGAAATCTCGGCGCAGGATGTAAACTGGGTTCGGTCGCGCAATGAAATGGACACCAGCGCGACAGATAGAGGTGCGCATGACCTTCTCCCTCAAAATCAACGGCGCGAATCATCAGGCGGATGTCGATCCCGACACGCCGCTTCTTTGGGTCTTGCGCGACGTGCTCGGCATGACCGGCACCAAATTCGGATGCGGCATGGCGCTCTGCGGTGCCTGCACTGTCCATCTCGACGGCAATCCCATCAGATCCTGTATCACGCCGGTCGGCAGTATAGGCACGAGCGCGATCACGACCATCGAGGCAGTCGGGGAAACTCCGGCTGGGCGTAAAATTCAGCGCGCTTGGCTCGATCTCGAAGTCGTCCAATGCGGCTATTGCCAATCCGGGCAGATCATGTCGGCCTCTGCTCTCATCGCGAGCAATGCCAAGCCGAGCGACACGGACATCGACAACGCCATGTCCGGCAATATTTGCCGGTGCGGTACCTACGGCCGGATTCGCGCCGCTATCAAACACGCGGCACAGCTCTCCGACGCAAATTGAGAATGGGATAGGCGCATGTTTACGGATCGTTTTGCCGAAGGGCATGGCGCGGGCGAGCCGTCCGGCTTGTCGCGCCGGAATTTCCTGAAGGCCGGTGCCGCGGCCGGCGGCGGCCTGATTCTCGGTGTCGCGTTCGCGCGAGGCGGCATGGCGCAGACGGCGCAGGAATTTGCGCCGGATGCATTCGTCCGCATCGATCGCGATGGGCGCGTTGCAATCATTGTTTGCCAGGTCGAGATGGGGCAGGGCACCTATACGTCCATGCCCATGCTCATTGCCGAGGAACTGGAGGTTCCGCTGAGCCAAGTCCACGTCGAACATGCCCCGCCCGACGACAGGCTCTATGCCAATCCATTGATCGGTTTTCAGGTGACCGGCGGCTCGACTTCGGTGCGCGGCTTTTGGAAGCCGCTGCGCGAGGCGGGCGCGGCAGCACGCACCATGTTGATTTCGGCGGCGGCGCAAACCTGGAGCGTCGATCCGAGTACGTGCCGCGCCGAGGCGGGCCAAGTGATCCATGCTCCGAGCGGGCGCAAGCTCGCCTATGGCGCTCTCGCGGACAAAGCCGCCACCCTTCCGGCGCCAAGCCACGCGGCCCTTAAAGATCCGAAAGACTTCAAGCTGATCGGCACGCCGGCCAAACGGCTCGATACGCCGCCGAAGGTCAACGGCGCGGCCAAATACGGCATAGACACGCGGCTGCCGGGCATGAAGGTCGCAACCGTCGCGGCTTGTCCGGTCTTCGGGGGCAAGCTCGCTCATGTCGATGACAGCAAGGCCAAAGCCGTGAACGGCGTGCGCCAGATTGTGCAGATCGACAATGCGGTCGCCGTCGTCGCCGATCACATGGGCGCCGCCAAGAAGGGCCTTGCAGCGCTCGCCATAACCTGGGACGAGGGCGTCAATGCAAAACTCTCGACGCAGGATATCGTCGATCAACTCGATGCCGCCACGCAAAAGCCCGGCATCGTGGCCAAGCAGGAAGGCGACGTCGAGAAAGCGATTAAGGGCGCGGCGAAGATCATCGAAGCGGTCTATCGAGAACCGCTGCTTGCGCATACGACGATGGAGCCGATCAATTGCACGGTTCATGTCCGTAAGGACGGATGCGATATTTGGGTCGGCACACAAGTGATTGCTCGCGCGCAAGCTATCGCTGCCGAGATTACCGGCCTGCCGCTCGATAAAATCGCCGTGCATAATCATGTGCTCGGCGGCGGTTTCGGCCGGCGCCTCGAGGTCGATTTCATCGGACAGACGGTGCGTATCGGCCAGCAGGTCGACGGCCCGGTGAAGATCATCTGGACGCGCGAAGAAGACATTCATCACGATATTTACCGGCCGTATTATTACGACCGGCTGCGCGCCGGCCTCGACGACCAAGGAATGCCGATCGCATTTCACCATCGTGTGGGTGGCCCTTCGATCCTTTCCCGCTGGGCTCCGCCGGCCTTCAAAAATGGGCTCGATGGCGATGCGGTCGAAGGAGCCGACGGACCCTATGGCTTTCCAAATCTGCTGATCGATTATGTCCGCCAGGAACCGCCGCCCGGCCTTCTGGTCGGCTGGTGGCGCGGTGTCGGCGTGACGCACAACGCCTTCATGGTCGAAGGCTTTGTCGACGAGCTCGCGGCGGCGGCGGGAAAAGATCCGGTCGAATATCGGCGCGCTCTGCTCGGCAAGGCGCCGCGCGCTCGCGCGGTGCTCGACCTTGCCGCGGAGAAAGCCGATTGGGGCAAGCCGTTGCCGCCGCGCTCTGCGCGCGGCGTGGCGCTCGTCTTTGGCTTCGGCTCCTACATCGCTCACATCGCGGAAGTGACGATCGACAAAGATGGAAGCGTTGAAGTAAAGCGCATCGTCTGCGCGGTCGATTGCGGCACGGTGGTCAATCCGGATACGGTGAAAGCGCAAATCGAAGGCGGAACGATCTATGGCATCACCGCCGCGCTCTATGGCGAGATCACGATCAAGAACGGCCGCGTCGAGCAGAACAATTTCGATTCCTATCCGGCGTTGCGCATGAACGAGGCGCCGGCGATCGAAGTTCATCTAATCGACAGCAACGAGTCGCCCGGCGGTATCGGCGAACCCGGCACGCCCGGAGCGGCGCCGGCCATCGTCAATGCGATCTTTGCCGCGACGGGAAAACGGCTGCGCAAATTGCCGGTCGATAAGGACCTGTTGAAGTCGGCATGAGCCGATCGCGGATCACGCGCCCCATGAGCGCGAGATTTCGAGGCGAGCTGGATCTTGGCTCGGTTGATCGTTCCGCAACGGGGCCGGCTTCGACGCGTTCGGCTTGCGAAAGGCCCACGAGATGCCGCGCGGCCAGCAACTGAGTGGCTGGATCATTGCTGGCGGACAGCGAAGCCGATACCACGCCTTTACGGCTTCATTTAAGAAGAACCTTTCAAGTTTTGGCGGGTTCAAAGATGCGGCCCGCTGCAGCGTCCCCGATAAGAATTCTGCACGCGGACCGGATTCTCTCGGTGGAGCGGCGCGCATCTTCGCATTCGCGGCGCTACCGGGATTGCGAGAACAGGAGGCAAAATGCGCAATCTTTATGTTTGCTCGCTTGCCGCCGGCGCGCTTCTTTTGGGCGGAACCGGCGCTTTCGCCCGGATCATGCCCCAGGCGACGGCACATGATCTGAACTCGCCGCCGACCGCCCAAGAAGCCGCGGCGATCGCGCACACGAAGCAAGTCGAAGCCTCGCCGTTTGGATTGGCACGCTCGGGTCCCGTGACTGAGCCAATGACGGCGCAAGACGCGGCGTTGGGTGCACATACCCAACAAGTTCAAGCCGCGCGGTTTGGGGCGCTTGGCGCGCGTCCGGTGACCGAGCCCATGACGGCGCAAGATGCCGCTTTGGGCGCGCATGCCCAACAATTCGCCGGAGCCGAATAGCTTCGTCTGCGGCGCTCACTTTTGAGAGGCGGCTTCGGCCGCCTTTCCTTTAGTCCTTGGCAGAGCGTTCTTTAAGTCTTGGCCGTGCCAGGCTGCGCTTGTTTGCGGTGCCGCTCGGCGAGCGCTTCGGCCGGCGTTATGTTGGCAACCGTCGATTCGATCTTGTTCTTCAGGCCGGTTACGACGTCGCCTTCTCCCTTCATCATTGCATCGAAGCCGATGCGGGCGACTTCCGCGGCATCGTCCTTCTGTGTCGAGCCGACCTTCGTGTCGAGCATGCCGGCGCGGCGGAAGAATTCGGTGTCCGTCGGTCCCGGCATGAGACAGGAGACGGTCACGCCGCTATCCTTCAATTCGTTGCGGAGCGCGAAGGAAAAATTGTCGAGAAAGGCTTTGGTCCCATTGTAGACGGCCTGGAAGCTCCCCGGGATGAAACCGGCGATCGAGCCGGTAATCAGAATTCTGCCGCTGCCGCGTGCCCGCATCTCCTTGCCGATCTTGTGAATGATCTGTAGTTCGCCGGTGATATTCGTCTCGATCACATTGCGCGCATCCTCGAAATTCTGGTCGAGAAATGCACCACCGAGGCCTCTGCCGGCATTGGCGAGCAGCGCGTCGACCGGCCGACTTTTCGAAAGTGCGACGGCGCAGAATTCCTCGCAGCCTTCGGGCGTTGCGAGATCCGCCTGGACGGCATCGACATGAACTCCGGTCTGGCGGAGCCTTTCCGCCGCGTCGTTGATCTCGGGCTCGTCCGCGCCAATCACGAGATCGAAACCGTTCTCGGCGCAGACCTTGGCAAGCTCGTAGCCGATGCCCGTAGAGGCGCCGGTGACGACGGCGAGCGGTCGTGTGTCGGCCATTGCTGTCTCCATCAGGGTCGCAGGACGACTTTGATGCAGCCGTCCTTCTTATCGCGGAATGTCCGATAAAGATCGGGTCCATCGTCCAGGGGCGCGCGATGGGTGATGACGAAAGAAGGATCGATGTCGCCGCGCTCGATCAGCTCCAGCAACTTCGGCAGATAATGCTGGATCGGCGTCTGAGCCATGCGGAACGTGAGGCCGCGGTTCATTGCCGAACCCATTGGAATCTTGTCGAGGAAACCGGCATAGACTCCGACGATCGAGACGGTTCCGAAATTTCGGCAGCAATGGATCGCCTGGCGCAGGACATGCGGGCGGTCCGTTCCCATGAAAGTGGCGACTTTCACCCGATCGATTACGGCATCGGCGCCGCTTGTCGTCTCGGGCTCCGTTCCGACGGCATCGATACAGGCGTCGGCGCCGCGTCCGCTGGTCAAGTCCTGAATGCGGTCGTAGACGTCTTCCTTCTTGAAATCGAGCGTGATCGCGCCGCTCGCGCGTGCCAGTTCGAGCCGTTCCGGAACCGTATCGATGGCAATCACCCGGCCGGCGCCGAGAAGAAAAGCACAGCGGACCGCAATCTGGCCGACCGGACCGCAGCCCCAGATCGCGATCGTGTCGCCTTCCGTTATGTTGCAGAATTCCGCGGCCATGTAGCCGGTCGGATAGATATCGGAGAGAAAAAGGACCTGCTCATCCGTGAGGTTGCTCGGAACCTTGACTGGCCCGACATCGGCATAGGGCACGCGCAAATATTCGGCTTGGCCGCCGCAATAGCCGCCGACGAGATGCGAATAGCCGAAGAGGCCGGCGGGGGAATGGCCCCAGAGCTTTTCGGCCATCGTTTTGTTGGGATTCGAACGCTCGCATCCCGAATAGAAGCCGCGCTTGCAGAAGAAACATTCGCCGCAAGAGATCGTGAAAGGCACCACGACCCGGTCGCCAACCTTCAGCTTCTTGTTGTCGGCGCCGACTTCGACGACCTCGCCCATTGTCTCATGGCCCAGCACGTCGCCGGACTGCATGGTAGGGACGATCCCGTCATAAATATGCAGGTCCGAGCCACAGATCGCACAGGAAGTCACTTTGATGATTGCGTCGCGCCCTTCGACGATTTTCGGATCCGGCACGTCTTCGCAATAGATCTTGCCTTTGCCGTGAAAGGTCAGCGCTCTCATGTGACGTCCACCCTACGGACAAGCTCAGGCGCGATCGCCTGCAAGTTCGCGGAGCAATTCTGCTGGCTCGCCTAAAGTTCCTGGTCGAAGCGCGCCCGCATATGCGCGCCGGCCCTATTGGGCATCCGTCGAGAGACGATCGATCGACACGAGATAGGCAATGAGCGCTTGCTGATCGGCTGCGCTGAACCCGGCTTGCGGATCGACCCAGAATTCATGTCCGGCGCCGCTGATGTGGCTGAGCTGCGCTTCGGGCGAAGCCGCATTGGCGGCAATGACGCGGGCGCGCAGCCGTCGGTCGATCAGGGCAAGAAGGCTGTTCTTTGGATCTGCGGCGCGCCCTTCGAGCGAGGTGCCGGCGACGCCAAGGTCGCGTTCCGTATCTTTCCCGACGGCAACGCCGCCATCGTGGAGATAAGGCGCCGACCAGGCGAGGCCGATGAGATTTGCAACTTTATAGCCGCCGTTGCCGCTTTGTCCCCAGGCGAGCTTCGCTTGCGAAGCCGTATCCTGATCCATCGGAATGGCAATGAGCTTGGCGCCCTGTGTGTGATCGGTCGGCGTATCGGGCGCAAACATATTCGGGGATGCGATGTTCGCTTGCGTCCTGGCGAAGGATTTCGCGCGCGTCGGCTCCGTTCCGATTGCCTCGACGGGCAGCACGCGATTATTGGTCAGGGCCGGCCCGCTATGGCACGAGGCACAATGGGCGCGCTCGAAAACCGCGCGTCCCGCCGCAATGGCCGCGGCCTGCACATGCGCCGGTGGCGGACCCAACGTATTTTCAAAGGCGGCGATAGCATTGATCGAATGCATCACCGTCTCGTCCGGATTTGATGCGATCAGGCTGTTTGCCGTCATATAATTGGCGCGCGGATAGGTCGGCAGAACCGCAAAGCGATTGAGGCCGGGCGTGCCGGGCGTCGGATCTGCGGCCTCAAGCACGGCGGACGGCTTTCCGCCTCGCTGCGGATCGAACCGGAAGACAGGATTGGCCGCATCCTGCAGGATGATGCCGAGATAAACCTCCGGATCGAGGCCGAACAACTGCGGCGCCGCGCGATATTGCGCCGTGGTGTCCGAATTGAGCGCATGCACATTGTTGTTGAGCGCGGAGAGGCCGTGAAAAGGGCCGATCAGCGCGTGGCCGCTCCAGCCATAGGGCCAGCCGCTCGCGGTGAAGCTCGAGGGAATTGCGGTCGGATTGTTGATAAGATCGGGGCTCGAATCGAAATTGCCCGGCGGCCAGCTCGCGAGCATGCGTGTTACGGCTTGCCGCAACTTCTGCGGATCGGGCAGGCGCTCGTGCGTCCCCGCCGACGTCGTCACCACGCGCGCGGGATCGGTCTCGAACGGCGCCATCGATTGCACGCCGGTATGCATGAAGTAGGCGTTTGGATTGGAAGCGAGCGCCAGCAGAAAGCCCGCATTGAGCTTTCTGTTCGGCGCGCCCTCGATGACCTTGCCGTTTTCATTGACGGCGGAATGACAGAGCGCGCAGGTAATCCCGATCCGAATGGTGCCGCGATCATAGATTACGCGCGTGCCGAGCGGAAAGACTCCTCCTTTCGGCACGCCGATGCCGGTCGAAATCAGCGTGCCTTTCTCGATGAGCCGGTCGCCGATCACCATGTCGCGCGCCAAGCGGATTTTTAGATCGTCGGTGCCTCGCCCCGCAAGCAATGCCGTCGCTTTGACAACTTCGAAGACACTCAAACCGCCGTTGAGGAGGCCGAGCACGTCGGTGATGAAATATTCGTTGCCGTAAGTTTCACGGTAGAAGGAGTCCCGCCCGAGCCGCACAAGATCAGGGTTGACGGGAACGGCGCCGGCCTCCGGAGAGAGGAGCGCCCGTCCGGCGGCGCTCTTTTGCAGGCTTTGCGCCTCTTGCGGGGAAATAGCGCGGCCGAGCACGTCATAAGCTTCATCGAGTGCCGCTTGCTGCGGATTCGCCAGTTCGTCGCGCGAAGGCACCGGCGCATAT
This sequence comes from Beijerinckiaceae bacterium, assembly GCA_021324915.1. Taxonomy (GTDB): domain Bacteria; phylum Pseudomonadota; class Alphaproteobacteria; order Rhizobiales; family Beijerinckiaceae; genus Methylovirgula. Next base: position 264,517 of record JAJPIC010000011.1, on the reverse strand, counting down.
TCGATATGGATCAGGCGCGCGGCCGCGAGGATGACGGCAACGGGAACGAGGAGCGAAACAATCCAGCGCATCATGATGCGCCGCACGCGGCGCTATTGACAGGCATGCTTCCTACGCCCTCGCCCAAGATTGCTGCCCCGTTGCGCAGATCGAAGCAAAAGAAGGCGCCGGCTGTTGGATGCATTGCATGCGCCGGAACGCAGCGCCTCTCGCTTCGTTCCGGCGCAGCTTTCACAGCGGCGTCGCTACAGACGCCCGATGGCCAAGAGAATAATGATGATGACCAGGATCAGCCCGATGCCGCCGGACGGGTAATAGCCCCAGCCGGAGGAATAGGGCCAAGTCGGCAGCCCGCCGATCAGCAGCAGAATGAGGATAATGATCAGGATCGTCCAAAGCATGTTCACCTCCCGAGACGAAACCCAACAGCGCCGCTTTCCTTTGGTTCCGCCCGGAAGTTCAGCTCTAGATAGAAGAATCGCGCGTTCCTAACGTCAGCTGGAGCGATGCTTGCGGCATCGCTCCAGCCGCGCGGTCCCTCTCGGGATCAGCGCGAAGTCGCATCATTGAGCGCAAATCGCCTACGCGGCCCTTCGATTGATATCCTCGGTCGCGAGCTTCGACAGCAATTCGTCCGTCTTCTTTTCCTCGGCAAGGGTCGCTTCGAGGAGCGGCACGGCTTCCTTGAATCCGAGCTGGCTCGCCCAGGTCTTCAGCGTGCCATAGCGGCTGATTTCGTAATGCTCCACCGCTTGTGCCGCCGCGATGAGGCCGGGATCGAGCGCATCGGTCTCGGCAAAGTCCTCCATGATCTCCTTGCCTTCTTCGATGATCCCGTTGATGGCCTCGCATGTCTTGCCGCGCGCCGGCTTGCCGATGATTTCAAAAACTTCGTCCAGGCGCTCGACATGCTGCTCGGTCTGGTCGCGGTGCTTTTCGAAGGCTTGGCGCACTTCATCGGATTGCGCGGTCTTTGCCATCTTGGGAAGCGCCCGCAGGATCTGCTTCTCGGTGAAATAAATGTCCTTAAGAGTCTCGTAGAAGAGAGTGTTGAGGTCCTTGCCCTGCTTTGTGCTGGCGGATTGTTTGGTCATGGTCGCCTCTTGCGCGTCGATGCGGCCTTCGCACGGCCGATGGTTGGTTCCGCTCCAACTCAATGAGGCTTCGGATCGTTCCGCGCCGGACGGCGCGTCGGGAACTTTCCGACGATAGCCAAATTAGGCGGGCTGGATCTAAGCCAGTTCGAGCACGAGAGATGTCGCAATCCCATCCATTGCTCAGCGAATTGCCGGTCTTCGACGAAGAGACCGGCGCCTTGCATGTCGTCGTCGAAACGCCGAAAGGGGGCAGCAACAAATTCGATTACGAGCCGGATTGGAATTGTTTCAAACTGGCGAAGAGCCTTCCCGAGGGGATGAGCTTTCCATTCGACTTCGGCTTCATCCCATCGACTCTCGGTGAAGATGGCGATCCGCTCGATATTCTCGTGCTCATGGATTTTCCGACCATCGCGGGCTGTCTGGTCACGACTAGATTGATCGGCGCCATCTGTGCCGAGCAAGGTAAGAAGGACAAGCAAGGTAAGAAGCACGATTGGGTTCGCAACGATCGCTTGATCGCGGTAGCGGCTTCGGCGCGCACCCATTCGGGCGTGCACCGGCTCGAAGACCTGCGCCCCCATTTGCTCGACGAGATCACGGAATTCTTCGTCGCCTATAACAAGGAAGAAGGACGCGAATTTCGCCCCATCGGCAATTGCGACGCGGCTGACGCCATGAAGCTCGTCGAGGATGGAGCAAAGACGTTTAAAAAGAAAAATAAATGAGTATCCAGGCCCTGAAAGCGACAGCGGTAGCGGCGCCTTTGCTGTTGCTCGCGGGATGCTTTCAAGGACAGCCGGGCCCGGCGGGTCCACCCGGTCCGCGCGGGCCCCAAGGTCTTCAAGGTCCAATCGGGCTGAAGGGCGATCGCGGCGACAAGGGCATGCCGGGTAATCCGGGCCCCCCTGGTCCGCAGGGTCCCGCAGGACCTCCGGGAAGCAACACGCCAATGCGCGTCATTTCGTTGGGTTCGAACCAATGCAGCGGTGCGGCAGGGTGCACGATCACCTGTCGAGCCGACGAAATCATCGTTTCGGCTGTGTGTGTCGGCTATCCGCAACAGGCCCCGCCCGCGAACGTTACGCAAAACATCGACGGCACGCTCTCCTCCGCGTCTTGCCGGCCGCCCACGATCGGCATGCGCGCCATCTGCGCCAAAAGATGAAGCTTGGTTTTCCTAACCTTGGTTTGCCCGACACGGACTCGCGGATGTTGCCCGCAGGATCAGGCCGTGCCGTAAAGACGGGATGATACTCCCGCTCGCATGCGAAGGCCGCGCGATAGTAGAACTAACAACGTTTTGTCCCGTTGCATCGATGCTCGATTGGGGTGGGCATGCTGATGATGACGCTCCGATGCGGGCCAAGAGAAAGCGATGCGGAAAGCCAAGAGAAATGCGAATAGGAGATCGAATGGCAAACCAACAAGGAACCGGCAAACACGGTCATAAAGACAGCCAAGAGCCCTGGCCTCACCAGCAGGGCCAAAGCGAAGGACGCGGCGAGTCGCAGCGCTCGCACGGGTCGCACGAACGCAAAAGCGCGTCAGGCGGCGAGGATCGCTCTCTCAAAGGGCGCGAATACCGCGACGAACAGGGGAACGTTCACCACCATACGAAGACTTATGAGGAACAACACGGGAAGGGCAAAGAATAGACGAAAGTCCTCACCTGAGGTTTCGACGCAGGAGGCGCTCGAAGAGTGCCTCCCATCTCTTAGGAACATTGCCATGGCACAAGCAACGATTGACCACGAGAAAATCCGCCGCTGGGCGGAAAAGCACGGCGGCAAACCGGCGGCCGTCGAGCGCACGCATCAAGACGACAGTATCGGCATCATCCGGATCATGTTCCCGAAGGCGGCGCGCTCCGAGCACGAAAATCTCGTCGAGATTTCCTGGGATGAGTTCTTCGAGCAATTCGAAGAGAGCGGGCTGGCGCTCCTTTACGAGGAGGACAGTCTTTTCAGCAAGATCATCGGCCGAGACACGCTCGAAGCGCGCGAGCAGGGCGAGCACGCAAGCCGGCATCATCCCGACGGAAGGAGACGGGGAGAACGCCGAGAAGGACACCGATCGGAGGCGAGTGAATCCGCGGATCTAAAGTCGCGCGAATATAAGGACGCCGCCGGCGAGGTGCATCATCACACGAGGACGTATCAGCAGGAGCACGGCAAGCGGTAGCTTTCAAATTCCGCGTTCGCGAGGTCGCTCGCGATCGAGCTTTGCGTAAGCAGATACCGGCGGTTCTCGCCCGCGCAGCCGTGCAAAACTCGCGGCCGATGCGAGGCCGGCAAGAATCGCCGCGATCGCAAAGCCGATGATCTCCGCGTCGGTGCGCAGACGGAACATGACGGCCGCGAGGGTCGCGCCGGCTGTTTGGCCCGTGAGGCGCGCCGTCGCCAGCATGCCGCCGGCGGCTCCGCTGCGGGCCATAGGCGCCAGGGCCAGCATCGACCGATTGTTGGGTGCCTGAAAGAAGCCGAACCCAAGGCCGCACAAAGCCATGCGCCAGAGGATATCGGCTGTGCTCGCGCCTTGCGGCAGCAAGGCGAGCAGCGCCAAGCCAACAGCAAGTACGACGAGGCCGGCGCCGCACAGGATCGCAGCCGAAATCCGATCCGCGAGCCGGCCTGCAATCGGGGCAGCGATGCCGACCGCTACCGGCCAGGGCGTGATCAGGAGGCCGGTTTCCACCTGATCGCGATGCAGGCTTCCCTGAATATAAAAAGGCAAGAGGACGAAGGCGAGCATTTGCGCGGTGAAGGAAGCAATCGATGTCACGACGGCGAGGCTGAACCCGCCGTTGCGCAGAAGGTCGAGCGGGAAGATCGGAGAAATTTGGAGGCGCGACCGCAAAATTAGTCCCGCTCCCGAGGCCGCCGCGAGAATCAAGGCGCCGATAGCGAGCCTGATGCAATTGCCTCGGCTCAGCAGATCTATGGCGATGAAGGCTGATCCGAACAGGACGAAGTTGAGGAGAGCTCCGAAGACGTCCAGAGATGCGCTCTTGGGACTTTCGGGCAATGAGCGCCGGCCGATCAGCGAAGCCGCCAGGCCGATAGGCACGTTGACGGCAAACAGCCATTTCCAATGCGCAATCGCGAGAATGGCGGATGCGACGGTCGGGCCGAGTGCCGCCGCGCCGGACGCGACGAGCGCGTTAAGTCCCAGCGCCCGGCCGAGCGCATTCTGCGGATAGGTATAGCGCACCAGCGCACCATTTTCGCTCATGATGCAGGCCGCGCCTACCCCCTGAACGGCGCGGGCGATCGTGAGCTCGACGAGCGAGCCGGCGAAACTGCAGCCGAGCGAACCAAGGGTGAAGAGGATCAGACCTGCCTGGAAGACGCAGCGATGGCCGATCGCATCGCCGAGAGCCGCCAGGGGCAGGAGCAGGGCGACGATGATGAGCTGATAGGCATTGATGACCCAGACTGCATCCGCAGCGGGAGCGGAAAGCTCGCGTGCGATCGTAGGCAAAGCGACATTCGCAATCGATCCGTCGAGGACGGAGAGCGCCAGCGCCAGCCAGATTGTCGCGGATGACCAATAGCGCTGCGGAAGTGGCAAGCCTTTGAACTCAGCCATCGCCGCCTCGACGCAATTTCAGCTACTGCGGGGTCTTCATCCGCGCAATTCTTGGGGATGCGTAACGTTCCACCGGCCGGACACCCCCGACCTCCACATTCCGGTCAGCGCTCGTCTTCTCCTTCTTTCGGCGCGGGCTCTGTGGGCGCCGAGCGAAGTTCTTCCTTTGCCTTTTGCTTGCGCTCATCTTGATGTGCGGTTTCCTGATGCGGGGGGACGCTCCCGCCGCTCGCGGCCTTGCGCTTCTTATCCTGCACGTGGTCTGTCCGCTTTGGTTCGCCCGTCATGGCTTTCCTCACCGCCCTTTGATGTGCTGCGATCGCCCTGGAAAAATCGGCAGGGATTACAAACCTCCGCGCAATCAGGCCGCTTCGGCCTCGCGCTTTTCAAGATAGGAGAGGGTCACCTTCTCGAGATTATCGTTGACCCAAGTGGCCATCTTTTCCTCTTCTCGAAGCGAAGCTTCGAGCGGAGCGGCGAAGCCATCGACTTGCGCCCTTTGGCAAAGCGTGAGGAGGGATTTATAGGCCGCAATCTCATAGTTTTCGAATGCGGCATTGGCGAAGGCGTTCTTTAGGATTTCGTCGGAAGCCGCCGTGTGGCCGAGAGCGGCGACGTTGCCCAAGAAGGACATCGCCGTATCCTTGAGCGTCGAGGGACTTTCGCCGAGCGATTGGAGACACTTTTCCAGCCGGCTCTTCTGCTCGCGGGTTTCTTGCAAGTGCTGGCGCAGCCGTGCCTGTACCATCGGGAAATCATTGGAGCGCTCGATCTGCCGCTCCATCAACTCCTCGGCCTGATTCTCCATCGCATGCGCATTGCGAAGTCCAATGACCAAAAGGTCACGCGCCGCTTTCGTTGCCATGATGTCCTCCATTTCTGGCTCCTTCAATTTGCTGTTTCGAAGAAGGTTCCAGGCACAGCAGTGCGAGAGCTGCAGCCGCGGCCGGCAGGTCTCTTCGTGAATGGAGCGATGCGGCGTGGCATCGTTCAGAGCGGCATCCCGTTGTTAAGGGAGGAATCGCATATCGGCGCTTGATAATGCGCGCTGAGCGGCTTAAGCGAAGCGCATCGAAAAGTTCGGAAATTGCATGCGCACCTTCCTGCTGATCATCCTTGCGGTCTCCGCGATCGAATGGGCCGGACAATCGCGGACATCGGCCGAGGATTTGGTGAAATTCGAGAGCGCTGCCTCGGAGACCGGTCGAGGCACTTTCGAGATACAAGGCTATTTGACGAAGCCCAGAGGAAAAGGTCCTCTTCCGGCAGTCGTTCTCCTGCACTCGTGCCTCGGAGTTCCGGCCAATCGGCAGGCGCTCGCAAAAACCATCGCGAGCTGGGGCTATGTCGTCCTCTTCGTCGATGATTTTACGACCCGCGGGCTCAAGGAAACCTGCGCCGTAGATTTCAAAGAGGCAGGATCGGACGCCTTCGGCGCGCTCGTCTATCTCTCAACCCTTCCTTACGTCGATCCGTCCCGTATCGCAGCCGTCGGCTATTCGCAGGGCGGCGACACTGCGCTCGGAATTGCGGCCTCGCGTTACAGGGGTGCATTCGCAATTTCCGCCGATCTGAAATTCAAGGCGGCGGCAGCCTTCTATCCGCCCTGCGCCAATCTGGGCTCCGCCGCGCTCAATATCCCGACTCTCATTCTCGTCGGCGAACTGGACGATGTGACGCCTGCCGCGGATTGCAGTCGGCTTGCAGCGAATCAGCCCGACGTGAAGCTCGTTGTCTATCCGGGCGCCCATCATCTGTTCGACGATCCGAGCGTCGCGCATGGCATGCGCCTCCTGGGAATGTGGCTGCAATATGATGCCGGCAGCGCCGTGCGGGCCAAGGTCGAGCTGCGCCAGTTTTTGTCGCATGAACTCGGTCGATAAGTCTCGCGCCACAGTTTCGACCAAGCATTCGGCTTGAGTCGCGGGCAGCGAAGTTCGCTACGTCTCAATGAAGATCGATTGAACGGACGATCGATTGAACAAAGGTCGATGATGCGCAGACGCGATTTCCTGCTCGGCGCCACTGCCGCTTTAGCCGCTTCTTCGGCCCGGGCGGACGTGCCGAAACTCTTTGGACCGAATCTCTGGCCGCCCCTGGCGCCGCGTGCGGCCTATATTGCCTGGATGGCGGCCAATCGCGGCGAGGATCCGCTGTTTCTCGGACAGCGCTTCGATCGCTACCAGCAGCTTCTCGCCTATCATGATCTTTGGACGAATGCGGAGAAGCGTGCCTTCCTCTTGACGCCGCGCGAGGAATTCGTGCCGTCGGGAGATCGCATGAACGCCTATATCGACCATTACATCGACATCGGCTTCGGCGTTACGATAACCCCGCCCGGCACCATGGGCCGTATGACGAGCGCGATCGCGGTTCGGCGCGGCGACAAAGTGCTCGAGATCGGAACAGGCTCGGGCTTCCAGTCCGCTTTGCTCAGCTATCTCACCGATCGGCTCTGGTCGATCGAGATCATTCCCGCCCTCGCCCAGCGCACGCGCGGCGTCTACGACAAGCTCATCGCCAAAGGCTATCGCGAATTTGCGGCGATCACGACGCGCAGCGGCGACGGCTATTACGGCTGGGAAGAAGCGGCGCCGTTCGACAAGATCATCGTCACGTGCGGCATCGATCATATTCCCCCGCCGCTGCTGCAACAATTGAAGCCGCACGGAATCATGGTCATTCCCGTCGGGCCGCCCGGCGCGCAGCATATTCTCAAGGTGACGAAGTCCACGGGCGCGGACGGCGGCACGCGCGTAGCGCGCGCGGATATTTTCGGCGGCAAGATCATCCCCTTCGTGCCGCTGACCGGCGGTCACCAGAACTTGGGCGGCTAGTCGGACTTCGTCTTCATCACAATCCTGCAACGAAACAAGCCTAGCGTGCGCGGCTCAGGCGGTTCGCTCGTCTGATCCGCCGCTCGGCGATCGGTCCTCAACGATCTGCAGGAACCGGCATGAAGGCTGTGGCATTCGCCAACAACGACATTGCAGTCGTCGCCTGGACTTTGGGCGGCAAGCTTCAGAATTGCCTCGGCTTTGCAATCTATCGCGTCGATGTCCGTGCCGGCACCGAGACGTGTCTCCCGGCGCTCGCGACCTTTCCCGGCGAGAAAGCGACGCCAGGCCGCACGACGGCCAATGATCCGGTGCAGAAATTCTTCTGGAAAGACGTCTATGCCAAGCGCGGCGGCACGTACAAATACAAGATCGTGCCGATGACCGGGACGCCCGGCAATCTAAAGCCGCTTCCTTACGGACCGCTCATATCGAACGAGGTCCAGCTCAACCCGCATTACGGCGCTTTATCGGCTTATTTCAATCGCGGCATTCTCGCTACGCAAGCGACAGCACATGTCCTGTCGGACGGCTCGCCAGCCAAATCGATGCTGAGCACACTCGAGGAGCATATTGTCAAGCCGGGCGATCCGCTTCGCGTCGATCTCGCCGGCCAAATGATCGAGGCCCTCACAATTCTGTCGGACGAAGCGGCTGGCGCGGGCGGCGAAGTCTATTGTGCGCTTTATGAATTTCAAGATCCCGAGGTCATCGCGCATTTGGCGAAGTTGAAAGCGAAAGCCCATGTCATCTTGTCCAATATGCCGGGCATGGCGTCGAGAGGAAAAAAGACGGACGACACCTATGCGCCCGAACGCCAGCAGATTCACGAAGCGGGCGCCGACGTCATCGATCGGTTCATGCCGAGCGGCCATATCGGCCACAACAAGTTTCAAGTGCTCGACAGAGACGGCCCGCAGGCCGTCTTGTTCGGCTCGACCAATTGGACATCGCATGCCCTCTGCGCGCAAACGAATAATTCGATCATCGCGCGCTCGCCGGCTTTGGCCTCGGCATATGGGGATTATTGGGACCGACTGAAATCGGACACCGATCCGCCGGGCACCGATGGTCAAGCGCAACAATCGCATGCTTTCCGGCTCGAAAATGCAAAGCCCATTCCGACGATCGCGCTCGAAGACGCGAGCGGCTCGGTTGACCTCTGGTTCTCGCCGAATACGCCGAAAGCGCGCAGCCGGAGTCACGGGGCTAACGAGACGTTACCTCCGGACCTGGCGGAAGTCTTCGAAATCATCGGGAAGGCGCAACAGGCAATCCTCTTTCTCGCGTTCGAACCAGGTTCGCCGAGCATCATCAATGCGGTCGCGGACGCGCTGCGTGCCAAACCATCGCTCTTCGTGCGCGGCGCGGTGACGGCGGCACATGCCTCGGGCGCGTTCTATACGCAGATCCACGACGGCGTCAGTCACAGCAAGTCGAAGGGATCGCAAGGAGGCGAGGGGCAGGACTATCGCGTCATTCGCGCGCAGGGAATCACCGCGGACGATGCATTCGGCCAATGGGAAAAGGAATTGAACCAGGCGGGACATGCCGTGATCCACGACAAGATCGTGGTGGTCGACCCGTTTTCCGATAGCTGTGTCGTCGTGACCGGCAGCCACAATCTCGGGTACACCGCCTCCTACAACAACGACGAGAACATGGCGATCATTCGCGGCCATCGAGCGATCGCCGAGGCTTACGCGGCGCATTGCCTCGATGTCTACGACCATTATGCCTGGCGCTATTGGCTGAGCACGGAACAGGACAAAGCCTGGCATTTTCTCTCGACCGACGATACCTGGCAGGATGCATATTTTTCTGCCGACAATCAGATCAAGTCGGCCGAGCTCGGTTTTTGGCTCGGCGCGACGCCGGCGACGGACGCCTTGGCGACCCCCAACGACAGCGCCAGCGTGCGCGCTCGCCCGGCGCTTCAGGCCGCGACCGGTGGCCTTACTCCGGCAATCGGGCCTCACTCGGTCGCCGCCTCACACCCGGCTCACCGGGCGCATCCACGCCGCCAGAAAAATTCTTGAGCCGGCGATTCGCTCAGAGCGAGAGCTGCTTCCCGATGATTTGATGACAGTCGACGCGCTTTGCCGCAAGCCGCGCCGCCCGGAGCGGCGCTAAAGCGCTTTTTAAGATAGACCGCGACTAATCTTAAGGTAGAAGCAAATGAATCGTCCGGCGCGATGGAACAGCGCGTCGGATGAAACATTTCAAGCTTAGTGCAGCATTGCGATGCGGGACGACGGGGGGAGATAAAAATGAAGGCAACGCAGCTATCCGCAACACTTGCTCTTGTCGGCTCGATCGCTTTGGCGGCACCGGCATTGGCCGATGGCGCCTCGCAGCATTATTGGGGCGGCAGCTCGAACGGAATCCTCGGCACCGGCGCCCCGCCTTCAGAGGCGCGCACCGCTGCGCGCGCCGATGTACCTGCAGCTTTCGCCGAAGGCAGTGCTGCCGGCACCGGACATTATTGGGCCGGCAGTTCGACCGGGATTCCCGGGACAGGCGGCACGCGTCCGGAAGTCCGGGCGTCGGCGCGAACAGGATATGACGTGCCGGCGGAATTCACCGAGGGAAGCGCCGCCGGGACGGGCCATTTCTGGGGCGGAAGCTCGAACGGTCTGGCCGTTGCGGGCTCCAATGGCCCAGGAAATTTGAGGAGATGAGAATGGCGTCAGCCAAGTCACTCGCCGGCTTAGCTCTCATCGGTTCGATTGCGTTTGCCGGATCGGCGCTTGCCGAAAGCACCATAGGCACCGGACATTATTGGGGCGGCAGTGCAGGCGGCGTTCCCGGCACCGGCGGCCGGGAGAGCGGCGCGGCTGCCTACACCGGATATGATGTCCCTCCGCAGTTCATGGAGCGAAGCGCCGTGGGCACGGGCCATTATTGGGGCGGCAGTTCCAATGGCGTCGGCGATCGGGGAGCGGAATTCAGAAGGAATTTTTACGGTTCTCCCTGGCCTCTTCCCGATACGGGCGGCGTCTCCGGCTATTACGGCGGAAGTTCCGGCGGCATTCCAGGAACCGGAGCCCCGGGCGGCTTCGGACGCGGCGGATGGGGCGAAACGGGAATTCTCCCGGAGGATCGGCCGTTTCCCGCGTGGGCGACGCCGAGCCGCTGGATCAGGTAGCGGACGGCGAGATTAACGCGCGGCATCTGCGCGCCCGCATTTAGGCGGCTGTCACACAATCATTATAGAGCGGGTGTTCCCGGCAGGCGCACGCTTGAGCGGGTCGCAGCAGGGTGCGTCCGAAAGCGCATGAGCTCTATTGTTTTGCAAGATTCGCGGGCGAGGATCGGGGAGGGTGCACACGCGTCCCGCCCGGGCCTCTTTAGATATTTTGGTACCCGGGCGTTGCTTCTTGCGGCCGCTTTTGGAGCTTCGCTGGCCGGCTTTGCCTGTTTTGCCCAAACCCAAGCGGTTCGAGACGATCACAATCGGGTTTTGACATTCGACATTCCCGCGCAGCCTTTGGCGGCCGCGCTGCAGAGCTATGGCGAGAAGACTGGATTGCAGGTTCTCTACGAAAGTCGCTCGGCGCTCGGCCGCATGTCGACCAAAGTCGAAGGCATGTTCTCGCGCGACGCGGCCCTTGCCCTTTTGCTCAAGGGAACTGGGCTTCAGGTCCGCTACACCAGCGAAAACGCGATCACTTTGGCGCTGCCCTCGGAGCGCAAGGCCGGCGTCGGCTCGCCTCAAGCGCTCCCTGCGCCCAATCTGATCTTGGGCACCATGCCGGTGCGCGACGAGGCCGAGCCTGAAGATGCCTCTCAATTGCGGGATTATAGCGCGAGCATCCAGCTCGATATTCGCAGCGCGCTTCAAAGGAACGCCTTGACCCGCGCGGGCAGCTATCATTTCATCGCGAGACTTTGGATCGATCCTTCCCGCGCTGTGCAGCGCGCCGAATTGTCTCTCCCAACGGGCGATGAGGCGCGCGATGCGGCCATCGTGACGACATTGCAGGGGCTCGTGATGAGCAGAACGGCGCCGGAAAATACGCCCCAGCCCGTGCGGATCGCGGTAACCGTCAGGTCGCTGCAATGATCGAGCACGAGCCGCGCAACGATATGCAGCCTTCTTGGGCTCAGGCGGTCTACCAGGAGACCGAGGATGCGCGCGCCTGGTTTTTGACCGTGTTCCTGCGCTGGGTCATGGTGCCGGTCGTCGTGACCGTGCTGCTTTCGGGCGGAGTCTTTTGGCTGCGCCAGCAGAAATCGACGGGATCGGCGCAGAGCGACGATATTTCAATGGTGCAGGTCCGGCTGGTCGCGCCCGCTGAACCCGTTGCGGCGCCTCGGCAGCCAACCGCCGCGCATCCGGTCTCGCGGATCGCGTTCAGCGCCGAAAGCGCGGCGGATCAGGCGCAAGCGACAGCATCGGATGACGCATCGGTCGCTGCGCTCGATCAGCCGTTCACGCCCCCGGTGGCCGAACCGGATGTCGGCTTCGATGCGCCGGTCGATGCTCCGCCGGACAGCGTCGCGCTAAAATTCCGGCAAGAGCTATTTCGTCACATCGAGCTTTACCGGCACTACCCGGCGGCGGCGCGCCGCGACCATTTGCATGGAACCGTCGAGACCCTTTTTCTCATGCGGCGGGATGGCACGGTCCTCGATGTGCAAGTGAAGGAAAGCTCGGGCCAAAGCTTGCTCGACAAAGAGGCAGTAGAGACAATCCGCCGCGCTCAGCCTCTGCCAGCCATTCCGCCTGGACTGCCGGAGGAGCTCAGCATTCAACTCAGCATCGCCTTCGACCCGTCTTGAACGAGGGCGAATGGATGCCGGTCGAAGTTTTGCTTGACGGAGGACGGGGCGGCATCCGTCACAAATGTGTAGCCAAGCGGGGCTACTTAAACTTGACTATGTAAGAACGCTCCGGGCCGGGGGCCTGCATGTCGGACCGGGACTTGTCCAATCGAGCGCGTTTACGCTCCCAACTCACCGAAAGTTACGAGGACCTGGTCAAGCGGCTGACTTGGCGCTTGGGGTCGCGCGATTTTGCGTACGAGGCCCTGCACGAAACCTATGTGCGGCTGGGCCGAGTCGCCGAGGCGACGCCGATCCAAAGCCCGAAAGACTATATTTTCCGCGTCGCCATCAATGTCGCGAAAGATCGCCAGCGCGCGGAAAATTATCGCGTGAGCGCCGCCGAAGTGGACGCCGTCCTCGACATTGATGACGAAACGCCGGGTCCCGATCGCATCGCCGAAGCCCGTTCCGACATAGAAGCGTTCCGGCGTGCCTTGGCGGAATTGCCGCCGCGGCCGCGAGAAGTTCTGCGCAGCATTTCGATCGATGGCGCGCGACCGCAGGACGTGGCCGATCGGTTGCACGTCAGTCTGCGAACGGTCGAATCCGATCTCAAGCGCGCTCTGACGCACTGCGCCAACAGTCTCGGCCGCAACCTCGTCCAGCGCCTCGGCGGCCCCCGTCCGAAGGTTTGAGCGCGCGCCTTGTCGGTAGCCGCGCCTCTTACGTTTTCGGACGCGCGCATGTTTTCGTTTCAGGATTGGCGAAGGTCAGTCGTCTTCTTAGAAGAGACTTTGGTCCGCGATTCGCGATGTGCAGATGAAAAAAGTTTTACGAAGCGGTTCCGCATTCCAGTATATAGGCTACGATTCACCGACAATAACGAGCGCAAAAACGAGCGCAAACAACATTGTAGATTCATTATTGCTGATTGTTCTTTGCCTTTTCCATAATTCGCCTGCGCCGTGAACCGTGCAAAAGGGGGACATGGTATGGTGCGGATCCGTGAGTTTAGACTGTGACCGATCCCACGGATGAATTTGCGCCGGATCGCCTTCTTCGGGAGGCGCTCGAGCATATCGTTCGCCTCAAAGCGGGAGAGCCGACCAGAGCCGATCTCGATGCCTTGCAGCATTGGCGCAACCAAGACCCTGCGCATGAAGAGGCCTTTAGACGGGCCGTGCGCGTTTGGCGCAGTGCGGGCAGGGCGGCGCAAGAACTGGCCGAAGAAGAGTCCAACGCCGCGCGCCGATCGGCAAATCTCGCGCAGCCCGTCTCCACACGGCGTGCGGCGCTCGGCGGCCTTGCAGCAGCGGCTGCAGCGGCCGCTGCCGGCTATTATGTCGTTCTACGTCCGCCCCTCGGCCTGTGGCCATCGCTCGAGGAATTGTCCGCCGATTATCGCACCGGCAAGGGCGAGCAACGCGACGTCGTTCTGGCAAGCAACATATCGCTCAAGCTCAATACGCTGACGAGCATTGCCGTTCGCTCGCGGCGGGATAAACCGCAAATCGAGCTTATTTCCGGGGAAGTCTCGGTCACGGCCAAGGGGGCGGGTGATGCACCTTTTGTCGTTGTCGCTGCGGCGGGGCGCACCACGGCGTCGCAGGCGAATTTCGACGTGCGCTGCATTGGCGGCATCGTCTCGGTCTCCTGCCTTCTCGGCACGGCGCAAGTCGAATTGAACGGGCGCAACGTCCGCCTATCGGAAAACCAGCAGGTCTCCTATTCGGCGCAGCGCGGCCTTGGCGAACCGGTTCTTCTCGACCCCGTGCAAGCCACCGCCTGGCAAGACGGCCTGCTCGTCGTGCGCGACCGGACGCTGGCCGAAGTCGTCGCGGAGGTCAACCGCTATCGCCCCGGCGTTATCATCATTGCCAATGGCGAACTGGCGCGCCGGGTGGTGAACGGAACATTCCACATCAATCAATTGCAGAGCTTCGTGGCACAGGTCCATCAATTGTTCGGCGCGCGCGTCGTCTCTTTGCCCGGCGGCATCGTGCTACTCGGTTGAAACATCGCGGCCATTTTCGAATTGCGGAAGTTTTGTGCGGCTTATGGCAGGCGTGTCGCATCGATCCGATCTCCACGCAATGGTCGGCTTGAGTTTTCTACGAGAGTCATAAAATCCGTCTGCGGGTTCGCTGCGGTCCAATCGTCTTAATCTTACGAAGGGGGCTTCATCCGTGTTCCGAAAGGAGCGCGGGATCGGCGACGTTTGCATTAAGCGCTGCGCGCCGCGACGGCATTCCCTCTAGGTGAATTGGGGGCGTTGTGGCTGGCGCGCTGGGTTTTGGGATTGCTGCACGGCGGCTCAAGGTGCGCCGTCCGTGGCTGCTGGTAGCGGCATTGGCGTTGACCGGCGGGGTCACGAAGTCCGCGCTGGGTGCAACGCCTCCCAATGATCAGGCCGCGAATGCCGCTACGCAAGCCACCGATCACGGGCCGTCGAAATCGCACAAGCCTACGCCCAGCAAGGCTAAGCAAATGCACTTCGAGATTGATGAATATCGCGTCGAAGGTGCCGATTCGATGGCGCAGATCGATGTCGAAGAGGCGGTCTATCCCTTCCTCGGACCGGGTCGCTCGGCGGACGACGTCGAGAAGGCGCGTGCGGCGCTGGAGAAATCCTATCACGACAAAGGTTTTCAAACCGTCAGCGTCTCGATCCCGCAACAGAATCCGTCGGGTGGCATCGTCGTCCTGAAAGTCACTGAACTCAAGGTCGGACGTCTCAGAGTCAAGAACTCGCATTATTTCGATACCGACAAGATCAAGCAAAGAGCGGCGTCGCTGAAAGAGGGGACGCTTCCCAATTTCAACGACGTGACGCGCGATATCGTGGCGCTCAATCAATGGCCGGACCGGCGCATCACTCCGGCGTTGCGTGCCGGCGTGGCGCCCGGGACTGTCGATGTCGATCTCAACGTCGAAGATAAAGTCCCGATCCACGGCAATGTCGAGATCAACGACCGGCAATCTCCAGGTACGTCGCTGCTGCGCGTAACGGGCACGGCGCACTACGACAATTTCTGGCAGCTCGGCCACTCGTTCACTTTCACCTATCAGGTGGCGCCCGAACATCCCGCCGATGCGCAGGCGTTCTCGGGCAATTATCTCGCGCGCGTTCCCAATCTCGAATGGCTGAGCTTTCTTCTTTACGGCGTCGTCTCGAACAGCAATGTCGCCGCGATCGGCGGCGTGAACGTCGTCGGCCCCGGACAGATTGCCGGAGCACGCGCCGTCCTGACGCTCCCGACACTCGACAATTTCGCCGAGACCTTATCCTTCGGGCCCGACTACAAACATTTCGATCAGACGGTGAACCTTTCGGCGAGCGGGTTCAGCACGCCCGTCACTTATGTACCTGTTTCGGCGAACTACGGTGCGACTTTCCAGGAAGCGAAGGCCTTCACCCAACTCGATGTCGGCTCCGTGGTCGGCGTGCGCGGACTCGGGAGCGGGCCCGATGCGTTCGATGCCAAGCGCTTTGATGCGACCGCCAATTTCGCCGTGCTCAAGGGCGATCTATCGCGCACCCAGGACCTGCCAGCAGGCTTTCAACTCTACGGCAAGGTGCAAGGTCAGGTCGCCGACCAGCCGCTCGTCTCGAGCGAGCAGTTCAGCCTCGGTGGGTTCGATACGGTGCGCGGCTATCTCGAATCGGAAGTGCTGGGTGATTCCGGCGCGGCCGGCACGTTTGAAATACGCAGCCCGGACATCGGCTCGAAGATCCAGTCGAACATCAAGGGTGTCGACGGCAAGCCGGTTCAATTCACGACATTCAACAATTGGCGGTTCTTCGCCTTTCTCGACGGCGGCGTCGCTTCGATCATCGATCCGCTGCCGGAGCAACAGACCGTTTTCGACGTCTGGAGCTATGGGTTCGGGACGACGTTCCAGCTCCTCACCTATTTGAACGGCATGGTCGCCATCGCCGTGCCGAAGGTCTCCGAGGCCTATACCGAGGCCAACCGCCCGCGCGCCCTGTTCCGCGTCTGGGGAGAGTTCTGATGGATTGGAAGATGATGATGCGACACAAGTTTCCGGCTTCCCCGCGCGCCTTGCTCACTGCGCTGATAGCGCTCTTTGCGGTCTCTCTCGCCACCCAGGCGCAGGCCTGGTGGAACGACGACTGGTCGCTGCGCAAGAAGATCACCCTCGATACGAGCGCTTCGGGCGCAAATATCACCGATCCGATCGGCACAACGGCGGTTCTGGTGCGTCTGCATGCCGGCAATTTCCGCTTCGCGCGCGCCAAGGAGGATGGGAGCGACCTTCGCTTCATTGCTTCGGACGACAAGACGCCGCTCAAATATCACATCGAGAAATTCGACTCGCTGTTGGACGAGGCTTTCGTCTGGGTGCAGGTGCCCGATCTCAAACCCGGCACGAAGACCGACGTCTGGCTCTACTACGGCAACAAGAAAGCCAATGCGGTCAGCGATCCGAAAGCCACTTACGATGCCGATACTTTGCTCGTCTACCATTTCGCCGAGCGCGGTACGCCCCCACAAGATTCGTCCGTCTGGGCGAACGGGGCGCAGAGCGCCGGCAAGCCCGCCGAAGGCGCAATCATCGGCTCGGGTTTGCACCTGGATGGCCGCACGCCGCTGACGCTGCCGGCCTCGCCCTCCATGGCGCTTCCGAACGCCGGCTCCTTCACCTTTTCGGTCTGGTTCAAAGCGGCGAGCTTGCAACCGAACGCCGTCATCTACAGCCGGCGCGACGGCGCCAATGGTCTCGTGATCGGCCTCAACAATGGTGCACCATTCGTCGAGGTCGATGCGGGCGGCAGTGCGCATCGGAGCGCGGCCGGCCTGCCGGTGGCGCCGGGCGGTTGGCATCATCTCGCCGTCACAGCCTCGCCGGGGCTCGTCACGCTTTATCTCGACGGCGCGGCCTATGCGTCTTTCCCGGCGACGTTGCCGGCGCTGAACACGATTGCTTTGCTTGGCGGCGATACGGCCGCGGCGGTCCCCACACCAGCTCCCGCACCCGCCGCTGCGCCGACACCTGCCGCCCCGCCGACGCCGGCCGCCGCACCGAGTGCAGCGCCGGCGCCGGCCGCTTCACCGGGTGCCGCACCGGCGCCCGCGCCATCTGCGCAAAATCCCTCTAGTTCCAGCGCCAACGGATCAGCGCCCGCGACGACGCCGACTCCTCCAGCCGCGGCTCCCGCGCCGGCCGCTTCGCCGGCACCTGCGGCTGCTCCCGCGCCCGCAGCCTATGGTGGATTTTCCGGCGACATCGACGAACTCGAAATTTCCAAGATCGCGCGTCCCGCAGGCTTCATCAAAGCGCAAGCAATCGGACAGGGGCTCGACCAGGGCAAGTTCATTTCCTTCAGCACGGATGAAGAGACCGCGAGCTGGTTCTCGGGCTATTTCGCCGTCATCCTCAAATCGGTGACGATCGACGGCTGGGTCGTCATCGGTCTCCTGATGATTATGGCGGCGATCAGCTGGACCGTCATGTTCGACCGCTCGCGCTATCTCGGCAAGCAAGCGAAGGCCAATATCCTTTTCGTCAGAGCCTTCCGCGACATGGGTCCCGATCTCGGCGTGTTCGACGATCCGGAGGATGTGGCGAGCCTCGGCGGGCGCGTAGCGGGTCCACGCGCGAAGCTTTTGTTCAACTCGTCGCTCTATCGGCTCTATCAGATCGGCGTTGCGGAAGTCCGGCATCGTTTCGCCAGCGAGAACGACCGGCGCCTCATCGGCCTTTCGGGGCCAGCCGTTGCATCCATCCGCGCGGCGCTCGACGGCGGTTTGGTGCGCGAGGTGCAGAAGCTGAACCGCTCGATGGTGATACTTACGATCGCCATCTCCGGCGGCCCGTTCCTCGGCCTTCTTGGAACCGTGGTCGGCGTGATGATCACCTTTGCGGCGATCGCCGCTTCCGGCGACGTCAACGTCAACGCCATTGCGCCCGGTATTGCCGCGGCGCTCGTCGCGACGGTCGCGGGTCTCGCCGTCGCGATCCCCGCGCTCTTTGCCTATAATTATTTCATTACCAAGATCAAAGACCTGACGTCCGACATGCAGGTCTTCGTCGACGAGCTCGTCGCCAAGATCGCCGAGGTCTATGCAGCCGACAGGCCGGACCCCGCCGCGCAACGTCTTGCCGCGGAGTGATCCCATGCAGGTCCAGGCGGATTCCAAACCTTATGACGAGATCAACATCACGCCGATGCTCGATCTTGCCTATGTGCTGCTCATCATCTTCATCATCATGACGACGGCGACGGTGCAGGGCATGAAGGTCAATCTGCCCAAGGCCTCGGCCGCGCCCTCTCTCGCGCAACAGACGACCAAGGCGATCACCGTCACGAACGACGGGAAGATCTTCCTCGATACGATTCCCGTGACCCTTGCCGAGCTCGAGCAGCGCCTCCTGCAGCAGAAGGCGCTGACGCCGGAGTTTCCAGTGGTGCTGCGTGGCGACTCGCAAACGCAATATCAGAACGTGATGGACGTGCTCGATCTGCTCGGGCGGCTCAACATCACGCAAGTCGGCCTTGCCACCAAACCGTTGGTGAAATGATGCCGCGCCGGCGAGACCATCGAACTCCATGGGCAGCGCGGGAGCCGGCGGCATGAACGTCCTCGCGCGCGAACCCTTGCCGGACGATCGGACGAAGGAAGCCAAAGGAGCCACGGGAGAAGAGCTGGCGCCGCTGGCAGACGCCGGAGCGCCTTCGCGCAAAAACTTCTGGCGTCGCAACTGGGCTTATCTCGCGATCGGCGCCGTCGTGCTCGTCGCGGCCGGTATCGTCACGCGGCTCATTCTCTTCAGCGACAACACGCCGCCGCCGAAGCAGATCCGTGAACTGACGGTCGTCAAGATCATTCCGCCGCCGCCGCCTCCCCCGCCTCCGCCGCCGCAACAGCAGCCGCAGCCGAAGATGATCGAGCAGCCGAAAATGGTGGAGCCGGAAGTCAAGCCGGACAAGCCGGACGATAAGCCACTCGACAAGCCGAAGGACGCCGACAAGGACGAGCCGCCGCCGGGCCCCCTGGCGCTCGACGCCAAGGCGGAGGGTCCGGGCGATGTCTTCGGTTTGGGCGGCAAGCTCGGCGGACGCGGACTTCTGGGCGGCGGTGGCGGCGGCAGCCGCTGGGGCTGGTACGCGACCATCGTCGACAACGAGATCGAAGCGGCGCTGCGCGAAAATCCCGACACCCGCCAGGCCGTCATGGAAGTGCAGGTGAGAATTTGGGCGGACGCGCACGGCCGCATCGGCCGGGTCGTGCTCGGCTCTTCGACGGGCGATGCAAAGCTCGACGCCGCTCTGCGCGCCGTGCTGCCGACCATCACGCTCAGCCAGCCGCCGCCAAACGACATGCCGATGCCGATCGTCGTCCACATTACAGAGCGCAAACCGAGCTGATAACGCGTAGAGGAGTCAACCGAACATGCAGAAGGAAAGAGCGTTGGCCGTCGGCGAAAGGCTGCTGCGCAGGGCCGCGCGCTGCACGCTCGCCGCTGGGGTGTCGGCGACGCTGATGTGTGCTCCCGCCTATGCGCAGAGCTCCGGAGCCAAGAGCAGCTCGACGACGTCGAAATCGGCTTCCAAAAGCGAGCTGAAGGTCTCGTCGAAAAAGCCGACCTCTCCCAATGTCGTCATCAACCTCATCAATCTGATGGTCGAGCAAAAGCTCATCACCGCGGACAAGGCCGACGCCTTGATCAAACAAGCGGAGGACGAGGCTTATGTCTCGCGGCAGGCGACAAAGGATGCTGCGGTGAAAGCCGCAGCAGCGGCCAAGGAGGCGGATGCCGCGAGCGCCGCCGTCTCGCCGCCCGGCACCAAACACATCGTTTATGTTCCCGAGATCGTAAAGCGGCAGATCCGCGAAGATCTCAAGAAAGAGGTGCTACGCGAGGCGAAAGACGAGCGCTGGGCTGCGCCGGGCACTTTCCCGGAATGGGCCGAGCGCATCCATTTCAGCGGCGACTTCCGCCTCCGGTCGGAGAACATCTTTTATCCCAAGGGCAATGCGCCCAGCGGCTTCTTCCCGAACTTCAACGCCATCAACACGGGTACTCCTTATGATACCACGCTGATCAATACGGGTATCAATCCTCCATATTTGAACTCGACCCAGGATCGCGATCGGTTCCGCATCCAGGCACGGCTCGGCGCCGAAGCCTATCTGTTCGACGGGTTCACTAGTGGCATTCGTTTCGCGACCGGCAGCGATTCGCAGCCCGTTTCGACCAACCAGACCCTCACCGGAAATTTCAGCAAATATCAGATCTGGCTCGATCGCGCCTATCTGAATTACACGGCGCTCAACGGAACCATCAATGCGACGGGGGGACGTTTCGCCAATCCGTTCTTCTCGGCGACCGACCTCGTCTGGTATCACGACCTCGGCTTCGACGGCGCCGCGGTGCAAGTCAAGCACGAGATCGGCACCACCGGGGTGACGCCCTTCGTCGTTGCGGGCGCCTTCCCGACCTTCAACACCGATCTCAATTTCGGGACGACCTCTGCGGTGAAATACGGAAGCGAGGACCGTTATCTCTTAGGCGGCCAGATCGGCACGGCCTGGGCGATCAATCCGAAGGTCAATTCGATCTTCAGCGTTGCCTATTACGACTTCACCAACATCCAGGGCCGGCTGTCGGATCCTTGCACGCTCGTGGTGCAAACCGACACCTGCGATACCGACGATCTGCGCCCGCCCTTCGCCCAGAACGGCAACACATATATGGCGCTGCGAAACATCGTACCCACCACAATCAACAGTAACGGCGCGATTGACCAATGGCAATATTTCGGCCTGGCGAGCGCATTCCGCGAGCTCGACGTCTCCGGCCGCGTTGATCTCGGCTATTTTTATCCCGTCAATATCATTGTCGACGGCGAGTTCGTCGATAACACGGCCTTCAACAAGGCGGCGATCGCGGCCGTTGCGTTCAACAATTTCGGTGGCACGCCAAATGGTATTGGAACCGGCCCCTACGTCGGCGGCAATATCGGCTGGATGGGCCGTCTGACGATCGGCCACGAAGAGCTGCAAAGATTCGGCGATTGGAACTTCAACATCGGCTACAAATATCTGCAGTCCGATGCCGTCGTCGATGCCTTCGCCGATTCCGACTTCGGTCTCGGCGGCACCAATCTCAAGGGCTATCTCGTCGGCGGTAATTTCGCGCTGAATTCCAATGTCTGGACGACCTTGCGTTGGATGAGCGCCAACAGCATCGCCGGGCCGCCCTACAACGTCGATGTCCTCCAAATCGATCTCAACGCGAAATATTGACCATGCGCGCGACATTCATCTTCGCCGTTCTCTTGACGATCATCAGCGCCGCGCAAGTCGCGCGCGGCGATGAATCGGAGACGGATCGTCTGCGTGAAGCATTGCGCGACGCCATCCAGCAAAGCCGCGCGCTGCAGGACGAATTGGCGGGCGCACAGGCACAAGTCGCAAGCCTGACGCAGCAACGCGACAAGCTCACGCGTGACGTCGATACGGCGCGGGCGCGCGCCAAGGCGATGGAAAAGGCCTACAACACCGCCGTCACCGAGTTCAACCAGCATCTCGAAGAGCACAGACAGGCCCTCGAGAAATGGAAGGCCGCCTACGAAGACGCGGCAGACGTCGCTCGCGCGAAGGATGCCGAGCGCGCGAAATTCCAGGCGGAGGACGAGGCCTATAAGGCCGCCGATAAGGTCTGCGAGGCCAAAAATGTCAAATTAGTGAAGATCAGCAGCGATATTCTCGCCGGCTATCGCGATCTCAACATGTGGAAAGTGCTTGCCGTTCGTGAGCCCCTCATCGGCATCGGCGCCGTTGATCACGAGAACAAGGTGCAGGCCTATCTCGATCGCATCCTCGATCAAAAGGTTCAACCATGATGGAACGTTCAAGTCTCTTGGCGCTGAAGCGCGCCGTTCTGCCGGTCGCTCTGCTTCTCGCCACCGCGGCGGCAGCGCAATCGCCGAGCAAGCCGGCTCACAAGGCGAAGGCGCATCCGGTCGAAACGGCGGTCGCGCAACCGGCGGAGCCGCAGCCCGCAAGCACGCAGGCGCACGATCAGGGCGAGGTCATCGCCCGCATGGGCGATATCGAGGTTCACTCGGATGAAATACGTGCGCTGATCGCGGGGCTCGGCTCGCGCGGCCAGGCGGCTTCGGGCGGCGATCTCGGCTCTGTGGCGCAAGCCGTGCGCGGCCTGCTCGCTGACCGCTATTTGCTCAAGGAGGCGCTCGCCAAACATTGGGATCAGCAGCCGGAAGTCATCGCCGCGATGCAGCGCCTGCGCGATAATATCGTCGTCCAGACCTATCTCCAGTCGCTGATCCCCGTCCCGGAGGATTACCCGACCGAAGCCGACGTGCAGCAGGCCTATGATGCCAACAAATCCGCGTTGATGGCGCCGCGCCAGTATCGGATCGCGCAGATTTTCGTGGCCGTTCCGGCGGGCGCCGACAAGGGCACTGAGGAGAAGGCGCACGCAAAGATCCTCGAGGTCGCGCGGGCGCTCAAACAGCCGAATGCGGATTTCGCCGCGATCGCGCGAGCGGACAGCGACGCAAAGGCGACGGCCGAGCACGGCGGCGAAATCGGTTGGGTCAGCGAGACGCAGTTGCGCCCGGATCTGCAAGCCCAGATCGCCGGCCTGGCGAAAGGCGCTGCCTCCGAACCGATCCAGGTCGACGGCGGCTGGCAGATCATCAAGCTCATCGACACGAAGCCGGCAGCGCCGGTCCCATTTGCCCAGGTGCACGATGCGCTGAAGCAGCGGTTGCGCGAAGCCCGCGCCGAGGAACTGCGGCGGGCCTATATCGACGGGCTGCTCAAGGACAATCAGGTGACGATCAACGAGATCGCTCTTTCCAAATTGATCGGCAATTCGAGCCAGGCTGCCAGGTAGGCATGACTCGACCGGTCGATCATCTGCGCAGCGCGCTCAATGCCCAAGGCTACAAGAGCGCTGCGCCGCGTCGCGTCACGTCGCATCCGATCGTTACCGGATGCGCCTTGGCGTTGCATTTCGGCGATCGGCTGAGTGCGACCGCTGAAGGCCGGGAGCTCCTGACGATCCGCGCCTGCCTCGAACTCGGCGGGCAGGGTTCGGGACCGGCCGACGTCATCCATTGCCGGATTCAGAAACAGGATTTGCGGCCGATTGCGCCCGGATGGGCAGCGCTCGCGATCGAGATCGATGTTTTCCTCGCAGGTGAGTTGATCACATCGGAAATCTCTTTGCACGCCGCGAGACTATACGCGCATTTGCAGCGGCTCGTTCAAGACGCGTATGCCATGCTGGAGCGAGTGCCGGTCGATGAAATTGGCCCACCCAATATGGCGGGACCGGTGGTTCGTATCGAAGCGCGTCTGCTCGGCGATATTGCGGCCGGGCGCAGCGGCCTTGCGGCGGCCAATCGCCCGCGCATGTCTGCACGCCATCGGCAAGTGAGCCAAGCCGCGTGCGAATGGCTCATGGACACCGTGATGCCCGAACTCGCCGGCGCGGTGCGGACCGACTGGTCGCAGAACGCCGCGAGCAGCCGGGCCGATGTGCCTGCGACGCCGGGTTCTCGTCATACGGTAATGGAGCCAATCATGTCGGATCGAGCCGATCTCATTTTCCCGGCTGTGGCCGAAAGCGGGCGATCCTGAACATCATGCGGGGGGCAAAAATCGCGCGACTCCTCGGCGCGGCGATCCTTCTCGGTCTGCTGGGATCGGAGTTCGCGAAAGCGGGCGACGCTCCGCCGGTTGCGCCCGAGCCGGTGAGCCTGCCGGATAAGCCAGCCGATCTAGCTGCCGAAGCTTTGAAGGGGCGGGCGAACTATCGTGCGCTGGCGACGGCGGAAGCCAAAGCTGACGGACTGCCGCCCGAGATCGCCGATTCGGTGATGGCGGTTGAGAGCGGCTACAATCCTGCCGCGATCGGCGGCGCCGGCGAGATCGGTCTCATGCAGGTCTTGCCCTCGACGGCGCGCATGCTTGGCTTTGCCGGCTCCGACTCCGATCTCGCAGTTCCGCAAACCAATATTCACTATGGCGTCGAATATCTCGCGGAGGCTTGGCGGCTGTCGGGCGGCGATCTTTGCACAACCGTAATGAAATATCGCGCTGGTCACGGCGAGACCCGATTTTCTTATCAGTCCGTCGATTATTGCTTTGCCGTGCGGCGACAGCTCTCTGCGCGCGGGTTTCCGGTCACAGGAGAGGTGCCGGTCGCAACTTTCGGTGAGCGAGGCGGTGGAGGCGGCTGCCATCGCAGGTGCCTTGCCAGCGCGCTTGGCACGCGCGTTAATTTCGCAGCCCTCAACAGCCAGCTCAGTACTCTGGTCGCGCAAGTTCGCGGTGAAAAGAGATAAACGGAAATGGATCGCGTCGATCGGTTTGCGATTGGCGCGCAACTCGCCTTGGCCAGAGGCGTTGAGCAGAGCCGGATAGGAGGTCACGATGCGGACAATGATGCTCGCCGCAATCGCAACACTCGCGGCCTTGTCGCAAGCGGCAGCACAGGAGAGGCCCGAATCGCTTCCGCAGATCACGATCGGCGGAACGCGGCCCAAAACGAGCTCGTGTCCGAACGCGAACAATAATGCGAACCTCGATTGCCTCAATCAGCAGCTCAGAGAACAGGTGGATCGCGTCAATCCGCCGTCGATCAACGCGCCGCTCGACGCGCGCTCGCCCGATACGAAGATCGGCATCGTGAATATACCGGCCGTGAAGCAGCAATACGGGCAAAATTTCGGAGTCTCGGTCTATCCTTATCGCCCGCCGCCGCCCACATATATTTCGCCGCTCGGCGCGCACCGTTAGGGAATTCGGATCCTTGGTTGTTTGCGATCGGTCCGGTTTGCCGTTTTGATCGCGGCCAGTACAGAAGCGCTTCTCGAGCCGCGCCGAGGATTTCGGCATCTTCCCGCGCGCGCCTTCTTCAAAAAGATAGCCAACTCAGGCCTGCTGGCGCTTATGCTGCGCCCCGTGCTTTTCCCTCCTGTCCTACCTCAAACCACTTGGGCGATCGGGCGTTCGCAAATACTCGACCCTTTGAAAGGAGGAGAAGGACATGAATTATCGTCTCTTACGCGCGGGCGTCTGTCTCTCCGGCCTTCTGTTGGCCGGCGCGGCCTTTGCTCAAGGCGCGAGCTCGGGTGGCCCGAAGGCGGGCGGTTTCACCCAGATCGCCTATGGCGGTGGCGGTCATGGTGGCGGCTTTGGCGGCGGTGGCGGCTTCGGCGGTCACGGTGGAGTTGGCGGCGGTGGTTTCGGTGCTCATGCAGCCGGTGGCTTTGGCGGGCACGCAGGTGGCTTTGGCGGCCACGGTTTTGCTGGCGCGCACGAATTTGGCGGCCATTACGGGGGACATGGTTTCGCGGGCGATTGGGACCGCGGAGGCTGGCACGGCGGGCACTGGCGTGGCGGTCATTGGTATGGCGGCTGGGGTGGATGGGGTTACCCGTACGGCTGGGATTACAGCTACGATTGTGACTACGCCTATGGCTATTATAATCCGGCCGCGTGCTATGGCCCCGGTTATGCTTATGGCTATGGCTACTAGGCGACGAGCACCGCAAAGCTCGTAACGGAATCAAACGCAATGCGCCCGCCGGCTCCCCGGCGGGCTTTTTCATGGGCGTAACGGACCCGACGGCAGAGTTAGAGGCTTTTCTCTAGTTTATTTATGGACTATGTAGGTATAAGAAGGAAATTTCACGGGCTGGATCGGGCAGAGAAATTTATGGACGCGACAGATCGCAAAATCTTGAAGATCGTGCAGACGGACTCGAGCTTGTCCATTGCCGAGATCGCGGCGAAGGTGGGGCTTTCGGCCACACCTTGCTGGCGACGGATTCAGATCCTCGAGCAGGAGGGCATCATTCGGCGGCGTGTCGCTTTGGTCGATCCGCAGAAGCTCGGGCTCGTGATCACAGCCTTCGTTGCAGTCGAAGTCGGCGACCACACCGGCGAGAAGCTCAATTCTTTTGCGCAGGCGATCTCGGCCATGGACGAAGTGCTCGACGTCTACCGCATGGCGGGCGACTATGATTATCTGCTCCGCGTGGTCGTACCGGACACGAAAAGCTTCGATGCGTTCTATAAGCGCCTCATCGAGGCGATACCGCTCAAGAATGTGACATCGCGTTTCGCCTTGGAAAGCATCAAGGCGGAGACGGCTTTGCCCATCCCGGTCTGAACGCGCTGCCGAGATCCTGGAGCGTCCAACGTATAATCTTCTGCGGGTTCGATAGAGATCGATCGTCTTCTTAGGAGGGGAGCGGCACGCCTCCATCCTCGAAATGAGGAGCAGGGCGCGGGCCGCCGGTTTTCCCACGTGTGGAGCCGATATGTCAGACAAGAATAACGCTGCCGATCTCGTTGGCGGCGTCACCGTCGAAAGCCTGCGCGACCTCATTCAGAAATTCGGCTACCGCGCCGAAATCATTGCCGATGCCAAGGGCGTCACCCTGGTGCGCTCCAGCACGAGCGGCGTGATCTTCGATATTCGCTTGGGCAATCGGATTGCGGGCGACCAGTCGGCCTATGCCGACTTCACTTTTCTAGCTCTCTTCAGAGTCCAAGGCGGCGAGTTGCCGCTCACCTTGCTCAACGGCTGGAACAATGCGCGCCGCTTTGGCCGGCTGCATTTCGATCAGGGCTTCCTCATGCTCGATATGGATGTGTCGCTCGTCGGCGGCGTCCATGCCGCACATCTGCGCGCGCAGTTCGAAATTTGGGACCAGCTCCTGCAAGGGCTCGTCGCCTATCTCCGCAGCGAATTGCCGCGCGCGACGGCTGCAACCGGAGCCGAGGCCGCCTAAGGATCGGCCGTCCAACTCCACTCACCGCCGGTGCGCGGCGGAGTGGACGCCCTCAGGCTACGACCATCTCGACGGGCGTGCCGATTGCAAGGCCGAGCACGCCGTCGGCGCGCGCGCCATTGACGGCGATCTCGGCAAGTCCGTTTGAATTCTCATACCAGAAGGGCGTGCCTTCCGACCGGTCGCTGAAAGTTCCGGCGCGCTCCAAAATGCGGCCGGCGACCGCGAGCCTTGTGCCGCCTGCAAGCATACGGGCGCGCAATCCGGTCATGGCATTGCCGAAATGATCAATATAGACGATCTCGGACAAATCGTCCGGCCAGTCCTTCCGGCGATGCGCATCGTCTTGGCGCGGCTCGCGAGGCGCGAACTCGCCGCGCGCAAGCATGGCGGCAACCGGTGCAAAGAGGTCGCGGCCATGGAAGCTTGCCGAAAGACCCTCGGGTTTCCACGCAATATCCCAGCACCGGGCGTGCGAGGCTCTGCGCTCGACGAGTTCGAAAAGCCCGTTGCCGGGTCCGACGTACCAGCGTCCATCGGCTTCGAGGATGATCGCCGGTCGCGCGCTTCCGACGCCCGGATCGACCACCGCCAGGAAAATGGTTTGCTCGGCAAACCATTCGGCATAGGCGGCGAGCAGATAAGCGGAAGCTTTTGGATTGCCGGCCGGTGCGTCGGCGAACAGGTCAATCGCGGAAATGGCCGGCGCCATTCGATGAAGGACTGCCTTCACCTGGCCCGTATAAGGTCCGTGCAGTCCGAAATCGGTGAAGAGAACGATCATGCGCGTGCCGCATTTTGTTCGAACACAGTCTTTCGGAAAAAGGTCCCCACTTTTCCGGATCATGCTCTATAAGTTCAAGAGTTCCGGATCGCCACCCTGGGCGGCAATATTGACGCTCACCGCCTGTTCGGTGGCGTATCGCAGGAGCGTAAAGGGACCGCCGGCTTTGGGGCCTGTGCCGGAGAGACCGAGACCGCCGAAAGGCTGAACGCCGACAACGGCACCGATCATCGAGCGGTTGACGTAAACATTTCCGGCTGGAACGATCTTCCTTACCTGTTCGGCGAAAGCCTCGATGCGCGAATGGATACCGAGCGTCAATCCATAGCCGGCCGATCGCAGGGCCGCCGCGGCCGGCTCGATCCGATTGGGATCATAGCGAACCACGTGCAGGATAGGCCCGAATATTTCCTTGCGCAGAAAGCCGGCATCGGGGATCTCTGCGATGAGCGGCCCGAAATATGTGCCGGCCTGCGGCGCCTCGAGCCGATGCAACACTTTGGCCTCGCGCGCCAGAAGCGCGGCATGCGCCTCTAGCAGGCTGCGTGCATCTTCATCGATAATGGGGCCGACGTCCGTTGCGGGATCGGCGGGATCGCCGATGACGAGCGTGTTCATGGCGCCGATCAAGCCCTCGATGAGGATGTCGGCAGTCTCATGCGGCAGGAAGAGAAGCCGCAGCGCCGAGCATCGCTGGCCGGCCGAACCGAAGGCCGAGACAAGCACGTCGTCGATCACCTGTTCGCGCAACGCTGTCGTATCGACGAACATTGCATTGAGCCCTCCCGTCTCGGCGATGAGCGGCACGATCGGGCCATTGCGAGCGGCAAGCGCACGGTTGATCGCCCAAGCCGTCTCCGTGCCGCCAGTAAAAGATACGCCGTCGCAATCGGCATGGGTGATGAGCGCCTGGCCGATATTTGCGCCCTCGCCCGGCAAGAGATGCAGAAGATCGGCATTGAGCCCCGCCGCATGGAAGAGCCGTACCGCCTCGGCCGCAATCAACGTCGTCTGTTCGGCGGGCTTGGCGAGCACGGCGTTGCCGGCGGCGAGCGCCGCTGAAATTTGGCCGGTAAAAATGGCGAGCGGAAAATTCCATGGGCTGATGCAGGTGAAGACACCGCGACCATTGAGGCGAAGATGGTTCTTCTCGCCCGCGGCTCCCTTGAGCGATTCTGGCTCCGCAAACTGGCGCTCGGCGAGGCTTGCATAATAGAAGCAGAAATCCGTAGCCTCGCGTATTTCGGCAATGCCGTCTGTCAGGGTCTTGCCTGCCTCGCGTGCACAGAGCGCGATAAGGCGATCGCGGTTCGCTTCGAGCGCATTGCCCATCGCACGGAGCACGACCGCGCGATGCGCGCCGCCGCTTGCATTCCAGGCGGGCTGCGCGGCTTTCGCCGCGGCAAAAGCCGCGTTCACGTCATCGGCCGTCGCCCACCTCACGCGGCCGATCCTATGCGCAGGATCCGCGGGAGACCGGCATAGCGTCTCCGTTCCGCTACGGATGAGCCGTCCGCGAACGATCGGCCCTGCTTCGACCTCTTTGGCGTCGAGAGCGGCAATGGCCTCTCTGAGCTCATTGCGCGCCGCTGCGGTCGAAAGATCGAGACCCAGCGAATTGCGCCGGCCCGAGCCATAAAGATCGGCAGGAAGGGGAATGCGCGGATTGCGCGCACCCGCGCCCTCTACCTCGGCAATCGGATCTTGGACGAGGCGCGCGATCGGCGTGCGCGTGTCCGATAGGCCATGCACGAACGAGGCATTGGCGCCGTTCTCCAATAGACGCCGGACGAGATAGGGCAGGAGGTCTTCATGGCTTCCGACCGGCGCATAGACGCGGAGCGTGAATGCGTTTTCGCAATGAGCAGCCCCGTAGAGCGCCTCGCCCATGCCGTGGAGGCGCTGGAATTCGGGAACGGATCCAGACTTTCGCGCCATCTCCCGGACGGCCGCGAAACTATAGGCATTATGCGTCGCAAATTGCGGGTAGAGAGCGGGAGCGCTGGCGATGAGAATGCGCGCGCAGACGAGGTAGGAAAGGTCCGTTCCGGCTTTGGTCGTGAAGACCGGATAATCCGGAAGGCCTGCGACTTGCGCGCGCTTGATTTCCGAATCCCAATAGGCGCCTTTCACCAGTCTCACCATCAAACGGCGCCCATGCGCGCGAGCGATTTCCGCGGCTGCCTCGACGACCCGCGGTGCGCGTTTCTGATAGGCTTGGATCGCGAGCCCGAGACCTCTCCAGTTTCCAAGCCGCGGCTCTCTGGCGAGCCGATCGAGAATTTCGAGAGAGAGGACCAAACGGTCGGCTTCTTCCGCATCGAGCGTCAGGTTGATGTCGGCCTCCGCGGCTTGCCGCGCCAGATTCAGGATGCGCGGATAAAGCTCGCTTAACGCACGCTGGGCTTGGCGGGCTTCATACCTTGCGGAGAGCGCCGAAAGCTTGACTGAAATGCCATGGCCGAACTCGGGGCCGGGCCTATCGGACCGCGCGGCGAGGGCGGCAATTGCTTGCGAATAGGCTGCTTCGTAGCGCTCGGCATCTGCCTTCGTTCGCGCTGCTTCGCCCAGCATGTCGAAGGAGCATAGAAATCGTTCCTCATCGGCCCGCTTCAGCGCGCGGTCGATGGTCGAGCCGAGAATGAATTGCTCGCTCATGATCCGCATGGCAGCCGCCACAGCCTGACGGATCACGGGTTCGCCGAGCCGGCTGGCGAGACGGCGGATGAATCCTGCAAGGTCGCGAACGGCCTCCTGGTCCGGACCGATCAATTTGCCCGTCAGCATCAGGCTCCAGGTCGAGGCATTGACGAGCAGGCTTTCCGAGTGGCCGATATGACGGGCCCAGTCGCCTGAGGCGAGCTTTTCCGCGATCAATCGATCGCGCGTGGGCTCGTCGGGTGTCCGCAGCAAGGCTTCGGCGAGACACATCAAGGCGAGGCCCTCGGGCGTCGAAAGGCTGAACTCCTGCAGAAAGCTCTCGACCACGCCACGCCGGCTCGCGCGCCTCGCTGTCTTCACCAAGGCTTCGGCTTCGGCTTGGACTGTCTTTCGCGCAGGGGGATCGAGAGGCGGCGCGGCGAGTGCCTCCGCGAGGACGGTGCGCTCGTCCAGAAATTTCAGATCGTCCAGGCGGTCGAAGGAAAGTCTCATGCCATTGCCGAAACGAGCGGTGAAGCCTCGCTCAATGCAAAGCTTTCAGGGATAGGAAAACGCCGGGCTCGGGCCTCACGGTCATGGTCATGATGGGATAGGGCGCGGGCTTATCCGGGGCAAAGCGAAAGCGCTGCAGCAAAGTCGCAAGAACGATCCGCGCCTGCATCATCGCAAAGTCTGCGCCAATACAGACGCGCGGCCCGGCGCCGAAGGGCAGATATTGGTACTTGTCCAATCGGGCGCGATTGGTAGGCGAAAATCTCTCGGGATCGAAGTCCTTCGGTGCGTCCCACCACATCTCATGCCGATGCAAGGCCCAAATCGGCAGAAAGACGAGGTCGCCTCGCCCCACGGGCCGGCCGCACAATTCGTCGTGCTCGAGTGCCGTGCGCGCGATGAGGCCGACAGGCGGATAGAGCCGCATCGCCTCTTCCAGGACCTGACCGATGAAGGGCATCGCATCCAAATCCTCTGCGCCGGCCACGCGGCCGTCCAGACGGACCACCGCTTCCGCTCGCGCCCTCTCCTGAGCTTCCGGCATGTTCGCGAGAAGGTAGAGCGCCCAGGAAATGGCGAGCGCGGTGGTCTCGTGACCGGCGACGATGAAGAATTGCATATTGCGGACGAGATCGTCCTCGTTCATGCGCCGGCCCGTTTCGGGGTCTTCGGCGGCGAGCATGCGATCCAAAAGGTCGTCCGCACGAGCCTTGCCCTCGCGCCGGCGCGCTTCGATCGCTTTGGCGACCATGGCATGCATAGTGCGGACGCAGGATCGTGCGAGCCATTCGCCGGGGCGCGGGAACCAGTTGGGAACTCCCAGGAAATCGAGCAGCGAGGCGCGTCCCGCGGTCTGGAAATAGCGCGTGATCGCGGCGGCGAAAGTCCGCCCGTCGAAATGGTCGCGGCCTGAGAGCGCAACGTCGCAAATGACGTCGAAAGTTGCGGTCAGCATTTCGCGCACGAGTTCGACGCGGCCGGTGCCGGCGAGCCTTTTGCAGGCGCGTTCCGCGGTGGCGCTCATTGCCGGTGCCAGCGCGACGACATTGCGGTGGGTGAAGACGGGAGCCACGGCCTGACGCTGCCATTTCCATTGCGCGCCTTCCGCATTGAACAGGCTTTCGCCGATCGCCGGCCGCAGCATCCGGCGCATGATCTCGGACTTGGGGTAATTCTTGACATTATCGAGCAGGACCCGCTTGAGCCCGCCTGGATCTGCGAGCATATGCCAACGCAGGAGCATTTCCCCCGAGACGATGGGTTGGCGAAAGGCGAGCGGCGGGATGATCTCGAGCGCGTTGCGCCGGGCGACGAAAGCCGTCTCGATGCGGCTCAATGGCCGCTCGGCAAGCCGGACATCCACAGGCATAAAGGACAAGAGGGTCTCCTCGAGGTCTCCCGGAGGTAGATAGTGCTGGAAGGATCATCGCAGCAGCCGGCGGGCACGCAAAGTACCGGAGCGCTCGGCGCGCAGGCAATTTTCGGCGCGACGATCGGCAATGTGCTCGAATTCTACGATTTCATCACCTATAGCTTTTTCGCCATCCAGATCGGCCACGCCTTCTTCCCTTCGCACAACCAATATTCCAGCCTGATGCTGTCGCTTGCCACGTTCGGCGCGGGCTTTATCACGCGCCCGATCGGCGGCCTCATCATCGGCGCCTATGCCGACCGGGCCGGGCGCCGGCCCGCCATGTTGCTGAGCTTCAGCATGATGGGCTGTGCCATCATCCTATTGGCGCTGACGCCGCCCTATTCCGCGATCGGCATATTCGCGCCCATCCTCGCCATCTGCGCACGCATGGTGCAAGGCTTCTCGCTCGGCGGCGAGGTCGGCCCGACAACCGCTTATCTGGTCGAGGCCGCCGCGTTGCACAGGCGTGGCTTCGCCGTTTCCTGGCAACCGGCGAGCCAGCAAATCGCTGCGACGGCGGGGTCGCTGGTCGGCTTTGTGCTGGCGCGCACGATGTCGAGTGCCGCGCTCGATTCTTACGGCTGGCGCATCGCCTTCCTCATCGGTGCGATCACGCTGCCTTTCGGTCTATGGGTCAGGAGCCGCCTGCCGGAGACTTTGCATAGATCCGAAGACGAGGCGCCCGTCACCCCGGCGGATGGGAATTTTGCGATTCTGCGCAGCCACGCACGCATCATCGTCTTGAGCCTGATGATTCTCGCGAGCGGCACGATCATCACTTACGTAACCCAATATATGACGACCTATGCGGAGAACACGCTCAAGGTCGCAGCCGATCTCGCTTTCGCCACGACGCTGGTCGGCAATGCTATAGGCATTTGCGCCGCGCTCCTCGGCGGCTGGCTTGCCGATCGCGCCGGACGCCGGCCGATCATGATCTGGCCGCAGCTCGCCGCGCTTCTGCTGACCTATCCGATTTTTCTCTGGATCGTCGAAACGCGCAGCGCCTTCGCATTGCTCGGCGGCTTCGGTATTTTGCAGCTCATCGGAACCATTCCTTATAGCGCCTTCTATGCCGCCTTCGCGGAGGGGCTGCCTCAAGGCGTGCGTGGCCGTGCGATGGCAACTCTCTATGCGATCGCCATCGCGCTATTCGGTGGCACCGCGCAGCCGATCGTCACTTGGCTCATTCGCATGTCGGGAAATGCTCTGGCGCCCGCTTGGTATCTCTTGCTGGCAACGGCGCTAGGGCTCTTCGCGATGAGTCTGATGCGCGAAACCGCACCGGTGAAGCTGCAGGCCGACAAACGCTGATCAAAAGACGCGAGCGGCACCCGTCAATGCGTTTCGGATTTCGGCCGCGGAAATAGCCGGATTCTGGCAATTTCTGAATTTCGTGGAAGATTGCGGGCGACCTCTGCTTCTTATAATCGCGCCCGAATCGGTCGCCTAAGGTACTGAGCTACAAAATAAAATTAAATAGCTTCGGGAGGCCAAGATGCCGAAAGCTCACGGCTCGGACGAGGGCAGGAAGTCCAGCGCTTTCCGCGAAGGGACGATGTCGTGGGGGAGCGGATCGGCGCTGATGCGAACGGTCGACTGGGAGAGCTGGCACAGCAGCAAACTTCTGCGCGACGATATTGCAATCGGCATTGTTCTTTCCGCGGATCCGGGCACCGAGGTCGTTTGGCGCATGGACGGCCATGTGGCAATGGACAAGGTGTGGTCGCAGACGGTTGCCTCGCATGATCTCGTCGTCTTGCCGCGCAAATGCGATCTCGAGGATAATTGCCGCGGTGGCGGACAAGGATTGTGGCTCTTTCTCGATCCGCAGACGATCGCGGACGATGAGCGGGCGAAGTCCTTTGTCCAAGACATGACCGTCGATTGTTCCTGGTCGAAAGATCGCTTGCTCTGGACCATCATCACAGAAATCAAGAAGGAGTGTTCGAACGGCTTTCCGCGCGGCCCGATGTTTCTCGAACGGGCAGCGATGATGTTCGTGACGCAACTCGCCTATTTTATCGACGGGCCGCCTTCGCGTCCCGAGCCTACGCGCGCGCTTTCGGACGAAAAATTGCAGAGGGTCGTCGATTATTTCGAGAACAATCTCAGTCGCAACATTACGCTCTCGGAAATCTCTGACCTGGTGGAACTGACGCCCAGATATTTCTGCGCCGCGTTCAAGGAGGCGGTCGGGCGGCCGCCGCATCAATTCCAGATCGAGCGGCGCGTGGAACGGGCAAAGACCCTCTTGCGCAATTCGCATCTGTCGCTTGTCGACGTGGCGCTGATGGTCGGATTCAGCAGCCAGAGTCATCTGAGCAATTGCTTCCGGCGGATCATGGGTGTGACGCCCGCGCGCTATAGAGCCGAGATCTTCGACAAGCCGGGTTAGGGCGGGATGGGAAAAGCTGGACAAAGCTTTTCGCGCAAATCCCGCTCTGAGTCCTCTCGAGCTAAGATATGCGACCCTGAGCTCACCTGCGTTCGCCCATGTGCCAGGGCAATTCGATCACCGTGAGCCACGGGTCTGCGTCACGCAAAAGCGCCGAGCGAAGCCGATAGGCGCGAAAGCCGTGCAGAATCGACTGATACCAGTGCTGCTTTGCGACTTCGGGGATCAGCACGGCAATCGATCTATCGCCGAACTTGGCGCGAAGCTCGCGTGCATATTTCAGGATCGGCTCATGGATATTGCGATGCTGCGCCGGAAGGATGACGAGGCGCGGCGGCGCATATCCGGCATCTTTGGCAGGATTCTCCACGTCGGTGTGCCATTGCGCGCGCAGGTCTCGGCCGCGCTCTTCCACCTCCGGTCCGGAGAGATGGCTGAGATGCACCGCGATCACGTCGGGCGATAAATTCAAGGCAAGACCAAGCGCCTTATCCGTCAGCTTGTTCCAATTCTCGGTCGCAACGAGCACGATGGGCGGCCCCGAGCCGTGCAGTTCGAGCGGCTTCGAGTCGCGCACTTGGGACTCGAGCTCATCATAATAGCTGCGGATCAACTTGAGCAGGACGATCACGCACGGGATAACCAGGATCGTGATCCAGGCGCCCTCGGCAAATTTGGCAATGACGATGACGACCAGCGCAAGGCCCGTTGTCGTCGCGCCGATCGCGTTGATCCAGAAATGGCTGCGATTGGCGGCCGTCTTGCCACCGGCTTGGCCGAGTGCGCGCCGCCAGTGGACGATCATTCCGGTCTGCGAGATCGTGAAGGTCGTAAACGCACCGATCGCAAACAAGGGGATCAGCCGGTCGGTAATCCCGGCGAAGACCAAGAGCAACAAGCCGGAGGTCGCGGCGAGGTAAATGATTCCGACCGAGAAGACGAGGCGTCGTCCGGCGATGGCGAAAGGCTTCGGTAAGAACCCGTCCTGCGCCACCATGCGGCAGAGGCGCGGGAAATCGACAAAGCTCGTATTTGCCGAAAGCGCCAGGATGCAAAGAAGCGAGCCGATCGCCACATAATAGAAAACGCCGTTGCCGATCACCGCCCCGGCGAGTTGCGACAAGACGCTTCGATACCCGGCCTGAGTTTGGTCCATGGCGCCGATCTTATAAGTCACGGCGAGATAGGCTATCCCGGCGAGCAGAACGCCGAGAATTCCGACGATCGCGGAAAGCGTGCGGTGCCCATGGGCTACGCGCGGCTCACGGAACGCGCTCATGCCGTTGCTCACCGCCTCGACACCGGTCATGGCCGTGCATCCGCTGGCGAAGGCGCGCAACAAGAGCCAGAGGCTCGCCGTCTCGGTTGCCTTCGGCATCTGCGTCGGGGCGATCACAGGGTGCGGGTGCCCGCCGGCCATTACGGATTTGACAATGCCGATTGCGAGAATCGCGACGAAACTGGCGACGAAGAGATAGGTCGGCAAAGCGAATAGCCGGCCTGCATCCAAAGTGCCGCGCAGATTGGCGACGGTAATGAGCGCGAGGATACCGAGACAAAGCGGCAGGATATAGGAGTGCAGAATCGGAACGGCCGAGACGAGCGCGCCGACGCCCGCCGAAATGCCGACCGCGACACTCAGAATGTAATCGACCATCAGCGCCGTTGCAGCGAGCAGGCTGGCATTGGCTCCGAGGTTCTCCTTGGCGACGATATAGGCGCCGCCGTTGTTCGGATAAGCGCGAACCGTCTGCCAATAAGAGAGGAAAAGGATCATGAGGAGGGCCAGAATGGGCCCCATGATCCAGCCGATGAAGGCGAAGCTGGCGCTGCCGAGCGGAACGAGGATCGTGAGCGCGGCTTCCGGGCCGTAGGCCGAAGACCCGAGCCCATCGAGCCCCATGGCAGGGACGCCTTCGAAGGCGCCGATCTGACGCCGGCCGAATTCGCGATTGGCCAGCTTACGACCGAACAGGACCTCGACGAGACTCAAGCTGATACTCCTTGACGATGCCGGACGTAGAAAACGGCAGCCAAACCGGAGTTCCTGCTCAACTCGGAATTTCGCCTTGTCACGGTCACCTGCGAGGGCGGCGATGTGATGAGCGTCCATGGCGAGCCAAACGCAAGCTGTGCTACTTGTCTCAGTGGCTTCGCGCCGGGCGCCGCATATTCAAGCTGCCTGTTAAAAAGGGAGCGACCCCCGGCGGAGCCGCTCCCCTCGCATCACGTGGATGCGTAAGGCTCAATAAGTCGCGATCGAATCCCAGAAGTCGCAATGATGCTGCGCCCTGTACTGGGTATCCGTGAATGTCGAGAGCACCGGAATATTTTGCGACAGGAACGCCGGCTTGTTCGTTCCTTTCGGGAAGACCGGCCAGGGCGTGCTGCCGACTCCATTCGGATTGCCGGTTGCCGCAAAGTTCGTCCACGCCGCAACCAGCTCGTCCGAGAGTTTCGTCTGCTGAGCATTGAGCGGATGGGCTATGCCGAGAGGGCCGCCGTGCCAGAGCGGAAACAAATACTGGATGTCGGCCGTGTGATAGGCGAGTGAGACGAAGCCCGGCATCTTAGGGAAGAAGAAGGGCGCCGTCTGATCGTCGAACTCATAGGCATAGACGGGAATTTGCGACCCCAAGGTATGATCGACCTGCCGTTCCGCGCAGAGGAACGGATCGGTTCCGGCCCTGTCCCAAGCCACTTGCGCGGAAGAATAGGCGCCCACCGGATAGAGCGACAGGATCTTCGCGGATGTTCCGGCGGGGAAGGGCGGACTCACATAAGTCGAAGCGATCGCGCTCATATACTGAGCCGAAGTGATCGGGGTGCGTGGCGGCCCGGAGAAATATTCCGAGATGGCGAGGGTAAAGTTTTCCTCGTCCAACGTGTTCCCGTTGATCAACGGCATATGGGTGAAAGCGCCGCTGTTCCAGGCGTCGATCGGCTGAATGGGTATTATCGTGCCGTCGAGAATCGGGCCGAGCACATAGGGGCTTGCCGTGCTGGCTGTTCCGGCGAGCGCCTCGACCTGCGCCGCAGTGAGGCTGCGCAGGCACTTGGCTTGCGCGGCGCCTGTCTTCGAGCCGCAACCGGCTGCAACGGCGAAATTCGTGCCGACCGCCTCGGCCTGCGCAACCGTCGGGAATAGGCCGCGGCTCGGATAATACGTGCTCGGGCAGCCGCTTTCGCAGAGCGCCCGCTGGAAGAGCCCCGCGTCGAGCGGCGAGATCATGTGGATCCCTGTGTCTTCCGCGCCGGCCGACTGGCCGCCGACCGTGACGTTCTTGGGGTCGCCGCCGAACTTGGCGATATTATTGTGCACCCAGTTGAGCGCCAGCTGCTGATCCATGATGCCGTAATTCGCGAAATGATGGCCTTCCGAATCGAGCGACGGAACCGCCAGGAAACCCATCAGGTTCAGCCGGTAATTGACGGTGACGACGACCGTGCGCCCTTGCGCGGCGAGCTTGCTTCCATCGTAATCGCTGCTCTCGCCGTCCTCGTTGCCGCCGCCGTGAATCCAGAAGAGGACGGGAAGCTTGGCTGACGAACTGACGTTCGGTGTGAAGACGTTGAGGTAAAGGCAATCCTCATTATTGTTCGCCGGCCCCGCAAAGACGCCGAGCTCCGTGATCTGTGCGCAGTTCGGGCCAAAAGCAACCGTTTTGCGCGTACCCGACCAGGAAGAATGTGCAACCGGCGGCATCCAGCGCAAACCGCCGACAGGCGGCTTGGCATAGGGAATGCCGAGGAATTCCGCGACATTATTGGTCACGAGTCCTTCGACCTTGCCGGCTGTGGTATCGACGATCGGGCCGGTAGCGGCGCGCGCGTGAAGCGGCGCCATCAGCGCTCCGATGAGCGTCAGGCCGAGGGCCAAGGATCTCAAACTTTTGCATGAAGTGTCGTCACAGGAAGCCGAGACGACCCTGCGCATGAAGGCGGACATACGCTCCTCCCAGTTCACCGCCAGTTGAGGGATACTGGCGCGTGCAAGCTAGCGGTGCGCGTCCTCAAAAATCTTCCACGAAATTTTTCCTGCCTGCAAGATTTGGATAATGAAGCTGCGGGCCGAGCGAATCGATACGCACCGGCTCCTTCAAATTTTTCAAGGCAGCCATTGGCCGATCATTTTCGTCCGCATGATCGGCGCTCGACGACGCGTTCATTGTGGCTTGAGCGTTGCGTTCGATCGTCTCATTCCGCTTAAGTGATCGAAATATAGCAGCGCGATTTTCAGGTCTCTCCGCACGTCCTGCGCACGGCGAGCAGGGCTCGTTATCCAAGCAGCTTATCGAGGGTGATGGGGAGATCGCGCACGCGTATTCCGGTCGCGTGATAGACCGCATTTGCGATCGCGGCGGCAACGCCGACGATGCCGATCTCGCCTAGTCCCTTTATGCCGAGGGGATTGATGATATCGTCAGGCTCGTCGACAAAAATGACTTTGATATCGTGCACGTCCGCGTTGGTCGGAACATGGTATTCGGCAATATTCGCATTCATGACGCGGCCGAAATTGTGATCGATGACGGTTTCCTCGTGAAGCGCCATTCCGATCCCCCATACGACGCCGCCGATGATCTGACTGGCGGCAGTCTTCGTATTCAGGATCCGCCCAGCTGCAACGGCGCTGACGACACGCGCAACGCGGATGACGCCGAGTTGTTCGTCAACGCGCACCTCCGCGAAGACAGCCGAATGCGTATTATGCGCGTGCGCTTCATCGCGAGGAAAGCTGGTCGTCCTCTCCTGCTCGATGCGCTCGATGCCGCCATGCCGCATGGCGTCCGAAATCGAGACGGCGCGCGAAACGTCCCGCTTGCTGACGAGCTTGCCGTCGCTGAGCGCGACGTCCTGCGCAGCAACATCGGCGAGCGGCGAATTCGGGACTTGCCTTGCCAGCCGCAACAACTCGTCGCGGATCGCATAGGAGGTCGTGACAATGCCGTTCGAGACCGAGGCGGCAATCCACGATCCGCCTTCGACCGGTGACTGAGGAAGCGTAGAATCGCCGAGCTTGATCGTGACTGCATCCAGCGGCAGGCCCAGCATTTCCGCGGCAACTTGCGTCATGATCGTATAGGTGCCGGTGCCGATATCGGACGTCGCGCACGAGACTTCCGCATGACCATTGGCTGTCAGCACGATGCGGACAGCGATCCGCATTTGCAGCGCTTCCCAGACACCGGTCGCCATGCCGAGGCCGATCAGGTCCGTGCCGTCGCGCATGGAGCGCGGTTGCGGATTGCGCGCGCCCCAACCAAAAGCCTCGGCACCTTGCCGGTAACATTCCCGAAGCGCCTTGCTGCTATAGGGCCGATTGTCGTTCTGGTCGCGCTCGGAATAGCAGCGCAGGCGCAACTCGAGCGGATCGAGCCTAAGAGCCACGGCGAGCTCGTCCATTGCCGCTTCGAGTGCATAGACCGCGGTCGCGGCGCTCGGCGCGCGCATGTCGCAGGGCGTCGAGAGATCGAGCCGCGCGAGCTTATGGATATATTTCGCGTTGGGGCACGTGTAGAGCAGGCCGGACCAGCCGGTCTCCTGCCGGTGAAACGCTTCGTGCTGCGAGGTGACGGTGACCGCGTCGTGCATGATCGCATCGAGCGTGCCGCCCGCCTTGGCGCCAAGCTCGACCTTCTGGATCATGGCCGGACGATAGCCCAGTCCGTACATTTGCTGCCGCGTCAGGACGACACGGACGGAGCGCTTCAGCGCCAGCGCCCCCAGAGCGGCAAGCACGACCTGATATTGCGGGCGCAACCCCGAGCCGAAAGCGCCACCGACGAAGGGCGAGACGACGCGCACGTCCTCTGGCTTCATCTCGAGCACGCCGCAGAGATAGCGCTGCACGTTCTGCACGCCTTGGGTCTTGTCGTAAATCGTGAGCTTGCCGTCTTTCTCGAAGATCACCGTCGCGGCGAAGAGTTCCATCGGATTGTGATGCTCAATCGGAACGTAATATTCGCTGCTATGGCGCACTTCTGCCGCGGCAAAAGCCTGTTCGGCGGCCCCGCGTGGCTCCGGAGGCGAGAAGGGCGTCGCGCCCGGTTTCAGCGGGAAGGTTCGTGCGCGATGAAGGTCGGTTACATGCGCCTCATCTTTATATTCGACACGGACCCGAGAGGCGGCGAACCGCGCGGTCTCGGAGTCGTCCGCAAGAACCAGCGCGATCGGTTGGTCGCTGAACCTGATCCTGTCGTCATACAAGGGCCTGAAGGGTGAGCCATCCGGGGCCGTATCGTCTTTATAGGCCTCATCACTGTCCGCCATCTTCGGCCGGTTCTCGTGCGTCAGCACGTCAATCACGCCTTGGACACGTAAGGCCTCACTCACGTCGATGCGAAGAATACGGCCCTTGGCAATGGTCGAGGTGACGATGCTGCCGTAGATGAG
Organism: Beijerinckiaceae bacterium; assembly: GCA_021324915.1. Taxonomy (GTDB): domain Bacteria; phylum Pseudomonadota; class Alphaproteobacteria; order Rhizobiales; family Beijerinckiaceae; genus Methylovirgula. The sequence goes on along the minus strand of JAJPIC010000011.1, from coordinate 223,271 downwards.
CCCGTCCGCGTCGAACTCGGCGGCATATTTCGCCGCGCCGGTGACCTTCGCATGGCCATCGACACGGGAGACGGATGCGCCAATATGGGAGTGAGCTGTCATGAGTCGGCCCTGCTGCTATTTGCTTAGTTCCAACCGCCGGAATTGCTGAGCCTCAATTCGCGGCATATCGCTGTCACCGGATCTTCTTGTCGGATTGCGATTGCGCCGTGCCTGCTGCCGCCTGGCTGAGCGCCCGCACGATCACGCGGTGCGCAAGATCGATCTTGAAATCATTGTGCCCGAAGCCTTTGGCATCGCGCAGCAACTGATCGGCGGCGTGCGCAAAGATCGCCTGCCCGACCGATTGTCCGCGCAGCATCGCTTCGACGGACGGGTCGCGCCAGGGCTTATGAGCGACCCCGCCGAGCGCCAGGCGTGCCTCCCTGATCCTGTCGCCTTCGAGATCGAGCGCAGCCGCTGCAGAGACGAGCGCAAAGGCATAGGACAGGCGGTCGCGAATTTTGAGATAAGTGTAGTTTTTGGCAAAGCCTTGCGTCGGGAGCTCGACCGAAATGATGATCTCGTTCGGTCTCAGATTCGAGTCGCGTTCCGGGCTCTCCCCGGGCAAGCGATGGAATTCGGAGAAGGCGATCGCGCGCGCGCCGTCGGAACCCATCACATGGACCTTCGCGTCGAGCGCTGCGAGCGCGACGCACATGTCGGAAGGGTGCGTCGCAATACAGGATTCGCTCGTGCCTAGAATGGCGTGGATGCGGTTGAAACCGGCAATCGCCGAGCAGCCGTCGCCGGGCTTGCGCTTATTGCAGGGCGTCGCAATGTCGTAAAAGTAATAGCAGCGCGTGCGTTGCAGAAGATTGCCGCCGGTCGATGCCATATTGCGCAGCTGCGCAGAGGCGCCGGCCAGTATCGCGCTCGCAAGAATTGGATAGCGCTGCACGACGAGCGGATGATAAGCGAGATCGGAGTTCGGCACGAGCGCGCCGATCTTGAGCCCGCCTTCCGCCGTTTCTTCGACCGTCTTGAGCGGTAGCCGGGTGATATCGATCAGCCGGGACGGGCGCTCGACGTCTTCCTTCATCAAGTCGACGAGGTTGGTGCCGCCGGCGATAAATTTCGCCGTCGGATCTGCCGCGATCTGGCGTACGGCATCGGCAACGTCGCTGGCGCGCGAGTAGTGGAAATTGTTCATGATCGTGCCATCACTTCCTCGATTGCTGCGACGATATTGGGATAGGCGCCGCAGCGGCAGATATTGCCGCTCATGAGCTCTCGAATTTCGTCGGCCGTTTTGGCCTTTCCTTCGGCAATCAATCCGACCCCGGAACAGATCTGGCCCGGAGTGCAATAGCCGCATTGGAAAGCGTCATGGTCGATGAAGGCCTGCTGCAAGGGATGCAGCGCGCCCTCGCTCGCCAAACCTTCGATGGTGGTCACTTGTGCGCCGTCCTGAATGACGGCGAGGGCGAGGCAGGAATTGATCCGGCGTCCGTCGACGAGCACGGTGCACGCGCCGCACTGGCCATGATCGCAGCCTTTTTTCGTGCCGGTCAGCCCGAGATGCTCGCGTAGCGCGTCAAGCAAGGTCGTCCAAGGCGCGACAGAAAACTGCCTCTCGACCCCATTGACGACGAGCTTTATCGCAAGTTTTTCGGGCGCGCGGATGATCTCGCCGCCCGATTGCTGCTCGTTTGTTCGCGCCATCTGGTTCTCCGCACTGGGTGGGGCCGTGCAGCCCGGCGCATAATCACCTGAAGCTTCGCCGCTCGGACCAATGTCGGGCTCGGCAAGTCCTCGTGGCCATGCAATGAACACATATCTTTCGCTCTTGCGGCTACCGGCAAGGGACCCCGCGCTCCTGGGGCTCACATTCCGCAGCATTGCTCATTGGCGCGCGGATCACCGATTCGGGCCTAGCAATCGCCGCGGAGGACAACGACGCTGCCGACGATAGACCTGAGAGCACGGCTCTTATGGCGGGGCAAGCCTTGCTGAGACCCGAGATGTCTCAATTCGATGCGATATGCACGGCGCCCCCGTTTTTCAGCGCGACAGGCGGATTGAGAATCACGATCTCGCCGCCGCTCAAGCCTTGCCCGATTTCGACCTGAGCGCCGAAATCCCGGGCAATGCGCACAGGCACGAGCGCAACGCGATCATTCTGGACCACGGCGACTCGAAGCCCGTCGGCACCATAAATGAGCGCATTGGCGTCGAGCCGAACGTGCGGCCTCGGCGAGACGAGATCGAAATGCACCCGCACATAGGTGCCGACCGTCAGGACATTCGCGGGATTGTCGATATCGACCTCGGCCAGCAAGGTGCGCGAGGTGGCGTCGAGCGCTTGCGCCGTCCGCGCCACCAGCCCTTTGAACATGCGGCCGGGCATCTCAGGCACCGAAATGGACGCGGCGACACCGTTCTTGAGTCCCTCGGCCGCGTCTTGCGGCACATAGACCTGCACGCGAACCTTGTCCGTGCGCGCGACGCTGAACATGGAGCGCGCCGTCGTCGTATCGGCGCTGACGAGATCACCCACCTCGGCATTGCGGGCGGTCACGACGCCGTCGAACGGCGCGAGCACTTTCAGGTAGTCGCGCTTCTGCTCGATAGCCGCCAGCGAGGCCTGCGCCACGCGCACGTCCGCCGCGCGCGCAGCTTCGGTCAAGCGATCCTGGTCATATTGCTGCGCCGTCACCCAGCCGCGTTGAACGAGAGCCGCGGAGCGCTCAGCGGTGACGTGAGCGAGATCGAAGTTCGCCTTCGCTTGCGTCAGCGCCGCTTCGGCCTGGCTCACCTGCTGATCGAGCTCGGGCGAGCGGATGATCGCGAGCACATCGCCTTTCTTCACCCGCGCGCCGATATCGACGAAGCGCTGCACGATATAGCCCGAGGCGCGGGCGAAAATCGCCGCCGTTTCGAACGGCTCCAAACTGCCCGGCAGATCGACGGGTATCGCGCCCGCAAGGCGCTGCGCCGTCACCGTGCGCACCGTCGGGATCATCGCGAGCCGCGCGCTCGTTGCCGCTTCCGCGACCCCCTCCGTCGAGATGTGGCGCCCGGCGCCGTAGCTGAGGCCGCCGACCAGAACCAGCAAGGCGAGCCAGCCGAGCGTTCCGAAACGGACGGCGGAGGGCCGAGGCGCGATTTCGAATTCTTCGGCGGGAAGCGGCTTAGACATGCGAGAAATCCTCCATCAGCCGGCCCTCGCGCTTGCGCAAGCGGCTGTAAAGCCAGGGAACGAGAAAGAGCGTGGCAATGGTGCCGAACATCAATCCGCCGATCACCGCGCGGCCGAGCGGCGCGTTCTGTTCGCCGCCGTCGCCCAATCCGAGCGCCATCGGAATCATGCCGACAATCATCGCCAGCGCCGTCATGATGATCGGGCGCAGGCGCGTGCGTCCTGCCATGACGGCGGCATCGCGCGCCGAGAGGCCGAAGGCGCGCTGTTCCTTGGCAAAGGTGACGAGCAGGATCGAATTGGCCGAAGCGACGCCGACGCTCATGATCGCGCCCATCAGAGAAGGCACGCTGAGGCTCGTGCCGGTCGCAAAGAGCATGAACAGGATGCCGGCCATCGCGCCGGGCAGGCCGAGCACGACGACGAAAGGATCGACGAAGGATTGGAAATTGATCGCCATGAGCAAATAAACGACGACCGCGGCCACGAGCAGGCCGATCCCCATATGAATGAAGGCGGAGCGCATGCTTTCGATCTGACCTTCGACGACAATCTCGTTGCCCGGATGCAGCTCTCCGCGATATTTGGCGACGATCTGATCGATGGCGGAAGCGATACGGCCGAGATCGCGGCCCTCGACATTGGCGTAAATGTCGAAGGTCGGCTGAATATTCGAATGGCTCGTCACGGTCTGCGCCGCGTCGCGGCCGAAACCGGCGACATTGCTCAGTAAGGTCGGGATCGCGCCCCCGGCCGCCGCGCCGCGCGTGCCAACGAGCGTGCCGCTCACATCGCCGAGCGAGGCGAGCTTATATTGCGGCACTTGCACCGCGACCGGATATTGAATTCCGGTGAGCGGATCGACCCAGAAATTCGGCGTCACCGTATTGCTCGAGGCGAGCGCGACCATCACATTTTGCGCGACGTCTTCCATATCGAGCCCGAGATCCGAGGCGCGCTGCCGGTCGATGGCGACGGTCAGCTCCGGCGCATCGACGATCTGGTGCAAATGCGCGTCGGCGACGCCCACCACATGCCTGATTTCTTCGAGCATCGCCTTGACGATACGCAGATTGTTCTCCTTGTCGTATCCGACAACGCGGACGTCGATCGGCGCCGGCAGGCCGAAATTCAGGATCTGCGTGACGATGTCGCCCGGCTGGAAATAGAAGGTCACGTCGGGAAATTGTTCCGCAAGCACGTCGCGAAGGCGCTTGATATAGGCGGGGGTCGATTTGTGCCCCTTTTTCAGCGAGACCAGGATCTGGCCGTCATTGCCGGCAACAGTCGTACCGTCGTCGAAAGGCAGGGCGTAGCGGAAAGGTACGCCGATGTCGTCGATGATGAGATCGCGTTCGGACTCCGGGATCACTTGGCGGATGACGTTCTCGACATTTTCGAAAATATGTTCCGTCGTCTCGATGCGCGTGCCGGAGGGAGCGCGAACGTGCAGCTTGAATTCGCCAGCGTCGATCGCCGGGAAGAAATCGCGGCCGACGAGCATGAAAAGGACCGCGCCCATCGTCAAGATCGTCAACGCCGCCGCGGGCACCTTCCAATTGCTCTCTATGAGCTTTTCGAGCGCCAGCGAATAGCTGTCGCGCAGGCGCTCGAAGCCGGCTTCGAAGCCACGTGAAAAGCGCACGAAAATCGAAGGAGCGCGATCCGGCTCGCCGGCGTGGCTCTCGTTCGCGTGGCGCTCGTTTGAGAGGAGGAGCCCGGCGAGGATCGGCACGAGCGTCCGCGATAGGATGTAAGAGGCGAGCATTGCAAAGACCACGGCGAGCGCCATGGGCGTGAACAGGAATTTCGACGGGCCGACGAGGAATTCGACGGAGACGAAGACCGCAGAGATGGCGAGCGTCGAGACCAGCGTCGGCAAGGCGATGCCTGCGGCGCCGTGCAGGGTCGCTTCGGGAAGCTTTTCTCCGAGCTGACGCAGGCGGTGGATGTTCTCGATCGTCACGGTCGCATCGTCGACGAGGATGCCGACGGCAAGCGCCAAGCCGCCCAGCGTCATAATGTTGAGCGTCTCGCCGATCGCAGAGAGGATTGCGATGGAGGAGAGAATCGAAAGCGGGATCGAAACCGCGACGATGAGCGTCGAGCGCCAGCTCGACAAGAAGAGCAGGATCATCGCCGACGTGAGCAGAGCCGCGATTGTCGCCTCGAGCGCGACGCCGGTGATGGCCGAGCGGACGAAAACCGACTGATCGAATAATTCCTCGATCTTCATGCCGGGTGGCGCGGCGGCGCGGCTCACCGGCAAGACGTCGTTCTTCACCCGATCGACGACGTCGAGCGTCGATGCATTGCCGGCTTTGAGGATCGAGAGCAGAACCGATCTGCGGCCCTCCGTGCGCACGATATTCTGCTGGATCGCATAGCCGTCGCGGACCTGCGCGACGTCCTTGATGCGGATGATCGCGCCGTTGATCTTCTTGATCGGCACGTCGTTGAGAATGGAGACGGCATCGGCGAGACTGTTGATGCGAACGTCATAATCCTTGTCGCCGAACTTGACGTCGCCCATGGGCAACGAAAGATTCTGCACGTTGATCGCGTTTGAGACGTCGAGCGGCGTGATGCCCTTGGCCGCGAGCGCGGCAGGGTCGATGTCGACCATCACCTGCCGGATGCGCCCGCCATAAGGAGGCGGCAGCATCGTACCGGGGATGGGAGCAAGCTGCTGACGGATCCGGTAGACGCCGTAATCGTAAAGCTCCGATTCCGAGAGCCGGTCCGAGCTCAAAGCGAGCTGCAAGACCGGCACGGTCGAGGCGCTATATTGCATGATGATCGGCGGCTGCGCGCCGGGCGGCAGAAAGGCGCGGATCGAATTGGTCGCCGAGACGACCTGGCTCATGGCGAGATCGACGTTCACATCCGGCTGGAAGTAGATCTTTTCGACGACGAGGCCCGGAATCGTCTGGCTCTCGATCGTGCGAATGTTGTTGACGAAAAAGCTGATCGAGAATTCCGAATAGGTCGTGATCCGCTTTTCGGTCTCATTATTGTTGAGACCGTCGTAATACCAAACGACGGTCACGACCGGGATGTCGACATTGGGAAAAATATCGGTCGGCGTGCGCAAAACGGCCGAAACGCCGAGGAGCAGAATGGCAATGCCCAGCACGAGAAACGTGTAGGGGCGATGCAAGGCGAAACGAACGATGTTCATGCTTTCCAAACCCCGCGCGCGTCGCGCCGGAATTTCCCCAACAGGCAAGCTTAATTGTGTATCGTTCGCTACAATTATGTGTTGCGGTGCGGCATATCAAGCCCCAGCCTTGCCTTTTTCTTTCGCCGATTTTTGAAGGCAAGAGTGGTTCGCCGCATGGACAAAGCGAACCGCCAACATTATTTATCGATCAATAAAAAAGTCAACGAGGCAAGGCCGTGGCATTAGGACGCCCCCGGGCATTCGATACTGAAGAAGCGCTCGGAAAGGCTTTGGTCGTCTTTCAGCGCAAAGGTTACGAAGGCTCTTCGATCGCCGAGCTCACTGAGGCGATGGGCATTAATCCGCCAAGCCTTTACGCGGCTTTCGGCAGCAAGGAAGAGCTGTTTCGTAAGGCGCTCGCTCGCTACGTCGGGATTCGCAAGGATTTTTCGCGTGACGCGCTCGACGCGCCGACGGCGCGCGAAGTCGTCGAGCGTCTTCTTCGCGGCACTGCCGATCAATTGACGGACCCGCAGTCCCCGCCGGGCTGTCTGCTTGTACAAGGCGCGCTCTCTTGCGGCGATGCGGCCGAGCCGATCAAAAAAGAACTCTGCCTGCGTCGTGTCGCGGAAGAAGTCGCTTTGAGGCATAGGCTCGAGCGCGCGATCGAGGAAGGCGATTTGCCGAAGACCACCGACGTCGCCGGCTTGGCGCGCTATATCGCGACCGTGAGCCAGGGCATGGCCGTGCAGGCGGCAGGAACCGCAACGCGCGCTGATCTACATGCGGTGGTCGATGCGGTGATGCGCGGATGGCCGGGTTGATCCGCGCCATTCGCAGCGTAGCCGACAAATTCTATTGACATTGTGAGCTTCATACGCTTCCTCCTGACATTTCAAATTTAGGCAGGGACATGGCGCCGCGCCCCGATTCTCATGGCTGCAAGGATGGGGCCGGTCCGGCGGCCCACCAGCCGAAAGCGGCGAGCGGCTCGGTCCTGCTTTTCGAAGCGCAGGCCAGCGTCTCCGGCGCCCCCGATATTCTCGCCGACCTCTCGGCCGCGGAACTTCGGCGGGTAGTCGAAACCGGAAATCGCATCGACTTCAAGGCCGGCGATTATCTCTTCCGTCAGGGCGAGCCGCATCGCGGCATCTTCGTGCTGCGCAGCGGGGTTGTGCGCAGCTTTTATGTTTCGCCGCACGGCCGCGAGATCACGCTCGCCAATTGGGGCCCGGGCAATTTCGTCGGCGGTCCCGACATATTCGAGACCGGACCGCATGTGTGGTCGGGCGTCGCAGTCGAGGCCGGGCAGGCGCTTCACTTATCGGCACCTGCCGTTCGGCAATTGATGGCCACCGTCCCAAATTTCTCGATCGGCCTCATCAAAGGTCTCGCGTTCAAGGGCAAGTGCTATTCGTCGCTCCTTCAAGTGCTCGCCACGCGATCGGTTGTCGAGCGTTTGGCGCTGCTCCTGCTCAATTTCGCTGAGCCGCATGGAACGGAGCGCGACGCATGCGTGGTCATTGCGGCGTCTCCCTCCCACGAAGAGCTCGCAGCCATGGTGGGCGCCACGCGGCAATGGATCTCCATGGCGCTCGAACGCTTCCGCAAGCGCGGCCTGATCGAGACGCGCAATCGACGTCTGGTGATCCTGCGGCCGGCCGCACTGGCGGCCATCGCAGATGGCGTCGAAAATCTCTGAGATCGCTCCGCGCGATGCGCAAGGGATCTGCGAGGAACCGCTCAAGTCCCGCGGTTGGGCGCGCCGATCTTCGATACCGCCCAGCGGTTGAGCTTGCGCACATCCGGATCGGGGTCGTCGGCGTGTGCGGCAAGATGGGGCAGCGCATCGGCATGGCCGATTTCGCCGAGCGCCGCGGTCGCCTCCTTGCGGAGATTGCTCGAAGCATGATCGAGCGCGCGCGCAAGCGCGGGGATCGCTTCGCTGCGTTTGAGCTGCCCGAGGCTGGCCGCGGCTTTGATCCGGACTTGCCAGGCTTCGTCCGACATGGCCCCGATCAGTGCGTCCAGTCCTCCCGCAGAGCCGAGCTTGCCGATTGTCTGGGCGGCGATTTCGCGGACTTGCCAGTTTTCGTCGTGAAGCGCCGGCAGCAGCGCATTTTGCGCGGCAAGCGCCGAACCTTCGAAGCCGAGCGCGCCGATCGCAGTGCGCCGGACATCCGCATCGCGATCGCGACAGGCGGCAATCAAAAAAGGAACGGAGCGCGGCTCCTGCAGCCAACCGAGCAGACTTGCCGCCATTCGCCGCACGATCGCATCGTGATCTTCGAGCGCAGCGCAGGCCGGTTCGAAAGCCGCCGGGTTGCGCAAGCCGATGAGGGCACGCAGCGCCCCCGCGCGAACAAATGAATTTTCATGTGCAACGAGGCCGATCAGGAGAGGTGCCGCTGCCGCATCCCTTTTTTCGGCGAGCACATCCGCGGCCGCCTGCCGCACGCAATCGGCATCATCTTCCAACGCGCGGGTGAGAGCCTGGACCACATCTCGACTTTCGAAGGCATCGAGCGCGCGGACCGCGGCTTCGCGCACGCCTGCATCCTCGTCCGCCAGTGCCGCGATGACATGCGCGGTGGCGGACTCATCGCCGAGATCTGCGAGCTCGGTCAAAGCCACGCGCCGGCTGCCCGCATCGCCCGATTGCAAGCGCGCGAGCAGGTCGGCAATCTCGCCTCTGTCGTCGAATAAGTTCATCGCAGCAGATAGGGGATGGCGACTTTGACCGCGCCGGTCGGGCAATCGGCTTCGCACGGCATGCAATACCAGCATTCGTCATAGCGCATATAGGCGAGGCCGCGCGCCTCGTCGATGGCGAGCACGTCGAGCGGACAGACGTCGACGCAAACCGTGCATCCTTTCGCGGCGATGCATTTTTCGGGATCGACGGTGACGGGCATGCTGCTTGAATGATTGGCGAGCGGCATCAAGCTCTCCTATTCCGCCGCGATTGCGGGCTTTACGCGCATGTTCCGATAGGACGAGCGCTCGGCCTCGGGAACCGGCACGAGATAGGGCGCAATCTCGTGCTTGCGTGAGCTCATCGCGCCGTCGGCGCCTTTTTCGAGCAGCGTGTGGCAGAACCAGTTCTCATTATCCGTCTGCGGGTGGTCGACGCGGTAATGATAGAGGCCCCAACGGCTCTCGGTGCGAAACAGCGAAGCGTGCGCCGCCATTTCCGCGCAATCGAGGATCGAATGGACTTCGAGCGCCCGCATCAATTCATGCGGATCGCGCGCGACGAGCGCGGCGAGATCTTCACGAATTTCGCCGAAGCGCTTGAGCCCGATCTCCATCTTGCGCGTCACTTTCGGCGGCTGGAGATAATCATTGACCAAGCGGCGTATCTTATATTCGACCTCGTGCGGCGTCAGCCCATCGTCGCGGCGCGTCGGGCGCAGCACGCGCTCCTGCTCGCTCGCCACGAAATCCGCATCGATCTCGGCGTGATCCACCTCTGCGCAGAATTCCACCGCGCTTTCTCCCGCATAAGCTCCATTGACGAAAGCCCCGAGCATATAATTATGCGGAACGCTCGCCATGTCGCCCACGGCATAAAGGCCCGCCAGCGTCGTGCGGGCGCGCTCGTCGACCCAGACGCCGGAGGCGCTGTGTCCGGAGCAAAAGCCGATCTCGGAAATGTGCATCTCAACCATTTGGCTGCGATAGTCGGTGCCGCGGCGCGCATGGAAACGGCCGCGGCTCGGCCGCTCGTTCGAATGGAGAATCGACTCGATCGTGCTGACCGTTTCCTCGGCGAGATGATCGAGCTTGAGGAAGACGGGGCCATTGCCGCCTTCGAGCTCGCGATAGAATTCGAGCATCATCTGGCCGCTCCAATAATCGCATTCGATGAAGCGGTTGCCGCGTGCATTGGCCGTGTAGCCGCCGAACGGGCCGGTGACATAGGCGCAGGCCGGACCGTTATAATCCTTGATCAGCGGATTGATCTGGAAGCACTCGAGGTTGGCGAGGGCCGCGCCGGCATGATAGGCCATCGCATAGCCATCGCCGCAATTGGCCGGGTTCTCGTAGGTGCCGAAGAGATAGCCCGAAGCCGGCAGGCCGAGCCGTCCGGCCGCGCCGCAAGCAAGAATGATCGCTTTGGCGCGGATGATCAGAAATTCGCTCGTCCTCGTATTGACCGCAATGGTGCCGGCGATGCGTCTGTCCAGGCCGGTCAGGAGCCGTGTCGCCATGAAGCGATTGACGATATCGATCCGCAGCCGTCGAAGCTGGCGATAGAGCGCCTTCTTGACTTGGTGTCCTTCCGGCATCGGCAGGACATAGGTTCCCATGTGGTGGACCTTGCGGACGTTATATTCGCCAGTCTCGTCCCTCTCGAATTTGACGCCGAGCTTGTCGAGATATTGGATCATCGAAAAGCTGCGCTCGGCATACGCCATCAGCGCCGGCTGATGGACGATGCCGTCATTCGCGATCGTGATTTCCTTCACATAGTTTTCGGGCGTCGCGTGGCCGGGAATGACTGCGTTATTGAGCCCGTCCATCCCCATGCTGATAGCGCCACTGCGCTTGACGTTGGCCTTTTCCAGGAGGACGACGCGTAGCTCCGGATTCTTCTCCTTGGCCTTGATGGCCGCCATGGGCCCGCCGGTGCCCCCGCCGATGACGAGGATGTCGGTTTCGAGCATATGCGTCACTGGCGATCTCACTGCGCGAGCTCGCGCAAATAGGTGAACGGAAAAATTCCGCGCATATGCCCGTCCGAAAAGCCGATCGTCACGGCATGGCTGCCGAGGAGCCGGATTTCGACGATCGAGAGCCCGGTCGAACTGGGCTCCTTTGAACGGCTGAGGCATTCGGCGCAGCGGCAAGCTTCACGCAAACGGCGGCTGTCGAGCGAGCCCTCGACTCCATCGCTCCAGCGCAAAATCAGCCTCTTTTCGGCAAGGCGGATTTCGCTCGGCACATTTTCGCTCATGCTCTGCTCCGAATTCACGGGCGCCAAGGATGCAGATGAGGCGAGACGGGCGCCAGCAAGAAATTGCCTAGCCGACTTTCTCTCCAACAGCTCCGCTGCGAGGAGCGCGGCGAGCCGTTGCGCTTGGGCGCATCGGCATGGCCACCCCCGATCGGGCGCACGCGGCCGAAGCTCCAGACGCAGAGCTGTCACACTTTGTCTCTAGTGTGAAAAAATGACGATGGCGTCGCCAAATTATCGAAGAGCCGGTTTCGGCCCGGCTTGAGGGCAGCCATCCCAGGGTTCATGTATCTCGCGCAACTTTGTCATGTTTCGGATTTCCGGGGGGCGGGCACGGGTCTTTGCATTAGCGGTTGGGCTCACCGCGATTGGCGCGGCAAATGGACATTTGCTGGCAGCAGAGGGCGGCAATGGCATCGAGAAGGCGGGCCCCATCGCCTTCGACATCGAGGCTCAGCCGCTCGCTTCGGCGCTCGATGCCTATAGCGCCAAGACCGGCCGCGAAGTCCTTTACGACAGCAGCCTGACAGCCCGCCGGCGCTCGACCGAGGTGAAGGGCAAATACACGATCGAGGACGCCCTCACCGTGCTGCTCGCAGGATCAGGTCTGCAGGCGCGTAAAATTTCGCCCGAGGCGATCACGATCATGCCCATGCCGATTGTGCAAGCAGCACCCGGCCCGCGCCCGGGCGACAGTCCCTATCGGGCTTATTTTGCGATGATCCAGGCGAGCTTCGAAAAATCCCTATGCCAAAGCACCGACGCCGTCTTAAAGAATCGCACGGTCATCAAATTCGAGATCGGCGCGTCGGGCCGAATAGAACATGCCGAATTGCTCGATTCGACCGGCGACGCGGACCGCGATTCGGTCGTGAAACATCTCCTCGAACATATGAGCGTCGGGCAGGCGCCGCCGGCCGATCTGCCGCAGCCGATCATGCTTTTGGTTCTGCCGCAACCTCGGGATGTCCGTCATTGTCCATCCGCGCAGTGAAGGCTCGTAGCTCCGGCCGTTTACGGGAAGGCTCGATCGCATGACCGATACGAGCTGGGCGATGCTGCGCGAGCTCTTCGTCGCCAAATATGACAATTTCCGCAAGCGGCTGACGCGCCGTTTGGGATCCGACGATCTCGCAAGGGAATCGCTGCACGAAGCCTATCTGCAGCTCAGTCGCACCGACGCGCCTGCCGCTGTCCAGCGTCCGGAATCCTATCTCTTCCGAATCGCGCTGAATGTCGCGGCGGGGCAAAGACGCAAGGCCGCACGCCCGGCCAGTCACGCGGAAATCGAGGCGGCGCTTGCCTTCGCGGACGAAACTGCCGAGACGCATAGAACAGTCGAGGCGCGGTTCGAGCTCGAAGCCCTCGAGCGCGCGATCGAAGAATTGCCGAGACGACAGAAGACGATCTTTCTGGCTGCGCGGGTGCGGGAACTGCCGATTCAAGCCATCGCCGAGTCGCTCGGAATTTCGCGCCGGCTCGTCGAGCTCGAATTGAAACGCGCGCTTTTGCATTGCGCTCAGCGCCTCGATCGGCAGATAACGCAGCGATCGACTCACCGACAGCCGAAAACGTCATATTCCGTGCCGAATGATGATGAGCTCGGCGCCGAGCGACGCGCGCGGGGAGCTCGACAATGAGCCGCAAGATCGATCCATGCATCGAAGAGGCTTTCGGCTGGGTCGTTCGGCTGATCCCCGGGGAAGCGACAATCGCCGATCTTGAAGAATTCGAGCTTTGGTCGGCGCAAAGTGCGGCCCATGCTCGCGCCTTCACCGAAGCGCGCCGGCTGTGGGACGCCTCGGCGCTCGCCGCCGGCAATGTATTTGCGCGCGGGCGCATGGCCGTCGGCGATCCGCGAGTTCCGGGGCGCGATGATCGCCGCATCGGCCGGCGCGCGTTTCTCACCGGCGCCGCGACGGCCTCAGTCGCAACTGCGGGCTATCTGCTGATCCGGCCCCCCTTCGATCTATGGCCCCCGATTCTCGAAGTGCTGGAAGCCGATTATAAGACCAGCAAGGGCGAGCAACGCCGGCTCTCCTTGAGCGATGTTTCGATCGAGATGAACACGGAGACGCGCATCGCTTTCAGGCGAGAGGCGACGGCCGCCAATCGGATCGAGTTGATTTCCGGCGAAGGCGTGTTCACCGCCGGACATCAGGTCTTTGAAGTCGTCGCGGGGCAGGGGCGCGCGAGAGCCTCGAATGCAATCTTCGACATGCGCCGCGATCACGATGCGGTTCGCGTCACTTGCACGGCAGGCGAGGTCAATGTCGCGTGCGGACGTGAGGCGGTCTTACTCGCCGCACGCGAGCAGGTTCGCTATTCCGACGAAGGCATTGGATCGGTTTCTTCCGTCGATCCCGAGATTGTCACGGCATGGCAGGACGGCTTCCTCGTCTTCCACGATACGCCGCTCAGCGAAGTCATTGCCGAGACCAATCGCTATCGGCAGGGCAGGATCATCCTCATGAACGCCGAACTTGGACGCCGTCGCGTGAACGCTCGCTTTCGCCTCGACCGGATCGATGACGTTGTCACAGAAGTGACAAATGCCTTTGGCGCGCGCGCAACCTCGCTGCCGGCCGGCTTGGTCATCCTGAGCTGATCTCGGCCCGGCTGTTGCTTTATAGCGACAGGGCAATTTTTCCGCGCCGAGCTTTGCGGTTTGAGAGGGGCAAAAGCAACTAACGAAACGGGACGGCATGCGCCGAGGCGAGGAAGCTCGCCCGGCCATGGCGAGCCGCGTCGCGATATTCTGCCAAAAGGCCCATCATGATGAAGTCCAGCCGCTGCGGCGTCGGTCACGCGTTCCGTTCGGCCCGCCTCTCGCGTGTTGCCTTGCTTGCGAGCGTCAGCACGCTCACTCTGGTCGCTGCGGGCCCTTCGGCCCATGCGCGGGGCCTTTACAGCACGGCGGGCGCATCGACGATCCAAGCGGCACAAGCGGCAGCGCTGGCAAGCGTGCAGCAGGCCGCCACTGCCACCGCACAATCGATGAACTCGCTGTCGCGCGCGACCCAGGCGATCCTGGCCATGCAACGCGCCCAGAGCGCAGCGCGGGCGCTTGCCGCCACTGCGCCGAACTCGGTGCCGAACGGGTTGGCTCCGGGCGGTCTGCAGGTCGCGCCGAATACGAGCGATCCGAGTGTCTGGCAGGGCGCCGACCTGCCGACGCAGTCGACGGCGAATGGCAAGACCACGGTCGAAATCGATCAGACCCAACAGAAGGCGATCCTGACTTGGACCAGCTTCAACGTCGGGCAGAATACGGAAGTCTATTTCAATCAATCGGCGGGCAACACATCGAGCGGCAATGATTGGATCGCGCTCAACCGGATCGTCGATCCCTCCGGCGTTCCGAGCCAGATTTTCGGGCAGATCAAAGCCGAGGGAACGGTCTATCTCATCAATCAAAACGGCGTGATCTTCCGTGGGACCAGCCAGGTCAATGTCAATTCGCTCATCGCCTCGTCGCTGCCTTTCATGGGCGATCCAGCGAACCTCGCCTCGATGACGCCGGGTAGCGCCGGCTTTGATACGGCGGTCCAGGCGGCCAACAGCGAATTTCTGAACGTCGGCATCACCGGCCCGGGAAATACCGGCGGCTCGTTTCTCGGCGCGACGGGCTCGAGCGCCGGTCCGACGAGCGAGGGCGATGTCACCGTCGATGCCGGCGCCGAAATCGAGGCCGGCAAACTCGGCTATGCCCTGCTCGCGGCGCCGGATGTTTCCAATGCGGGAACGATTCTTGCGCCCGATGGTCAGGTCATCCTCGCCGCCAGCACGGCGGTCGAGCTCCCCGCTACGGGTGCGAGCACGCCCAATTCCTGGCTGAGCTTGTCGCTCACCGGCGGCTATGGCCCTGGGACGTTCACCGCCACCAATACCGGTCTGATCGAGGCCACCACGGGCAATGTGACCATGCTGGGCGCCGCGGTGAACCAGGGCGGTGTGGTCGCGGTCACGACCAGCATCACGCAGCCGGGCAGCATCGTCCTCAATGCCATAGACGAGACCTTCGGCAGCAAGGCAACCGCGTTTCGAACCGGTCCGCTGGCGTTTCTGTCAGGCTCGGTCACTACGGTGCTGCCGGACGAGGATGGCGAGACGACGACCTCGACTGAAGCGGCGAATGCCAGCTTCAGGCCGGGCAGTATGAACTTGACCGGCGGGCAGGTGACATTCGATAGCGGCTCCCTCGTCGAAGCGCCGGGCAGCACTGTCACCGTCGTGGCGCAATATCCCGCTGGGAATCTGGTCCCCTTCGGCGGGGAGGTCGTCGGCCGCGTCTATGTCGACAGTGGGGCGGTGATCGATGTCTCCGGCTTGCCGGACGTATTACTGCCGGTTTCCTCGACCCTCGTCACCATAGGGCCGCTGACTGCGGACGATCTTGCCGATTCACCCTTGCAGCGGGACGGCTTCCTGCTCGGAAAGACGGTGGTGATCGACAGCACGGTGAGCGGGACGCGGTCTGACGGGGAGGCCTGGGTCGGCTCGCCGCTCCTCGATGCGCAAGGCTATGTCAACGCGATACCGCGCACGATCGACCAGATGCTGGTCAATGCCGGCACAATCAAACTGGCCGGCGGCGAGGTGATCACCGCGCCGGGCTCCGTGCTCGATCTGACCGGCGGCTATATTCATTATCTCGGCGGCACGATCGCGACGACCCGCCTGATGGATGCCTACGGCCATATTGTCGACATCGCCGATGCCGATCCGAACGACACCTACGTCGGCGTAGCCGGACAGTTCACCGTCGATCACCGGCAATGGGGCGTCAGCGAAACCTTCACCAGCCGGCTGCTGAGCGGCGGCATCTATGTGCCGGATTACATCCAGGGCGGCAACGGCGGCACGCTCGAAATCTACGCCAGTGGCGGCGGTGGTACCCTCAGCGGTTCGACTGGCGCGACAATCCTCGACGGCGCAATTCTCGCTTCATCCGAGATCGGCCCACATCAGATTGAGGGCGGCAATCTGCCGAACGGCGGCTCGCTGTCGGTCGGCGACGGCGCCGACCTCGGACCGCTCATTGCGCCCTCAGCGACCTACAATACGAGCTATCCGACGCAGAATTTCGTCATCGCCGATCAGGGAACCCAGCTCGACACCATTGCGCCCGATTTCGACGCGGAGACCTCGCTCGTCACGCCGACTTACGAGGCCATGTCACCGAGCGATCCGAACAATGTGCTCTACACCTCGACCCTGTCCGCGCCAATCCTCGACGCGGCCGGGTTCTCCTCGATGACCTTCAACGCCTTCAACGCCAGTCTCACCGTCAACGCGCCGCTCAGAGTCCAGCCGGGCGGCAAGATCTCGCTGACCGGCAGCGTCGTGCAGGTCAATGCCGATCTGACCGCACCGAGCGGGACCATCAACATCGTCGGCACGAGCTATCTCTTCGCCTCGGCGCCCCTCGGCCTCACGCCCGGCGACGTTACTGTCGCCTCCGGCGTCACCATCAGCGCGGCCGGGCAATGGGTCAATGATGCCGGGCTCGGCATATACGAGCAGACCGGCGATGCCCATATCAATGGCGGCAGTATATCGATCGTCACCGACGGCAATTCGTTTCCGGCGTTGGGCCAGGGGGCTCCGGCTGGCACGCCCATTACAGACGTCACGGGCGCGATTGATCTCGAACCCGGCAGCGTGCTCGACGTTTCGAGCGGGGGCTATATCGAGCCGAATGGACGCCTAGAGGGCGCAGACGGTATTCCCGCCGGCAAGGGCGGCAATATCACCCTCGAGACCTATGTCTTTAAATACGACGGCTTCGGCAACTACGCCGTCCCGCTCCTTCCGCAGGACCAGCCGACGCACGGC
The DNA here is from genome assembly GCA_021324915.1 of Beijerinckiaceae bacterium. Taxonomy (GTDB): domain Bacteria; phylum Pseudomonadota; class Alphaproteobacteria; order Rhizobiales; family Beijerinckiaceae; genus Methylovirgula. The sequence goes on along the minus strand of JAJPIC010000011.1, from coordinate 206,129 downwards.
ACGATCATGCTCGGCGGCGTCTTGCGCGGCTTCGGATTTTCGGCGGGTGGCACGCTTACCCTGCAGACGCTGGATATCCAGATCGGCGGCGATCCATCGTCAGCGCCTTCCTATGCGCTCGTCCTGCCAGCGGACTTTTTTTCGAGCCAAGGCTTCGGCGCCTATAATTTGACGGCGCTCTATGATGCGACCATTACGAGCGGCACGATCGTCACGGTCAGCGAGAAGAATTTTATTCCGAACGTCGGCGCGCTGCAGTCTGCACCGACCGGAATCAATCTCTACGCCGCCGGCGGCGCGCTGCCCGATGGATCTTTGGTGTCGATCGGATCGCTCGATCCCTATCATCGCCAGGCCGCCAATTTCTCGTTGACGGCGGCCGGATACATGGGATGGAGCACGGATAATGGCGCCGGCGGCGGCTTCGCCATCTCGCCCCCCGTTTATTCCGGCGTCAGCGGAACTCTTCTTATCGGTCAGGGCGCCGCCATTCTGGCCGATCCGGGCGCTGCCGTCTCGCTCACCTCCTACAACCAGCTCACCGATCTCGGCACGATCGTCGCTCATGGCGGCAGCATTTCCTTGACCGGCGCTCCGGCCGACAGCACGCCCATGTCGAGTTCGGTCTGGCTCGGAGCGGACAGCGTCCTCGATGCTTCGGGCATCGTCCTTCTCGATCCCTCCGCCGCGCCCCTATGGACCGCGTCTGGAGAAATCGTTCCACGCACCGGCAAGGTGCTCGATGGCGGGTCCGTCTCGGTGCTCGACGGCTTCGCCTACGTTGTCGCGCAGGCCGGCTCGGTGATCGATGTTTCCGGCGCGTCCGGCACATTCGACATCGCGCAGAGTGCCGACGGCCTTCAGCCGAGCGATGCCGCCACTCCGGTCTGGAGCAATGCGGGGTCCATCACGCTCGGCGGCGGCGGCGGTCTGCTCTATGACGGGACGCTCGTCGCGCATGGCGGCTCGGCGCAGGCTGACGGGGGCACGCTGACGCTCTCGGCGGCGGCAATGAGCGTGCTCGACAATCTGAACAATGTCGCGCACAGCTCGACCACGCGCGCGAGCGGCATCATCCTGCAGCAATCGGGCGCATTCGTGCCGGCGGGACTTGTGCCCGGCCAAGCGATTGGGAGCGGCGCCAATACGTTCGGCTACGAGCGGTTCGCCGTTGACCGCCTCGATGGTTCGGGCATCGAAAACCTCGTGGTCGGCGCCGATCCGGTTGCCGAAGCCGGCCTTTCGCTCGTCGTCAATGCAAGTAGCACGAACGAAGCGGTTGCGGTCGGGTTCGCCGGCAATCTCTCGATCGATCTCGGCCGGTCTTTCGTGTCGGACGCGACAGAATATGTCGCGCTTTCCGCGGGTGCGATGTCCATCCCCAATCTCTCGCCGGGTCAAAGTTCCGTCGGCGGTACGAGCGTATCGATCTCGGCGCCTTATGTGGATTTCGGCGGCGCGCCGTCGGGAAATGCGCCGGTTCCGGCCACCGCTGACGGCACGCTTTCGGTCCACGCCGGCACGCTCGACCTCACCGGTCAGATCGCTCTCGAGAATTTCGGCAACGCGAATTTTGCAAGCGCGGGCGATACGCGGCTCTATACTCTCGTCTACAGCCAGACAACGATTCCGGACGGTGAGCTGGTCACGGCTGGCAATCTCACGTTCCAAGCGGCGCAGCTCTATCCCGCGACGGCGAACACGTTCATCATCGATGCGGTCGGCCCGACGGTGAACGGCACGCAATTGCCGACGACGGTTTCGATCGAGCCGAGCGGGAACGCTTCCTCGGTGCCGCTGTCGGCCGGCGGCAGCCTGCTGATCGACGCGACCAACATCGTCCAGGACGGAACTTTGCGCGTGCCGCTGGGCACGCTCGTCCTCGGTGTGAACGATACGACGGGCCAGGCGAAGGAGTTCGGCGATCTGCCGCTGGTTGCGACGCAATCGGTGACGCTGGGGGCCGGCAGCATCACCTCGGTCTCGCTCGACGGCGCAATTGTGCCTTATGGCACGACGGTCGACGGGCTCGACTGGCAATACCAGATTTACGGAATCAACGAGGCGAACGAAAGCTTTTCCGACCTGACTGCGCCGCCGGCGAAGTCGATCAGCGTCAGCGGCAGCGCCGTGACGTTGGATCCCGGCGCCACGATCGATCTCTCGGGCGGCGGCACGATCTATGCGGCCGAATGGGTCTCGGGCACCGGCGGGTCGCGCAACCTCCTGCTGCAATCGAACACGGTCTATGCGAGCGGGGCGACGCCCGCGCAAGTGCCGCTTTATCCGGACGATCGGCCGATCTATGCGGTGATCCCGGGCTATAGCGGCCCGGTCGCGCCGGTCGATCAGGAAATGGCGCCGGACGGCGCTGCGGTCGGCGAGCAGGTCTATCTTTCCGGCGTGCCGGGGCTGCCGGCGGGGGTCTATACGCTGCTCCCGGCGCAATATGCGAACCTGCCCGGAGCCTATCGGGTGGTGCAACAAACCGGGACGGTCAACTCGCTGGCGAGCGAGAACGTGGTTCTGCCCGACGGCAGCGACATCGTGGAAGGTTACTTCGTCGACGGGCTGACGGGCGCGCGTTCGGCGCAGACCACGTCCTTCCTGGTGCAATCGGCGAAGGTCTGGGGGCAATATTCCCAATATACGATCACCAATGCCAACACATATTTCGCCTCGCAGGCGGCGGAGGCGGGGCGCGCCGTCCCGCAATTGCCGGATGATGCCGGCCAGCTTGCACTCGCAGCGACAAACGCGCTGATCCTCGGCGCGACTCTCGAAACGCAGGCCGCCGCGGGCGGCCAAGGCGCGCTGGTCGATATCGCCTCCCGCGACATCGAAATTACCGGCAATGGCGTGGCGGCGCTGCCCGGCTATTTGCAAATCAGCGCCGATGCGCTCGATGCGCTCGGGGCTTCGAGCCTGCTGATCGGCGGCACGCGCAGCCAGACCAGTACGGGCGAGACGATCAATGCGACGGCGAACAGCGTCGTGGTGTCGAACGATTCCGCCGATCCCTTGACCGGTCCGGAAGTGATCCTCGTCACCAAGACCGACCCGACCGGCACCGATCCGAATGCCCCGACCGGCCTTTTGGTCGAAAGCGGCAGCGTGATCGAAGCCGAGGGCGGTTCGCCGGGCAAGTCGGTTGCGATCACCATCGGCCAGAACGCCAATAGCATGACGGGGGCGGCGGCGGTCAGCGGCGATGGCGCGCTGCTCGCGGTTTCGGATAACGGCATATTGCAGATCACGCGCGACGATCTGCCTGCGACGGCGGAAGGTCTGCTGACGGTGCAGGGGAACGTGACGCTCGCGGGCGGCGCAGGGCTGACGATCGATGCCTCGGGCAATACTTTGGTCGATCCCACAGCCACGTTGAGCGGCCAAGCGATCGCCGCCGATAGCGGGCTCATCACCTTTATTCCCGGCAGTTCGGCGCCGGGCCTCTCCGGCATGGTGATCGGCGCCAATACGCTCGCCCAGTTCGCGAACGCGCGTGAGGTGATCCTGCGCAGCTATGGCGCGATCGATTTCGAGGGCGATATCAACATTGACGTATCGAACGATCTCGAACTCAGCGCAGGTTCGTTTACGAGCGGCGCAGCGGGCGATGCCGGCAATGTCTCGATTCATGCTGGCGTCCTTACAATTGCCAACGACTTGAATGCGGCGGCGCCGACAGCGCCGACCGCGGGCCCGAGCAGCCTCGCTCTCATGGCGGACGAGATCGACTTCGGCACCGTCGGGCAAGGGGCGAGCACAACCGCCTTCTCGGGTTTCAGTTCGATCAGTGCGACCGCCGTGGACGGGATCGTCGGGCAGGGCGCCGGCACGTTCAACTTCGGGGCTTTGCCCGTGACCCTCACGGCGCCGGTGATCGTCGCGGGCGCCGGCGGCAACGCGACTGTGAAGACGACAGGCGCATTGGTGCTGAACCCGGCTGCTGCGGGTGGCGCCACTTCCGCCGCGGGCGCTTTCGGCGGAGCTATCACCTTCGTCGGCGGCTCGGTTGCCGACAATACGCTGATCGAAGTTCCGGCCGGGAACGTGACGCTGGAAGCGACCAGCGGCGATCTCGACGTCAACGCCAATGTCGATGTGTCCGGCTTCGTGAAGCAGTTCTTCGATACGGCCGCCTATGCGCCGGCAGGAAATATCGCGCTGACGGCCGATGCGGGAACCGTGAAAGTCGCTGCGGGCGCCGTGCTCGACTTCGCCGGCGCGGCGGCGGGCGGCACGGCCGGCGCGGTGACATTGAGCGCGCCCAAGGGAAGCGTCGATCTCGCGGGCGCGCTGCGGGGCGGGGCGGTGGCCGGCTATCAGGGCGGCTCGTTCACGCTCAATACCGGCGGCGCGGTCAACCTCGATCAACTCGCGGCGACGCTCGCTTCGAGCGGCGTGAACAAGCTGATTTCGGTCACGACGGGAGCCGGCAACCTGGTTCTCTCGGCGGGGAGCATGCTGCGCGCGTCGAATGTGTTGCTGACTGCCAATGGCGGGACGGGCCCGAGCGCCAGCGACGGCAATGTCCTGATCAATGGCGCCATCGACGTGTCGGGTCCGGCGGCGGGCGAGATCGCACTTTATGGCAAGAGCGGCGTCGATATCGAAGGCAGCCTTTATGCGGTGAGCTCGACACCGGCACAGGCCGGAGGCGTGGTGATCATCGGCACCGCCGGCACCCCCGACGGCACGCTGAATGCGACGTATGGATACGAGAACGTGCAAAGCGCCGGTAGCGGCACGATCATTCTCGGCGCCAATGCGCTGATCGACGTCTCGGGCGGCATCGGCACTCTATTTGGCGGCACGGTCACTTTGCGCGCGCCGCTGCTTACCGATGGCGACGTCAATATCCTCGTTCCGGCAGCGTTCAACGCGGGCAAAGGCATTACCGGCGCACGCGCGGTCACGATCGAGCCTTATGCGGTGTGGAGCACGACCGACAAATCCACCAATGGCGCTCAGCATTTCGACGGGATCATCGATCCGTCAGGCTATTATGAGGACGGCACGGGGGGCGCGCCGCACTATGTCTCCGGCACGTGGGTCGATGCTTCCGGCGACATCCTTCCGGCGCCCACCGATGCGGCGACCCTCGCGACCTATCAGAGCAACGATTATTTCGTGCCGGATACGCCCAACGCCGACCACCAATCTTTCTATGGCTATGTCAATGGCAATGCCGCGAATGGTCCCGGCACGCTGATGGCCTATGTGGAGAACCCGGGCTACACGTTCGGCAACCGCTACGCCGGGATCGCTAATGTTCAGATCGCGCCCGGCATTGTGCTGGAAAACCCCGATGTCAAGAACAATGGCGGGGCCGTTTCCATCTTGACCAATTGGAACCTCGGCGCGGGCACCGACGATGGCGCCGGCCATGTCAATCTCGTTTACCGCTACAACGGCGTCGCCCCGGTTCTCTCCATCCTTGCCGCCGGCAATCTCGATATCGAGGCGTCGATCACCGATGGCTTTTACCAGCAGAATGGCGGCGTGAAGCTGGCCGATGCCATCGCTGCACCTTTGTCTTCTTATAACGATGCGGTGCAGGCCTATGATGCGGTCAATACCTATCTCCAGACGGCTTCGTATTACGGCGATGTCCTCTGGAACGGCGTGATTTACGACTCAAATCTCAACGGTTACGACATCACCGGCGATTCTAACTACCAGGCGCTACAGGCTCCTCTGCAAAATCAGACACAAGCCTATTACAACAATTACAAGGAATACCTCGCCGATTGGGGTACCGGGCAAACCGGCACATTCTCCAATTTTCTCTATTGGGGCGATTATAACGGCTTCAAGGGTTACACCGATCCCGCCACAGAGGCGATCACGGCCACGGCGCCGCAGCCGGCGAATTTCGTCACCTATAGCCAATATGCCAAAGCCTATCAGACCTGGCTCGAGACGAACTTCAACGCGAACACGACGCTGACCCCGCCGCCGCTGCTGCAGCCGATCCTCAACGGCGATTACTACGCGGCCTATTCGTCGAATTACGCGATCTATACGAGCGACTATCTCACCTATCTCAACTATGTCGCCACCGGAACCGGCGACATCACGCAAGTTGGAGGGGCGCAACTCGCCTACCAGCCCTTCGCACCCTATGCCGAGCCTGGCAAACTGGCCGGCAACTCGGCCTATGGCGAAGCGCTGCAAAATTACAACGCGGCTGTCGCCAGCGTTGCCCCTTACAGCTGGATCAACTTGAACGGCATCATCGATCTCGACGGGGGCGGTACCGCGAACATCACAGGCGATCCTTATTATCAGCCGATCCAAGCACCGCTTCCGGATCAATCGGCCGCCTATTACGCAAACTATGAAAACTATATGACCCAAATAGGCAGTGCGACCTTTCCAAATCGCACGGGCTGGCTGGGCGATCTCGTTTTTACCTCGGATTGGCTGCCATATAAGCCCATCAATTCGGATCCAAATGCTCCGGCCGCGCCGCAGCCCGCCAATTTCGCGACCTACGCGGCCTATGCGGCGGCCTATGGCAATTGGCTGCTGAGCGTCTACAACGATACCGTCCTCACTAATACAAACGGCCGTCCCGATACGCCGTCGCCCTTGTTGCAACCGCTCGATAATGGCGCCTATGCCGATTACACGTCGGACTACACCGAATATCTTACGGATTACGGCAGGGTCTATGAAACCGATCTGAGTAATTTCAGGTGGGACGGCACAACCCCGTACCTCTACGCGCCTTACGCTCCGGTGAGCGATCCTGCAACCGTCATCCCGCCCAGTCTCGGCAACCTGCCCGTCGCGGACTTCGGACCCAACAATAATCCGGATGACGAGCCGGTCGCGGGCAATCCGGTCGCGCTTTATGCCGCGACGCTGCTCGGCGGCTCCAGCACGAGCTACCGGCTGGTCGCGGGCGCAGATTTCACCAGCGCCGATCCGCTTGCGGTCAATCCCGCCTCGAACGGCAGCATCGAGCTCGGTGGGCATCTCGCGGTCGTCGATAGCGCGACCGCGGATGAAAACGGCAATCCAATTACCTCCGACGAAATCAGCGGCAGAACGCTTCTGTTCCCGACGACGGTGCGCACCGGCACGGGTTCGATCGATATCGCCGCGGCAGGAGATGTCGACTGGACCGACACGGCAGCGCCTGCCGCGGTCTATACGGGGGGCGAACCTGCGCCGGGAACGAGTGCCGACACATCGGCCTCAGTGCTGCGGCTGACGACGAACAGCGGCTACCAGGGCGAGTTGCTCGTCACGGGCCCCGTGCAGCCGGTGGGTGCAGGCGCTATCACGATCAACGCAGGCAAGAACATCGACGCCGTCGAAGAAGTCTACGACACGACCGGCAATGCGACCGGGACTCAAGGCACCTATATCGCCCAGTTCTGGTGGCAGTGGATGGAAACAAACAATCCCACCGACGATATCGGTTACGTCGCGCAAAGCTCGATCAATTTTGCCGCTTTCGACCAGGGCGTGATGTCGGCCGGGGGCAATGTCGCCGTGACCGCGGGAGGCAATATCAGCGAACTCTCCATCTCGCTGCCCACGACGTGGAACATTTCCAATGGCGCGGTGAACATATTGGGAGGCGGCAATCTGGCGGTCAGCGCCGGCGGCGATATTCTTGGCGGCACTTACTTTGTTGCAAACGGCACCGGGTCATTGAGCGCCGGCGGCGAAATCGGTTCCGCCTTCACCCTCGCAACCAGCGCATATGGACCAGCGGGGGCTGTCAGCGTCTCGACGCCGATGGCGCCGCTGCTCGGATACCAGAATACGCAATGGACGATCACGGCGCGCCAGGACGCCAATATCGGCGGGGCTTACGATCCTTCCTACTTCTCTCTCTATGGGCTAAGCGACTTCGATCAACAGAGCCCCACCGGCAGTTCGTCCCTGTCGATCCTTTCGACAGTCGGCAATGCGAAGCTCGACACGATGCTCGCGTCGAGCGCAACCTTCTTGAATTCGGCCGTCGACGGTGTCCTCTTGCCCGCTTCTCTCAGCATGACTGCTCTCGGCGGCGGGATCGAGATCGACAATGCCGGAGAACTCTATCCCTCCGCCAACGGTGAGCTCACCTTGCTGGCGGACCAATCCGTCAGCTTTGCGAACGATCTTGCCGGCGGTTCCTATTTTGACAGGTATTTCGGTCTGATCGACGTCGATCCGTCGGCGCTGCCCTCGCCGCTGAACCAGAGCTCGTCATTCTTCACCTTCGGTGGTGATCCGCTGGCGACGACGCCGTCTGGCCTCCTGCGCTACGAGCACACGATTTCCCACGCGCAGGATGCCAATCCGGTGCGCATCTACGCGCTCAACGGCAATATCACGGACGGCGCCGTGGACAGACTCGGCTTCTATTACAATGCGCTCGTCCTCGAGCCCAACAAGCCGGCTTACATTCAGGCGGGGAACGACGTCGTCAACCTGAGTTTCCTCGGCGAGAATTTTTATGCCTCGGATGTCACGCGGATCATTGCCGGACACGACATCTATGATCCGGTGTTGGGATATAGCCCGCTGGTCGATGGCCCGGCGGCGATCTATACGATTCCGGCGCTGGAACTGGCCGGTCCGGGCTATTTCGATATCGAGGCGGGCCGCAATATCGGACCGCTCACTTCGGCAAATGAAGGCTATCTGGTGTTTGGCACTGCGGCCGACGGATGGGCTTTGAACAATACGCTTGCGACCGGCATCGAGACCATCGGCGATCTCGATAATGCCGCTCTACCCGCGCAGAGCGCCAATATCTCGATCCTGTTCGGCATCGGCAAGGGAATCAACGATACGGGTTTTGCCGAAACTTATATCGATCCGTCGGCCACACCGGTTGCCGGTATACCGAATTTGTCTTCCGAACTCGTGGCCTATGTCGAGCAGATCGAGGAAGACGATCTCAAGCGGAGCGGCGGCACGGGCATTGTCGCGCCGCTGACGCCCGAGCAGGCCTGGGCGATTTTCGAAACGCTGCCGCAATATCGCCAGCAGGCGTTCATCGATCAGCAGTTCTTCGCGATCCTCACGCAGGTCGGAGCCGATTATAACGATCCGGCGAGCCCCTATTACCATCAGTACGCACGAGGCTATGAGGCCATCAACACGCTGTTCCCGGGAGGCTACGGCTATACGCAGAACAACCTGGGCGGCGGCACCAACGGCGCCAATCAATTAGTCGAGACGGGCTACTTCGATATGCGCGGCGCCACCGTGCAATCGCAGGAAGGCGGGACGATCAACATTCTCGGCCCCGGCGGGCGCATTCTGGTCGGCAGTTCCTCGGCGCCTCCTTATGTCGTCGATGCGAATGGAGATACGGTCATCGGTCCGAACCAGCAAGGCATTCTCACGCTGGAGACGGGCGATGTCGATATCTTCAGCGATCAGAGCCTGCTGCTCGCGCAAAGCCGCATCTTCACCGAACAGGGCGGCGGCATGTTGATCTGGTCGTCGAACGGCGACATCAATGCCGGCGAAGGCGCCAAGACGACGTCCGTTCCTCCGACACTCTCGTACAAGGAAGACCCGGACGCCTATTTCGAGATCAATCCTCTCGGGGAGGTGACGGGCGCCGGTATCGCGACGCTGCAGACCATCGCCGGTGCGCCGCGCGGTGACGTTTACCTGATTGCGCCGCGCGGCACGGTCGATGCCGGCGCAGCGGGTATTCGCGTCTCCGGCAATCTCAGCATCGCGGCCCTGCAAGTGCTCAACGCCTTCAACATTCAGGTGCAAGGCGCAAGCTTTGGCATTCCGACCGTGGTCGCGCCGAATATCGGAGCTCTGACCACCGCCTCCAACGCCGCCGGTTCGGCGGCAGCCGCGACCAGCGCCGGCCCGCGCAACCAGCCGGCACAGAACATGCCGTCGATCATTATCGTCGATGTCATCGGCTATGGCGGAGGCGACGGGACGGCGCCCGACGACAGCACCTCGCCCGACGATAAACATCGCCCGCCATCCGACCGGCAGAGCTATGACGACAGCAGCCGCTTTCAGGTCGTCGGCGCCGGAACCTTGAACAAGCTCGGCGAACAGGTCTTGACGAGAGAGGAAAAGCAGAAGCTGTCAGAGCACTAGAGCTTCGGACGCAGAACGAGTACCGGTTCTTGGAAAAGCCGCTGCTTGGGCGACGGCATGATTGGGCGGATCGCCAGCGCTCGCACAACCTGGTAAATCCAGGCTGAATTTCTTGCAGCGCGGCGCGGGAATTTCGTCGCGAAATCTCGGGCCCGCGTCGCCGAAGACGCGGTCACTGCTGTTTTTGTTGGTTTGCGTTCTCTTTCGCTTTGGCATTCTTCGATGCTTCGTGATGACCGATGGCGCAGCCGGCGGCAGCGCCGAGCACGCCGTGATGGTGGGCCAAATGGCCGGCGACTCCGCCAACCACTGCGCCCTTGATGCATCCCTTGGCTTGCGCCGGTCCTGCGCCATAGGCGAGCGCGAGGACAAAGGCCAGAACCGCACTAATCAAGATGGCTTTCATGCTGCACAATCCCTGCGTTGACGGCAGATTAATCCGGGCGGGGGCGATCCGTTCCGCGCGAGCGGCGCGCATTTCCCGCAGAGAGCGACGGTTCCTCAATTCGCGCCAGAGAGGGATCCGTCTGGCTGACGACGTAGGTTATCGAGCCGGTCGGCGCGCTAATTCCCTGCTTTTCGGAGAAAACCGAGAATTTCGGAAACCGGCATCGGCCTCCGCCTCCGTGGGTATGGACGGATCAATTCCTGCGCAATATGGTGGCGGTGCAGTTTGCCGTGCGCTCCCTTTTTTGCCGCGTCGGCAAGGCAGGCGATGAACACGTTCGTTTCAATGACGCTGCGCCGGCGCCCTTCGATTTGCCGCCGCTCGCAAAGCGTCGATATCGAGAGACCTGGCCATGACCGACAACAAGCGGGCCGCAGACGTTACTAAGGATTGGCAAGCAACGCAGGACCAGAAGTCCTCCGCGACGCACCTCCGCCTTTTCGCCGCGCTCTGCTGGATCGTCGCCATTGGGGGCGAGGTCGCCGGGATTTACTTGTTCTACCGGCACAAGTTCGACCATGGGAACCTGCCGCTGCTGATCGGCCTGCTCGTCGGGATCGCGGTTTTCGCAATCGCCGGCAACTTGCTCTGGAAGGCGGCCAACAGGCACGATCCGGCCCGCGCATCCGACACGGCCAGATTCTTCTTCCAGAACCAGCTCGGCGCGATCGTCACGCTGATTGCCTTCCTCCCGCTGGTTTTCCTGATCCTGACCGACAATAACATGGATCCGCAGACCAAGAAGGTCGCCGGTGGCGTCGGCGTCGTGCTGGCCGTTATCGCGACGCTGATCGGGGTCAGCTACCAACCACCTTCGGTCGAGCAGTACACGAAGGACATGAACGCGTGCGCGACCCAGATCAAGACGGGGCAGCCGACTACAGCCTGTTCCCCCGACGTCGCCGCCCAGGCGAAGGAGATCGCCACGGACTCCGCCACGGTGGCCGCGGCGACGAAGGACGCGGCACACCCCGCCGGTCAGGACGTCGTCTACTGGATCGCGCCGGAAAACGGCGCCAAGAAGTCCGAGACGCCGCATGTCTTCCATCTCTGCGCAGGTGTGAGTCCGCTGAAAGGCAAGGCCGTGAACAGCGGCTCCGTGACCGAGGCCTACGCACAGAACGCCATACGCATCACAAAGCAGATCAAGATGGAACAGAAGCAGTGCGGGTTCACGGTTTCGCAGTGAGCTGTCCCGCGTTGTATCGCGCCCTTTAGATTTCGAAGCCAAACAGACGCCGAAAGAGCCGCTAAGCCTCGAGAATGCCGCAGCTTTCCTCGGAAGGCTTGTGCCGACGGCAGAGAGCCGCGCCTTCGTCTGGCTGGGGCGGGAGGATTCGAACCTCCGCATGGCGGAATCAAAATCCGCTGCCTTACCACTTGGCTACGCCCCAATATTTGCCGGACTTCCCCCGGCCTGCGGCGGCGCGACCATAGGGCCAGGCCTTTAGTCTCGCAACCTCTTCCTCTATGAAAAGCGCCGCGAAACCCTTGGTAGGAAATCCAGGCGATGGCGCGGCCACCCCACGGCTCATTGCGGAAAATCGACCTCGGCCGGCTCGACATGAGGATCGAGGCAGGCGACGACGGCGCGATCCATGCGCGCTCGCCCTTCAAGCTCACTCCTCATGATCCGCACGTCACCGCCTGGCTCGACCGATGGGCGGCGCGCGCGCCCGACCGCCTCTTCCTCGCCGAACGCATGGCAGACACTTGGCGCAGCCTCACCTATGGCGAAACGCGGCTCAAGGTTCGCGCCTTGGCACAGGGACTCATCGCGCGTGAGCTCAGCCTCGAGCGCCCGCTTCTCATCCTCTGCGGCAATGGAATCGAGCATGCCTTGCTCGCGCTGGCCGCGTCCTACGTCGGCATCCCCTACGCGCCCGTTTCGCCAGCCTATCGAGAGAATCCTGACAAGCTCGCGCGGATCGTCGCCTTGCTGACGCCAGGCTTGATCTTTGTCGAGGATGACGAAAGCGAGGCGATCGCCTCCGTGACGCAGAACATCGAGATCCTCGCTTCGAAGCCGGCCGGACGCGCCCATGCTCTCTCTACGCTCGCGCAGGCTGCGACGCCGGCGCTCGATACCGCGCATGAAGCGGTTGCCCCGGACGTGATCGCCAAATTCATGTTCACCTCCGGCTCGACGGGCGAGCCGAAAGCGGTGATCACCACGCACCGCATGCTCTGCGCCAATCAGGCGATGATCGCTTCTTACTTGCGTTTTCTCCTCGACGAGCCGCCGGTCCTTCTCGATTGGCTGCCTTGGCATCACAGTTTCGGCGGCAACCAGAATTTCAACCTGACGCTCTGCCATGGGGGGACTTTGTATATCGATGCGGGCCGGCCGACGCCGGAGGGAATCGAAACAACGCTCGCGAACGTGCGCGCCATTGCGCCGACGATTCATTTCAACGTGCCGCATGGGCTCGACATGCTTCTGCCGCGCCTGAAGAGCGATAAAAAGCTGGCCGGGAGATTCTTCAGCGGGCTGAAGCTCGCATTCCTCGCCGGCGCGCCGATCCCGCGCCAATTGATCGAGCAATTCGACGATCTTGCGCTTAGGACCTGCGGCGAGCGGATCCTAATCATGAGCGGTTACGGGGCGACCGAAACTTCGCCTGCCGCCCTCTTCTGCGATCAGGCCGCTTCTTCGAGCGTCGGATTGCCCTTGCCCGGTACGGAACTGAAGCTTGCGCCCCGCGGCGAAAAGATGGAGGCGCGGATCAGGGGCCCGCACGTGACGCCCGGCTATTGGCGCAGCCCGGAACTCACGCGCCGCGCCTTCGATGAAGAGGGCTATTATTGCCTCGGCGATGCGCTGCGGCTCACGCGGGAGAGCTTCTGCTTCGACGGAAGATTGGACGAGGATTTCAAGCTCGCAACCGGCGCATGGGTAAGCGTCGGACCCTTGCGGCAAAGCTTCATCGAGACCTTCTCGCCCTATGTGAAGGATCTCGCGCTCGCCGGTCCCGGCGAGGCGTATCTGATTGCGCTCGTTTTTCCGGATATCGAAAAGTGCCGGGAGCTCGCTGGACCCGGCGCACTTGGCGAAGTTCTCGCCCATCCTGCCGTTCTCGCCAAATTTCACGCTTTGCTCGATGCCTTTTCGCGCAGAGCGCGCGGATCTTCGGATCATATTGCGAAAATTGCACTTCTTCCGGAACCTTCCGCGGAGGAATTGACGGCAAAGGGCAGCCTCAATCAGGCCGGCGTGCGGGCCCGGCGCGCGGCACTGATCCGTGCTCTTTATGCCGGTCGGCGGGCCGCAATCGAAGCGTCCCCCCGGCAAAATCCGGGCGCAGCTCCGAGCAGCTCTCCCTGACGCGCCATTCCGCGCGAAATCTCTGCGCCCACAGCGAATTTCCCAGCAATTCACCTTCGCCAGGAAAAGCCGTCGCGCCGGCCGTCCCCGCTTGGTAAAGAGAGAGAAAAATTCGAGGCATTTCCGTGGGCGAACCCAGTCTTGCGCTTTCCCGCGCCGCTTCTGCGGCGATCGTGGCGCATCTCGAAGCGGCGGGCTATCCGCTTTGCGAGCCGCCGATCCTGCAAAAGCCCGCGCCTTTCTTCGAATCCGGCGAAGAGATCCGCAGCCGGCTTTATCTGACCAGCGATCCCTCGGGCACGGAATATTGCCTGCGGCCCGAATATACGATTCCTGTCTGCCGCGCTTATCTCGCCTCGCAAGAGGCGGGGCAGCCGGCCTCCTTTTGCTACTGCGGCCCGGTCTTCCGCTACCGCAGCGAGGGGCCGAGCGAATTTTTGCAGGCCGGGCTCGAAAACTTCGGCCGTCTGGACCGCGAGGCCGCTGATGCCGAGGTTCTCGGCCTTGCGCTGGATGCGGTGGTCAGCGCGCGCGGACCAAAGCTCAACGTACGTTTCGGCGATGCGGGGCTTATTCACGCGCTGATCGGCGCGCTCGATCTTTCGCCGCAATGGCGTCGGCGGATCCTGCGCGGCCATGCGCAGGAAAAAGCGCTCGACGCAGTTCTGGCTCCGCCGAGCGGCAGCGGTCCCGATCATAGCGGCGTGCTCGCCGCGCTCGAAGGCACCGACAAACAGGATGCACGCGCGCTCGTCGAGGATCTTCTGGCCATTGCCGGCATTTCGACGGTCGGCGGGCGCACGGCGGCAGAGATTGCCGAGCGCTTTCTCGAACAGGCGGCGCTGAAATCGGGCTCCGGCTTTCCGGCCGAGCAGCGCGCCATCCTCGAGGAATTCCTGGCAATCGAATCCGATCCCGACCAGGCCTCGGCGCGCCTGCGTCAGCTCGCCGCCGATGCGGACCTCAATCTCAGCCTCGCGCTCGATCGTTTCGACGCGCGCCTCGGCTTTATGGCCGCGCGCGGACTCGATGTCGCCGAATTTCGCTTCGCGACGCGCTTCGCCCGCAACCTCGATTATTATACCGGCTTCGTCTTCGAGGCTCGCGACGATCTCGATGACAAGCCGATCATCGGCGGCGGCCGCTATGACGCGTTGCTGCGCGCGCTCGGTGCCGAAACCGATATCCCCGCAGTCGGCGCGGCAATTTGGGTCGAGCGGCTCAGGATCTCGGAAAATGCAGGTTGGTGGCGATGACCGGTAACCTCGTCCTCGCCGTACCCTCGAAGGGGCGGCTGCAGGAAAACGCCGCGGCCTTTTTTGCGCGCGCCGGATTGGATTTGATTCAAGGCCGCGGCGCGCGCGATTATCGCGGCCGCATTGCAGGTTTCGACACGGTCGAAGTGGCTTTCCTTTCGGCTTCGGAAATCGTGACGCAGCTTGCCGCGGGCGGCGCACATCTCGGCATAACCGGCGAGGATCTCATCCGCGAAACCGTGCCCGATGCCGACGCGAAATTCGAGCTCCTGGCGCCGCTCGGCTTCGGCCACGCCAATGTCGTCGTCGCCGTGCCGCAGGCTTGGATCGATGTGAAGACCATGGCAGACCTCGAGGACGTCGCAGCGGCCTATCGCGCCAAGCGCGGCGAGCGCATGCGGGTCGCCACCAAATATGTGAGCTTGACCCGCCGCTTCTTTGCCGCAAGCCATGTCACGGATTATCGCATCGTCGAGAGCACCGGCGCGACGGAGGGCGCCCCTGCGGCCGGAACCGCCGAACTCATTGTTGACATTACGACGACGGGGGCGACGCTCGCGGCGAATGCGCTCAAAGTTCTAGACGACGGCATCATTCTGCGCTCCGAAGCCAATCTCGTCGCCTCGCTCGCCGCGCCTTGGGGCAAGACGCAACGCGAAGCGGCGCGCATCATCCTGTCGCGGATCGCGGCCGAGGAAGTGGCGCGCACCACACGCGAGGTCTCGGCGCGGATCCCCGAGGTCGATGTCGAATTCTTCGCCCATGCCGAGGTCTTGTTCGCCGCCCGTCCGCGCCGCCATCTGACCGACGGCTGGCTCACGCTGGCCTGTCCGACGACAAAAGTTCCGGCACTTGCCGATTGGCTGATCACCCAGGGCGCGGCGGAAGTCACCGTTTCCGCGCTCGACTATATTTTCGCGGCGGAAAACAAGCTCTACGATCGGCTCTTGGCACGGCTCGGCTAGCGGGAGAGCCTTATGAAACGCGTAGCTCTGCTTGCCTTCGCGGTCTTTCTCTTGAGCTCGCAAGCCGAAGCGGGCGCCGCCTGCGGGCAGGAATGCGACGAAGCCTATTCCTCCGCAGTCGTGGATTGCCATGCGCACTATGGCACCGCGCCAGAGGACGCGGACGAGCTTTCCGACTGTATCCAGAACGCACGCGACGATTACAGTTCGTGCGCGGAGAATTGCGCCGAAGAGACGAGATAATCCAACTCACTCCGCCGCTTGCTTCATATCGCGCGGGGTGAACATCCCGGTGCCGGCCGGACGCATTTCGAGATTGCGTTTGTGGAATTGCGCGACGGACGAGCGATGGCCGATCGAGACGAAGGTCGTGCCGGGGAGATGTTCGCGGATCGTCTTGTAGATTTCGGCCTCCATCGGTTCGTCCATCGCGGTCGTTGCTTCGTCGAGGAAGAGCCAATCGGGTTTGGCGAGCAGAGCGCGGGCCACGGCGAGACGCTGCTGTTCGCCGCCCGAAAGGGTCTGCGACCAGATGTCTTCCACATCGAGCTTGCCGATGAGGTGGTTCAGGTTGGCCGCGCTGAGCGCGCCCTGCAAAGTTGCATCGTCATAAGTATCGGGCGATGCGGGGTAGGCGAGCGCCGTGCGCAGAGTTCCGATAGGAATATAGGGCTTCTGCGGCAGAAGCATCACGCGCTCAGGCAATTCCACATTGCCTTCGCCATAGGGCCAGATGCCGGCGATGGCGCGAAAGAGCGTCGATTTACCCGAGCCAGAGGGCCCGGTGAACAGGGTCGGCTCGTGGCTCGCGAGACGCAAATTGGCCCCTTCGACGATGGTGCGCCCGTCGGGCAGGCGCAGCGTCAAAGCATCGACATTGACGCCTTCGTCGAGCGATGCCGGGCGTGGCCTCAGCTCGAACGTGCCGGCCTTTTCGATGGCGCGGTCGAAGGAAGTCAGACGGTCGAGAACCGATTTGAAATCGGCCAGTTCGACGTAATAAGTGACGAAGAAGGTCAGCGCGTCGTTGACGTTCGAAAACGCGTTCGCCGTTTGCGTCATGATGCCGAGCGAAATCTTGCCGGCAAAGTAAAAGGGCGCCGAGACGATATAGGGAATGAAAGGACTGAGCTGGGCGTAGGACGCCGTGAAGGCCGTGAGCTTCTTGCGGCAATGGACGATCTCGAAATAATTCTTCACGATCGCGGCGAACCTCTGCCGAAGCGACATTTTCTCGACGGTTTCGCCGCGGAGCAGAGCGACCTGTTCGGCATATTCGCGCAATCTCGCAAGCGAGAAGCGGAAGTCGGCCTCGTAACGCTGGCGGATGAAGGAGAGCCGCGCCAGCGGCCTTCCGATCCAATGGGTGATCAACGTCCCGAGCCCGGCATAAACGATGGCGACCCAGCACAGGAATCCGGGCACGGCAATATGCGTATAGGGAAGCGTGAAGCTTTCCGACAAGGTCCAAAGAATGATCGAGAACGAAACGAATGACGTGAGCTTCGAAAGAAGCAGGATCGAAAACGAATAGACCCCGTAGCTGATCTGGCCGCCGTCGATGAAGCGATTGATGTCTTCGGAGATGCGCTGGTCGGGGTTGTCGGTCGAGATGCCGGCGAGCGACATGCGATAATGCGCGTGATTGTCGAGCCAACGGTCGACATAGAAGCTCGTCAACCAGCGCCGCCATCTGATGACGAGAGTGGAGGTGACGAAAAATTCCGTCACGGCCGCAGCAATATAGACGAAGACCCAGGGCGCAAAGACGAAGAAAAGCTGATTCCAGAAGGCCGCTGCATCGCGGTTCTGGATCGCGTTGAACCAATCGCGCGAAAAGAAGGAAATCCTGACGTTGATGCCGACCTCGGCCTGATTGATGAGGACGAGAAAGACGGCCATCGCAATGGCAACGCCGCGTTCCGTCCCGCGGAACGGGGGAAACGGCCAAATCCTCGCTGTCGTGCGATCGCCCGTGTTGAAAAAGCGATCGGCGATCCGCATCATCGACCGCACCAAGGGGATGAAGGAGACGAGATAGACGAGGATCCCGAAGATGGCGACGGTCAGCGGCAAGGTAATCGGCAGTTCGTAGCTCGCGAGCGATTTGGGCCAAAGGCGCATGGCCGCCAGAAGCGCGAGAGGTCCGAAGGTGATGAGCTCGATGCCGAAGACCGCTACGAAAATCCTGAGATAGCTCGAGACTCCGCGGCTCTGGAAAGTCGTGAAGGCGCAAATCGCCGAAACGCAGGTAAAGAACCAGAGGGTCGCGTTCCCCGTCCTCTCGGCGAGAACGGCGACGGCGGCGGTGAAAAGCGCGATCAGGAGGGAGAGGATTTTCATGGGCCTCTACGTGGTTGCACCTTGCGACTGCGGAAAGCCAAAGCCAACGCTTCGGCGCGAATGTTCTGCTGGCCAAGACTCAGAATCGAAACGCCTAACCTGCCAAAAGCTTCCGCCCGACATCCGCGATGAGGCTCGGCGTGCATGTTCCGGGCCGGCACGGATGTTGGCGCACTAAGTCATTGTTTTAGCTCGTGTCAAGAATGGGCGGGCGAAGCGAGCGAAAGTGCCGCGCCGGCCTTATGCAAACGAAAAATGCGCCGCATTAAAGGCTAGGCTTCAAGATCGCGCTGCGGCGGATGCGCGGCGTTGATCGAAGCGATGAGCACCGGCGAGGGCCGAAAGGTCAGCACACGACGTGGCTTGATCGGCACTTCTATTCCGGTGCGCGGATTGCGGCCGATCCGCTCCCGCTTCGAGCGGACCGTGAAAAGGCCGAAAGAGCGAAGCTTCACCGGTTCTCCGCGGACCAAGGCTTCCGAAATCTCTTCCAGCGCCATTTCGAATATGTCGCGCGCCTGAGCGCGGGAGAGTCCCTTGCAGGACTCATAGACGGCGTTCAGGAGATCAGCCCGCGTCGTTGTCTTTCTGTCCGTTTCATTCGGCAGCGATTGACGCACGTGATTTTCTCCTCGACGCCCGGAGCCGGGAGATCCGGCGCTTCCTGCTGAGAAGAATTGCCGGATAGCGTTCCGGCCAAGTCCTCAGGCGCGCGAAGCTCGGCCACAATCGTAAAATCTGGCTTCGGGCGCAAGTCGCTATTGAATAAATAAAGCCCCGGCGAACCGGGGCTTTATCGTGGCATAATCTCAAGCTTGCGTCAGAAATCCATGCCGCCCATGCCGCCCATGCCGCCCATGCCGGGCGCGCCTGCCGCGGTTTCCTTCTTTGGCTGTTCCGCAACGATGGCTTCGGTGGTGATCAGCAGGCCGGCGACCGAGGCGGCGTCCTGAAGAGCGGTGCGGACGACCTTTGTCGGGTCGATGATGCCGAGCTTGACGAGGTCGCCGAACTCACCGGTCTGGGCGTTGTAGCCATAGCCGTAATTGCTGTTTTCGATGAGCTTGCCGACGACCACGGCGCCGTCCGCGCCGGAATTGTCGATGATCTGCTTGGCCGGGGCCTGGATCGCCTTGCGGACGATTTCGATACCGGCCTTCTGATCCGAATTCTCGGCCTTCAGGCTGTCGAGCGCTTTCGCCGCGCGCAGCAGCGGAATGCCGCCGCCCGGCAGAATGCCCTCTTCGACCGCGGCGCGGGTGGCGTTGAGCGCATCATCGACGCGGTCCTTCTTTTCCTTCACTTCGACCTCGGTCGCACCGCCCACCCGGATGACGGCGACGCCGCCGGCGAGCTTGGCGAGCCGCTCCTGAAGCTTCTCGCGGTCGTAATCCGAAGTCGTCTCGGCGATCTGCGACTTGATCTGGGCGATCCGCGCTTCGATGTCGGCCTTGGTGCCGGCGCCGTCGATGATCGTCGTTGCTTCTTTTTCGATCCGCACCCGCTTGGCGCGCCCGAGCATGGGAAGCGTGACGTTCTCGAGCTTGATGCCGAGATCCTCGGAGATGAGCTGACCACCGGTGAGGATGGCAATGTCTTCGAGCATGGCCTTGCGCCGATCGCCGAAGCCCGGCGCCTTCACCGCCGCGACCTTGAGGCCGCCGCGCAGCTTATTGACCACCAGGGTCGCGAGCGCCTCGCCTTCCACGTCCTCGGCGACGATGAGCAGCGGCTTGCCGGTCTGCACCACCGCCTCGAGCACCGGCAACATGGCCTGGAGCGAGGAAAGCTTCTTCTCGTAGACGAGAATGAACGGATCTTCGAGTTCGGCGATCATCTTCTCGGCATTGGTGATGAAATAGGGCGAGAGATAACCGCGGTCGAACTGCATGCCTTCGACGACATCGAGCTCGGTCTCGAGGCTCTTTGCCTCTTCGACGGTAATGACACCCTCGTTGCCGACCTTTTGCATCGCGGTCGCGATCATCTTGCCGATCGAGGAATCGCCATTGGCGGAATTGGTCCCGACCTGGGCGATCTCGTCATTCGAGGTGACCTTCTTGGAATTGGTCTTGAGATCGGAGACGACGGCGTCGACCGCGAGGTCGATTCCGCGCTTCAAATCCATCGGATTGAGACCGGCGGCGACCGCCTTGGTGCCCTCGCGCACGATCGAGGCGGCGAGCACGGTCGCCGTCGTCGTGCCGTCTCCGGCGACGTCGTTTTGCTTGGAGGCGACTTCGCGCACGAGCTGGGCGCCCAGGTTTTCGAACTTGTCGGAGAG
The DNA here is from genome assembly GCA_021324915.1 of Beijerinckiaceae bacterium. Classification (GTDB taxonomy): domain Bacteria; phylum Pseudomonadota; class Alphaproteobacteria; order Rhizobiales; family Beijerinckiaceae; genus Methylovirgula. The sequence goes on along the minus strand of JAJPIC010000011.1, from coordinate 185,416 downwards.
CTCGATTTCCTTGGCGACGGTCACGCCGTCCTTGCTGATGCGCGGTGCGCCGAAGGATTTTTCGATGACCACGTTGCGGCCCTTCGGACCCAAAGTGACCTTGACCGCATTGTTGAGAACCTCGATGCCGCGCAACATGCGGTCGCGGGCATCGGAGGCGAAACGTACGTCCTTGGCTGCCATTTTATGAAACTCCTGGATTGGGGGATCGTGCGATAGGGGCTCAGCCGACGACGCCGAGGATGTCGCTCTCCTTCATGATCAGGAGATCATGGCCGTCGATCTTGACCTCCGTGCCCGACCATTTGCCGAACAGGACTCGATCGCCCTTTTTCACGTCGAGAGGGACGAGCTTACCGGTCTCGTCGCGCGCTCCGGGGCCGACGGCGACGATCTCGCCCTCCTGCGGCTTCTCTTTCGCCGTATCGGGAATGATGATCCCGCCCTTCGTCTTTTCCTCGCCTTCGAGGCGCTTGACGACCACGCGGTCATGCAGGGGTCGGAAATTCATTTGGATGTTTCCTTGAACGCTGCGCGATGGCACGGGCGTGCCCCGCGGAATTGGCCTGGTGTTAGCACTCAGTCTTGAAGAGTGCTAAGAGCGCTTTGGACATAGGCGGCAGCTCTCAAGCTGTCAAGCAGAGGAAGGGCGGCCCGATTGGACAGGCGGCGCCCTGGTTTCCGGGATGGTTTACGGTCCGAGCCGCCGGCTTGGGCTATGGGACGGCGAGCGCCACGAAACGTTCCTCGCCCGAAGGGCTCGCGACGAGGAGCAGCGCCAATTTCTTACCGGCCTGTCTCAGGGCCTTCATTTTCTTGGCGACGTCGGCGGGATCGGAAACGGGCTCCTGATTGATTTCGAGGATAACTTCGCCCGGCTGAATATTCTTTTCGGCCGCCGGAGAATCGGAATCGACGCCGGCGACGACGACGCCCGACGTGACGCTCTCCTTGATCGAAAACTTCTGTCGCGATGCATCGTCGAGGCTCGCAAAGGCCATGCCCAGCGTCTTTTCGATGATCGTCTTGGGAGCGCTCGGTTGAGGCGGCGTGCCCGTTTCGAGCGAAGCCTGTTTTTCATTGTCTTCGAGCCGGCCGAGCGTAACCGTTTTGGTCAAGAGCTGGCCCTTGCGCATGATGACCACATCGACCTTTTTGCCGACCGCGGTCGAAGCGACGAGTTTCGGCAAGTCGCGCGATGCCCCGATGTCCTCGCCGTTGAACTTGACGATCACGTCGCCTGTCTCGATGCCGACGGCGGCGGCGGGGCCGTTTGCATCCGTTCCGGCGACCAGCGCGCCGTGCACGGTGCCGAGATCGAGGCTTTCGGCGAGCGAATCGTCAATCGGCTGGATGCGCACGCCGAGCCAGCCGCGCCGCGTCTCGCCATATTCGCGCAATTGATCGATGATCGGGACGACCGTGTTGGAGGGGGTAGCGAAACCGATGCCGATCGAACCGCCGGTCGGCGAAAGGATCGCCGTATTGATGCCGATGACCTCGCCGTCCATGTCGAACAGCGGCCCGCCGGAATTGCCTTTGTTAATGGCGGCGTCGGTCTGAATGTAATTGTCGTAGGGGCCGGAATCGATGTCGCGGTTGCGCGCCGAGACAATGCCGGCGGTCACGCTTCCACCGAGCCCGAACGGATTGCCGACGGCGATCACCCAATCGCCGACCCGCATCTTGTCGCTGTCGCCGAACTTCACCGCTTTGAGCGGCTTGTCCGTCTTGACCTTCAAAACCGCGACGTCGACCTTCGTATCCTTGCCGAGAACCTTGGCGCGCAGCTTCGTCCCATCGGTGAAAATGACCGTGACTTCGTCGGAATCGGCAATGACATGATTGTTGGTGACGATGATGCCGGAAGGATCGATCACGAAGCCGGAGCCGAGCGAATTGGACCGGCGCTCGTGCGGATGCATCGCCTGGTCGTCGCCCCCGCCGTTCTCGCTTTTGCCTTGCTGGTGATGGCGGAAGAAATCATTGAAGAGATCGTCGAAAGGCGTGCCGGGCTCGAGCTCCGGCTCGCCGGTCGCGCTTTTATCTTCGAAGGTCTGCGTCGCGGAAATATTGACGACCGCATCGCTCACTTGCGCCGCGAGATCGGCGAAGGAATCGGGCGCATGGCCGGCAGCCGCGCGGTCAAGCCCGATGCCGCTGAGGAAGAAGGCGGTGAGCGCGATCGCAAATCCCGACAGAACTGCGCGTCCCGAGCGAACCGAGGGCCTATACGCCGGATGGGACATGAACGAAAAAATCATGAATTGTCTCCTGCACGCTTCCTCGCCGGATTAATGGAGCCGGTCTGGCGTTTTGGGGGCGGCAGCGCCCGGCGCAGTCGGACGAAATTATCCCATCGCCTGCCTTTGCGCCAGATTTGCCACGGGATTGCCGAGGCAACTGCCAAGTCCAACGGTTCAAAATCGCGGCACTAATCCTCTTCCCGGTAGCCATAGGCCGGAACATTGCCGCTCGACCCATAATATTTATACGGGAGGAATTTCCCGGAGATCGTCAGCTTGACCCTGTCGCCGCGGGGATCGGGCTGTCTCTCCATGGCGAGCTCCAGATCGATGGCCGACATGATGCCGTCGCCGAATTCCTCTTCGATCAGCGCTTTCAATGCCGGTCCGTTGACCATCACGAGCTCGTAGAAGCGATAGATCAGAGGATCGGCGGGCGGCATCGGCGTGCCGCGCATCGGCACTTCGTTGAGCAGACGCTTTTCTGCTTCGCTCAATCCGAAGAGCTCGGCGGCTTTCTCGGCCTGCGGGCGCGTGAGCTTCATCTGACCGAGCAGAGCGCCGACGATGAGCAAGGGCGACATGCCGCCGATCTCGCCAGTGACGAAGGCCCAAGACCATCCGCGCTCGCGCTTCATGTCCAAAATTTTTTCGGTGAGGTCGGATCTGCGCATCTTGATCTCCGAGTTCGCTCAGCGCGATGCAGAGGGCGTGCCGGAAGTCTGCTGCGCCGGCGTCTCGGGGCTCGAAGGCGCCGCGAAAAAGCGGAAGAAGGCCGATTTGGGGGTGAGCACGAAGCGCGTGCCGGCGGGCTTCAATCCGTTTTCATAAGCCTGCATCGAGCGATAGAAGGCGAAGAAATCCGGATCCTTGCCATAAGCCGCGGCAAAGATCCGGTTGCGCTCGGCATCGCCGGCGCCGCGGATCTGGTCGGCCTGGCGCTGCGCGTCGGCGCGCAGAACCGTTGCGTCGCGATCGGCCTTCGCCCGGATTTCCTGCGCTTCCTCGCTGCCCTGGGCGCGATAGAGCGCCGCCTCGCGCGCCCATTCGCTCTGCATCCGGCTATAGACCTTTTCCGAAATCTGTTCTGGCAGGTCTGCGCGCCTTATGCGCACGTCGATTGCGGCAACGCCGAGCTTGGCGGCCTCCTGATTGACCTGATCGCGGATGCGTCCCATGAGGGCTTCGCGTTCGCCGCTGACGATCTCGGTGAGATCGGCATCCCCGAGCACGCGGCGGACCGCCGAATTCAAGATGAAGCCGAGCTGAGCTTCGGCGCGATCGATGGTTCCGACCGACTGGTAGAATTTCAGCGGATCGACGATCCGATAGCGCAAAAAGGCGTCGACCTCGACGCGCGTATTATCGGAGGCCAGCACTTCCTGCGTCGGAGTCTCGACGCCCAGGATGAGCTTGTCGATCAAGACGACGTTCTCGACGAAAGGGATCTTCAAATGAAGTCCCGGTTCGGTCACGAGCCCGCGCCCCGCAACGGGCGCCCCGAAACGCAGGACCAGCGCCTGTTCTGTCTGCGCCACCGTAAAGCCCGACTCCGCGACAATAACGAGGAGAAGCCCGACGACGATTGCGCCTATGACGCCCGCGCTCCTCACTTCTGGTCTCCCTCGGAGGGCTTCGCGTTGAGTTCGGGAAGCGGCAGATAGGGCAGAACGCCTTGGGCGCCTGCGCCATCGACGATGACCTTGTCGGCGCCCCCGAAAACCTTTTCCATCGTCTCGAGATAGATGCGCTCGCGCGTTACTGCGGGGGCATTTTTATATTGCGCATAGATCTGGTCGAAGCGCGAGGCCTGCCCCGTCGCCTCGGCGACGGTCTGCAGGCGATAGGCTTCCGCCTGCTGCAAAATGGCGGCAGCCTGGCCCCGCGCCACAGGCACGACATTATTGGCGTAAGCCTCGGCCTCGTTTCGCATGCGGTCGCGATCCTGCTGGGCCGCCGTCACGTCGCGAAAGGCCTCGATCACTTGCTCGGGGGGCTCGACCGATTGCAATTGAACCTGCAGGACGAGAACGCCGGCGTGATAGCTATCGAGGATCTTCTGCATGAGCGCCTGGACTTCCGGCTCGATCACTTTGCGCTCGGCTGTCAGGATCTTCTGGATGAGGCTATGGCCGATGACCTCGCGCATGGCGCTCTCGGCGACCGCTTTCACCGTCTCCGGCGGATTGGCGATATTGAAGGCATAGTCTTCCGGATGGACCGGATCGATCTGCCAGATGACCACGAATTTGACGTCGGCGATATTCTGGTCGCCGGTCAGCATCAGGCTTTCTTCCGGCACGTCGGCTTCGGCCGGCTGCTCGTCTGGATTGCGCATGTCCTGGCGGTAAGCGAAGCCGACGTCGATCACGTTGCGATCGGTGACTTGCAGTTTCTTCACCGAACCGATCGGAAAGGGCAGGTTGTAATTGAGGCCCGACGAGGTCTTGCCCGTGTAGCGGCCGAAGATCATGTTGAGCCCGACTTCATTGGGCTCGATGATGTAGAATCCCGAGAGGAGCCAGAGCAGCACGCCGAGCAATGCGACGGCGAGAAGCGTGCGCCCGCCGAGGCCGCCCGGCAGAAATTGCCGGAGCTTCGACTGAATGCCCCGCAGCCATTCTTCGAAATCGGCGGGCGGATTGGGCATTTGTCCCCACGGCCCGGGACCGGGTTTCCAGGACCCGCCGTTTTTGCCGTCGCTATTCCAAGGCATTCATCGATCCTGAACCGGCGCGCCCCGCCAGCGTCCTCATAGAACCAATTGCATTCCTAAGGAAGCCAAGCTTTCCGCTAGGCGTGCCGGCGCACATAATCGGCAAAAACGAACGCCGCATCGTCACCTTTGCCGGGCGCATGCGGCTCGCGGCGGATTTCCTCCCACTTCGACCAATCGAGAGGCGGAAAAAAGGCATCGCCCGGCGGGGAAAGCGCGACATAGGTCACGTAAAGCCGATCGACGCGATCAAGCAAGGCGCGGAAAATTTCAGCCCCGCCCGCGAGGATGATCTCCGCGGCACCGAGTGCTTCCGCCCGTCTTTGGCCAAGCTCAAGCGCGGCTTGCGGATCTGTTACGACGAAGACGCCGGCGGGCGGGCTGAAAGCGCGATCGCGCGTGACGACGATCGTCTCGCGGCCGGGCAGGACGCGACCGAGGGAGGCGAACGTCTTGCGCCCCATGATGACCGGCTTGCCGAGCGTCAGTGCCTTGAAATGTTTCAGATCGCTCGAAATATGCCAAGGCAGGCGATTGTCGCGACCGATCACGCCGTTCTCGGCAATCGCCACGACGGCGGCAAGCGGCTTCATGAGGCGCGCGCGAATTCATGGAGCGCCGGCCCGACGAGCCGGCAGATCCGCCAATCCCTCATCAGGCGCGCGCCGGTCGATTCATAAAAGCGGATCGCGTTCTCGTTCCAATCGAGCACCGACCATTCGAGCCGGCCGAGCTTCTCCTCGACGCAGCGGCGCGCGATATTGTGCAGCATCGCAGCGCCCAAACCTTTCTTGCGATAGGCTTCGCGCACGTAAATATCTTCGATCCAGATCCCGTGCCGGCCGACAAAGCTCGAGAACGTGTAGAACCAGAGGATGAAGCCCGCCGGCTGGCCTTCATATTCGGCGATATCGGCGAAGACGCGCGGATGCTCGCCGAAGAGCGCTTTGCCGAGCAGGGCTTCGTTCGCTTCGACCTCGTGCTCGAGATGTTCGAAGGCAGCAAGCTCCTTGACGAAGGCGAAGACGAGCGCAAGGTCGCTCGCCGTCGCCGGCCGTATTTCGATGGTCTTGCTCACGGGTTCCGGCGTCCAAACGAGACGACATAGGCGCCGTCGCGCACATCGATCAGCGGATCATCGGATTGCTCGATACCAGGCGCTAGCGCGCCCGGAAGAAAGAGCAATTTCTTCTGCGCCGCGAGACTGTCGGGATCGACCTTGTCGATGGTCAAAGTGCCGAGCTCCACGACTTTGCGATCGGCAGGCCAGGGTTTGGAGGGATCCCTCGTCTGATCCCCGGGCGCGGCGAGCTGCGCTTGCAGATGGAAAGTGACGGGCCCCTTTGCGAGGCGCGCCGGCAGTTCATCGACCAGGAAATCGGGCGCCTTTTTGGCCGCGTCGGCGGGATCGAGGTGAACGAGCTTTTCCGGCTGCATCATATAGCGCACCGGCTGTTTCTTGCCGTCCTTGTCTACGAATATGAAGGCATCGATGCCGTAATATTCCTCGTCGGCAAATGAATCCGGCGTCGATGTCGAGGCGAGCGCGGCGGGAGCCGCAGGATGCGCGGCGAGGAAGGCGTCGAGCTTCGTCGGCTTTGGCGCATTGGGAGGGCTCGCGGCAGTGGCGAGCAGGAGATCGCGAAAACCGGCGCCGTCCGAGACGGGAAAGAATTTCAGCGAGACCAAAACCATGTCGGTCTCGCTGCCGTCTTTCAAATGATATTTGATTGCCATGCCATGCGGCAGGCCCTTGGATCCGTCTGCGACATTGGGCACTCCACCCGCGTCGGAGAAGCGGATGGTGACCGGGATCGCGCTCCCGTCGAAAATGCTTGCCTTGCTCAGCCTACTCGCGTCCGGCGAGCCCTTGAACGTTCCTTCAACGACGATCCCTTTCGCGTGATTGGCGCGAAATCCTGGATGAACGCCATAGACCTTATTCAAGGCATCGACGATCTGCTGGCCTATCGGCGCCTCGTCTGCGAAAGCGGGCACGAGGCTCGATAGAAGAACGGCCGAAACGGCGAAAATTTTCTTCAAGGTGCATCTCCGAGACGAAGGTCGGCTGGGCGGGGACCCTAGGCCAGAGCGGCACATTAGGCCAGTGGGCGAGCTGTCCCAGATTGCTGTCTTGGAGCGCGGTCTCGCCCTTGCGGTCTAGTCTAGACCGCGACTTCGGCCGCGATCGCCGGATGGGGATCATAGCCTTCGATGACAATGTCTTCGTAGCGAAAGTCGAAAATCGAATTGACCGCCGGATTGAGTTTAAGCCGCGGTAGCGGACGCGGGGTGCGGGTGAGTTGCAGGCGCGCCTGTTCGACATGATTGAGATAGAGATGCACGTCGCCGAACGTGTGGACGAAGTCTCCCGGCGTGAGCCCCGTCACATGCGCGACCATTTGGGTCAAGAGCGCATAGCTTGCGATATTGAACGGAACGCCCAGAAAGGCATCGCCCGAGCGCTGATAGAGCTGGCAGGACAGGCGGCGCACGCCGTTTGTTCTTTCGCTGACGTAGAATTGGAAAAGGCAATGGCAGGGGGCGAGCCGCATCGCCGGAAGATCGGCCGGATTCCAGGCGCTGACGATCAAGCGGCGGGAGAAGGGATCGCGCTCAATTGCGGCGATCACGGCGCTGATTTGATCGATCGCGCGGTCGCCGGCCGGCCAGGCACGCCATTGTTTCCCATAGATCGGACCGAGGTTCCCGGCTTCGTCCGCCCATTCGTCCCAGATGCCGACGCCATGTTCTTTCAAATAGGCGATATTCGTGTCGCCTTTCAGGAACCAGAGCAATTCGTAGACGATGGATTTGAGATGCAGCTTCTTCGTCGTGACGAGCGGAAATCCGGCATCGAGCGGAAAGCGCATCTGATAGCCGAAAATGGACAGCGTGCCCGTGCCCGTCCGATCGGGCTTTTTTTCGCCGTGCGAGAGAATTGTTTGAAGGAGATCGAGATAGGGCTGCATGACAGGACTTATATGGTTCAGCCGACGTTGAATGCAGCGGCGCAGACGGCGATCAGATTGTTGAAAGCGTGGAAAAGCATCGAGGCTTTCACGCTTCCGCTACGCTCGCGAATGGCCGCGAGCGCAAGGCCCAGAGGAAAAACCGCGAGCGCATAGAGATGCGTGCTCTCATAATGGGCAAGGCCGAAGAAGGCGGCGCTCAGAATAACGGCCGGCCAGAGGCCAAGACTCGAGCGCAGGCTCGTATAGATCCAGCCCCTGAAGAGCAGTTCTTCCGTGATCGGGGCGAGCACAACCGCAAGAAAGAAGAGCAGGACGAAGGAAGGTCGATCCGAAGGCATGGTGAGCCAAGTCTCGGACTTAGGATAGAAATAGCCGAGCGCCGCAGTGGCGGCGACGCTATAGACGAGGGCGAGACCCGCAATAATCCAGAGGCGCTTGTCTTTGAGGTGCTGAGCGACTGGCATAAAGCCGATGATCGAGCGCCAGGCGCTGTGGCCCCGCCAGCGCGCAAAGGCGAGAATTGCGAGCGCGGTGCCGGTATAGATGGAGATTGCGATTTCGAGCGTGAGGCGCAGCGGGCCTGTGCCTTCGCCCGTTTGGGGCGTCGTCGCGTCGACGAAGAAACCATGGACCTTGGGCCAGCCGAAGGTCAGGCCGACCCCGAGCGCAATCGTTCCGCCGATTACGGAGGCGATGACGAGCGCGAGAGCGCCAATTCCCAAGAGACTGAGGCAGAGGCCGATCAGCCCGTAAGGCTTGGGGTTCGAGTCGGGATCGCCCTTCATCTGCTTTGAGTCGAGGATTATGTGCAGATTTCCAATTCAGATTCGCGTGAGGCGCGCAATGGTGCGGATTCGGACGGTAAGATTAGAGCAATTCTCAGGATAGAGGTCTGCGCGGCAGGCTCTTTCTAATCGGTCGCGCTTTGCTTATATTCGCCTTGCTGCCTTGCGCAGCTATGGCGATAAACGGCATCGCAATAAGCTCTTCGGACCCGGGGGCGGTACCCGGCGCCTCCACCAAAATGCGTCACGCGCGGATTTTGGCGGGGGCGAAATAGGTTCGACGGGGAGTGTAAAGGGTGTTCTTTCGCCCGGCATGGTTCCGCCGTCATCGGGCCAAACTTATAGTTGCCAACGACAACTATGCTCCGGTGGCTGTTGCCGCGTAATGCGGTAATGGTACCGATTCAAAGCCCTTGGGGCTAGCACTTCAAGGCGGGGTTCGGAGGCACCTGGCAACAGAAGCCTCCACTTATGGCGGGAAGTTTTTCAGGGGATTCACGATCCCGCTCCAAGATTTTGTCTGAGCATGATCTTTTCGGAAAACCGCTTTCCACTTTTCCGGATCATGCTCTGGGTGCGCGCCCTTCGGATATTGGAATGGCTACCGATCTGATCCGTTACGATCTTCTCGTGCAGGACGCGCTACGGGCCGTGATGCGCAAGGTTCTCTCGGACGTGGCGCGCGAGGGTCTGCCCGGCGATCATCATTTTTTTATCACCTTCCGCACCCGCGCGACCGGCGTCCGCCTGTCGAACCGCATGCGCGAGCAATATCCGAAGGAGATGACGATCGTCCTCCAGCATCAATTCTGGGATTTGACGGTCGGCGACCATGCCTTCGAAGTCGGCCTCTCCTTTCAGGGAAAGAGCGAGACTTTGCTCATTCCTTTCGAAGCGGTCACCGGCTTCTTCGATCCTTCGGTCGAATTCGGTCTCAAATTCGAGCTTGCCGGCGAAGCCGAGCCGCCGGCCCTGCCGGGAGAGGCTTCCGGCTCGAGCGTGCGTCCGCTCGCGGGGGACAAGGCAAAGCCGCGCGGCAGCGGCACCGAGCCCATCGAAATCCCCTCGAAGCCCGAACCCGGCAAACCCGCCAATCCGCAAAAAAGTACCGAACAGGCGAAAGTCGTCTCGCTCGAGACCTTCCGGAAGAAGCCGTGACCGGATCTTCCGGCCTGCGCAAACATTCCCTCACGATTGCCGGCCACCGGACGAGCATTTCGCTCGAGGAAGCTTTTTGGGAGGCTTTGCGGCGGATCGCAGCCGAGCAACGCCGTTCGCTCGCCGGCCTCGTCGCGGAGATCGATGCGGCACGCGGTTCGGCCAATCTCTCCTCCGCCATCCGCCTTTACGTGCTCGCCACCGAGCGCCGCGCCTAGAGCGATCTGGCCGAGCGAAACCGTCTTTCCGAATTATCCTCAGTAACGTCCAGCCGCCGTCGGGTCGGGGACGAGGACCGTTGCCGGTGCGCTCGATTGGGGACGGCGCGGCGGCAACGGCGCAGGCCTGCCGATCTGCAGCGGAAGTATGGAACTCGGCATCGACTCCGGCGCCCGTCGCGGCGGTAAAGGCAGCGGCCCTCCGACTTGCAGCGGAAACACGGAATTCGGCGCCGGTTCTTGCGGCCCGTGCTCGTCGGCACTCGGCCCCGGCTGCACCGCGTCGCTCTTATCGGGCTTCGGCGGCGGCGCTTCGCCCGGCGGCGGAACTACGGTCGGCGGCGTCTGGGTCGGCAGCTGCGGCTCTTGCGCCTTTTGCTTGGCTTGTTCTTCGCTCAAGGCCTTGAGCTCGGCGGCGCGGCGCGCATCTTCCTCGGCTTGCAGCTTCTCCTGCTCGCGACGGCGCTCGGACTCGAGCCGGCTCATGAAAACCGCGTGCTCATGGACATCGAATTCCTGCGCTTGAATGCGGGCGCTTTCGCGCGCAATTGCGCGCGCGGCGAGTGCATTGACGAAGTTTCCAGCATCGATCGTCTGTACCGGCGCGGAAATATTTCCTTTCCACGCCAACGTCAGTTGCGGCGGCACGCCGCTCCAATTCCGCGGCAGGCTGACGAGGGTCAAAAGGACTTCCTGGTCGATCGTCAAGTCGCGCAAATCGAGCGAGGCGCTCGCGCTCGCCGTAATGCCGGGCTCGATCTTCTTGGCGGGGGCATTTTTTTCGGTGAGGCGCAGAACGCCTGCGGCGAGTTCGCCATCGAAAGTACGGTTGCCGAGCGATAGCGGCGCCTTGCCGAATTCCGAGAGGAGCACCCGATCGATCTCGGCTTCGTCTATGCCAAGCTGATCTTCTTCGACGGCGGTGAAGACGCGCCCCATGGCGGCGGGATCTGCTTTCGGCAGGAGAACATCGCTGAACTCGATCGTGCCCGAGCCCGCGAGCCCGGTGACGAGAGCCGCGGCGCTATCCCCCGTGCCGGCAAGGTCGAGATCGGCGGATAGGAATCCGCCGGCCGCCGGCAAATTGAAATTACAATCTGCAAGGTGCAGACGCCCCTGCGCCGCCACGCTGCCGCCGCTTCGGCGCAGAATAACGTCCGCCGCGGCGCTGCCCGTCCCCATCTTTGCGGAGAGATTGCGAATGCCGAGTTCGGCACCGCCATTCGTTAGGTCGAGGTCGAATTTTGCGTCGCGGCCCGAGATCTGTGGCCAGAGATCGAGAGTCGCCGCGCGAACGGCGAGATGGGCCGCCGGCGGATTGATTGGGCTCGCCGCAAATTTTGCCTCGGGCCAGAGCGCGCCGCGCTTTGCCGGCTGCATAGGCCCAAGCGTCAGAGCGAAAAGTTCGCCAAGCGAAAGTCTGTCCGTCCGCAGCTCGCCTGTGAGCTCTTTCGCATAGGCAAGATGACCGGCAAGCTTGCTTCCGGCGAACATGCCGCCGATGTCGCTGAAGATCGCGCGATCCATGCCGGCCTCGACTTTGGCGCCGAGATCTGCGGGCAGATGCGCGGTTAGATCGGGCAGGGAGAGCCCGGTTGCGCGCAGCAGGCCGGAAAGATCGGCGCTCGTGAGTTTCACGGTGCCGGCGGCGCGCGGAGCCGCGGCATCCGGATCGACGGTACCCTCGAACGTGAAATTCGCTCCGGCCAGGAGCGCGGTAAGTTTTGCGGCGAGCTTGCGGCTGCCGTGCGCGGAGAGCTTGATGGAGCCGGGGCCGACATCCTGCAAGGGCAGGGTCGAGATGCCGATCTGGTGGAGCAGACCGATCGAATCCTGCGCATCCATCGCGAGCGAGAGAACGAAATCGCCGGGTTTTTGCGGATCCTGGTCGGCTTTGCCGAAGAGCTTTGTCCGGTTCGCGGTTCCGTTGAGGGCGAATTCGCTGAAATGGAGCACGCCGGCGTCGATCTTCGCCGCAGCGCTGAGATCGAGATGCGCCGGGGAAAAGTCGCTTGCATGGGCGAGCAGAAAGGCGCTCGCAGGTTCAGGCGAAAATCGCTGCAGCAGGCCGGCCAATCCGTCGAGGCGTTTGGCATCGAGCTTGACGGCGAGGCGGCCGGCGCTTCCATTCCATTCCCCGCTCGCCGTCAGATCGGCACCGTCGAATCCGCTCACATTGAGATTTTCGAGTCTGGCGCTTGTTCCGCTGCGCGTAAAATTGAAGCTCAAACGTCCCGTTTCGATATCGCCTTCTTCAATCCCGCCCAATTTCGCCGCCTCAGCCTCGAGCCGCAGGTCGAGATCCATGCCGTTTGTCTCGCCGGCAAGCGCCGAGAAATCCGGGAGACTGTCGAGCTGCAGCGCCGGGGCGGAAAGGTCGGCGAAGAGCCGCGCCGCTTCCGAGCCGAACGCCCGCGTATAGGCGATCGTGCCGGCAAGCGCCGAACCATTGAGATGCAAGTCGAGATCGCTGCCGACGAAACCGACCTCCGAAATATTCGCCTCTCCGCTCATCGCGAAGGAGTGGATCGGCGGGATTTGCCGTGGCCAGAACTGCGGAAAATTCGCATCTAGCCATTGCTTCAAACGCGGGACGTCGCCGGCGCTCGCTTCCATATTGCCCTTGTAGCCGGGCGCGACGCCCGTCTCCATGTCGCCGTCGAGCGCCAGGCGCGAATTTCCCGGGCCTTCGCCGGCGAAGCGCAGATGGGCTTTCTCCTTCTCCGAAAACGCGATCGCCGCATCGACGCTGCTCAAAGTCTCGCCGCCTAGGAGAACGGAATCTCCCGTAACTTCGAGCGAGAGCGGCAGGCCGGAACCAAGCTGGTTCGACTGCGCCAGGTCGGAGAGAATTTGCGCGAACCTTTGCATGGGCGGGGGCGCGCCATCGGCCGTCAGCAATTTGTCGACGTCGATCTGCTGCGCCTTGAGGTTCAAGTCGGCGCGCGGCTTGGCGCCGAAATCGAATTGAGCGGCTCCGTCGAGGATTAAAAGATGCGCTTCATCGCCGAGCCGCAGATCGAGATTGTTGAAGGCCGCCTTGCGCAGATCGGCCGTGAGCGCCCCGGAAGCCTGCCAGGGCAGGGAGATCGGATGCTTGATGTGCCCGGAGAGATTGAGCGTGCCGTTGACCTGCGGCAGAGCGCGTTCGCGGAAGAGGAGATCGCCGTCGAGATCGGCGCGCGGTTGCGTGCCGTTCTCGTCGAGGATCAGCTTGAAATGCAGTCGGTCGCCTTGGCGCTGACCGGTAGAGAGGCTGAAGGTCGTCGGCGGCCCGCCGACAACGAACTGCCCATCGGCATTGTAAGGTCCGGTGAGCGCTTCGGCATTCGCATTGAGCGCAATATTTTTGAACGCGAAACTGCGGCCCGTCGCGGGATCGTCGATCCTGACCGCCCCGTCCTCGATCGCGATACGCTCGAACTGCATCTGCCCGGAAAATTCGTGTGCAGGCGCGGGAAGCTGTAGCGAATCGTTCTCGATCCTCAGCCGCAATTGAGGCCGCACGAGCCGCGCCTCGACGAAATCGACTTCCCCGCGCATGAGGGAGGGCAGCGCGATTTCGAGATGGAGCTCGTCGGCCCTTACATCGACCGTCGCCGCAGGGTCCCTCACCTCCACATTGGCCAGCTGGAGATAGGGCGTCGGGAGAAGCTTGAGGTCGATGCCGCCGCGGATCTTGACCTGTTCGCCGATCAGCTTCGAGAGCTGAGCCTCGATCAGCCCGCGCTCGGCATCCCAGTCAATGAAATAGGGCACCGCCAAAGCGGCGCTCAGCAGAAGGACAAGCAGAAGGGCCAGGACGGTGAGAATGTCGCGCAAGGTCTCGCCCTAAGGCGCAGGTTGACCGGCGCATTCCGAGCCGGCACTGCCCCGCTGAGAATAGCGCATTTCCGGCGCGGGGCGCGCCGTTAATTCTTCTCTTTGTCGACGAGCCGGTTCTTGCCGATCCAGGGCATCATGGCGCGCAATTTCGCTCCGACCGCCTCGATCGGGTGGGCGGCCGCCTTGGCCCGCATCGCCTTGAACGAAGTCTGGTTGACCTTGTTCTCGAGCATCCAGTCGCGGGCGAAACGGCCGGACTGGATATCGGCAAGCACGCGCTTCATCTCGGCCTTGGTTTGCGCCGTAATGATCCGCGGCCCGCTGACATATTCGCCATATTCTGCCGTGTTGGAGACCGAATAATTCATGTTCGCTATGCCGCCCTCGTAGATCAGGTCCACGATCAGCTTCACTTCGTGCAAACATTCGAAATAGGCCATTTCGGGCGCGTAGCCCGCCTCGACCAAGGTCTCGAATCCATTGCGGATCAACTCGACGAGGCCGCCGCAAAGGACGACCTGCTCGCCGAAGAGGTCTGTCTCGCATTCCTCTCGGAAAGTCGTCTCGATAATGCCGGCGCGCCCGCCCCCGATCGCCGAGGCGTAAGAAAGCCCGAGTTCCTGCGCATTGCCGGAAGCATCCTGCGCGACCGCCAAAAGACAGGGCACGCCGCCGCCGCGCTTATATTCGGCGCGAACGGTGTGGCCCGGGCCCTTCGGCGCAACCATCAGAACATCGAGATCGGCGCGCGGCTCGATCAGATTGAAATGGATGTTGAGGCCGTGCGCGAACATCAGCGCCGCGCCCTGCTTCAAATTGGGCGCGAGTTGATGGCGATAGAGATCGCCTTGCAATTCGTCGGGCGTGAGCAGCATGACGACATCGGCCGCCTTCGCCGCTTCGGCGACGGATTTGACGGCCAGGCCCTCGGCTTCGGCCTTTTTCGCCGAGGCCGAGCCCTCGCGCAGCGCAACAATCACGTCCTTCACCCCTGAATCGCGCAGATTCAGCGCATGCGCATGGCCTTGGCTGCCGTAGCCGACAATCGCGACCTTCTTGCCTTTGACGAGATTGAGATCGGCATCCCGATCATAATAAACGCGCATGTCTTCTCCTGGATTGAAAGCGGCTTACTTTCGGTTGAGCATCGGATTAGATCGGATCTTTGCCGCGCGACATGGCGGCAATGCCGGTCCGCGAGACTTCGACGAGACCGATCGGTCGCACCAGTTCGACGAATTGGTCGATCTTGGCTGCCGCGCCGGTCAGCTCGAAAATGAAACTTTCGATCGTGGCGTCGATCACCCGCGCCCGGAAGGCTTCGGCGAGCCGCAAAGCTTCGTCACGGTCGGTTCCGGTGCCGACCACTTTGATCATGGCGAGCTCGCGCTCGACCGCATTGCCGCGCAGAGTGAGATCCGTCACCGCGTGGATCGGCACGAGCCGTTCCAATTGATGGCTGATCTGCTCGATCGCTTCCGGCGTGCCTGAGGTTACGATCGTGATGCGCGACAAATGTTCGGCATGCGCAACTTCGGCGACCGTGAGGCTCTCGATATTGTAGCCGCGGCCGGAGAAGAGGCCGACGACGCGGGCGAGAACGCCCGGTTCATTGTCGACGAGAACCGAGAGCGTATGGGTTTCGATATTCGATTTGCCGATCGCGGAAGAATAGGGCGAGGGCGGCGCCGTCGGGGCATTCATCGGATTTGGTCCTTTTTCGGAGCCGCTCACACCAGGATCTTCCCGGCCGCATCGACCGATACTTCGTCGCTGTCCGGCAGGATCATTTCATTATGCGCCTTGCCCGATGGAATCATCGGCAGGCAATTTTCGGTCTTGTCGATGCGGCAATCGAAGAGGACGGCCTTGGGGGTAGCGATCATCTCGGCGATCGCGGCATCGAGATCGGCCGGATCCGAACAGCAGATCCCGTGCGCGCCGAATGCTTCGGCGAGCTTCACGAAATCGGGCAAAGCCTCCGAATAGCTTTCGGAATAGCGCCCACCATGCAGCAATTCCTGCCATTGGCGCACCATGCCGAGATATTCATTGTTGAGGATGAAGACCTTGACCGGCAAGCGATATTGAGCGGCGGTCGAGAGCTCCTGAATATTCATCAGGATCGAGCCTTCCCCGGCAATATCGACGACGAGCGATTTCGGATGGGCCATTTGCACGCCGATCGCCGCGGGCAGGCCATAGCCCATAGTGCCGAGGCCGCCGCTGGTCATGAACCTATTCGGCTCGTCGAAATGAAAATGCTGCGCGGCCCACATCTGATGCTGGCCGACTTCCGTCGTGATATAGCAGTCGCGCCCCTTCGTCGCCGCATAGAGCCGTTCGATCGCCCATTGCGGCTTGATGACTTTTTCCGAATGTTTGTAGGCGAGCGACTTGCGCGCCCGCCATGCCTCGATCTCGCTCCACCACTTCTTGAGTGCGCCCGGATCCGCCTTGCAGCCGCGCGCTTTCCAACGGGCAATCAGTGCCGCAATCACATGCGCGCAATCGCCGACGACGGCGAGATCGACCTTGACGTTCTTGTTGATCGAGGACGGATCGATATCGATGTGGATCTTCTTCGAGCCGGGGGCGAATTGATCGAGCCGGCCCGTGATGCGATCGTCGAAACGCGCGCCGATTGCGATCATCAGATCGCAGTCGTGCATGGCATTATTTGCTTCGAACGTGCCGTGCATGCCGAGCATGCCGAGCCAGTTCTCTCCCGAGGCCGGATAGGCGCCAAGCCCCATCAAGGTCGAGGTGACGGGAAACCCGGTCGACGCCACGAGCTCGCGCAGAAGCCGCGAAGCTTCGGGACCCGAATTGATGATCCCGCCGCCGGTATAGAAGATCGGCCGCTTGGCAGAGGCCATCATTGTGACGGCGAGCTCGATCTTTCCCGGGTCGCCTTCGAGGCGCGGCCGATAGGTCTTGTGCTCGACGTTCTGCGGTCCGGAATAGATCCCGCGGGCGAATTGCACATCTTTCGGAATATCGATGACCACCGGGCCCGGCCGGCCATGCTGCGCGACATAGAACGCCTCGTGCAGAATGCGCGGCAGATCTTCGATCGAGCGGACGAGATAATTATGTTTCGTGCAATGCCGGGTGATGCCGACGGTGTCGCATTCCTGAAAGGCGTCCGAGCCGATGAGGTGGGTCGGCACCTGGCCGGTGATGCAGACGACCGGGATCGAATCCATCAGCGCATCGGTGAGCCCGGTGATCGAATTCGTCGCACCCGGGCCGGAGGTCACGAGCATCACGCCGGGCCGCCCGCTCGAGCGGGCATAGCCTTCTGCCGCATGCGCCGCCCCCTGTTCGTGGCGAACGAGGACATGGCGGATCGCGTGCTGGTGATCGTAAAGCACGTCATAGATCGGCAGGACTGCGCCGCCGGGATAGCCGAAAATGACGTCGACTCCCTGATCCTTCAGGGCTTCGACCACCATTTCGGCACCGGTCATTATTCTGGCCATTTCGCTCTCCGCCACTTTCATGCGGGTTTTTGCAACTTCGGGCAATAAAAAAGGCCCTCGAAGGGCCTCGGGCAGCGCCGGACGCGGAAGCGGAGCTAACTCCGTCCCGTCTCCAGCGCTGA
The DNA here is from genome assembly GCA_021324915.1 of Beijerinckiaceae bacterium. GTDB lineage: Bacteria > Pseudomonadota > Alphaproteobacteria > Rhizobiales > Beijerinckiaceae > Methylovirgula. The sequence goes on along the minus strand of JAJPIC010000011.1, from coordinate 167,886 downwards.
GGTTACGATAAGGATCTTCCGCATCGGGATCTCCAATGACCGCAGATTTAGCGAAGGCGGCCCACAAAATCAACCCGCGGCACCGGGCGGCCCGGTGCCGCGGCAGGCCCGGGGTCAAGCCTTGGAGAGCGCGCCTTCGACATTATCCGCCAGCCGGTCGATCGACTGCAACCAGCCGAGATCCATTCCGGCGATCATGCGGACGGCCGACGCCACAAGGCCGATCGCGCGGGTCTCGAGGACCATTTCGGTCTTCCCGCCGCGTTCCGCCAGAGTCACGGTCGTCAGCCCATCGATCAGGAAGCGATCGTTCTTATCGACGGGGCCGCTGATGAAAACGAGCCGTTCGGGCGCGGCGATCTCGCGAAACGTGCCGCGCATGGGATAATCCGTGCCGTCCGGCCCGCGCATCACGATGCGCAATTCGCCGCCGACCCTGAGATCGACCTCGCACACCGGATTGGTGAAGCCCTCCGGTCCCCACCATTGGGCCAGATGTTTCGGATCGGTCCAGGCCTCCCAGACAAGCGCCCGCGGCGCATTGAACGTGCGCCGGATGGTGAGCTCGCGCCGCATGAGGTCGATCGTAGGCAGATGTTCGGCAAGCTTCTCGAGGTTCTGCTCGAGGCCGGGCAGCGCATAGGGCTTGATGCTCTCGAAAGCTTCGACCGATTCGAAGAATTGATGAAAGACGAGCTTGGTCTTGCTGCCCGACTGAGCGCCCGCGTCCTCGAGGGAAACGGTGAGACGGAATTTCGGCGCCGAGATGTGATCGATGACGAGGCGCTGGAGCCAGGCGATTTCGACGAAACGGCTCTCGTTCGGGTAATCGGTCCCATCCGGACCATGCATCACGTGACGCCAGGTGCCGCCCGGGCGAAAATCGAACTCGTGGAACGAATTGGTGAAGCCATTCGGCCCCCACCAGCGCGCCAGATGTTGGGGATCGGTGAAGGCGCGCCAGACGAGCTCGCGCGGCGCATCGTAAATCCGCGTGCCGATGATTTCCCGCTCACGAACCTCGATTGAAGTCTTACCCATCTTTGCCGTCCTTCTTCTTGAGGTCTTGCAGATAATCGTCGAGCCGGTCGAGGCTCTCCGTCCAGAATCGCCGGTAATGGTCGATCCAATCGGCGGCCTCCTTGAGGGCTTGGGCTTCGAGCCGACAGGGCCGGCGCTGCGCGTCGCGGCTGCGGGAAATGAGCCCGGCCTTTTCGAGCACGGCGAGGTGTTTGGAGATTGCCGGCTGGGTCAGGCCGAAGGGCTCGACCAGCTCTTTCACCGAGGCTTCGCCAAGGGCGAGGCGGGAGAGGATCGCACGCCGCGTCGGGTCGGCGAGGGCAGAGAATGTATCGCTGAGGTGGTCCGGCATCGTAGATAGCCAGTAGGTTATATAACTAATTGGCTATTTACATACCAAAGTGGAAGTTGTCAAACGGAATCGGCTGCGCGGATTTAAAGAGGCGTTCGCGGGAGAGAACCTTGCCCCTCAAAGCCCTCTTTTTTGACGTGTTCGGCACGCTGGTCGATTGGCGCACGGGCGTTGCTTGCGAAGCGCAGCGGCTGCTCGAGCCGCGCGGCCTATCGCGCGACTGGCCGGCCTTTGCCGATGCCTGGCGGGGCGAATATCAAGCGGGCATGGAACCCATTCGCAGCGGCGCGATGCCTTTCGTCCCGCTCGACGCCATACATCGGCGCATGCTCGAGGCTGTGCTTCCCCGCTTCGGGCTCGACGATCTCGACGAAGAAATGCGCGCGGAGCTCAATCTCGCCTGGCATCGGCTCGACGCCTGGCCGGATGTGCCGGGCGGGCTCACGCGGCTGCGCCAAAACTTCCTGCTGGCGCCAGTGTCGAACGGCAATATTGCGATCCAGGTCGATCTCGCCCGCCGCAACGGCTTCATCTTTGATGCGATTCTCGGCAGCGAGGTGGCGCGCGATTATAAGCCGAAGCCGATCGTCTATCAGAGCGCGGTCGCGACGCTGAACCTGCAGCCCGAAGACTGCCTGATGGTCGCGGCGCATTCCTATGATCTCGAGGCTGCGGCACGCCACGGGCTGCGCACGGCGCATGTCGCGCGGCCGAATGAGCACGGGCCTGGCAAAGGCGAGGCGCGGCCGAGCGTTCCCGTCGATATTGCAGCAGCGGATCTCGAAGCTTTGGCCGACACGCTGGGCGCGTAAGCGGGCCGCACTTTTCCTCCCCGCGAGCGGAGAAAGAGCGCTCACTCGGAAATTTCCATCGCGATCGCCTCGGCATCCGCCGGCGCCACCCAACGGAATTCCGGCAATTGATGCCGCGCGAATGTGAATTGCCGCTTGGCATAGGCGCGGGTGTCGCGCTTGGCGACGCGCACGGCCTCGTCGAGGTCGAGCGCGCCCCCAAGATGAGAAAGAAGCTGCGGCACGCCGAGCGCGCGCATCACCGGCAGCGCCGGGTCGAGCGCGCGAGCCTGCAAGGCGCGCAACTCTTCTAAGGCACCCGCCGCGATCATTGCATCGAAACGCCGGTCGATCGCTTCTCTGAGCCCCGCCCGGTCGGGTGCGAGAAAGAGCGCAAGGCAAGAGCGGCCATCGAGCAGAGGCGGTGACTTCGCGCCTTGGAAGGCGGCGAGGCTCTTTCCGGTCGCGGCATGGACTTCGAGCGCGCGCAGAATGCGCTGCGGATCGGTGGCTCGCAGTTTTGCAGCCATGAGCGGATCGCGGGCGGCAAGCTCGGCATGAAGCTCGGCGGGCGCAAGGCCTTCGGCCCAGGTCCGCAATTCCGCCCGTAGCGCCTTGGGCACGTGCGGAATATCCGAAATTCCCTGCGTCAGCGCCTTGAAATAAAGCCCTGTGCCGCCGACGAACATCGGCAAGCGGTTTTCTGCTCTCAAACGCGAAAGGACCGCCGCCGCGTCATCGAGATAGCGGCCGACCGAATAATTCGTTGCGCCGTCCACATGGCCGAAGAGAAAATGCGGCGCGCGCGCTTCCTCCTCGGGAGCCGGTCGCGCGCTGAGGATCTTGAGATCGCAATAGACCTGCATCGAATCGGCATTGACCAGCGCGCCGCCGAGGCGCTCGGCGAGTCGCAAAGCAATGCCGGATTTGCCGCTCGCCGTCGGACCGGCGATCAGGATCGCCGAAAGGGGTCGCAACAGATCTCCAGGTCTTCGTGATCCAGCATTGTGTTCTGTCATTGCGAGCGGGGCGAAGCAATCCAGAGTCTTGGCTCGTAACTGGATTGCTTCACCGTGCTTTGCGCTTCGCATTGACGCGTCTACTTCCGCTGCAGGTCGGCGGCGGTGCGGGCAAGGATTTCCGCCAGGCTTGCTTCGGCGGATTCGTCCTCTTCGAGCCTCTTGCCGACGGTCTCGCGCAAATGGTTGAGCGCCGCTTCGACGAGCGGCGGCAGGTCGCGGCGGTTCGCACCGCGGGCTGCGCGTCGCCATTGCCCGACGCGCTCGCCGATCGCGGCCAGGCGCTCGAGCACCACGTCGACGAGCTCGCGATTGGCCGCAAGATAGGCCCGTCCCTCATCGGTGATCGTATAAAGCTTCTTGCTGCCTTCGTTCGCCGCCGTGACATATCCGGCTTCCTCCAGATAGGTCAGGGTCGGATAGACGATGCCTGGGCTCGGGCTGTACCAGTCGGCAGTCCTTTCCTCCACGAGCTTGATGATCTCGTAGCCGTGGCGCGGCGCCTCGGCAATGAAGGAGAGCGCGATCAGCCGCAGATCGTTCTGCGCCAGCATGCGCTTGGCGCGCAGCATATCGTCGGGGTCCATGTTCCCGCCGCCCCGGCCGAAGCCGAACCCCCCGAAGCCGCCGCGCCGATGCCTCCCTGCGCCCCATTTCCAATAAGATTCGCAATGTCCGTGCATATCTGCCTCCAAATTTAGATATATCACAAGATAGCTCAGCATTAGATGTAACGCAAGATATATCTAATGCGCTTTGACAAGAGAGGCAGGCCTTTTTACCGGTAACCCATGAGCCACGTCGCGACTCTGATCTGCAATCCGCAAACTCCTATGCTCGATGAGGATCTCGTCGGGCGCGCGCTCCAGCTCCTGCCTGGCGCTGAACGACCTATTTGGCTCGCTCCCGGCCTGGCGGCGGACATTGCCTTTCGGCCGACAACCGAGGGCGGGGTGCACCGCGCGCGCGAGCTCTTGCGCGAAGCCTTTGCTGGCGTGCCAATCGACGTCATCGTCCAGCCTTCTGCCGCGCGGCGGAAAAAACTGCTCGTCGCCGACATGGATTCGACCGTCATCGCTGAGGAATGCGTCGACGAGCTCGCCGATTTCCTTGGGATCAAGGATCATGTCGCCAAGATCACGGCGCGCGCCATGCGCGGCGAGATCGCCTTCGTTCCCGCTTTGCGCGAACGCGTCGCGCTCCTTGCCGGGCTCAGCGTCGATGTCATCGAGAAGGTTCTCGCACGCATCACCTTCACGCCGGGAGCCGAAATTCTCGTGCGAACCATGCGCGCGCACGGCGCTTACACGGCGCTCGTCTCCGGCGGATTTACGCTCTTTACCATTCCGCTCGCTGCGCGGCTGGGCTTCGATGCGAGCGAAGCCAACGTGCTGTGCGTGAAGAATGGGCGGCTCACGGGCGCGATCGAGGAACCGGTGCGCGGGGGAGAAGCAAAGCGCGCGACGCTGGTAGGGCTCCGCAGCAAGCTCGGCCTTATGCCGGTCGAGACGCTCGCAGTCGGTGACGGCGCCAACGATGTTTCAATGCTGGCCGAAGCCGGCCTCGGCGTCGCATTCCGCGCAAAGCCGGCTGTCGCCGCCCAGGCGCATGCGCGCATCGATCATGCCGACCTCACCGCGCTTCTCTATGTGCAAGGCTATCGGCGGGAGCACTTTTGGCAGCCAACTTCCCCGCGCGCGAGCAGTCGCAGCCCATGACCCGCACCTCGCGCTAGCCCTCCCGCGCGCGGGAGAGGATTACTTCAGCTCTTCGGGATCGAATTCGCGATAGGTCGAGCAGAACTCGCAAGTGACGCCGATCTTGCCGTTGTCGCCGACCATTTCGGCGCGTTCTTCCGGCGAGAAGCGCTTGAGCATTGCGGCGATGCGCTCGCGTGAACAGCGGCATTCCGCCCGGATCTCTTGCGGCGTGAAGACGCGCACGCCGCGCTCGTGAAAGAGCCGGTAGAGCAGGCGCTCGCTCGAAAGATTGGGATCGACGAGCTCATGATCTTCGATGGTCGAGGCGAGCATTTTGGCTTCGACCCAAGCATCGTTTTCCGTCTCTTCCGGCACATGTGCGCCCGCCGGCGCGTCGCCCGGCGGAAGATCGGCTTGCCGCTCCGGCGCCGCCGGCAGGAATTGCACCATGAGCCCGCCCGCTCGCCAGGAGGCTTGCGCGCCTTTGATGCTTTCGGCCACCGCCAGGCGCACGAACGTCGGGATCTGTTCCGACTGGCGGAAGTAGCGATGCGCCGCCTCTTCGAGACCTTGCCCCTCTAGAGGAACAATGCCTTGATAGCGCTTCAGATCGCCGCCCTGCTCGAGGGTGAGGGCCAAGTGGCCGCGCCCGAGCAGATCGGGCCCGCCTTCGGCGAGCCGGGCTTCGTCGAACCGGGCAAAGGCGCGCAACCTGTCCGGCGCGTCGAAATCGACGACGATCATGTCGATGACGCCGTCGCTCTTCGTCTGAAGCTGGAGGCGGCCGTCGAATTTCAGCGCCGAGCCGAGCAGAACCGTGAGCGCCGCAGCTTCGCCCACAACGCGGGCGACGGGCGGGGGATATTCATGCCGGGCGAGGATCTCGTCGATCGAGGCGCCGAGCCGTACCACGCGGCCGCGCAGGTCGAGCGGGGCGACCGCGAAAGGCAGGACGTTGTCGTCGCGTGCGTCGTCGGAGACTGGTCGCAGCATGGCTCATGCCTCTAGAGCACCGAAACACCAGGCCAGAATGCCCTTTTGAGCATGGAGGCGATTTTCCGCCTCGTCGAAGACGACGGATTGCGGCCCGTCGATCACCGCATCGGTGACTTCTTCGCCCCGATGTGCCGGCAGGCAATGCATGAAAATGGCGTCCTTGCCGGCCGCCGCCATCAATTTCGTGTTCACTTGATAGGGAGCGAGAAGATTATGCCGAAAACTCTCGTTCTCGTCACCCATCGAGACCCAGCAATCCGAAATGACCGCATCGGCACTGCTGACGGCCTGAAAAGGATCGCGCGTCACGTTCAGCCGTGCGCCGTTCGCCTCGGCCCAGGCGACGAGCTCGCGCGGCACGTCGAGCTCGGCCGGCGTTGCGACGTTTATCGTGAAGTCGAACCTCTGCGCTGCGTGGATCCAGCTCGCCAGAACATTGTTCGCATCGCCGCTCCAGGCGATCGTGCGCCCTTTGATCGGACCGCGATGTTCCTCGAAGGTCATGACGTCGGCCAGAACCTGGCAGGGATGCGATTTTTTGGTGAGGCCGTTGACGACAGGCACGCCGGCGTGACGGGCGAGTTCCGTCAGATCGCTGTGATCGAGAACCCGGATGACGATCGCATCGACGAAGCGCGACAGGACTCGGGCCGTGTCCGCGATCGTCTCGCCGCGCCCGAGCTGCATCTCGTGCCCCGTGAGCATGATCGTCTCGCCGCCGAGCTCGCGCATGGCGATGTCGAAAGAAACACGCGTGCGGGTCGAAGGCTTGTCGAAAATCATCGCGAGCACTTTGCCGGCAAGCGGGCGCCAAGCGGCAGGTTCGCCTTTGCGGCGCCGCTTCTTGATCGAGAGCGCGGATTCGAGAATCTGCCGCAGATCGGCCGGCGGAACTTCCGAAAGATCGAGAAAATGCCGCGGTGTGCTCGTCTGGAGCGTGCTCGTTTTGAGCGCGGTCATTCCGCCGCTCCCATGCGAGCCTTGCTTTCGACGCTTGTGGCGGCGGCCTCGAGCCGCGTCAAAGCCGCGTCAATCTCGGCTTCGCCGATGATGAGCGGCGGCAAGAGGCGAGCGACGTTGTCGCCGGCGGGAATGAGGATGAGCTTTTCCTGGAGGGCCGCGGCGACGAGATCTTGAACGGGGCCGCGCGCCTTGATGCCGAGCATCAGGCCTTGACCGCGGATTTCGGCGATTACGTCACGGTGGCGCGCTGCGAGGTCTACGAGGCCCTCTTTCAGGATCTTGCCCATGCGTGCCACGCGATCGACGAAATCATCGGCGAGGACGAGATCGAGCACCGCATTGCCGACCGTGGTCGCGAGCGGATTGCCGCCGAAAGTCGTGCCATGCGTGCCGACGGTCATGCCTTTGCCGGCCTCGCGCGTGAGGAGGATGGCGCCGAGCGGAAATCCGCCGCCGAGCCCTTTGGCGAGGGTCATGATGTCGGGCGCAATGCCGGCATGTTCATAAGCGAAAAGCTTGCCGGTGCGGCCCAATCCGGTCTGCACTTCGTCGAGGACCAGCAGCAGTCCATTCTCGTCGCAGAGCTGGCGCATGGCCTGAAGATGGGCGAGCGGAATTGCTCTTATGCCGCCCTCACCTTGGATCGGCTCGACCATGATGGCGGCGGTGTGCGGACCGATCGCCGCTTTCAGCGCCGCAAGATCGCCGAGCGGCACCTGATCGAACCCCTCCGGCGGCGGGCCAAATCCTTCAATATATTTGGGATTGCCGCCCGCGGTCACAGCCGCGATGGTACGGCCATGGAAGGCGCCTTGCACGGTGATGATCCGGAATTTCTCTGGATGTCCACTGACGTAATGATATTTGCGCGCGGCCTTGATGGCCCCTTCGATCGCTTCGGTACCCGAATTGGTGAAGAAGGCGAGATCGGCGAAGCTCACCTCGACGAGCCGGCGACCCAAGAGTTCCGCCTGAGGGATCTCGAACAGGTTTGAGACATGCCAGAGCTTCTGCGCCTGTTTCGTGAGCGCCTCGACGAGGTGCGGATGCGCGTGGCCGACACTCACCACCGCAATTCCGGCGCCGAAATCGAGATAGCGCTCGCCGGTGGTCGAGAAGAGCCAAGCGCCTTCGCCCCGTTCGAAGGCCAGCTTGGCGCGCGCGTAGGTGGGAAGCAGCGACGAGGTCACAGGTATACCGTATAGTTTGTTGGGCAGGCCGGCGCTCCTATCTTCGCCGGCTCCCCGCAGACTCTTCATTCGGGCAGCCTCAAAATCAAAGTGCCGCCCCGAAAGGAGCGGCAGCGTCGGGGCTTACTTTACGGACGTTCTCCGGGCGGGTCAAATTTTGCGCTTGACGCCCAAAGACTCGCCCCGGTTGAGCGAGTCCCCCCTTTTTCGGCCAGGAGTGGCGGGCCACCGAGCCTGCTGTTGAAAACGCATCGGCCCTTTCAAGGACTCTTGCGCAAGATTCAACCACTAGTGTAGCGTCTCAAATGTCGACTACGACATCTCGTGCGGCGGACCTAGATGTCTGAGACATTCGCCTACCGGGCCTCCGGCGGGCGTCGGTTTCGATTGCGCTCAAAAGTGCGCCGCCGATTTGTCGCGTCTTTTTGCGTTCGGCTGCTTTTGCTCCAATCGAGGAGGACGTCATGTCCTGGACCGACGAACGAGTGGAACTCTTGCGCAAGCTTTGGCTCGAAGGACTGAGCGCCAGTCAGATCGCTCACGAGCTCGCCAATGGGATCACCCGCAACGCGGTAATCTGCAAGGTTCACCGCTTGGGCCTGTCGGGCCGGGTGAAGGCAGCGAGCCCCGCAAGCTCACGGCCGCGCATCAAGACCATGCGGCCGGCACATACACGCACGGCGCCGATCCTCCGCGGCAACACGGCCTTGGCGCTGCGGCCACAAACCATCGAGATGCCGCAACCCATCGAGGAAGTTGTCATTCCGATCTCGGAAATGGTCACGATCATGGAATTGAAGGAAGCCATGTGCCGCTGGCCGGTCGGCGATCCAACGAGCGCCGAATTTCGCTTCTGCGGGGCCAAACGGACTGCCGCCGGCGCGAGCCCCTATTGCCCCTATCATAGCCGCATCGCTTATCAGCCGCTGCCGGAGCGTCGGCGGGAGCGCAGAGCCAGGATCGCTTGAGGCAGATATGGCCCGAACGCAGGTTCGGGTTCGATCAATCCGGCTTGCCGAACGTCTCGTCGAACGAATAGCCGGCACCGCGGATGGTGCGGATCGGGTCGCGCTCGCCGGCGAGCGAAAGCGCTTTGCGCAGCCGTCCCACGTGGACATCGACCGTGCGCTCGTCGATCTCAGCCGATAATCCCCACACGCTGTCGAGCAATTGAGCGCGTGAGAATACGCGGCCGGGCTTGGCCATCAGATATTCGAGCAGCCGAAACTCGGTCGGCCCGAGGTGGACGTTGCGTGCGCTGCGCACGACGCGCCAATTCTCCCGGTCGAGGGCCAGATCGCCCGCAACGAGGATGGCAGCGACCCGGTCCGGCCGCGAGCGGCGAAGCAGCGCGCGCACCCGCGCCATGAGTTCCGGAACCGAGAAGGGCTTGACGATATAATCGTCGGCGCCGATCGTTAATCCCCGGACGCGTTCGCTTTCATCGCCGCGGGCGGTGAGCATGATGACCGGAAGCGTGCGCGTCGCTTCGCGCGCGCGCATGCGACGGCAGATCTCGAGCCCCGAAACGCCGGGCAGCATCCAGTCGAGGATGACGAGATCGGGCGGCGATTCCGCGAGCCGCAGTTCGGCTTCGTCGCCGCGCTCGACCCGTTCGACGGCAAACCCTTCCGCCTCGAGATTATAGGTGAGCAGCAGGCTCAAGGCGGCTTCGTCCTCGACGACGAGGATCCGCGCCGCAGCCGCTGCAGCAGATCCGGTGCGCGGGACGCGGGGTTCGGAAGCTTGTTGAGCGGATATGTCACTCACGGGAGCTCACTCACTTGCTGATCTGAGGGAGATCTGAGGCCGGGGACGGGCCCTTGGGCCGATCCATCGGCAGAACCTCCCCGGTGACGAGATAGACGACGGTCTCGGCGATATTGGTGGAATGATCGCCGATCCGTTCGATGTTCTTCGAGACGAAGAGGAGATGCGCGCAGAAGGAGATGTTGCGCGGGTCTTCCATCATGAAGGTTAGAAGATCGCGGAAAACCGAGTCTTCGAGCGCGTCGAGCTCGACGTCGTTGGTCCAGACCTGGCGCGCCCGCTCCGCGTCGCGCATTGCATAGGCGTCGAGCGCATCCTTGAGCAGCATGGCCGCCGTCTCATGCATGGATTTGAGGCCGACGATGGCGCGCTGCATGCGCGTCTCGGCGCCGAGCTTCAGCGCACGTTTGGCGATATTCTTGGCGAGGTCGCCGACCCTTTCGAGATCGCCCGAGATGCGGATCGCCGCCACGATCTCACGCAGATCCGCGGCGAAGGGCTGCCGGCGGGCGATCGTCATGATCGCCTGTTCTTCGATCTCGCGCTGCAGGATGTCGAGCCGAAGATCGCTGGCGACGGTCGAGCGGGCAAGATTGGAATCGTGCGTGGCGAGAGAATCCATCGCATCGCTCAGCATCTTCTCCGCGATGCCGCCCATCTCGGCTATTTTTCGGCCGAGCGCTTCGAGCTCTATGTCGTAGGACCTGACGGTGTGATCGGTCATTTCAGGCATCCTGAATTGGTGATCAGCCGAAGCGGCCGGTAATATAATTCTGCGTCCGCGGATTCTCCGGGGCAGTGAAGATCTGTGTCGTCGGCGCGAATTCCACGAGCTCGCCGAGATACATGAACGCGGTATATTCCGAGACGCGCGCCGCTTGTTGCATGTTATGCGTAACGATTGCGATCGTATATTTTTCCTTGAGCTCGTCGATCAGTTCCTCGACTTTCGCGGTGGATATCGGATCGAGCGCCGAACAGGGCTCGTCGAAGAGGATGACTTCGGGATGAATGGCAACGGTCCGCGCGATGCAGAGCCTTTGCTGCTGTCCGCCCGAGAGCGAAAGCCCGCTGGCGCTCAGCTTGTCGCGCACTTCGTCCCAGATCGCCGCGCCGCGCAGCGCGTTTTCCACGCGCCCGTCGAGTTCCGATTTCGGCAATTTCTCGTAAAGCTTGATGCCGAAAGCGATATTGTCATAGATCGACATCGGAAACGGGGTCGGCTTTTGAAACACCATGCCGACGCGGGCGCGCAGCAGATTTAGATCCTGCTTCTGATCGAGAATATTCTCGCCATCGAGCAGAACCTCGCCTTCGGCGCGCTGGCGCGGATAGAGGTCGTACATGCGATTGAGCACGCGCAGAAGCGTCGACTTTCCGCAGCCGGAGGGGCCGATCAGCGCCGTCACCTTGTTGGTGTAGAGCGGCACGTTGATGCTCTTCAGCGCCAGATGGCTGGCGTAGAAGAATCGAAGATCCTTGACCGAGATCTTGGTGGGGAGATCGGCGGCCTTTCCATTCGGCGTATTGGTCATTTGGCGCTTCCCTTGGAACTGAACACGCGCGCGAAGATCGACAAGGCAAGCACCGCGAGCGTGATGATGAGCGCGCCGGTCCAAGCGAGCGAATGCCAAACTGGGGAAGGGTTCATCGCATATTGGAAGATGACCGCCGGAAGGCTCGCCATGGGCGTGTTGAGGTTCGCGCTGAAGAACTGATTGTTGAGCGCGGTGAAGAGCAGGGGCGCGGTCTCGCCGCTGATGCGTGCGACGGCGAGGAGAATGCCGGTGATGATCCCGGCGCGCGCGGCGCGATAGGCGATGCGCACGACCACGGTCGAACGCGGAAGCCCGAGCGCGCTCGCCGCCTCACGCAAAGGCCCGGGCACGAGCAGCAACATGTCCTCCGTAGTGCGCACCACGACGGGCACGACGATCACCGCCAGCGCGACAGCGCCCGAGATTCCGGAAAAATGGTGCATCGGCGCGACCATCACCTGATAGATGAAAAGGCCGATGACGATCGAAGGCGCGCTCAAGAGAATGTCGTTGATGAAACGCACGACAAAGGTGAGCTTCGAATGGCGGCCGTATTCGGCCATATAGGTCCCCGCGAGCAGCCCGAGCGGAGCGCCGATCGCGACGCCGACGACGGTCATGATCAGGCTGCCGACGATCGCGTTCTGAAGTCCGCCGATTTCGTCGGGCGGCCGTGTCGGCTGCGTGAATACCGTCAAGGATAGACCGCCGAACCCGTGCCAAAACAGGGTGGCGAGAATGATAATCAGGAAACACAAGCCAAATGCCGTCGACGCCCAGCAAAGGCTCAGCCAAACGAAATTGCTGCGGCGGCGAGCGGCGTAAGAGGCCATATCATTTCACCTTCTGTTCGAGCCGCATCAGCATGAGGCGGGCGATGGCGAGGACGATGAAGGTGATGACGAAGAGGATCAGGCTGAGCTCGATGAGCGCCGACGTGTAGAGCTCGCCGACCGCTTCGGTGAACTCATTGGCGATCGCCGCCGAAATCGTCGTGCCCGGCGAGAGCAGCGAACGGGGAATGACATCGGCGTTGCCGATGACGAAGGTCACCGCCATGGTTTCGCCGAGCGCCCGGCCGAGTGCGAGCATCACGCCGCCGACGAGACCGACGCGCGTATAGGGGATGATGACCCGCCCGACGACCTCCCATGTCGTGCAGCCGATGCCGCGTCCCGCTTCTTTCAGGAGCGGCGGCACGGTCTGAAAGACGTCGCGCGATACGGCCGCGATGAAAGGGAGGACCATGATCGCGAGAATGAATCCGGCGGTCAGCATGCCGATGCCATAGGGAGGACCGGCGAAGAGCGTCGAGAGAATCGGCACAGGGCCAAAGAACTTGATCAGCCCCGGCTGAACATAGGCCTGCAGGAATGGAGCGAAGACGAAGAGGCCCCAAATGCCATAGATGATCGAAGGAATGCCGGCGAGGAGCTCGATTGCAATACCAATGGGGCGGCGCAGAATTTCCGGGCAAAGCTCGGTGAGAAAGATGCCGATTCCGATGCCGACAGGCACTGCGATGATCATTGCGATCGCCGAGGTGACGAGCGTTCCGTAGATGGCGGCGAGAGCGCCGTATTCGTCGGTGACCGGATTCCAGACGTCGGTGTAGACGAACTTGAAGCCGAAGGCGCGAATGCTGGGCATCGAGCCTTGGATCAAGGAAATAATGACGCCGCCGAGGATCAGAAGGACCGTGATCGCCGCGGCGAAGGTCAGCCAACGGAAGACCCCATCGCGAATTTTGAAGGAGGTCAGGACCCGCGACCGGCGCGCGGTTTCTTTGTAAGCCACGCGGCTGTTCTCTACCGCTATATCCGCCAAGTCATCGTCTCCGGGCTGCCATCCTTTAACGCCAACGAGGCCGCCGTTCCAAATCACTTAAAGAAGGCCGGGGGAGAGCCCATCTCCCCCGCATGTCTCGAAATCCGGAACCGCTTCGCTGCGCTTGCTTCACGTTGCAAGCGCAGCGGGCGCAGCCCCTACGAGGTTCAGTTCACCAAGGCCTTGCCGTCCGGACCCTTGATCTCGGCGGCCCAAGTCTTCTTGACGAGCTCGACGACGGCGGCGGGCATCGGGATATAGTCCAATTCCTCGGCCATCTTGCCGCCGTTGGCATAGGCCCAGCTGAAGAACTTCAGCGCTTCGGCGGCCGCTGCCGTGTCCTTCGGCTGTTTCGGCATGAGGATGAAGGTCGAAGCCGTGATCGGCCAGGAATTGTCGCCCGGCTGATTGGTCAGGATCTGATAAAAGCCCGGCGCATGCGCCCAATCGGCATTGGCGGCAGCGGACTGGAAGGTCTGGCTCGAAGGAGCCACTTTCTTGCCGGCGCTGTTGATCATGTCGGCATAAGTGAGCTTGTTCTGCATCGCATAGGCATATTCGACATAGCCGATCGAGCCCTGCGTTTGCAGCACGTTGTTGGAAACCCCTTCATTGCCTTTCGCGCCGAGTCCGGCCGGCCACTGGACCGACGTTGCCGAGCCTACTTTGCTCTTCCAATCGTCCGAAATCTTCGAAAGGTAATTGGTGAAGTTGAAGGTCGTGCCCGATCCGTCGGAGCGATGCACGACGGCGATCGCGGTCGAGGGCAGGTTGACGCCAGGGTTGAGCTTCGTGATCGCCGGATCGTTCCATGTCGTGATCTGGCCGAGGAAGATCTTGGCCAAGGTCGGGCCATCGAAGGTCAGGTCGCCCGGCTTGATGCCCGAAATATTGACGACCGGCACAATGCCTCCCATGACCATCGGCCATTGGACGAGGTTGCTCTTTTGCAGATCGTCGGGCTTCAGGGGCGCGTCGCTGGCGCCGAAGGTGACGGTGCCGGCCTTGATCTGCTTGATGCCGCCGCCCGAGCCGATCGACTGATAATTGAGGCCGTTGCCCGTCTGCTTCTTATAAGCATCCGCCCATTTCGAATAAATCGGATAAGGGAAGGTGGCGCCGGCGCCTGAAATATCGGCCGCCCACGCTCCGGCAACGACGGTCGCCGCCGCGGCCGCGGTCAATGCGGTCCAAAGGATCGTCTTCAATTTCATTTCGCGCCTCTCAAAAGCTCAAGGTGAGTACGCCACAAGCCGAACCCCACGTCCGGCCGCCCAGCGCGGCGGCGAACCTAGGGGGAAGCGGCTAAGGAATTACGACGTTTAGATGTCAGGCAGATGACATGTTGCGCTGCATGGCTTAAGCGCCGCCCTAACCTTAGAAGAGTGGCAAAATGACGCTGAAGGTCGCGCCTTCGCCCAGCTTCGATTCGATATTCAGCCGCCCGCCATGCCGCGCGACGATGTGTTTGACAATGGCAAGGCCGAGCCCGGTTCCCCCTTTTGCGCGGCTTTGCCCGGCATCGACACGATAAAAGCGCTCGGTCAGGCGCGGAATATGTTCCTGGGCGATGCCAGGGCCGTAGTCGCGCACCGAAAGATGCGCCTGCGGTCCATTCACCCGGATCACGATGTCCACCTCTTTTCTTGCCGTCATCGCATCCGCCGCGCCATATTTGATGGCGTTCTCGATCAGATTTTCAGCCACCCGCAGTAATTCGTCGCGGTCGCCGGCGACGATCACCGAAGCCGGCGCTTCGATCCTTAACGTTACGTTCTTGTCATATGCCATTGGCGAGAGCGTATCGGCGATGTGACGCAGAATGCCGACGAGATCGACCGGTGTATCGGGACGCACGTGCAGATGCTGTTCGATCCGCGACAGCGAGAGAAGATCGTCGACGAGGCGCGACATGCGCTGTGCCTGTTCGCGCATGATCGACAGGAATTTGCTGCGCGCGCCGGCATCGTCGCGCGCCGGCCCTTGCAGGGTTTCGACGAAGCCGAGCAGGGAGGCGAGCGGGGTGCGCAGTTCATGGCTCGCATTGGCGACGAAATCGACGCGCATGCGCTCGAGCCTTCGCGCTTCGCTCAAATCGTGCAGCGAAAGGATCAGGGCCGATTCGAATTCGCCGCCGAGCGGCGCAATCGAGACCTCGAACAGCCGCTCGACCGGCACTTTTTCGGCCCAGGTCACGCGTTCGGCGCGGTTCGAGGAGCGGACGCGTTCGACCGAATCGAGAACGTCAGGGGAGCGCAAGCTGCGCGCCAGCGCGGAGTCCGGCTGCATGCCCGGCAGAATCGCGTGAGCTGCGGCATTCGCGGCGAAGATTCGGTCGTCGCGATCAATGACCAAGACCGCTTCCGGCAGAGCCTCGATGAGCTCGCGGATCAATAAGCGGTCCCGTTTCCTCAGATCCTGGCTTTTCAGGTCCCCGGCCATGCGCTCCGCCGCGCCTCACTCCAGCTTCGCTTTAAGCGGGCTGCGGCGAATTGCAAGCGAGCCTCAGGCCAGCCGCGGTGTCGGCGAGCGCCCCGGCCGAATGCTTCAGACGCCGCCGCCTGCGCCGGGGACCCAGAGCACGTCGCCTTCCCCCGTGCGATTGAGATGGCGTGCGGCGACAAACAGGAAATCGGAGAGACGATTTATATATTTCAGCGCCGGCGCACCGACCGTTTCGCCGGGCTTTGCCGCAAGTTCGACCATTCTTCGTTCCGCCCGCCGCACGAGCGTGCGTGCAACATGCACCGCCGCCGCTGCTTCCGAGCCGCCCGGTAGAACGAAGGATTTGAGCGGTTCGAGATCGGCGTTGAGCGCATCGATTTCGCGCTCCAGCCGCTCGACCTGGGCCTCGCTGACGCGCAGCGCGCGCCGTTCCTGATCGGGCACGCAAAGATCGGCGCCGAGATCGAAGAGATCGTTCTGGATGGCAGCGAGGCTCGAAGCGAGCGCCGCGTGCTGCGGCTCCTTCGCGATGAGCGCACGCGCAACACCGATGAAACTGTTGGCTTCATCGACCGTGCCATAGGCCTCGATGCGCGCATCGTCCTTGCGGCGGCGCTCGCCGGAGCCGAGGGCCGTCGAGCCGGCATCACCGCTGCGCGTGTAGATTTTGTTCAGCGTGACCATGCGCGGAAAATCAACGGCGGAAGAAAAGCACGCCCATGATGATCAAGATGGCGAGAAACTGCAACCCGACGCGCCAGCGCATCAGCGTCTGCGAGAGATTGGAATTGCCGCCGCGCGCCATATTCGCGATCCCGGCGAGCAGAACGAAGAGCACTGCGCCGAGCGCCACCGCAACAAGAATATTGCCCCAACCTATACTGTGCATAGAATCGGATCCTGGTCGGCTTTTGTCATTGCGAGCTCCGCTTTGCTCGGGTTGCTTCGCTTGGCTCGCAACGATCGTCCGTCAATAAGGATTGAGTAGGCGCTCCAGGTAATCGAGTTCCTCCTTGGTGCGCGAGGGGTCGCTGAGTCTACGGCGCAATTCTTCGAGGATGCGCTGCACCCGTTGCGCCGCCGGAATCCCCATCGGATCGAACCGCGCATGCGGATCGAAAGCCGGATCGTTGGCGAGCGGGCGGCCGAGCGGATCCGTGTCGCCGGCGCCGGCGGCCTGGCCGGCACCTTCCTGATCGCCGGGCTGATTACCTTCGCCGGACTGGCCGGCACCGCCCTGCTGCATCGATTGAGCGAGCTGTTCGGTTCCCTTGCGCAAAGCTTCGAGCGCGCGGCCCTGCGCCTCGACCGCCTGATTGCCGCCGCCCTCCGTGCCGCCCTGCTGCTGGCCGCCAGGGCTCTGGCCTTGCCCGCCCTTGCTCTGGTCCTGGTCGCCTTGGTTCTGGCCTTGGTTTTGTCCCTGGTTCTGGCCTTGATCCTGATCCTGGGAGAGCGCTTTCTCGGCGTCCTTCATGTCCTTTTCGGCCTGCGAAAGCGCCTGCTGATCCTGGCCGGCTTGCTTGAGCTCCTTTTCCACTTGTTCCAGGCGCTCGCGCAAAGCCTGTTGGCGCTGGCGCAATTCCTGCTCGCTCATCCCGTTCTGGTTCTGCGAATTCTGGCCGTTCTGGTTCTGCGCCTGATCGGGGTTCTGCTGGCCGGACTGACCGTTTTGGGTCTCATCGTCGCTTTCTTCCTGCTGCTCGCGGGCGCGCGCCTGAGCCTGAGCCTCGCGGTTGGTCTGATCGCGCAGCGCCTGTTGTTCGCGCGTCAGCCGATCGAGCTCGCGCATGGCATCGTTCATGGCTTTGCTTGTCGGATCGGAATTGCGCCGCCGCGCCATCTGCAGATTTTCGAGCGTATTCTCCAATTGCTCGAGCATGCGTTGCGCATCGCTGCGATCGCCGGAACGGGCCGCCTCCTGCATCCGCTCGAGCATCGACTGCAGATCCTGGCGCGAGACGGAGCGATTGGGGCTCGCCGTATTGTCCTGCTGTTGCTGCGGGCTATTCCGCTCGCGCGCCTGCTGCTGGGCGAATTCGTTGAGGAACTTGTCCATCGCCGCGCGCAGATTCTCGGTCAGCTTCTTGATCTCTTCATCCGAGGCATTGCGCTGCAAGGCATCGCGCAATTGCTGTTCTGCCGCGCGCAGGTCGCGCTCGGCATCGGAAAGCGAGCCGTTCTCGATCTGCAGAGCCATGTTCCAGAGATAGTCGGCGACGTTTAGGAGGTCTGCGTCGTTCTGCGCGTCGGCGAGCATATGAGAGGCGACGCTGAGCCCGAGATAGATCGAGGGCGTGACGTCGAACGTCTCGGGCGAGATCATCAGCGCGCCGAGCGCCGTCTCGACGCGGTCGCGCGAATCCGGAAAGAGCACCAGATCGCGCCGCTGCTCGACAAGCGCGCGGGCGAGCGGCTTGATGAAAGGCCGCTGCGGCAGGGTGATCTCCATCGGATCGCTCCGGCCGATATTGCCGCCGCCGTCGTGCGCGACGAGCACCATCTTGACCTTCGCGCCGGCCCAGGGATTGTCGGAGAGATCGATCGTGCTCTCGGTTTCGCCCAATCCTCCCGGTGCGGAGGGCAGCGCGAGCGATGCGTGCGGAGCCGGCACGAGCGAACGCAGCTTGCCGTTCACGCCTTCGACGCTCGGATCGGAGAAATCGGCCTCCGCAGAGGTCGCGCCGTAATCGTCCTCGATCTTATAGGAGAGGGTCAGCGAGCCGCGGACATTGGCGCGCGGCGCATCGGTGAGCTCGATCCGCGGCGGCAGGTCGGGAATGGCATTCAAATTGAAAAGCCCGGCCAGTGCCCCCGCATGTCTGAGAGCGAGCTGCCCATCCCCGCGCAAAATCAAGCGCCTCTCGCCGGCCTCCTCGGGCTTCGCCGGATCTTTTTTCGCAGGCTCGAGGGCGCCTTGCACATCCATGCCGATATCGGCGCCGGAAGAGCGGACGATGACGGTGGAATTGATCGGGGCAGCCACCGTCTGCGGCGCATCGCCGGCTAGCTTCAGGACGAAAGGCGGCATGCCGGTATAGGCCGGCGGGTCGACCCACGTATCGATGCGATAGCTCGCGCCGGCCGCCGTCGCGCCGCGCCAATCGAAAGCGGCGGCGAGCCGCGCGTATTTTTCCGGGCCCGCGATGAAGGCTGCGGCAATGAGGAGAACCAACACGGCGGCGCGCACCGCGTAGCGGTCGAAATCCACCATGCGTGGCGAGGGCGCCGCGACCTTGAGGCCGGCGACGGCCTGCATCAGGCGGCGCCGATGGACCGCCCAGAGCGCTCGCGTCGTCGGATCGGAACTATCATTGGCGAGTTGGTCGTCGAGGGTGGAGGCCGGATTATGGGCGCGTCCGGAGGAGCGGTCGATCCAGGCCAGGGCTTGGCGGCGCGAAGGGCTGCGCAGCCGGAAGAAAGGCAAAATCGTCAGAATGAACGCGAGGCCGAAGAGCGCTACCCCGGCAATCCGCCAAGTGCGGCCGACATAGAGCCAAAGCCCGGCGAAGGAGAGGCTCAGGAAGAGGCCGACGACGAGCAGCGGAGGGACCAGCGCGCGCCAAAGATTTTCCCACAGCAAAGCCGCGCGCGCGAGCCCGACGAGCCGCTCGAGCCGCCTTAGGGGATGAGTGCCGGGTTCGAGGCCGGACGCCTTCTTCTTCGCCAATCCATGCTCCGGCGCTTGCGGTTCAGGCCAGACCTTCGCTCGATTCGAGCCATTGACCGAAGTTCATGACCTAGTGCGCAAAAGCGGGTTCTACCAGACCCATTATCCCAGCCAGGGCGGGAGCTTGTCGAGGCCGATCAATTGGTCATACGTGCCGCGCGGGCGAACGACCGCAAAATCATCCTCTTTCACCAGAACTTCCGGTACGAGCAGGCGGGAATTATAAGTCCCGGCTTGGACGGCACCATAGGCTCCCGCCGACATTATGGCGAGAAGATCGCCGGGTTGCGGCTCCGGAATCGATCTGCCGAGCGCCAGGAAATCGCCGGTCTCGCAGACAGGTCCGACAATATCGGCGAGGATCGTGCGCGTCGCCCGCGGACGGACGGGCAAGGTCTCATGGTGCGCCTCGTAGAGCGTCGGGCGGACGAGATCGTTCATCGCCGCATCGACGATTACGAAGGTCTTGCGCTCGCCCTGTTTCACATAGATCACGCGCGTGACGAGAATTCCGGCATTGCCGACGATCAGCCGGCCGGGCTCGAAAATCAGGCGCAGATCCAGCGGGGCGAAATGGCGCCTGACGATCTTGGCGTAGCGGTCGGGATGGAAAACCTCGGCGGGGTCTTCCTCGCGGTAGGGAATGCCGAGCCCGCCGCCGACATCGACGTGCTCGATCTCGTGCCCTTCCGATTTGAGCTCGCGCACGAACTCGGCAACGAGCGCGAACGCTTCGTCGAAAGGCTCGAGCGCCGTGATCTGCGAGCCGATATGAATATCGACGCCCGTCACCTTGATTGCGGGCAGGCTTGCCGCCTCGCGATAGACCTTGCGGGCGCGGCTCAAGGGGATCCCGAATTTGGTCTCGGCACTGCCGGTTGCGATCTTGGCATGCGTCCCGGCATCGACGTCCGGATTGACGCGCAAGGCGATTTTCGCCTGTTGCCCGCGCTGCGCGGCAAGGTTCGAAAGCGCAGCAAGCTCGGGCTCCGACTCGACGTTGAAGCAAAGGATATTTTCATCGAGCGCATAGGCCATTTCGGCTTGCGTCTTGCCGATCCCCGAGAAGGTGATCTTGTCCGCCGGCACGCCCGCGGCGCGGGCGCGGCGCAATTCACCTTCCGAGACGACGTCCATGCCGGCGCCGAGGTCGGCCAGCGTCTTTAAGACCGCCTGGTTGGAATTGGCCTTCACCGCATAGCAGACGAGGGTCGGGAGGCCCTCGAAGGCACCCTTGAACACGTGGTAATGGCGGGTGAGCGTCGCAGTCGAATAGCAATAGAAGGGCGTGCCGACGCGCTCGGCAAGCTCCACAAGATCAACCCCTTCGGCGTGCATGACGCCGTTCTTCAGCGTGAAATGATGCATTCGGGAATCATTTCACCAAAGGGTCGAGAATGAAGGACTGTCCCTTGGATGGTGGGGCGGTATTGGATCCGGTTGTCGGCGGCTGCGCCCCTGGGCCGACGACATTGACGGCGCCGCCCATGGTCGAGGACGTATCGACCGAAGCCGTGGGCTGGTTGACAGGTGTTCCCGGCGGCGGCTCGAGCGGACCCGCGCGCCCGCAGCCCGCCAAGGCGAGGAGCATCAGAAAAAGAGCGAATCTGGCTGGCTTCACATGCGGCTCCGATCGCGTCCTTATAGACGAAGCTCGGCCGAAAGAGAAAAGGTTCATGCGCCCTTCAGTGCGGCGAGCCATTTTTCCGCCGCCGCTGTGACATTGGCCGGCGCGGTGCCGCCATAACTCTTGCGGCTTGCGACCGAATTCTCCACTCCCAAGACGCTGAAGACGGCCTTGCCGAGGCGCGGCTCGATTGCCTGCATTTCGGCCAAGCTCAGTTCTTCGAGCCCAACGCCCTTGTCGGCGGCATGCGCCACGATCCGGCCGGTCACGTGATGTGCCTCGCGGAACGGAAGGTCGAGTTCGCGCACGAGCCAGTCGGCGAGATCGGTTGCGGTCGCATAGGCGGCGCCCGCCGCCGCGCGCATGCGTCCCACATCCGGTTCGAGATCGCCGATCATGCCGGTCATTGCCGCAAGACAGAGCGAGAGCGTCTCGAGCGCGTCGAATGTGCCTTCCTTGTCCTCCTGCAGGTCCTTCGAATAGGCGAGCGGCAAGCCTTTGAGCACGATCAACAGCGAAGTCAGCGCGCCGACGATCCGGCCGCTCTTGGCGCGCACGAGCTCGGCGGCGTCGGGATTGCGCTTCTGCGGCATGATCGAGGAACCGGTCGAAAACCGGTCGGAAAGCCGCACGAAGCCGAATTGCGGGCTTGCCCAGAGCACGATCTCTTCTGCCAGGCGGGAGAGATGCACCGCGCATAGGGCCGCCGCCGCCAGCGTCTCGACGACGAAGTCGCGGTCCGAGACGCTATCGAGCGAATTGGCGGTCGGCCGATCGAAGCCGAGCGCCTCGGCAGTGGCTGTGCGATCGATGGGAAAAGACGTGCCGGCAAGCGCCGCGGCGCCGAGCGGACATTCGTTAAGCCGCGCGCGCGCGTCCTTGAACCGCCCACGGTCGCGCGCGAGCATTTCGACATAGGCGAGAAGATGATGGCCGAAGGTGATCGGCTGGGCCGGCTGCATATGCGTGAACCCCGGCATCACCGCGCCGGCATGGAGCAGCGCCTTTTCGGCGAGCGCGAGCTGCAGCGCTTTGATCTCGGCATCGAGGCCGTCGATTGCGGCGCGGACATAGAGGCGGAAATCGACCGCGACCTGATCGTTGCGCGAGCGGGCGGTATGCAGGCGCCCGGCGGGCGGTCCGATCAGCTCGGAAAGGCGCGACTCGACATTCATATGAATATCTTCGAGCGCTCGCGAGAAGCTGAATTCGCCCCTCTCGATTTCGCCACGGATCCGGCCTAGAGCTTCGCGAATCGCGGCGGCATCGGCAGCACTGACGATGCCGGTCTTCTCCAACATGGCGACATGGGCGCTCGAGCCTGCTATGTCCTGTTCCGCGAGTCTACGGTCGAAATCAATCGAGGCATTGATCTCTTCCATGATCGCGTCGGGACCGCCGGCAAACCGGCCACCCCACATTTTGTTGCTCATCGTTCAGCTCTCAGATCAGGCATGCCGGAACAACGCAAGGCTCTCATCCTTTCACCGCTGATCAGCATCGCCGTCCTGGCCGCGGTACTCGCCTTCATATACGTGATGAAAGGCGAGCATCGCAATCAAGCTGCGGCAGCCTGTCCCTCGACGCGCGCCGTCATCGGGCGGCTTGCGCCGCTGGTACATGGCGAGATCGCCGCCTTGAGCCTTTCGAGCGATCCCAAACCCTTGCCCGACCTGACTTTCGCCGATGCTCAGGGCAAAATGGTTAAATTAAAGGATTTCCGCGGTCGCGACCTGCTTCTCAATCTCTGGGCGACCTGGTGCATTCCTTGCCGGCAGGAAATGCCGGCGCTCGATCGTCTCGAGGGGTTGCGAGGCGGACCCGATTTCCAGGTCGTCGCCATAAATATAGATACGGCGCGGCTCGACCGGCCGAAGGCCTTTTTGCACGAGATCGGCGTCAAGAACCTCGCCTTCTACGCGGACAAATCCGCCGACGTCTTCGAGACCTTGAAAGAAGACGGAAAGGTCGTCGGCTTGCCGACGACGATCCTCGTCGGCAAGGACGGCTGCGACATCGGCACTATGGCCGGGCCCGCACAATGGGATTCGCAGGACGCCTTGGCGCTCTTTTCGATGGAACAGCGCGCCGAACTCCAACAGAGCAAAAGCTAACCTGTTTTAAGATCTGCCTCCATTTCTCGTTCGATATGAATTGCGCAAATCTCACGGGGTCTGCACGATGAATGCGTCTTAATGCACGGTAATGCGCCCCGATGCATTCAACAACTTGCGCGGCGGCTTCTGCGATTAAGCAAACTGTTCGGCGCGTTGCTGATGACCTCGGAGAATCTTCAGCCCGGTTTGCAGAAGCGATTTCAACGCGAGATTGCTCGGTAACGGAATCGGAGTCTGCTGCAGAGCGTCGCTCAAAACGTCATGACCATGCATATCGATAAGAGCATTACATCAGTCTGACGTCCGAGTCAGAAACTGACTTATAAGTCATGAAGCGTATCAGTCGTTTGGGTATATACCTTCGCTGGTGATTGGCTGATTGCCCTCTGTCTACGATCTTGCTGACCAAGATAACGACCCAAGGGAGCTGACCATGCGAAGGAATATGGTTCTCGCGCTGATCGCTTGCGGAATGGCATCGACGACAGCGCTTGCCTTCCAGTCAACAATTGGCAACGCCGACGAGGCGTTTCTGCCGCGCCTCATCGTTTCGTCCACCATTCCCGCGAATGGCGACCTCAATCCCTATGGCGTAGCGTTCGTGCCGCAGAATTTTCCGGGAGGCGGTGCGATCGCGCCCGGCGATGTGTTGATCTCGAATTTCAACAGCTCCAAAAACGTTCAAGGAACCGGCACCACCATCGTGAAGCTGACCCCAGACGGAACCGTGGTTCCACCGGTTGCACCCGGCAAGCACGGCAACGCAGTCACGTTCTTTACCAGCATGCGTCGGGGCCTCAGCACGGCGCTCGGCGTCCTCCAAGGCGGATTTGTCCTTGTCGGCAACGTGCCGACGACAGACGGAACCTTCAACACGATAAAACAAGGTGCGTTGCAGGTCATCGACCGCAACGGCAATCTTGTGAACACATTCGCCAGCCCCGTCTTCCTCGACACCCCTTGGGACCTGACAATCAATGACAGCGGCACGCGAGCTCAGGTATTCGTGTCGAACGTGAAGAGCGGGACGGTTTCACGCCTCGACATCTCGGTTGGCCCCTCGAATGTCAGCATCGTGCACATGACGGAAATTGCGATGGGATACCCTGTCCAACCCAACGCCGCGGCGGTGATTCTCGGGCCGACCGGGCTTGCTTACGACAAGACCACCGACATCCTCTACGTGGCATCGACAGCCGACAATACGATTTATGCGGTTCCTTACGCCGGAACCGCGGCCTCCCTGGCCGTCAAGGGCACCCCCGTGTTCGTAAGTCCGCGCCTGATCGGTCCCTTGGCATTGGTGTTTGCGCCGAACGGGCATCTCCTTACTGCCAACGGCGATGCCACTGCCAACAACGATCCGACCCATCCGAGCGAAATCATCGAATTCACCAAATCAGGCCAATTCGTCAGGGAGTTCAACGTCGATGCCGCTCAGGGCGGTGCGTTCGGCATAGCCAGTGTGGTCGCCGGTCATCCGCGCTTCAACTTTGCGGCGGTTGACGATGTGCCCAATGTCATATCGGTCTATGACTTCGACACAGCAGGGAGCGCGGGTGGGGCTCTGGAAGCGGGAGTGACGGGGCAATAATTCTGCCCGGCGTTGCTATCCGGCGGCTGCTTTTCTTGCCTGTAAGCGCTGCCCGATCGTTCCTCGAACTGAATGCAGCACTCCTTCGGACAGCGCGGCATTTATCTTTGCGACTATCTTTGCGACCGCGCCCGATGCGGCGAGGGCACGATCGGCGCGGCAACGTGTGCGGACAGCCAGGCGCCGAGGCTGGCGCGGCAAGCTCGATGAGTTCGATGCCGCGCCGGAACCCCTCGCATGAGCGCCGGGGCGCGCCGCTCCTCGGCGACGCGCCCCCCAAGCCCTCCCAACACACTAAGATCATTTTCTTTTTTCGCTCCGTGCCGCTGAGCATCGTAAGATGAATGCCTGCGGCTTAATGAGTAATTGACAGCAGCATAGCTGTAGCCCGCCGCTCGCTCGTTTGCATTTTCACAGAAAATAATGTTGATCGCTCCCGGCTGGGAGGCCAACGAACGGGAGTAATCATGCGTCACCTGTTGATTGCTGCGATTCTCATCTTACTGCCAAGCTTAGCATCAGCACATACAAATCATAGATACTGCTATCATCACCGTCATTACGGTGTTCATCTGAGCTACAGGCACAGGATTCACTACAACCACTATGCGCATCGTGGGTATCATCGCCACTATTATGGACGAAGCAACGCTTACAGCCCGCGATTCGTCCGTGCCTCTCAGTTCCGTCAGGCCATGCGGAGCTATGGCGCGCAGGTCGTGGCGCATCCTTCCGGCTGCCCCTGGCGATTGTTCTGCGGCTGCGGCGTCAGCGAACGGGTGTTCGGGCATCCGGTGCGCGATCTCTATCTCGTGCGGAATTGGCTGCGCTTCCCGCGCGGGAGGGCCGAACCGGGCAATGTCGTTTTATTCGGCGTGAGGCACATCGCCTACATCATGCAAACCTATGGAGACGGCACGGCGATGCTCTACGATCCCAATTCGGGAGGTCGCCTCACCCGAATTCACCGGATGAATATTGCCTGGGCGGACATCCGCAATCCGCGAGGGGGCCGATTGGCCAGCTATTGGTAAGGCACGCGGGTTGGGCGCTCCCGCCCAACCTTCCCCGACCTCGCTAAGTAGGCCGAGCGATGGCTCGGCCTACTCTCGTTCAGGCTCAAGGAATCCGCAATCCAGCAACTTCCCTCAGCGTTTGAGTAAAGATTAAAGAGGAACATCGCCGCGCTTTGCCAGTCTTCGAGGGCGAACGACCATGGCGATTACGCCGCGTTATTTCGCTGGCGCAAAATTTTGCTGCGGTGCGAGAATACACAACTAAGCCTCGACCGGGGGCTGTAATAATTCTTCCGAATCATTATTATAGGTCAACCCTCCCTAAGGGCCGCCCTGGCCAGCCGCGCTCTGAAGGCTAACGCCGGGGAGGGGTTTCAGCCCGGCAGCGCGACCAGAAGCGCGACAGGCAGCCGATCGAGAATCGCGGAAATCGGCAAAGAGGGGGCGCTCTTTATGAGGCGGCCCGTCAATTGCTCGCGGAATTCAGCCGCCTCGAAGTCCGGCGGCAGGCGCAGCCGGGTCTCGCCCCAGCGCTCGGTGGGCACAAGGATCGAAGCTTCGTCAAGCTGGCGCGCGCAGAGGCGGGAAGCGACGATGAGCGCGCCTGCGCCACGATTCTGCCGGACGAAGGCGCACACCTGGCGCGCCGCATGGCCTTCGACCGTGACAGTTCGGTAGGTTCCCTCGGCAAAAAGCTGCGGCAAAGCTCGGCGCACCGCAAGCACTTGGCGTATGATTCTTTGCTTGATCCGGCCATCGCGCCAACGCGCCGCGAGCGTTGCAATAGGCTCGTCCCGATCGAGGGCTTTCGATCGCGCGTCGAAGTCGACCGCGCGGCGATTGTCCGGATCGACAAGGCTCATGTCCCAAAATTCGCAGCCCTGATAGATATCGGGCACGCCCGGCACGGTCAGCTTGAGCAAAGTCTGAGCCAGTCCATTGACCGCGCCCGCCGCGGCAATTCGCTGGGCAAAGGCGCTGATCTTCACCGCCCAAGCAGGGGCGAATATGCGCATCAGGAATTTCCGCGCGGCAGATTCATAAGGCTCGTTCGGCATAAGCCAGCTTGTCGCGAGCTTGGCCTCGCGCAATGCCTTTTGCTGCCAGGCTCCGATCCGGTCGGCGAAGGCTGCGCATCCGGTCTCGTCTTCGGCCGAGAGGTCCGCCGGCCAAGCGCCGACCAGCATCTGGAAAAGAATTGCGGCATCGCCGTACGACGGCGCCGGCTTGCCTTCGATTTGCGTGAAAAGGCTCGCGGCTTCCGCGAGCCATTGATCGAGAGTCTCGGCCCAAATTTCCGGAATTTCGCTCAAGACCGCGAGGCGGGCGCGCACATCTTCGCCGCGCTTGTGATCATGGGTCGCCGTGGCCAGCATGGCCTGCGGAAAAACCGCCGCGCGCCTGTCATTCTGCTTATGAAACGCGGCCACGTCTTCGGCGAACCGGGCGGGGTCGCAGCCGACGTCATTGCGCGACAGCAGTCTTCCATAGCGGTAGAGGGCGGTATCTTCGACGGCCTTCGCGGCCAGCGGCGCACTGAGCTGTTGGAAATGCCTGATTGCCTCTTTGTGCAGATTTCCAGATTCCTTCGCGCACAGCCAAAGTGCAAGCTGGCGCACGACGTCGCGATCGGCCGGGGGAGACGCCCGTAAAGCGCCGTCGACTGCGCGATTGAAGCAATCCTGCGCAGAGACCGTCGCATTGGGGTAAGTGCGGTAGATGCGCAAATGCGCGAGGATTTCGGCGAGCGCGCGTTGGATAGCCGGACGCGCGACATCCCGCGTATCGAGATTGGCCTCGGCGAAACGGTAGATTGCGCCAACGGCGGCCGATAATTGCGCAGAAAAGCTTTGGATAAGGACCTCGCGGCGAGCCAATTCCTCTTCCGCACCGAAATCGGCCGGCCGGCCGCTCACGTTCTTCCAGAGTTGCGCGAGCGGCTCGGCGCCGTCGGCATCGTGCAAGAGGCTGGAAATTTGATCGAGGAAATCGTAACCGCTCGTGCCATCGCAGGCCCAGTCCGAGGGGAGCTCCTCACCTGTGCCGAGAATCTTCTCGACGACGATATAGGCAGGCCCCCGATCCGAACCGGCAGGCCGCCGGCTTTCCAAGGTCTCGAGCCGATCGCGCAAACGCCGACAATACGCGGCCGGATCGGCCAGGCCGTCGATGTGATCGATCCGCAGGCCATCGATCAAGCCTTCGGCAAAGAGCTCGAAGAGCTTGGCGTGGACGGCTTCGAAGACGCTATCGTCTTCCGCGCGTAACGCGATGAGCTCGTTGATATCGAAGAAGCGCCGCCAATTGATGGCATCATTGGCGATGCGCCAGAAAGCGAGGCGAAAATTCTGCTGTTCCAGCAGATCATGAAGGCGCCGACGTCCCGCCGCCGTCGCGGCATCATAGGCATCGAGCCTTTCGACGCGCGAATTTGGCGAGAGCGGCAGGATGTGGTCGAAATAGCGCGCCTCGTACCGGCCAAGCGCCTCATTGAAGGCAAGCTCGATCTCGCCGCTGTCGAGCGCCTCGCCGTAAGGCTTCCCGAGGATCGGAACGAGGATTTTTCCGCGCAAGCCAGGATCTTCCGCCTCCCAATCGATATCGAAAAAGGCGGCGAAGCGGCTTTCATGCCCAAGCCTCAAGACATCGAGCCACCACGGATTCTCAGCGCCGATCGCCATGTGATTGGGAACGATATCGACGATAATTCCGAGACCGCGAGCACGTAAGGCAGCGACGAGCCGGCGAAAGGCCGGTTCGCCGCCGAGCTCCGGATTGAGCTGCGTCGGATCGACCACATCATAGCCGTGCAGGGAGCCGGTCCGCGCTTTGAGGATCGGCGAAGCGTAGAGATGGCTGATGTTCAGCGCATCGAGATACGGGACGATGGCGATCGCATCGTCGAAGGTGAACCCGCGATGGAATTGGAGCCGCATGGTCGCACGCGGAACGGTCATGGCGTATGTCTGTTTGCGAGCGTCTCAGCGCGCGCCGACACGGCAGGATCGTCGAAGATCTCATGCGTATTGCAGGGATAGCGTCGCCGCCAATTCGGATATTGGTCGATCGTGCCTGGTAAATTCGGCTGCTCTTCCAACCCGAGCATGTCTTCGAGCGGGATGAGAGCGAGGGGCGCCGGCGTCTTGGCGACGAATGCGATCGCCGCGTCTACGGGCGAGGCGACCGAAGGCTCGGGCGAGACCCCCGCTTTCTGGAAAGCGTCGGAGAGATCTTCTCGGTCCTGAGCACGATGGCGCAGTTCCTTCTGTCCCTCGCCTTCTGCGAGCAAGCCGAGACTTTTGCGGACCGCGATGTCCTTGCCTTTCCACCAGCCGGCGATTGTCGGAAGATCGTGCGTGCTCGTCATGGCGAGCGCGTCCCTTCTCCATCGGTTCGGCGGAAGAAACTCGCCGTCCTTACGCGCGAACCATAGGACATCCATTCCCGCGATCCCGACCTCGGCCAATATTTTACGAAAGCCGGCGGGAACGGTGCCGAGGTCTTCGCCAATGATAATTGCGCGATTGCGAAAGGATTCGAGCCGGATCAGACGCAGGAGATCGTCGAAAGGATAAGCGAGATAGGCGCCTTCGTTCGAAGATGTCGCGGCAGGAATGACCCAGAGGCGCCTCAAGCCCATGACGTGATCGATCCGCACGCCGCCCGCGTGGCGCATCAGCGTGCGCAACGTGGCGAGGAAAGGTTCGAAATCCCTGGCGAGCAGAGCCTGCGGCGATAAGGACGTCAGTCCCCAATTCTGTCCATCCGGATTGAATGCATCGGGCGGCGCGCCGACGCTCAGTCCGAGGAGAAGATCGCCCTGGCATGCCCAGGCCTCGCTCCCGCTCGCCTCCGTGCCGACCGCGAGATCCGCGATGAGCCCGATTCGCATGCCGGCCTGCTTCGATCTTGCTTGCGCCTCGGCAAGGGCGCGATCGGCCATCCACTGGAGGAATATGTGGAAGAGGACCTCGCGTTCATGCATGCGCGCGAAGGCGGCGACTTCGGCACTTGCAGGGTCGCGCAAATCGGGCGTCCAATTGCGCCAGTCGGCGGCTTTCGGATCGCGAGACATGAGCTCGGCCTGCAAGGCCTCGAAACGCGCGTGGCGCTCGAGGAGATCGGCGCCCGACCGGCGAAAGTCGCAAAAGTCGCTCATCAAAGCGCTCACCTGATCGCCTTGCAGAAAGTTCTCGAAGAGCTGGCGCAAAAGAGCAAGCTTCTGCGCGGCAGCCTCGGGCCAATCTATGAGTGCAAGCGATTCGAGGGCGTCTATCCTCGCAGGAAGCTCGCCCGCTCGGGTCACAAAATCGCTTCCGAATAGAGAGGCCGGGTCGGCGAGGAGCGGATTGAGCATCAGCCGGTGCGACGGCGAATACGGGCTGAACTTGCAGGGCTGGGCGCTGAAGAGCGCATGCATCGGGCTCAATGCAATAGCGTCCGCGCCATGCGCGGCGGCGGCCTGCGCCAATTGGCCCACCGAGGTCGTGTCGCCGATGCCGCCGTCGCCGGGGCGCCGCAAGCCGTAAACTTGCGCGGAAAGACCCCAGAGCCCGCGATTTTGCGCAGCATCAGCGAATGCGAAACATCGCGCCGGCGCAACGGCAATGCGGAGCGCCACCTCGTCCGTCAGGAACTGATGATAGCCGGGCTGTGCAATTGCGGGCAGAAGCGAAGATCCGCTTTCGCTTTCTTTCAACGTAACGTCCGCTTCGCTTCCGTCCTCGAGCAGGAGCTTGCCGCGCGTGCTCCCGGCCAGCTCGATCGCGATCTCTCGCCCTGCTTCCGCAGTGATAAAGCGCGGCGGACGCGAGGCGCGCTCTGCCCTTATGCGATCGCAGCTTTCCGCAAGTTCTGCCGGCGTGTCGCAGGCAAAGCCGAGCGCCTTCAGAATGTGACGCAAAGTGTCGGGGGACACACGCCGGCGCTCGCCCGCCGCATTGGTCCAATTGACCGCAATTCCAACTTCGCGCGCGAGCCACGACAGATTTGGCGGGCTCACGTCGCAATCTCCAGGAACGCGATCGTCGCATGCCCGGGCAGGGTCCCTGTGAGCGCCAATGCGGCGGCGCCTTTACGGCTCTCGAAGAGCACGCGGCCAGAAGGGGGATCGATCTGCGCCGGGAGAGATCCAAGATTTGTCGAGAGCGAGAGAACGGCGCCATCGCCCATCCGCCATTTCGCGGTAACCGCAGCTTCGCCAAGCGCTTTCGCCCAGAGCGAATGGGCTCCTTCGAGCCGCGGCGCGATCTCGGCGTGACGCAGGGCGAGCAACCGACGGTAAAGAGAAAAGCGCGACGAAGCCTGCGAGCGATCGGGCACGGGTCGCGAACCCTCGAAAGTCGCGAGCGAATTCGGATCTGGAATCTGCTCCTGTCTCTCGCGGTCTGCGAAAGCCTTGAAGCGAGCGAATTCCCGCTGCCGTCCTTCGCGAACCGCCCGGGCGAGTTCACCCCGGTAATCCGTAAAGAACAGAAACGGCGTGCGGCTTGCATCTTCCTCTCCCATGAAGAGCAGCGGAATCTGCGGGGCGAGCATTTGCAACGCGATAGCGGCTTCAAGCGCTGCGGTGTCGGCGAGCGCCGTCAGCCTTTCGCCAAGGGCGCGATTGCCGATCTGATCGTGATTCTGCAGGAAAAAGACGAAAGCGGTCGGCGGAAGATCGGCGCTCGGCGTTCCGCGCGGCGCGCCATCGCGATAGGCGGAAGGCTCGCCCTGGTAGACGAAGCCCTCGGCGAGCCCCTTGGCGAGCTTTCTCGCGCCGTCGCGATAATCGACATAATAGCCTTCGTGCTCGCCGGTCAGAAGAACATGGACCACATGGTGGAGGTCGTCGTTCCACTGCGCATCGAACTTGCCGCGCAAAAGGCGCGCGATATTGCCGTCGTGTTCGAGGACGAGATGGACGTGCCGGCCAGGCTCGATCGTGGCGCGAATCTCGACCGCCATTTCCTCCAGCCAGTCCTCTTCGGAGATCGCATGGACGGCATCGAAACGCAGGCCGTCGAACCTAAATTCGATCAGCCAATAAAGCGCATTTTCGATGAAGAAGCGGCGCACCTCGGCGCGCCGGAAATCGATACCCGAGCCCCAGGGCGTATGATAATCGTCGCGAAACATCTCCGGCGCGTACTGGGCGATGTAATTGCCGTCCGGCCCGAAGTGATTGTAGACGACGTCGAGAAACATCATCAGCCCGAGCTCGTGGGCGGAATCGATGAGTTTTTTCAGCTCCTCGACCGATCCGTAGGCGCGATCCGGCGCAAAAGGCAGAACGCCGTCATATCCCCAGTTGCGGCAGCCGGAGAAATCGGCGATCGGCATCAATTCGACGGCCGTGATCCCGAGCTCCTTGAGGCGCGGCAGGGCGCTCGCGACTCCCGAAAAGCCGCCCAGCAATCCGCAGTGCAATTCATAGAGGATTGTTTCGCGCCAGGGCCGGCCGCGCCAGTCGGCATTGCGCCATTTATACTGGTTCGGATCGACAACGAGGCTCCATCCGTGCGGATCGCTTTCCTGCGCGCGAGAAGCCGGGTCGGGCACCGCTTGGCCGGTTTCGAGCCGATAGCGATAGGCCGTTCCGGCCCCACATTCGGCTTCGAGCTCGAACCAGCCGTCGTCGCGACGCTCCATGTCTTGCGGGGCGGCGCCTTTAATCTCGAGCGAGATCCGGCTTTGCGCAGGCGCAAATAGGCGGAACAGGGTGCGATCTTCTGCGATCAGCGCCGCCCCAAACGGCAGTTCCCTGGCGTAGGCAGCATCGTTCATTGCTTCGTTTCATAAAAGCTCAGCAGCAGAGCGGCGCTGTGCGGAGCAAGTTCATATTGGTCGCCTTCGAGGTCGAAAGGCTCGAGCCGCGGATTATCCGTATCGAGCAAGACGCGCGTCGGCGCATAGGGTGGGGGCAGACGAAATCCTTTTCTTTCCGACCGTGGGTTGATCAAGTAGCTTAGCGCCTCGACCCGATCGCCGACGCGTTGCGCTCGGCGCAAAACCAGCACGCGCAACTCAGGATCGTTCCAGGCGTCGACCGGTATGGGCTCGCCGCGGCGGTTGAACCAGGATATGTCGGAAACGTGCTTCGCCGGCTCCTCCCTGGCATGCATGAAATAGCGAGACCGCAGAATCGAATATTGCCGGCGCAATGCGATCAGCCGCGCGACGAATTTGATCAAGACCTCGCCTTCCGCCGATGAAGCCTCGTTCCAATCGATCCACGACAATTCGTTGTCCTGACAATAGGCATTGTTATTGCCGCGTTGCGTGCGCCCGAATTCATCGCCCGCCAGCAACATCGGGGTGCCGTGCGCAAAGAAGAGCGTCGAGAGCATGGAGCGTAGAATTCGTCCGCGGGTGGCGATGATCTTGAGATCGTCGGTCGGGCCCTCAACGCCCCAATTGCAGGAATAGTTCTCTGCGGGTCCATCCTGATTGTTTTCTTCATTGGCCTCGTTATGCCGCTCGGCATAGCTGACGGTGTCGGCCAAGGTGAACCCGTCATGCGAGGCAATATAATTGATCGAAGCCCATGGCCGGCGCGCTCGGCGATCGAAGAGATCGCTCGAGCCCGCAAGCCGCGCGGCAAAATCCGGGCGCTGGCCGGGATCGCCACGCCAGAATCTGCGTACGCCATCACGAAAGCGATCGTTCCATTCAGCGAAACCAGGCGGATGTTGTCCGAGTTGATAGCCTCCCGGACCGAGATCCCAAGGCTCGGAAATCAGCTTGACGCGCGCGAGCACCGGATCCTGCCGGAGTGCGTCGAAAAATCCGGCGCCCGAATCAAAGCCGTGCGCCTCGCGTCCGAGGGTTACCCCGAGATCGAAGCGGAATCCGTCGACGTGAAACGAGGTTACCCAATAGCGCAGGGAATCCATCACCATCTGCAATACGCGCGGGTGCGAAAGGTTCAGCGTGTTGCCGGTTCCCGTATCATTCACGCAATGGCGGCGATTGCCGGGGTCGAGCCGATAATAGCTCGCGTTGTCGAGGCCCCGGAACGACAGCGTCGGTCCGAGCTCGCTGCCTTCCGCGCTGTGATTATAGACAACGTCGAGAAAGACCTCGATTCCGGCAGCATGCAGCCGCCTGACCGCGACCCGCATCTCGTTCGAGAATCCGGTTGCAAGATAGCGCGGCTCGACCGCGAAAAACCCGATCGTATTGTAGCCCCAGTAATTGCGTAGACCCTTTTGCAGCAGCAATCTGTCGTCGATGAAGGCATGGATCGGCATAAGCTCGATGGCGGTAATTCCAAGCTTGCGCAAATAGTCGATGATCCGCGGTTCCGAAAGCGCCGCGAATGTGCCGCGTTCCGGAGGAAGCAAGTCGCCGCGCAGCATGGTCAAGCCGCGCACGTGCGCTTCGTAGATCACGGTGTTTGCCCAGGGCGTGGCGGGCGGGCGATCGTCGCCCCAATTGAACGTCTCGTCGGTGACGACGCTCTTCAAAGCGCCCGGCGCGCTGTCGCGCCGATCGAACGAGAGGTCGGCGCGGGCCGAATTCACTCGATAGCCGAAGAGGGCGTCGGACCATCTGAGCTCGCCGGCAAGCGCACGCGCATAAGGATCGAGGAGGAGCTTGTGCGGATTGAAGCGATGGCCGTTATGAGGTTCGTAAGGGCCGTAGGCGCGGTATCCATAGATCAGGCCGACGCCGGCATTCGGCAGATAGCCGTGCCAGACTTCATCCGTACATTCGGGCATTCGCAGGCGAGCGATTTCTCGGCGGCCTGAGGGATCGAAGAGGCAGAGATCGATTGCTTCGGCGTGCGCCGAAAAAACCGCAAAATTCGTCCCGAGCCCGTCCCACGTCGCGCCAAGCGGATAAGGCGAGCCGGGCAGCAATTCCGGCGGGGCGTGATCGGCCATTCTCAACCCTCTTGCCGCAACAGAACGACCGCGAGCGGCGGCAAGACGAGGTCGAGCGATTGCGGCTCGCCGTGCATCGGCACCGATTGCGCGGGAACTGACCCGGCGTTGCCTACGTTCGAGCCGCCGTAGATCTCGGCGTCGCTGTTGAATATTTCGCGCCAGAGCCCCGCCCGAGGTACGCCGATGCGGTAGTTCCGGCGGGGCACAGGCGTCATGTTGCAAACCGCAAGAATAGGTGGGGCGCTTTCGGCGCCGAAACGGAGGAAGGCGAAGACCGAATTCGCCCGGTCGTCGCCGATCACCCAGCGGAAACCCGCGGGCTCCGCGTCCTTCTGATGCAGCGCGCCCTCGCTTGCGTAGATCCGGTTGAGGTCGCGCACGAGCCGCTGGACGCCAAGATGGTTCGGCTCATTGAGCCGAAACCACTCGACTTCCGCGTCATGCGACCATTCGTGCTCCTGCGCCAGTTCTCCTCCCATAAAGAGCAGTTTCTTGCCGGGATGCGCCCACATGAAGCTGAGATAAGCGCGCAGATTTGCGAAGCGCTGCCAGGCATCTCCCGGCATTTTGGCGAGGAGCGAGCCTTTTCCGTGCACGACCTCATCATGCGAGAGCGGGAGAATGAAACGTTCGGAAAAGGCGTAGAGCAGACCGAACGTGATGTCGTCATGGTGCCAGGGACGATGCACGGGATCGTGCGCCATGTAGCGCAACGTGTCGTGCATCCAGCCCATGTTCCACTTGTAGGAAAAGCCGAGACCGCCTTCTGCGATCGGGCGGCTCACGCCTGGCCAGGCAGTCGATTCCTCGGCAATCATCATGGCGCCCGGACATCTTTCGGCCACCACCGAATTGAGATGCCGGATGAAGCCGATCGCCTCGAGATTTTCGCGGCCGCCGTAAATGTTCGGAATCCATTCGCCGGGCTTGCGGCTGTAATCGCGATAGAGCATCGAGGCGACCGCATCGACCCGCAGACCGTCGACGTGGAAATTTTCGAGCCAGTAGAGCGCGCTGGCGATCAAGAATCCTTGCACCTCGCGCCGGCCGAAATTGTAGATGAACGTATTCCAATCGTGGTGAAAGCCTTCGCGCGGATCGAGATGTTCATAGAGCGCGCTGCCGT
This sequence comes from Beijerinckiaceae bacterium, assembly GCA_021324915.1. GTDB lineage: Bacteria > Pseudomonadota > Alphaproteobacteria > Rhizobiales > Beijerinckiaceae > Methylovirgula. The sequence continues at coordinate 132,255 of JAJPIC010000011.1, read as the reverse complement.
CGAAGCGGGCGAGCCCGTGCGCATCGGTGGGAAAATGCCCCGCGACCCAATCGACGATCACGCCAATTCCGGCGCGGTGCGCGGTATCGACGAGGCGAGCGAAATCGATCGGCTTGCCGTAGCGGCTGCTCGCCGCAAAGAGCCCGAGAGGCTGATAGCCCCAGGAGCCGCCAAACGGATATTCGGAAATGGGCAGCAATTCGAGATGGGTAAATCCCATTTCCTTGACGTAGGGAACGAGCCGCTCGATCGCCGTCTCCCAGGCGCTTGCCTCGCCGCTATGGAGCCAGGAACCAAGGTGAACTTCGTAGATCGAGATCGGCGCATTGACGGCATGCCTCTGCGCGCGCATCTCCATCCAATCCCGATCGCGAAAGATCGGCTCGACGGGTTGCGAGACGACCGAAGCCGTTGCCGGCGGCCTTTCGCTTTCGAGCGCGATTGGATCGGCCTTTTGCGGGAGGTGCTCGCCATTCGGGCCGATCAGGTCGAACTTATAGCGTTGTCCGGGGTCTATGCGCGGCACGAACAATTCCCAGACGCCGGACGGATAGCGCGCCCGCATCGGATGGCGCCGCGCGTCCCAGCTATTGAAATCGCCGACTACGGCCACGCGGCGCGCATTGGGCGCCCAGACGGCAAATCGCACGCCCGGTACGCCATCGACCGTCGTAACTTGCGCGCCGAAGACGCGGCCCAAATCAAAATGACGCCCCTCGTTGAAGAGATAGAGATCGTCATCGCCAAGCAAGAGGCCGAAGGAATAAGGATCCTCCACCTCTTGCGTCGCCGTGGGCCAGGAGATTCGCAGGAGATAAGGTTCGTCCCCGCGCGTGACACCCTCGAACAGGCCGTCGACCGCACCCCTTTCCAGCTTGGCGAGCGGCTTGCGGTCGGCTCGGCTCAAAACGTCGACCGAGTGCGCGCCCGGCACGAAGGCCCGCACAAGCCGGCCGTTCGGGTGCGGATGGGGCCCGAGGATCGCAAAAGGATCGATCGGTGCGAGCGTGGCCAGCCTCTCGGCATCAGGGCGATTGAGGTGCCAGTCGGAAGCAAGGTCAGTATGGGACACGCTCGCCTCCAAGGAGACGTTCAGCCAGGCTCGCAAGCCCTTCGAGCGGGATGGGCGCCCAGCTCGGCCGGTTGGCTGCTTCGTAGCGAATCTCGTAAGCCGACTTCTCGAGCATGAAGAGATCGAGCAAACTATCGTTGAAGGGCTCGCCGCAGGCGCTTCTGGCGTTCCTGTAGGCTGCGAGGAATGCGTCGCGCGTCCGGATGCGGAAGCGCGCCAGAAGATGTTCTCTCAATTCCCCGGCGACGGGGACCGCGCCGGCCGTCTTGCGATTGGTGACGGTGGCGGCCGCGTAATCGAACGACCGCAGCAGGCCGGCAACGTCGCGCAACGGACTGCTCTTGCGGCGGCGCTCCTCGAGCGGGCTAGCCGGCTCGCCTTCGAAGTCGATGATATAAGCGTCAGAACCCACAACCAGAACCTGACCCAGGTGGAAGTCGCCGTGGATCCGGCACATGAGCGCGCCATGCGCCTCGCGCGCCAAATTCTCCAGCTTGGCAAGGAGCTCGGAATAGCGTTCCTGCAGCATGGTCGCGCGGGCGCGGTCTTCCGGCCGGTCCCATTTGTGCTGTTTCACGACCTTGATCGCTCTGTCGAGTTCGTTGCGCGCGCGCGAGAACCATCTTTCGACGTCGTCGGCGCTCGCCCCTTCCGGTGCAAAATCAGGGTCGTCCGTCGCCTGCGCCAGAATGCAATGCATTTCGGCAAGGCGCTGACCGATGATCGAAGCCAGAGCCATGTAATCCGTCATATGCTCCGTCTCTGCGCTGCTCTCCGAAGCCGTAAGCGCATCGAGCGTGCGGGCGAGATCGTCGATCAGCCACGTCCAGGCGTCCCCTTGATTTGGAATATAGCCTTGCGCGATCGCGAGCGAGGAACGCGTGCCGTCCTCGGCAACATGGACGATCTCTCCGAGAAGAGGCGGTGAATTGGCGAAGCCGTGATTGGTCAGATAGCGGCCCATTTCGACTTCTGGATGCCGGCCGCTCGAAATGCGCCGGAACATTTTCAACATGACCGCATCGGCGATCACCAGAGAGCTATTCGACTGCTCAGCCGTGATCCAATTGACCTCGGCATTTTGCGGCAGCCGCAGCGCTTCGACGCCTTGCGGCAGCGGCTCGAAGCGGATTTGACCGGCAGGCAGGGCAAGCCGGAAACCGTCGGCCAGCGCTTGCGCCGCGCCCCGAGCGAATTCGGCCGTGGCGAAAGCGTCCGTCAGGAGACCCACACGCCGGTCCTGCCGTACGCGCGCCAGCGCCAACTGACTCGGGAGCGCCGGCATGGATTCGTCTTCCCAGACGATGGCCAGCGGCAGCAGCCAACGCGCCGTGCCGGAATTCGTTCGCGTTTCCAATTCGCAGAAAAACATCTCGCGCTGCGTCCCCGGGATGCGCGCGAGATCGATGACGCGCACCTCTCTAAGCGTCTCGTCTTTCGCCGAGAACCAGCGGCGCTTGCCGAGATAGGGGGGGAGGACTTCGCGTTCGAACCGGCCCCGCTCGGTCTTCGTCAGGACGTTGGCGAGCCCGCCACGCAGGACAAAGGTCAGATATTCGGGCATTGGCTCCGGCGCCGGCGTATGCCACGCCGGCCAGTCGCCCTCGCGAGCGAGAAGAAACCAGTAGAATCCATAAGGTGGAAGGGTAAGCAGATAGGTCAATTGGCCGATCGGCGGGAAAAGCGATCCATTGTTGAGCTCGACCGGGACCCATTCGGCATATTCCGAAAGGTCGAGTTCGACGGCCTGCGGACTATGGGCGAGATTGGCGACGCAAAGGATCTTCTCGTCCGCGTCTTCGCGCAGATAAGCGAGAACCTTGCGGTTCTTCGGATAAAGAAATCGCAGTGTGCCGCGTCCGAAGGCGCGATGCTCGCGCCGCACTGCCAGCATGCGCCGCATCCAATTGAGCAGCGAATGCGGGTCGCGGCTTTGCGCTTCGACGTTGACCGCTTCATAGCCGTAAAGCGGGTCCATGATGGGCGGCAGAACGAGGCTCGCCGGATCGGCCCTCGAGAAGCCGGCGTTGCGGTCCGGGCTCCATTGCATCGGCGTGCGCACGCCGTTTCTGTCGCCGAGGTGGATATTGTCGCCCATGCCGATCTCGTCGCCGTAATAGATGACGGGAGTCCCCGGCATCGACAGGAGAAGGAAGTTCATGAGCTCGATGCGGCGCCGGTCCCGCTCGAGCAGCGGGGCGAGGCGGCGGCGAATGCCGAGATTGAGCCGCGCGCGCCGGTCGGCGGCATAGGTCTCCCAAAGATAATCGCGTTCCATGTCGGTGACCATTTCAAGCGTCAGCTCGTCGTGGTTGCGCAAGAAAATGGCCCACTGGCAGTTCTCGGGGATCGGCGGCGTCTGCCGCATGATGTCGGTGATCGGAAACCTGTCCTCGCGCCCGATCGCCATATACATGCGCGGCATCAGCGGAAAATGAAACGCCATGTGGCATTCGTCGCCCTCGCCGAAATAATCTTTCGCATATTCCGGCCATTGATTGGCTTCCGCGAGCAGGAGCTTTCCGGGAAACCGCGCGTCGAGTGCAGCCCGGATTTGCCGCAGGACGGCATGCGTTTCAGGCAGGCTTTCGCTGCTCGTGCCTTCGCGTTCGATGAGATAGGGGACAGCATCGAGACGGAATCCGTCGACGCCGATCTCGAGCCAGAATCGCATGACCCGCAGCATTTCCTTCAGGACGCGCGGGTTGTCGTAGTTCAAATCTGGCTGATGCGAATAGAAGCGGTGCCAATAGAATGCGCCGGCGACGCGATCCCAGGTCCAATTGGACCGCTCGCTATCGATGAAGATGATGCGCGTTCCGGCATATTTCTGATCGGTATCCGACCAGACGTAATAGTCGCGCGTCATGGATCCGGGCTTCGCCAAGCGCGCGCGTTGAAACCACGGATGTTGGTCGGATGTGTGATTGATGACGAGTTCGGTGATGACTCTTATGCCACGCGCGTGCGCGGCATGAATGAAACGCCGCACGTCGGCCATCGTGCCGTAGTCGGGATGGACGGATCGATAGTCGCTGATGTCGTAACCATCGTCGAGCCGCGGAGAAGGATAAAACGGCAGCAGCCAGACCGCGGTGACGCCGAGATTGGCGATGTAATCGAGCTTGGAGATCAGCCCCGGGAAGTCGCCGATCCCGTCGCCGTTCGAATCGCAAAAGGATTTCACGTGCAGCTGATAGATGACGGCGTCTTTGTACCAAAGACTGTCCTGCGCCGCGAAACTTATGACGTCCGGCTGAACGTTCATGCGCGACCTCCGGCGAGAGGAGCAATGCGCCAGATCGCATAGGGCAAGCTCGCGGGATCGAGCCGAACGGATTGCAATTTTCCTTGCCAAACCGTCCGCGCGCCGTCTTGCAGCAAATTCTCCACGAGCACCGATCCGCTGTCCGGAAGGCCCCATTCCCAAAGCGGGACTTCGAACGTCGCCTCTTGGGCATGATGCGGGTCGAGATTGACGGCAACGAAGATCATGTCGGCGCCCGTTGCCGACGGCTTGCCGTAGGCGAGCACTTGGTCGTTATAGGCGTTGTAGAATTTCAATCCCTTGTGGCTCTGTAGAGCGGGATGTGCCCTGCGCAGGCGATTGAGCATTGCAATCTCCGCCGTGATATTGCCCGGCGCACCGAAATCGCGATGTTTGAGTTCGTATTTCTCGGCATCGAGATATTCTTCGCGGCCCGGCAAAGCGGCGGCTTCGCAGAGCTCGAACCCGGAATAAATCCCCCAGAGACCGGAAAGCGTCGCGGCCAGTGCGGCGCGGATGAGAAACCCGGCGCGGCCGGAGTGCTGCAAATAGAAGGGATTGATATCCGGCGTGTTGACGAAAAAATGCGGACGAAAGAAATCGACGGCAGGCTCGCTCGTCAGCTCGCGAAGATAATCGATCAGCTCCTGCTTGCTGTTGCGCCAGGTGAAATAGGTATAGGATTGAGAGAAGCCGATCTTCGCCAGCCGGTACATCATCTTCGGACGCGTGAACGCTTCGGAGAGGAAGATTGCTTTCGGGTGGCGGGCGCGAACCTCGCCGATCAGCCATTCCCAGAAGGGCAGAGGCTTCGTGTGCGGATTATCGACTCGGAAAATCCGGATGCCGTGATCGATCCAGAAGAGGACGATGTCACGCAGCGCCGTCCATAGATGTTTCGCGTCTTCGCCGTAGAAATCGACGTTGACGATATCTTCGTATTTTTTTGGAGGATTTTCGGCAAACCGCAGCGAGCCGTCGGCGCGCCAGCGAAACCAGCCCGGATGTTCCTTCAACCATGGATGGTCGGGCGAACATTGGATGGCGAAATCGAGCGACAGCTCAATGCCGTGATCGTCGGCCGCCGCGATGAGCCGCTGGAAATCTCCGAAACTGCCGAGCTCGGGATGGATGGCGTCATGCCCGCCTTCTTCCGCGCCAATCGCGTAAGGACTGCCCGGATCATCGGCATGCGCGGTGAGAGCATTGTTGCGCCCCTTGCGATTGGTGCGGCCGATCGGATGGATAGGCGGCAAGTAAAGGACATCGAAACCCATAGCGGCAATGTTCGGCAGGCGCCCGATGACGTCGTCGAAGGTTCCGTGGCGACCCGCGATGGGCGAGGCCGAGCGTGGAAAAAGTTCGTACCAAGCGGCAAACCCGGCCTGCGGGCGTTCGACCTCGACCGGAATCGCTGCCGGATGCCGCGTCAAGGAGCTGCGGGCCCCCGCTTGGCGCATCGCGCTTGCCGCTTCAGGCGCGAGGATGAGATCGACGGCATTCTCTGCGTTCGCGCGAGCCAGGCGATTGTGAACATCGCGCACGGGAGAATCGTCCGGCGCTTCGGCCGCGGCAGAGGCGACGAGGTTTTTTGCTTCTTCGACCTCGAGGCTGAAGTCCGCCCCCGCCTGCCGTTTGACGTCAATGTCATGGCGGAGCCCGCCGAAATCGTCGATCCAAGCCTCGATTGTGAAAGAAAAGGGTCCGATTCGGCCGGGCGTGAAAGCCGCGCGCCAGCGGTCGTTCTCGCGCAGGCGCATAGGCACGCGCTGCCATTCCGGTTCGTCCCCGGCTTTCCACAAAAGGTCCGCGTCGATCACGCTATGCCCGTCGGCGAAGATGTCGGCTTCGGCGACAACGGGTTCGCCGGACAGGCGTTTGGTCGGGAAAGCGCCGCCATCGACCGCGGGCGCAAGTTTTTCTATGACGATCCGCGGCGCCTCGACGGCACGCGCGAGGTCGCGCGCATGTTGGCGTCGCTTGATGGACGGGAGCTTTTGTACTTCGACCAGGCGAACTTCGCCGGGCGCGAGCGGCGCAAACACATCTCTCGTCCGCTCGAGTGCAGAGGGTCGGCCCAAAGGAGCGCCCGCGGCGGGCGGCAAGGGATCGAGGCTCATGCCAGTTGCGCGCTCCTGGCCGAGATCGGTGTTGATCAGGGTGATGCAGGCCCTTTTGCTGTCGCCCGGATAGGCGCCATCGTGACGGATCAAGGCCGTGACGCTTTCGCCCGCGTCGCTCAGCGGCCGGATCGCGCCTGTCGTTCGCTTGGAAAGGACCTGTTCAAGGCGCGCAATGCTCATGCGTATGGGCTTCTCCAAAAGCACAAGCTCCGGCGCCTCTGCGAACTTGATCGGAATCATCAGCGCGTCCGCGGTCACCGCCGCGATGTCGAGCATCTGACAAAAGTGTCGCAAGTCCCGCGAAAGCTCCCGTCCTCCGATCGGCAGAATTTCGGGACAGGCGATGATCGGAGCGATGCCACGCAGAAGCTCGAGTTCCTCGACGAACCAATTCGCGTGCCGATCCCACCACGCGAGAGAAGAGAAGACGCCGTCGAATCCAACCGGGGCGAGCATTTCGACACTGCGCCAGACCGAGCCCGGCGTGAAGGCGAGGGCGATTAATTCGGGTGCTGACGTGCGCAGCGCGCCGATCAGAGAGGACCAAAGCCAAGCCGGGAGGGTCGTCGGATAGAGAAAGCGAAAGCCGGCGACGCCGAGATCCAGCAGAGTGCGCAGCCGATCCGTCCAGAGAGCGCCGAGACGGTCTGCCTGCTCGGGCCTGTCAAAACGGGCCAAAGCCGCGCCGAAAAGCTGGCGCTCTGCACGCGGATCGAGCGTTCCCGCCGCGGCCTCCTCGAAAACGTCGCGATAGGCCCGGGCGATTGCGCCATTCGCATCGACACGGTCGGCAACGACGTCCAGCAGGAGCCCGAGCTCATTGGCTTGGCAGATCTCGACGAGGCGCGAGATGGTTTCTTCAAGCGACCGGGTGGCGAGATCGGCACTCAAATCGGCTTGAGCGATAGAGAGATCGCCGGCAAGAAAAGGATTCCCGTAAGGGCCCGGCGCGAAAGGCGGCGCGATCGCAACATGATCGAACCCCAATTCTCTCGCACGCGCGCAGCATGCCTGCCAATCAAGGCGGCGTGCGAGCGGCGGAACATAGCAAATGCTGCGACCCCGGATGACGCGATCTTTCATGCGCATGCCGGTTACCTTCGAGCCGTCGATATCGAGGAGTGTTGACGAAAGTCCCGGCAGATCAACCCGAAAGGCAGCGGCAGAGTTCCATCACAGGGCCGCGCGCCGCGATCTCCTCACCATCGCTTCACGCAAAGCGTTAACGTCACGCCCACGGTTGCCCCATTTTCCGCCGAGCCGGGAGGCGAAGGACGCGCGCGACTTCAATCCAGGAACCTACCGGTCCAGCGCGTGTTCTGGAGCATTGATAATGTGGATTTTCGATGCCCGAATCTCTCATGCAAGTGCCCCACAGCCTCGGCCTTCATTCCCTCAATGATTATGAACCGTTGATCGGACGCGAGACGATCGACCGGATCGTAAAGAAAGCGGCAATTCTCAGCGGCGCCCATGTCGTCCACATCAGTTCGACTTTCTATGGAGGCGGCGTCACCGAGATCCTCACGCCCCTGACGCTCTTGATGAACACGGTAGGGATCGAAACGGGTTGGAGAATGATTCAAGGGACGCCGGAGTTCTTCCAGTGCACGAAGAAGATCCACAACGGGCTACAGGGCGAGGCGCTCGTCCTCTCGCCTGAGGACAAGGCCTGCTACGAGCAGGTTGCCTACGAAAACGCTATTCGTCTGCACCTCGAGGATTGCGATGCCGTCATCGTTCACGATCCGCAGCCGCTCCCCATCATAAGGCGTTTCAGGGGCCGCGCTGCGCCGTGGATCTGGCAATGCCACGTCGATCTTTCGAGACCGCATCCGCCTGTCTGGGACTATGTTCGCGGCTTTGTTGCGGACTATGACGCCGCGATATTCAGCCTGCCCGAATACCGGCAAAACCTGCCGATCGATCAGCACTTCATGACGCCTGCAATCGATCCGTTCTCGGCCAAGAATTGCGAGCTGAGCGATGACGTGATCGCGCAATCCCTGGCACTTCACCGGATCCCGACCGACCTGCCTATCGTGACGCAGATCTCGAGATTTGATCGCTGGAAGGATCCGCTCGGCGTCATCGAATCTGTTCGAAGGGCCCGGCAACATGTCGACTGCACGCTCGTGCTGCTCGGCAACGCCGCCCTGGACGATCCCGAATCCAACATCATTCTCGAAACCATCCAAAGCTCGGTGGACGAGCGCATTATCGTGCTTGCAGTGGAAGATCCGCAGCTCGTCAATGCGCTCCAGCGGCGCGCGTCGGTGGTCCTGCAAAAATCGCTCCGCGAAGGATTCGGGCTCACCGTCACCGAAGCCATGTGGAAAGGCGCCGCCGTGATCGGTGGCAATGTGGGGGGAATTCGACACCAGATCGCCGACGGCGAGAACGGGTTTCTTGTCAATTCCGTCGAGGAAGCGGCCGATCGGACCGTTGCGCTTCTGAACAACCCGCAACTCGGCAAAAGCTTGGGCGTTCAAGCGAGGGAAACGGTCCGCCAGCGCTATCTGCTCACTCATCTGCTCGAACAATGGATAGATTTGCTGACGAACGTCTTGGCACGGTCTGAACGAAATTAATTGCATAGAGGCGGGGATGCATATTGCCCAAATCGCACCGCTTGCTGAAAGCGTTCCGCCGGCGCTTTACGGGGGAACGGAACGGGTCGTCGCATGGCTGACGCAAGAGCTGGTCAGGCTCGGCCATGAGGTGACATTGTTCGCCAGCGCAGATTCAAAAGCTCCGGCCGATTTGGTCGGCGTCTGGCCGCAGTCCCTTCGGCTCGGCAGACGACCGTCGGACCCGATGGCAGCCTACGCTCGTCTGCTCGAGGCGGTGGCTCGTCAAGCCAAGCAATTCGACGTCCTGCATTGCCACATCGATTGGGTGCATATTCCCTTGCTTCGCCGGCTCGATGTTCCTTTTCTCACGACCTTGCACGGCCGGCTCGATCTTCCCGGGCTTGGATCGCTCGTCGATCTGTTTCCGGACGCGCCCTTCATATCGATTTCGGATCACCAGCGAATCCCGCTCCCGCAAGCCGATTGGCTTGGCACGGTCTATCATGGCCTTCCGGCGGATTCGCTGCGGCCGTCCTTTGAGCCCGGCAGGTACCTGGGCTTTCTGGGCCGCCTCACCGCCGACAAAGGCCCGGAAGTTGCCATTCGAATCGCCAAGGCGGCCGGAATGCCGCTGAAGATCGCGGCCAAACTGCCGCGCGGCGAGAAGAGCTATTTTGCCAAGACTATTGCGCCGCTCGTCGATGGCACGGCTGTCGAACTCGTGGGCGAAATGGACGATCGAAGCAAAGGAGAGTTTCTCGCCAATGCGAGCGCCCTCGTATTTCCGATCCATTGGCCGGAACCCTTCGGACTCGTCATGATCGAAGCGATGGCCTGCGGCACGCCCGTGATCGCCTTCCGGTGCGGATCCGTGCCTGAGGTCGTCGAGGAGGGAGTGAGCGGGTTCATCGTCGAAACGGAAGACGAAGCCGTCGCGGCAATCGGCCGGCTCGCCAGTCTGGACCGGCGCGAAGTTCGCGCCGCTTTCGAGCGGCGGTTTACGGCCGAACGAATGGCGCTCGATTATGTCCGCTGCTACGAGCGTCTCCTTGGCCGATCAGCTCGCCCGATCCGCAACGAGCGCACGTCCGCCTTCGGTTCGAACACGGGCAATCCAGGCTAGACTAGATCGCGATGCTTTTGGATCCGATTCCAAAAGCACGAACCTGATCGATTTTAGAAATCCCGCATTAGACCGTCTCAACGAGGAGACCCTCGCACGTGATTTTGATCACGGCGTTTTGATCTCCATCTCCCGGCCGTTCGAATTTGAAGATCAGCCAGTCGACGGTCACCGGACGACCTTCGGGATCGAGCGACGTATCGTAAATCGAAGCAGGCTCTTCGGGCAGAAGCGGGTAACGGTAAAATTCCGCACCGCGCCGCATCGCGTGCAGCGCGTTCGCGCGGCACCTCTCCCAAACGTCCCTGATCAGCAGCTCGTCGCGCATAACCGATAAAATAAGCGTTTGCTCAGCGTGTCCGCAAGCACCGAGCGTTGTTCGCCCGGCCGAACACTCGTTTTATGCAACCGCGAAGTTAGGGGCGCGTTGAACCGCGTCAAGGGAGGTCTCGAGCCATGGAAAGAGATCACAACGAAGACCGCAACGCTCCAGTTTTGACGGGCACGCAGGCTCGCCAGGCGATCACGCCGCATGTGACGCGTTATATCCTCGGCATCGGGCTGCTCCTCGTCATCATAGCCTTCTGCCTCATCTACCTGTTTCGCAGGGTCCATTTCTAAAGGCATATGGCGATCGGGCGGGCCTGCCGCGTGGGGCGGCTTGAAACCTGCGAAGCCGCATGAGGTGAGGCTGTTTGCTCCTGTCCGCGCGAGATCGGCTGACGCGATTGAAATCAATGATAAGGCGATGATCGCTCTCGCGGCGAGCTCAGTAGGGGCTTTGCATGCCGATCGGGCCTGAACGGGGCTGAATCAGAGTGCCCCGCGTTGCGAGAGCGACTTGCACTTCGCGCCCGCGCCGGCTTTTGCGAAACATCGAGGCGGCCGGCCTGTGGCGGCGAAAGCACAGACTCGGGAAATTTCGAATCGAGCAACGCAAAAGAGTGACTTTCGCCTGGAAGTGCGCATTCAGCGAGTATAGCTTCCGGTTTACGCAGCGGCACCGCCGCCGAATTTTTTATAAATTTTTTCAGAGGGGGATTTTATCATGATCAAGAAGCTGCTCGTCGCGTCAGTGGCGGCACTCGGGCTCACAACTGGCGGCGTTTTGGCCGCCGATCTTCCGAATACAAAGGGCCCGCCGGTTTTTGCGGCGCCTCCGCCGCCGCCGGTCTTCTCCTGGACCGGCTTCTACATCGGCGGCCAGGTCGGCTATCAGTGGGGCACGACGGGCTGGGATCTCCATTCCGAACCGCCTGCACCCTTTGTTGCTGTTGGAGAGCCAACCTACAATGACCAGGGCGTCGTTGGTGGTGGCCATGCCGGCTTCAATTATCAGGTTGCCCAGTTCGTCTTCGGTGTCGAGGGTGACATCGAAGGGACGAGCTATCGCGGCACGGGGGTTGAGGCGGTGCTAGCGCCCGGCCTGATCACCAACACAACCCGAATTGATATCGAGGGATCGGTTCGCGGCCGGATCGGTTGGGCCTGGGATCGCGTGCTGTTCTATGGCACGGGCGGCGTTGCCTTCGCCGATTTCAAGAACGGCTTCAATGCTCCAACCGCACCGTTCTTTGACACCGCGACCTTTGGCCGTGTCGGATGGACGGCCGGCGGCGGCGTCGAATATGCGATCGATCCCAATTGGTCGGTTCGCGTCGAATATCGCTATACGGATTACGGCCGCTACGACTTCGTCATAGCCAATCCGCCAGTTAGCGGAACGATTGGCGTTCACGAACATGAGCGCGACAATCGAGTCGAGGCTGGTTTCAGCTATAGATTCGATATGTTCTCGCCGCCGGCACCGGTCGTCGCCAAATACTGAGTTCCAACCCCCGATTGCTGCGAACCTTCGGGATTGGAACGTGAAGCCGGCAGGCGCGCGCTGCCGGCTTCCGCTGTTTTCGGTCGCGATTCTCGATTCTCGAAATACCTGCGCCCGCAACTTGCGCAAACATCTCGGCGACCCGTGACCTCCCGCGTACAGCGGGCTTTCGGCTATGCCGGCCTGTGGCGATTGAGTAACAGGGCGGCAGAAAACGCGCGGCGGTGAACACGAATCCGCGACTTTCGCCTCCTCCTGCACGTTGGGGTCGCGTAATCTACGACTCACGTGGCGGACTAGCCGCTCAAGATTTCATAAGTTTTTGGAGGGGGATTTCATCATGCTCAAGAAGCTCCTCGTCGCGTCGGTGGCAGCGTTCGGTCTGATGACGGGCGGCGTTTTGGCCGCGGACCTCCCCAACACGAAAGGCCCGCCGGTTTTCGCCGCTCCTCCGCCCCCGCCGGTTTTCAGCTGGAGCGGTATCTATGTCGGCGGTCAGGTCGGCTATGAATGGGGGACCGACACGACTGAGGAACTCGTCACCGCGACCGGCATTCCGGACGGGTTCAACCAGGGCTTTCGGACCAATGGCGTGATTGGCGGCGGCCACGTTGGCTTTAATTACCAGGTGAGCCAATTCGTCTTCGGGATTGAGGGTGACATCAACGGGGCCGATAACAGGGGCGGCTATACGCTTCCCAACGGCAACGGCACGCGTTCGCGTCAGGATTTCGATGCCGCCATCCTGGGTCGCGCCGGCATAACCTTCGATCGCCTCTTGATCTATGCACAAGGCGGCGTCGCATTCGGCGACTTCAAATATACCTATTTCACGCCAGCAATCGGCGAGACAATCAACAATAACCGAGTTGGGTGGACGGTGGGCGCCGGCATCGAATATGCGATCGATCCGAACTGGTCGGTTTTCGCTGATTATCGCTATACCGATTTCGGCGTGTTCACGAACACCTCCCTTGTCGCTTTCCCGGGCTTTAGCTATCGGCAGCGTCCGGATGAGAGCGTGGTGCAGGGCGGTTTCAGCTATCATTTCGACATCTTCGCGCCTCCGGCTCCGGTCGTCGCGAAATACTGAGCTCCAAACCCGATTGCTGCGAACCTTCGGGACTGGAAACGTGAAGCCGGCAGGCGCACTGCCGGCTTCCGCGTGAATCCGCCAGAGGCGCACGCGCGGATACAAGTTGCCGGCGAGTGAAGGGGATCGGCAGAACGCGCCCGGGCTATAATCGAGCAAAGCACCGAGCACATGCGGGTCGGATTCGTGAGTGTCTCGATTCTTTGATTTCGGCGCGCTTGGATCAAATGCGCGAGGAGATCAGCCGCGCTTCTTTGCCTTGCGCTTTTCGGCAAGCGCTTCGGTCGTGCGCGCGTGCAATTCGTCGAGCACCGTTCGCGGCATTGTCACCGCAAAACCCCGCAAGTCATTGGCAAGGACCAGCATGGCCGTACTGCCATCGCTCGTGAGATGCAGATCGACTTCAGACGCATGAAATGTCGCGGTCGGTAATTGAGCCATGGAGCCTCCGTGTCATCTGACCTTCACAACCGGGGTCCGATTGTCATTTGACCGTCACAAATTGGCAAGTGCGACAGTTTTCCGGGGCCTCTATGGAATAGCCACTAAGCGACAGGAATTTAGCGGTCAATCCTCAGGCAGTCGATGAGTATAGCTATTTCTGCATATGTGGCGGCGAAGGGTTGCGCCATACACGGTCGATAGCTGCCGGCCAATCTCGGCCGGAACGCCGCTCTAAGGTCTTAATTAAGGTTTCGAATTGCATTCTGGCATCCGAATCGGGGGAGCGATGCGCAAAATTCTTCCTGTCCTCGTGCTAGCCATGACGGTTGCGCCAAGCTGCGTGTTCGCGCAGGAGCGCGCGGTCGATGGCGCGCTCGGCGCCGTCGCCGGGGCCGTGGTCGCGGGTCCGGTTGGTCTTGTGGCGGGCGTCGTCGTGGGCGCGACCGCCGGTCCGTCGATCGCGTCGAGCTGGGGGCTGCGGCATCATCATCACTACCATCACCATCCCGCGGTTCACGATCAGCAAGATTAGCCCAAGATCCGTTTGCTCCTGGATCCCGGATCGACGCTCCGCGTCGTCCGGGAAAGAGGGCTGGATTTCGAGGGAGCTATTGCAAGAAGGCTGCGCGGCGCCCGGGATGTGCGATCGCGAGGCCTCGGTGAGGCCGGAGCTCTGCCGCCGGTGGGACAGGGCTGGCGTAATCTGCGGCCGCGAGCCCCGACATCGTGGGCAACGAGCGGAGTATATCCGCGCGCTGGGCGGATCTGCGCCCAAACATTGAAACTGGCTCCGACCGGTCCCCAGCCGCCGCACCGCATCTGGGCCAAAATTTTCTTGCCGCGATGTCGATCCGGGTGTCGCCCGCTCGACGTCTCTTCGGAAGCACTCGGCTTCCAGCAAGGAGAACGAACATGCGATTCATGATGATGATGATCCCGGACGTTTACAGAAGGCCGGTTTCTGCGGATTTCGTGCCGCCGGCCGACGCGATGGAGAAGATGGGCAAGTTCAACGAAGAATTGCGGAAGGCCGGCGTGCTGCTGGCGCTCGACGGGCTGCATCCGCCGGAGAAAGCCGTGCGCCTGACCTTTCCTGCGACAGGCAAGCCCGTGGTGACCGACGGACCGTTCGCGGAGGCCAAAGAAGCGGTCGGCGGATATTGGCTGCTTCAGGTGAAATCGCGCGAGGAAGCGATCGAATGGGCGCGCCGCTGTCCCGCCGAGCCAGGCGACGTGCTCGAGATCCGCAAGATCTTCGAGCCGGAAGACTTCGGGCCCGCGGTTGCGCAGCAGGAGCGCGAGCTGATGGAGAAGATCGGCAAGACCAAGTAAGCTCTTTTGCGAGAGCAGCGCTTTTGAGTCCATCGTCCGAACTTTCCCGCACCATCGACGCCATGTGGCGGATCGAATCTGCAAAGGTGACGGCCGCGCTGGCCCGCGTGGTGCGGGATGTCGGATTGGCCGAGGAATTGGCGCAGGAGGCGCTCGTGGCGGCGCTCGTCCAATGGCCGAAGGACGGCGTGCCCGAAAACCCGGGTGCCTGGCTCACGACGGTCGGCAAGCGGCGCGCGATCGACGTCGTCCGCCGCAACCGGCTTCTCGCCGAAAAGCAACATCTGATTGCGGACGACGAGATCGAAGAAGCGCCCGAGCTCTCCGAGAGTGAGGCCGTCGACGACGATCTGCTGCGCCTGATCTTCATCGCCTGCCATCCGGTGCTGACGAAGGAAGCGCGCGCCGCGCTCTGCCTGCGCCTGATGGGCGGGCTGACCACGCAGGAAATCGCACGCGCCTTTCTCCTGCCCGAGCCGACGATCGCGCAGCGCATCGTGCGCGCCAAGCGCACGTTGTCCGAGGCCGGCGTGGCTTTCGAACTGCCGCGCGGCGAAGAGCGGATAAAGCGCCTACCCTCCGTGCTGGAAGTGATCTATCTGATCTTCAACGAAGGATATACGGCGACGAGGGGCGGCGATTGGATGCGGCCGCAGCTCTGCGAGGAAGCGATGCGGCTCGGGCGCATTCTCGCGCATCTTGCCTCGGGCGAATCCGAAGTCCACGGGCTCGTCGCGCTCATGGAGCTGCAAGCTTCGCGATTCGGCGCGCGGGTCAGCCCCGAGGGCGAACCGATTCTGCTTCTCGACCAAGACCGGGCGCAATGGGACCATGTTCTCATCCGGCACGGGCTCGAAGCGCTTGGCAGGGCGCAGGATTTGGGAAAGGCCGGAATCTATACGCTGCAAGCGGCAATTGCGGCCTGCCATGCGCGCGCGCTTACCCCAGAGGAGACCGACTGGATAAGGATCGCAGCGCTTTACACGGCGCTCGGACACGTCATGCCATCGCCAGTGGTGGAATTGAACCGCGCCCTGGCGATGGGCATGGCATTCGGACCGCAAGCCGGCCTCGACATCACCGATGCGCTCATGTCCGACGCCACGCTCAGACATTACCACCTCCTGCCGGCGGTGCGCGCTGATCTTCTGGAGAAACTTGGCCGCCAGGACGAAGCACGCCAAGAATTCGAACGCGCGGCGGCGCTGACCAGCAATGAGCGAGAACGCGAGCTGATGCACAAGCGCGCCAGCGCACTCAGGGGCGACCAGTGATTCAGGCATTTTCCTCGGGGTGCGGCGGTCTTCTGAGTACCCCGCGGAAGTGGCGCCGATGAGCTACGCTTGCAGTATCACTGCCATTTGGGAACCGCGCGCGGAAACGCCGGAAGCTTTAGCACGACGCTTCCTCCGGTTGACGAGCCGGCTTGCAACGATCGATCCTGTCTTCGCCCATTGGTATGACTGGAGGAGTGAGACGACGAATGTACCGCTCGAACAGAATCCTGAAATCTTGGCGAAGGCAATTGCGCAAACCGTCAGACGCAGCGACGTGACTGGTGCTCCCGTACCGGACTTAGGCTATCGCTATTCCGTGACAAACTTCAATGTGGATGAGCGGTCGGCACGCGGTTTCATGCTGGATATGAACGCAGGAGCCTCCTGGCATAATCCCTCCTGTCGAAACGATGTACAGCTCGGGACTCTCTACAACGTTATTCCCGATCCGCGGGTTGTGACTTATTCGCTCATCAACAGGCGGTCATTGCCTTGGCAGAATGTTTCAATGCCTTGTGGTACAGCGCCTATTTCTCCGAATCTCCGGGCCTCTGGCAGAAAAAACGAGGCCCACTTTTCGAGCTTGCCTGGATTTCTTACGCGGGCCCGCGCATAGCGAATCTGATCCATCCGCCGCAAAATATTGTCGTGGAGAGGCAGCCCGATGGCGGCCTCCTGATGGCGGCGACAACCGGACCTTTCAACGTCGCCAATCCCACCCATCTTGCCGCCGCGCGCGACATCGCGGACGCCGTTGCGGCATTGAGAGACAGGCCTTGGCCGCCTGATCCGCCATTCCATTGATGGCTTTTCGCGCTCGCGCTCCTCACGTCACGCGCGGCAGAGTTTCATACGTGTGATGCGGCGGGGGTGTTGCGACGCTCCATTCGAGGGTCGTTGCGCCTGGTCCCCAATAATTCGCTGCCGCGAGTCGGCGGCCAGCGAACAAAGTATAGGCGAAGACGCCGAGGCCCCAAAGAAAGAACGCGCCGCCAAGATAAGCGCCGATCGAGGAGACGAGATTCCAGCCGGCGAATGCTTGCGGATAATCGATCACGCGCCGCGGCATGCCGGCCGCGCCCAGCATGTGCATGGGGAAGAACGTCAGATTGACGGCGACGAACGTGCCCCAGAAGTGAACCTTGCCGGCCCATTCCGGATATTGGCGTCCGCTCATCTTGCCGATCCAATAATAAAGGCCGGCGAAGAGGCCGAAGGCGGCGCCGAGCGACATCACGTAGTGGAAATGAGCGACAACGTAATAGGTATTGTTGGCGACGACGTCGAAGCTCGTGCTCGCCAGATTGACGCCGGTGACGCCCCCGATCGTGAAGACGAAAATGAAGCCGATCGCCCAAAGCATGGGTGTTTTGAGATCGATCGATCCGCCCCACATGGTCGCGATCCACGAGAAGACCTTGATGCCGGTCGGAACGGCGATGACCATGGTCGCGAACGAGAAATAGGCCTGCGTCGGGAGCGAAATCCCGGTGACGAACATGTGGTGCGCCCAGACGACGAAGCTGATCGCCGTGATCGCAACGAGCGCATAGACCATTCCGAGATAACCGAAGATCGGCTTGCCGCTGAAGGTCGCGATGACCTGGCTGATGACGCCGAAAGCCGGCAGGATCATCATGTAGACTTCCGGATGGCCGAAGAACCAGAACAAATGCTGGAAGAGAATGGGATCGCCGCCATGCGCCGGATCGAAGAACGCGGTGCCGAAGTTCCGGTCGGTGAGCAGCATTGTGATCGCGCCGGCAAGAACCGGCAGCGAAAGGACCATCATGAAGGCGGTGCAGAGAATAGCCCAGCAGAAGAGCGGCATCTTGTGCAAGGTCATGCCCGGCGCGCGCATGTTGAATATGGTCGTGATGAAGTTGATCGAGGCGAGAATCGAAGATGCGCCGGAAAAATGCAGCGACAGAATCGCGAAGTCGACGGAAGCATCCGGATGATCGACCGGTCCGGAGAGGGGTGGGTAAAGGGTCCAACCGGTGCCGGGGCCCTGACCCATGAAGAGCGAAAGCGTAAGCAGGGTCAGCCCCATGGCGAACATCCAGAAGCTCAGGTTGTTGAGCCGCGGAAACGCCATATCCGGCGCGCCGATCATCAGAGGTACGAAATAATTGCCGAAGCCACCGAACATCGCGGGGATGATGACGAAGAACATCATCAAAAGGCCGTGCACGGTGACGATGACATTATAGACTTGGCCTTCCGCCATGCCGCTCGAATCGCGCAAGAAATGCGCCCCGGGAGATTGCAGCTCGATCCGCATAATGATCGAGAGCGTAACGGCGAAGATGCCGGCAAATGTCGATAGCCAGAGATAGAGTGTGCCAATGTCCTTGTGATTGGTCGCTGCAAGCCAGCGCCTGAAAAAGGAAGGGCTCCCTTCATGATGCGCGGCATGTAGGGTATCGCTCATCGTCACCTCGCTGAAAGGACCGTCGCGGTTTCACCTCGGGCGCGTGCCGACTTGTTCTGTTGCTGGGCTTTGACCCAGGCGTCGAAATCCGGCTTCGAGACGACGCGGATTCCGACCGGCATATAGGCGTGCTCGAGGCCGCAGATCTGCGAACATTGACCGTAAAATGTTCCCTCGCGGTCGATGTGCGTCCAGATTTCGTTGATTCGTCCCGGCACGGCGTATTTCTGCAGCCCGAGCGTCGAAACCAGGAAGGAATGAACGACGTCGCCGCTCGTCACTTGAAAGAGCACGTTCGTATCGACCGGCAGAACGGCATAATGGTCGACAAGGAAAATCCGGTCGGCTTTCTGCTCCGGCTTCAATTGATCGTCCGGAACGGTCATGCTCTGGATGTCGATATTGCCCTTGTCGGGATATTGATATTCCCAAAACCATTGGTGGCCGATGACCTTGACCACGAGATCGGCCTTCGGCACGACGTTATAGGAGTAAAGCAATTCGAATGACGGGATGGCGATCGCGATCAGGACCATCACCGGCAGAACAGTCCAGGCGATTTCGAGCGGGGTATTGTGGGTGAGCGGCGTCGGAGCGGGATTGCGCGAGCGGCGGAAGCGCCAGACCGCGAAAATGATCAGGATCGCGACGAAGGAGCAGATCGCGATATCGATCCCGAGAAGAAGATTGTGGAAGTCGTAGAGGCCGCGCTGAAAGACGGAGTTCGGGCGATGGAAATTGAGCTGCCAGTCGACGGGCAAGCCGACGTAGCCGGGATCGTGTGCGTGCGCGCGCTGCACGACGTCGACCATCGAGGCGGCGCCAAAGGCGACCGCGACGACGATCACACAAGCGGCGATTAAGAAGAATGCAATCGCGTCGCGCCGAGCCATGCCCGCTCCGTTGCGGGTCACAACGCCGGCTTTATAGGGGAGTTCCGTGACAAGGGCCGATATGGCCCGATCGCGCGCCTTTTCTCGAGTGGATCGCGAAGGTCACGGCGGAATCGGAGTCTCAATCTCGGCTTTGGCAGTTTCCGCGCGCGCAACCTCGGCGAAGACCTGGCCGATCAGAACGAGACAGGGGCCGTGCGGTTTCGCGGCGGCGACTTCATCGGCAAGGCTCGCGATCGTGCCGCGGATGAGCCGCTCGTTCGGCCATGTCGCGCTTTCGACAAGAAGAGCCGGCGTGCGCGGATCGATACCATGTTCGAGCAGACGTTTCGCCAGATCCGGCAAAGTCCGCACGCCCATATAGACCGCAGTCGCGGCGGAAGGATCGCAGATCGCCGACCAGTCGAGGTCCTGCGGCAAACGCCCGTTTTGCGCATGTGCGGTGATGAATTGGAGCCGCCGTGCCCGGTCGCGCTCGGTGAGCGACAATTTGAGCGAGGCCGCCGCGCCCAAGGCCGCCGTGACGCCGGGCACGATCGTCACTTCAATTCCCGCTGCAGAAAGTGCAGCGATCTCCTCATTGGCGCGCCCGAAGATCGAAGGATCGCCGCCCTTGAGACGGACGACCTTCTTGCCCTCTTTGGCGAGCGCAATGAGCCGGGTGACGATTTCATCCTGCCGGCAGGATGGCTGATAGCCGCGCTTGCCGACGCGGATCTTGAGTGCTTCGCGCCGCGCCATTTCGACGACGCCAGGCGAGACGAGATCATCATAGAGAACGGCGTCTGCCGCCTGAAGTACGCGCAAGCCTTTCAAAGTGATCAGCTCGGGATCGCCAGGCCCCGCCCCGACGAGGGCGACGGAGCCTTTTGTTTCAACGCCCGGGCGGGCGGCGAGCGCGCGGATTTCGTCATAATCTTTTGCCTGCGGCGGGCGCATGCCGAGAGCGCGCGCGACGAAATATTCCCAGAAACGGCGCCGATCGGTCGGGGCAAGATCCGCCTTCACTTTTGCCCGCCAATTCTGCGCGGCTTGCGCCCAGAGCTTCATCGTCTCCGGCAGCAGGCCTTCCAGGCGGCCACGCAGGGCAAGCGCGAAAACCGGCGCCGCACCCTTGGTCGAAATGGCGATGACGAGCGGCGAGCGATCGAGGATGGTGCCGAATTGGAAATCGCTGAATTCCGGTTTGTCGACGACGTTGACCGGCACGCGGGCGCGGCGCGCCGCCTGCCGGAATTCGGCGGCTTCGGCGAGCGATTCGAAATCGCCGACGGCAATCGCGGCATCTTCGAAATCGGCTTCGCTCCAGGCGCGTTCGACCAGACGGATTGCGGGAGCGCGAGCCGCGAGCGCCCTCAATTCAGAAGACGGCGACGGCGCGTAAACATCGACGCGGGCGCCTGTCGCCTGCAGAAGTTCCGCCTTCCAGGCAGCCGGCTTCGCTCCACCGGCGACAAGGGCGCGCCGGCCGGCGAGATCGAAAAACACAGGCAGGGTGGCAAGCCCCTGCAGCGGATCCATATCGCTCGTCTCGTTCATGCCCCTTAATCTATACGAGCGCGGCGGGAGGCGACAGGCTTTGGCGCAAGCGCGGCATTTCGCGCGTCTCGACTTTCGCGGGCGCAGGACCAATGTCTCGGCGCAGCTCTATCGACCAAGGAAGTCCCATGATCATCGACCTTTCCGGCAAAACCGCCCTCGTCACCGGTTCGACGCGCGGCATTGGCTTCGCGATCGCCAAGGGTCTCGCCTTATCGGGTGCGGACGTCACGGTAAACGGTCGCACGCAAGTTGCGGTCGAGGAGGCCATCGCCGCTCTGAAGAAGGACGCGCCCAAGGCGCGGGTCAAAGGGGTGGCCGCCGACCTCGGCACGGCCGCCGGCTGCGACGCCCTCGCCGATGCCGTGCCTGCCGTCGACATTCTGGTCAATAATGTCGGGATTTTCGGCCCGCAGGATTTCTTCGATGTCCCGGATAAGGAATGGACGCGGTTCTTCGAAGTCAATGTCATGTCGGGCGTGCGGCTGTCGCGCATCTATCTGCCGGCGATGATCGACCGCAATTGGGGCCGCGTGATTTTCATCTCTTCGGAATCGGGCCTCAACATTCCGGCGGACATGATCCATTACGGATTCACCAAGACGGCGCAGCTTTCGATCTCCCGCGGGCTCGCCAAGCGGCTCGCCGGCACTGGCGTTACGGTCAATGCCGTCCTGCCTGGCCCCACGCTCTCGGACGGGGTCGTCGACATGCTGCAGCATGGGTCGGGGGAGAAGGGCAAGACGATCGAGGAGACGGCCAAGGCTTTTGTCCTCGCGCACCGGCCGAGCTCGATCATCAAACGCGCGGCGAGCGTCGAGGAAGTCGCGAATATGGTGGTCTATGTCGCCTCGCCGGAGGCTTCGGCGACGACCGGTGCCGCGCTGCGCGTCGATGGCGGCGTCGTCGATTCGATTGCGTAAGGCGCGATGACATTGTCGACCGGTTGCGCGCCCGTGGTTTCCGGTAACATTTCCGGAACCGGTAGGTAGGAATAGCCAGCAAACGAAAGTCCTCTGTCGCAATTCACCGTGCACGCAAGGAGCGCCAGGGTTTCGTGCGGGTCGAGGTCAGTGTCCGCAAGGAAGATGCCGGCCTCGTTCGCCGTGTCGCCTCTGCCTTGTCCGACCCCTCGCGTCAGGCCGAGGCACGCAAGCTTCTCCGACAGCGCTTCGCCGAGCCCTGCAAGGTGAGTCTGAAAGCCCTGCTGGCGGCCGCGCCGCTTGACGGGATCGACCTCGATCGCAACCGCGATCTCGGCCGAGAAGTCGATCTGTGAGCTAATCACCTCCCGCTATATTCGGCGCGCGAATCCTTCGTCTCATGCACGATGACCGAGACGAGCTGCGGCAGCGCCTTCTTGATCCGCTCATAGATGAAGATTGCGATATTCTCCGCGGTCGGATTTTCGAGCCCGGCGATCTCGTTGAGGCAATGATGGTCGAGAACAGCGCGTAAGGGCTCGACCGCCTGTTCGACGGCGAAGAAATCGACCACGAATCCCGTATGCGGATCGACCGCGCCTTCGAGCGTGAGTTCCACGCGATAGGAATGGCCGTGCATGGCGCGGCAGCGGTGCGTCGCAGGCACGTTCGGAAGGAAATGCGCGGCTTCGAAGGAAAAGGCCTGGGTGATTTTCATCTTTAAGGCAAACCGATGAGCTTGTGAGTCTGAAGGCTGAGGCGCCAGCGCGGATGGGCCAAGCAATAGGCGATCGCAGCCTTCGTATTGGCGGCGCGATCCGGTCCGTCCATCGGTTGCAGGAAGAAATGGTCGAAGGCAAGCGCTTCGAATGTCTCGGGGTGGATCCCCTCCTGAGGGAAGACCAGCTTCAATTCATCGCCGGCGCGCAGGACGAGGGTCGCACCCGCTTTCGGGCTGACGCAGATCCAGTCGAGCCCGGCCGGCGGCGTGAGCGTGCCGTTCGTTTCGACCGCGCAGGCAAAATTGCGCGCATGCAAGGCTTCGACGAGCGCGGCGTCAAGCTGCAACAGCGGCTCGCCACCGGTGAAGACGACGAAGCCGCGGCTCCCGTCCCATTCGCGTGCGATTGCCGCGGCGAGCGCATCGGCATCTTCGAATTTTCCGCCCCCCGACCCGTCCGTGCCGACGAAATCCGTATCACAGAACGAGCAGGTCGCCTTCGCGCGATCCTCTTCGCGGCCCGACCAGAGATTGCAGCCGGCAAAGCGGCAGAAGACGGCCGGGCGGCCGCTTTGCGCGCCTTCGCCCTGCAACGTTCGATAAATCTCCTTGACCGCGTAGCTCATGGGTTTGCGTTAAACAAAAGGACCTCTCGCGAGGTCCTTTGCCAAGCTCGAAATTCCCCGCTCGGCGTCAGAGCGCGGCGGCGATCCATTTCTTCAATTCGCCTTTCGGCGCGGCGCCGATCTTGGAAGAGGCCATCTTGCCGTTCTTGAATAAAAGCAAGGTCGGAATGCTGCGAATGCCGAAAGCGCCCGCAACGCCCGGGTTCTCGTCGACGTTGAGCTTGGCGATCGTCACTTGCCCTTTCAGTTCCTCGGCAATTTCTTCGAGCGAGGGACCGATCATCTTACAAGGGCCACACCATTCGGCCCAAAAATCCACGACCACGGGCACATCCGCGCCCTCGACTTCCTGCTTGAACGTCGCATCGGTGACTTTCACAGTGGCCATAGGGTGCCTCTCGATCCCTGCCGCGCGAGAATCTCGCGGCTTCTCCAACCTCAAGGTAGGAAGGGGGGCAGGGCACGTCAAGCCAAAGCCGGGGAGGGAAGATCCGAAGCCTTGCTAGGCGTTGAAGCTCACGAGCGGCCCGGCCAGCATATTGCGAGCGGAGCGAAGCAATCCAGCGCCTATGCCCGAATTGCCATGTCGCTTTCGGGCTCCTCGCAATGACGCAAGCTCTTCAGAGCGCCGCGCTTCGGACATGAACCTCGTCCCAAAATGAACGCAAGGCGGCGTCCAGGAGATCGTCGGCGAGCTCCACCACATTCGGCCCCGCCGTCCAGATGAGCAATAGGCGCAGGCGCTTGCCCGGCCAGAGCGGCGCGAGGATTGCCCGATAGAGCGCCATTTGCGTGAGATAGGCCTGCGGCGTCTCCGCGGCCGGGCAGGGTGCACCCGTTTTATAATCCGCGACGATGATCTCATCTTCGGTCTCGGCGAGCCGGTCTACTTGTCCGCTGATTTCGTGCTCCTTGCCGTCGGGTCCCACAATCCGGCCGGCGACGGCGACTTCCGATCGCGCACGCGCGCCGAAAAGATCGGCAAGCGACGGCTCGTCGAGCACGGCGAGCGCCTCGGCGATCAGGGACCAGCTCTCATCGAACTCGCTCGCGCGCGCGGCGAGGAAATTCCGCGCGGTCCTTTCGCGCGCGTCGGGTGCGACGTCGGGCAGATATTGCAGAAGCACATGCATGAGCCGTCCGCGCTCGAGAGCAGCACGCGGCAGCGGACGTATGTTGGTATCTTTTGTGCTATCGGCCGCGGCAAGCGCCGTCGACGGTTTGAGCGGCGGCAAAAGAACGGGCTCGGGCGGCGGCGGACGCGTCAAGAAATCGGGAAGCGCCGTTGGCGCGCCGCGCGGTTCGGCAATGATGGCCGGGAGCGCGACATCAACTTCTTTCTGCCGTCTGCGGATCGTCTCCGTCTCGCCCCAAAAGGCTGGAACCGAGACGAAGTCCTCGCCGAGCGTATTCTCGATCATTTTCAGCCAGGCGAGATCGCCCGGCGGATGTCGTCCATAGCATCCCGCGATATAGAGCCGTTCCTCGGCGCGCGTCATCGCGACATAGAGGAGGCGGCGATGCTCGTCTTCCGCCTCGGCGCGCGCACGTGCGCGTGCCGTGGCTACCGATCGGGGATCGCTATCCTTGCGTGCCGACCAGGCGAGGACCGGGGCGCCGCCGGGCCCATGCAAGACATGGATCTTCGGGTCGTGGCGTCCGTCCGGTACGCTGCAGGTATCGGGCAGGAAGACGATCTTGGCTTCGAGCCCCTTGGCGGCATGAACCGTCATTACGCGAACGCAATCGCCGCCGGTCTCCATGTCGCGCTTGATCGAAAGATCGATGTCCTCGAGCTCGGCCAGGAAGTTCGGCAGAGAATGAATGCCCTCCTTTTCGGTGCGCAACGCCAGGCGCAGGAATTCATCCATTGCATCGCAGGCTTCCGGTCCGAGCCGCGCCTCCATCGCGCGACGCCCGCCGTCCTCGCTCAAAAGCCGCGCGTAGAAGACGAAGGGCGAAGCCGAAGCGCGCGCGCGCCAGCGCTGAACCGTCGCATAGGCGCTCTTGTGCTTTTCACTGCCCGAAGCCGCGAGCGCGTCGAAGAGGGAGCCCACGCGCTGCGGCGCAATCGCCATCAGGTCCTCGTCGTCGAGGCCGATGAGCGGCGACTTCAAGACGCTCGCGAGCGTCAGATCGTCTTGCGGAAGCAGCGCAACGCGGCCCACGGCGACCAAATCCATGACTGCGATATGATCGAGCAGCGCGAGGCGATCGGCGCCTGCGACCGGCACGTCGTGCTGTTTCAGCGCGCGGATCACCGCGTCGAAAAAGGCCCCGCGCGTGCGCACGAGAACGAGAATGTCGCCGGCCCGCACGGGACGAAGGCCATGCGCATCGTGCACATATTCGCCTGCGCTCGGGGCAATCAGGGCTGCGATCTTGCGCGCCACGCGGTCGGCAAGAATCGCCGCTGGATCGCTCTCGTCGAGGAGATCGAGCGGCAGGCGCCAATCGCGCGGATCGGCTCGCTCCTCGACGGTGAGAGGCGGCCAGAATTCGATGAGGCCCGGCAGATCCTTCTTCAAAGACTCATGGCTCATCCAGACATCGTCGCCGACAAGTCCGCGTTGATGTTCCGTCCGCGAGAAGACCCGATCGACCATTTCGAGGACAATAGGCACTGAGCGGAAGGAAGCTTTCAGCATCACGTGCTCGAAATCTTGCGTCTTTTCGAAGCGCCGGCGCATTTCGTGAAACATCCAGGGTGCGGCACCCTGAAACGAGAAGATCGATTGTTTCTCGTCACCCACCGCGAAAAACGTTCGCGGATAGGACCGGCTTCCAGCCCCGGCGAAAAATTCGTCGGCCAGAGCCTCGAGTATCTTCCATTGTGCCGGGCTCGTATCCTGCGCCTCGTCGACGAGGATGTGATCGATGCCGCAATCGAGCTTGAAAAGAACCCAGCGCGCGTCCGAACGCGCAAGCAGGCCCTGCGTGCGCGCGATCAGATCGTCGAAGTCGAGCAGGCCGCGCGCTCCCTTCATCTGTTCGTAGCGTTTGAATATCTCGGCGAGGATGGTCATTAGCGCGAGAGATTTTTCCAAACAGGCGGCTGCTTTGCGCCGCTCGCGCAGAACCTCGAGGCGCGCCTGTTCGCGGCAAAGCTCGCCGACAAGATCCGGGCGCTTGTCGCGCAGCCGATTTGTCGCGAGCGACTTGCGCGTCTCGCCCTCGCCCTCGGCCGTAAAGAAGAATTCGAGATAGGGCGAGAGGCAAGATTGGCGTGCGGCATCGCTCATCGCAGCCGCGCCGCGCGGATCATAGGCGCAAGCCGCGGCGCGTAACAGCGCAGCATTTTCGCCGTCGCTTTTCGAGCCGCCTTCCAGAAAATCGGCGAAGGCCGGCCAGCGCGCAGGATCGATCCCGCCTTCGATCATCTCGGCCTCGACTTCACCCAAGGTCGTGCCTGGCGCGAGGTCGAGCGCCGCGCCGAGATCGGCGGCTGCGCTCTCGGCCCTGAAATGATGCAGCAATGCGCGATGGGCGGTCGCCTCGGCCATTAAACGGGTGAAGTCTTCCTGAGATGTCTCTGCCGAGAGGCGCTTCAGCGCTTCGGCAAGCGCCCCGGTGCGCTCCGCGAGCACCTGCCGCCGCGCTTCGCCCAAAAGCTCGGCCTCGCCGATTTCGTCAGCGACCTCGAAACGCGCCGGCACATTGGCTTCGAATGGAAAGAGATGCAGCAGCCTTTCGCAAAAGCCGTGAATCGTGTGGACCTTGAGGCCGCCTGGGGTATCGACGGTGCGGGCGAAGAGACGGCGTGCGAAGGCAAGCTCATCGGATGAGGGATCGGGTGCGCCGGTCGCGCGGATCTCTTCGCGAAGCTCTGCGTCCGCGAGCTCGGTCCAGTGCGCAAGCGCCGCAAAAATTTTCGCCGCCATGTTCGCTGCCGCGGCCTTTGTGAAGGTGAGGCAGAGAATTTTGCTCGGCGGCACGCGCCCCAGAAGCAAGCGCAGGACGCGGTGGGCCAGCACATGCGTCTTGCCGGAACCGGCATTGGCCGAAACCCAGACGGAAAGCCCCGGATTCGAGGCCTTGATTTGCGGAGCGCGGACGTGCGGGGCGACGATCATTCGATCTCGCCTTCGCTGCTCGCCCATTCTTTGACGCGCGCGAGATGATCATAAGCATTGTAGCGGGCGGCGAATTTCGGGAAGGGGCGCGGCGGATAAGGAGTTGCCGGATCGCGGAATTGAGTGATGAGCGCGATCAGTCCGGCAAAATGCCGCTCCGCCACCTCGGTCAGGCTTTCCTTCCTACCGTTCTCGAAATTGAGCGGCCGTTCGGCGCCGCCATCCTTGCCGAGCAATTTGACGTAGAGCGCGCCATCGACTTGCGTACCCGGCGCAAGGCGGAAGGCACCGCGCCGCGCCATGGCTGCTTCGAGCGTCAGTTGCGGCGCAAATCCGACGCGCACTTCTTTCACGCTCGGCGGCGTCCCAGTCTTGTAATCGATGAGCGTCACACTGCCATCTTGGCGATGCTCGATCCGATCCGCTTTGGCCGAGAGGACGAAGCTGGTGCCATCGACGAGCGTCATCTCGATCTTTCCATCGATTTCGACGTCGATTTTGACGAGATCGCCGCGTCGCCTCATCTCGAAATCGAGATAGAAGCGCATGGCGCGCTCGATCCGCGGCCATTGGAAAATCGCGAAATCCGGATCTTCGAGGTCCCGGCGGAAAGCCGAGTGCATGGCTTCGGCCAAAACCGATGCCGCCTCAGGCGGCAGGGCCCCGCTGGCATGGCGCCGAGTGAAAGCCGCAAGAACCTCGTGGATCGCATTGCCCATGGTGCGCCGCTCTTGCACGTCCGCGGCGCGCGGAAGCTCGGCGAGCTGCAAGATGAATTCGGCGTAAATGGCGTAAGGATCGCGCCGCAAGGTCTCGATGCGCGTTACGCTGAGCTGGCGCGGGCGCAATTCGATTGGCGGTCGCGGCATCGGCCGCCTGACGGGAGCCGGCAGCGCGGCAGGCCGATCGAGCGCGCGGGCGAGCGCGATCAATCTTTGTCCGCGCGCCCGGCATGGCTCGAACTCGCGGCCCGCCACCGCTGCGAGCCTTTGCACGAATCGCGAAGCGACGGTCGGCGTGCCGCCCCTTTTCTGTGCGCGGCTCAGGATCACCCGTTCATGGCCCATTGCCTCGACGAAGTCATGTGCAGTTTGTCCGATCCGCCGCTCGGGCGGAGTGAGGCCGAGAGCGGCACGCATCGGCCGGTTGAGAAAAGCGTCGCTCTTCGCCTGCGGCGGCCAGATCGTCTCGTCGAGCCCTCCGAGCAGCATAAGATCGGCGTCCATCAGCCGCGCTTCGATGAGACCGAAGATCTTGAGCCGCGGATGGACGTGTCGTGGCAGGCGCAGGATCGTCTCGCCCATCGCCTGGGCGAGGAACAGAGCGTAGCTCTCGGCATCGAAACGAAGCGCGGGATGCGCCGCGCGGCGCAATTCCGAGAAGAGCGCATCGAGCGTTTCAAAATCCTCGCCCAGCGCCTGTCCTTGCGTGACGCAATCAAGAGCGGCGCGATGCAGATCGATCCACGTGCCGAGCTCGTGCGCGCCTTGGAGCGCGCCGAGCGGCTCGAGCACCGAGCGGATGCGGGCGAGCAAATCTTCGAGCCGCTGCCAATCGCGCGCGCCGATGCGTTTTTGCGCAGGATGCGCGAAGTGATCCGCCGCCGCCCGTTGCGCGGCGGCGACCGCCTCGGCAGGCGTGGCAAAGCTCGCGAGGCTGCGGCCCTGGCGCAAAAGGCCGATATCGAACATCGGCGCGAGCCGTTCGACCTCGATGCGGGGCAAGCCCAAACGCGTCAAAGGATGGGCGAGAAGCGCAACGAGATCCTTGGCCGCGAACCGGCTCCTCGCCGCGAGAAGAACGAGCTCAGCGAGCGCGCCATAGGAACTCGCGCTGAGAGGTTCGCCGGCCGAATCGTCGATCACAATTCCGAAACGGCCGAGTTCGGCGCCGACTCGGCGGGCGAGATCCCGGTCCGGCGTGACCAAAGCGGCCGTGGCGCCGGGCGTCTCCAACGTCTGGCGCAGAGCGATTGCGAGCGCGAGCGCCTCCTCGCGCTCGTCCGCCGCTTCGATCAAGGTAACGCCATCGAGCGCCGAGGCGATTTCGCCCGCCGCGCCGTCCGCGCGATAGGCGCGCCAAGTCTCGGTCGAATCGGCGGGGCGCAGGGCCTCGGAAATGAGCCGGTCGCGTGCGGCGCGGGCAGGAGGCGGCTGACCGAGTTCGATCACTTCGGCACGCCTCACGCCGAGAATCGGCAGCAGCCGGTGCAGGGCGGCTTGCGGATGACCGAAGCCCGGCTCGTCGGCTTGCGCACAGCAGATCTGCGCCCAGGCGCTCTCGTCGAGCGAGAGATCGAGGCCCGGCAATACGACGGCGCCTTGCGGCATCCGCGCGATCGCCGCGAGCAGCCGGGCGGTCGCCCGATTCGTGCCGGTCGAACCAATGGCGATCACCGGACCGCGTTCGGCTTTGAGCCGGCCGATCTGCGCCTCGATCAGCAAAACTTGGCGGCGCGCGGCATCGATCAACTTGTGCCTGGCAAGGATCTCAGGCCACGCCGCAATGGCGATATTCAGGAAGTCGAGCGTGATCCGCCAATAGCGGTCGAATTCCGGCAGGACGAGCGGATCGAGCTTTTCCCAAGCGACGTCCTCGATGATCAATTCGTCGATCAAATCCGCAAGCTCGCCGGAGAGATGCCACGCGTCCGCCGCCGAGGTACCGACGAGGCATGGTTCCTTCGAATCGGTGACGAATTCGCCGCCGGGTTCGACCGAGACGATGGCGTGCGCGAGCGCGAGCGCCCATTTCTGCACGAGAACCGCGAGCTGCATACGCCGCCAAATCGCGCTTGCCGCTTGCGGAATGTCCGAAAGAAGGGCGTCGGGATCATCCTGGAAAAGGAGGCTCGTTTCGGTTGCCTCCAGGCCGCCGAGCGGCAGGATGCGCGGCAGCAGGGTCGCGGGTCGCCCCAGCGCGCCGGCGAGTTCGTCGGCGAGCGCACGTGCCGCGCGACGCGTCGGCACATAGATCGTCGCATCGGCAATCTCGATCGGGCCGAGCGCGCGCGAAAATCCTGCGACGACCGCTCCGTCGAGCAGAGCGGCGACGAACGTCTTCAGGAAAGGCGCGCCCGGCGCGATGGTGAAGACTTGGGGGAAGACTCGGGGCATGATTTGGCGCGGCGAGCAAACGCTCAAACGCGACAGGATCAGATCGAATCACCATCGCGCCTGAGCTTTATCGGGCATGATCTTATCGGAAATCGGTTCCATCGTCGGATCAAATCCGAGGGCAAGCCTTTTCCGGATCATGTTCTTTATTCGAGCATGATCTTTCCGGAAGCCGGTTTCACTTTTCCCGATCGTGCCCTAGCCGCGGCTGACGCCGTTCAGGTTGCGGGCGAGGCGTTCGATCCGGGCCGCGGTCTCCCCGATCGAATCGGCGAGCCGGTCGGCCCATTCGTCCTGCTCGCTTTCGAGTACGGTTTTGTCCGATCTGAGATTGACGATTTCGACTTCGCGTTCGGCGATGCGCCGATTGGCTTCGGCCAATTCGTCGGCGAAGGTGATCGCCGCCATAATGGTCAGCCGCTGATCGCCGATCTCGCCGAAATTGCGCTTCAGCGTTTCGATCCGTTCGTCGATCTGGCGAGCGAGGCTTTGGAGATGCGCCTCCTCGCCTTCGCCGCAAGCGACACGATAGACGTGCCCGGCGATATTGACAGTCACTTGCGCCATGACGCCCGCTCCTTTGGGGACGCTACATTGCTACATGCGACATCATCTCTTTGATGGCCAGGCGAGCTTTCGCCAATCGGCGGGCAACTTCATTATTCGCGAGTTCGAGCGATTGGGAGCGCGCAACCGCCCCGTCGAGTTCGACGGCGAGCCGCGCCCTGTCATCTTGGAGCACCGCGAATTCTTCCTCAATGTCGTCGCGCTCTGTTTCCGCCTGCAAACGCCTCTCACAAGCGGCTTCAAGTTGGTCGAGCGCCGCGAAAAGGCTGTTGAGCGCCGCCTTCAAACGAGCTGGAGTACTCATCGCATCTTTCCGAAACTTCTTGCATTAGGCGCTCGTTCGATAAAACCGTCAACGCCGTCGTCAAGGCCTACCCACAACCAATTTGCTTGGCCTCGCCTGGCGTTACAAGCTCCGGCAACGCTTGGCTGGCCGGTCGTGGCGAGCGCCCTCGAATGAGACACTTTGGAGATGAAAATTTAAGAGTGCGCGATCGAGAAGCCTCGTGCGGCTCGACAAGCGCGCTGCTTTGATTTCATGTCACAAGACGCCGCATAAACTGTCGCATTTGGATTGGCGGACCTGTCGGTGATCCCGCGACATTTTGGCGGCGCCGCGATTGCAATGCACAAAGCCTGATCATCTTGCGCGGATCGCCGTGTCATGCGACAGAGGGCCGCCATTAAGCGGCTGTCAGTTGCTCCCGCTATCCACTGCGCCACCAAACGTTCTTATCGGCCGATCGATGTTCTGCAGGCGCTTGCCCGATCCATTTGATCTTGAAGAGAATGCGATTGCAAGTTGGGGGCCGAAACCATAAATGCCTTTTCTCTTCGGATTTTGCCAAAATCGAGCTGATGGTCTCGCCGAATAGTTTGCGTCGGCGCCGAGCGGAAGGTTTGAAACATGGCGGTCAGGGTCGCGATCAACGGGTTTGGGCGTATCGGGCGGCTTGTCTTGCGTGCCATTGTCGAATCGGGACGCCGCGACATAGAGGTCGTTGCGATCAACGATCTCGGGCCGGTCGAAACCAATGCGCATCTCTTGCGTTTCGATTCGGTTCACGGGCGTTTTCCGGGCGAGGTCAAGGTGGAGGGGGATACCATCGACGTCGGGCAGGGGCCGATGAAGGTGACCGCCCTGCGCGATCCGACGGAATTGCCGCATAAGGAGCTCGGCGTCGAGATCGCGCTCGAATGTTCGGGCATTTTCACCGCCAGGGCGAAAGCTGCCGCGCATCTGAAGGCCGGCGCCAAGCGGGTCCTGGTTTCGGCACCTTCCGATGGCGCCGATCTGACGGTGGTTTATGGCGTGAACCACGACAAGCTCAAACCCGACCATCTCGTCGTCTCGAACGCTTCGTGCACGACCAATTGTCTCGCGCCGCTCGCCAAGGTTCTCAACGAGGCGGTCGGCATCGAGCACGGCTTCATGACGACGATCCATTCCTATACCGGCGACCAGCCGACGCTCGATACTCTGCACAAGGATCTCTATCGCGGCCGGGCTGCGGCTCTGTCGATGATTCCGACGACGACCGGCGCGGCGAAGGCTGTCGGCCTCGTCTTGCCGGAACTGCAAGGCAAGCTCGACGGCTCGTCGATCCGTGTGCCCACGCCGAATGTCTCGCTCGTCGATTTCAAGTTCGTGGCAAAACGTACCACGAGCAAGGATGAGATCACGGACACCGTCAAGCGCGCATCGGAACAGCAGTTGAAGGGCATTCTCGGCTATACCGAAAGCCCCAACGTCTCGGCCGATTTCAATCACGATCCGCGCTCGTCGATCTTTCACGTCGATCAGACCCGCGTCATTGATGGCACTTTCGTTCGCGTCGTATCCTGGTACGACAATGAATGGGGCTTTTCGAACCGTATGGCGGATACGGCGGTCGTCATGGGGAAGCTTGGATGACGAGAACCGCGCCTTTGGCGCCCTTCCCAACGCTCGATGACGCGCAGCTTGCCGGCAAGCGGGTGTTGATCCGGGTGGATCTCAATGTCCCAATGGAGGCAGGCAAGGTCGCCGATGGCACGCGGATGGATCGCATCTTGCCCAATCTGCGCGAGATTGCAGGCAAAGGCGCAAAAGTCATCATCCTGTCGCATCTCGGCAGACCGAAAGGCACGCCCGATCCGCAATATTCGCTGAAGCCGGTTGCGCCCGAGCTCGCCGCGCGGCTTGGCAAGCCTGTCGCCTTCGCACCCGATTGCATCGGCCAAGTCGCGAAGGACGCCGTCGCTTCCATGAAAGACGGCGATTATCTGCTCCTCGAGAACACGCGATTCCACCCCGGCGAACAGAAGAACTCGAGCGATTTCACCGCCGCGCTCGCCGAACTCGGCGACGTTTACGTAAACGACGCTTTCTCGACCGCGCATCGTGCCCATGCCTCGACCGAAGGACTGGCGCATAAATTGCCGTCTTTCGCGGGTCGTTCGATGCAGGTGGAGCTGGAAATTCTCACCAATCTCCTCGCTAACCCGGCGCATCCCGTCATGGCGATCGTCGGAGGGGCGAAAGTTTCCACCAAGCTCGAGCTTCTCGGCAATCTCATGCGCCGCGTCGATATCCTGGTCATCGGCGGCGGCATGGCCAATACGTTTCTCGCCGCCGAGCGCAAGGCCATCGGCAAATCCATCTGCGAAATGGAATTCGCCGACGTCGCCCGGCAGATCATGTCGGACGCGGGGAAGGAACGGTGTAAAATCGTGCTCCCCATTGACGTCGTGGTTGCGCCCAAGCTCGCGCCAGACGCGCCGGCGCATGTGATCGATGTCGATCATGTGTCGCCCGGCGACATGATTCTCGACATTGGGCCGGAAACGGTGGCCCAAATCGAAGCTCTCCTCGAGACGACTCATACCTTGGTCTGGAACGGGCCGTTCGGCGCATTCGAGACGCCGCCCTTCGATGCAGGCACGACCGATGTGGCCATGGTCGCAGCAAAGCTCACCAAATCGGGACAGCTTGAATCAGTTGCCGGTGGCGGCGATACGATCGCAGCACTGAACAAGGCCGGAGTGGCGAAGGATTTCACTTATGTTTCGACGGCCGGCGGCGCCTTTCTCGAATGGCTCGAGGGCAAGCGGCTGCCGGGCGTCGAGGCCTTGCGAAATAGCGCCCGGCGGCTATGAATCGGCGCCTGCGATGAAGTCTGTTGCAGCAGGGTGAAGCATCGTGAATCGAGATCAATTGGTGAGAACGGCTCAAGCCATGGTTGCGCGCGGCAAGGGCATTCTGGCTGCCGACGAAAGCTCGAGCACCATCAAGAAAAGATTTGACGCGATCGGCGTCGAATCGACCCCTGATACACGGCGCGATTATCGCGAGCTCCTGTTCCGCACGACCGGAGCCATGCAAAGGCATATCTCCGGCGTGATCCTCTATGACGAGACGATCCGCCAGAAGGCCGTCGATGGCACGCCGCTCGTTCGGCTGATCGAGCAAGCAGGCTCGATCCCCGGCATCAAGGTCGATGCTGGCGCCAAGCCGCTACCCGGCTTTCCCGGCGAAACGGTCACCGAAGGGCTCGATGGGCTCGCCGGCCGGCTGAAAGAATATTACGAGCTCGGCGCTCGCTTTGCGAAGTGGCGTGCGGTGATCGACATCGCTCCGGGGATTCCCACCGCGACCGCGATCAAGGCCAATGCGCAGGCGCTCGCCCGTTATGCGGCCCATTGCCAGGCCGCGGATATCGTGCCGATCGTCGAGCCGGAGGTCCTCATGGACGGCGATCATTCGCTCGAGCGCTGCTATGAAGTCACGGAGCACGTTCTGCGTACCGTCTTCTCCGAGCTCTACGACATGCGCGTGATGCTCGAGGGGATCGTGTTGAAACCGAATATGGCCATTGCGGGCATCAAGGCGCAGAGGCAGGCGAGCCCGGACGAAGTGGCCGAGGCGACGGTTCGGCTGTTCAGGACCTGCGTGCCGCTGGCGGTGCCGGGCATTGCATTTTTGTCCGGGGGGCAGTCGGACCTCGCCGCGACGGCCAATCTCGACGCAATCAACCGGCTGGGTCCATTGCCCTGGTCGATCACCTTCTCCTATGGCCGCGCCTTGCAGGCGGCCCCGCAGAAGGCTTGGTCGGGCAAGCCCGGCAATGTCGCCGCGGCCCAGGCGGCTTTCAACCACAGGGCGCGGATGAATGGGCTAGCCGCCATGGGCCAGTGGTCGGAAGCGCTGGAGAAGGCGGCCGCCTGACACGCGCCATCGCGCTTTCGCCCTAATTGTCGGCAAGCTCTCCGAGGGCGAGTGGCTGCAGCCTGCTGCCGCATGCGCGATGGGTCCGAGCCGTCATGGATGCCCCTCGTCTCTATCTGATCACGCCGAAGATCGTCGACCCGGGCTTCGTCGCGCCGTTCGAGGCGGCCATCGCCGCCGGCGAGATCGCCTGCGCATGGCTGCGCGGCGTGGCTGCGGATCTTGTCCGGACCCTTGCGGATATTGCGCAGGCGCGGGGTGTCGCCTGCCTCGTAGACGACCCGAAGCTCGCGGCGGAGATGGACCTCGACGGGGTCCATATCGAAGGAATCGGCGCTCGATTCGATGCGGCGCTCGCGGCCATGAAGCCCGGTCGCATCGTCGGAATTGGCGGTCTTGAAACGCGCCACGAGGCGATGCTCGCCGGCGAAGCCGGGGCCGATTATCTGATGTTCGACGCGCCGAGTCTTGCCGAGACATGTGAGCGCATCGCCTGGTGGGCGGAGATTTTCAACATTCCTTGCATTGGCGAAGCCGCACGGCTCGAAGACATTGGCGCGTTGGTCAATGCAGGCGCCGATTTTATTGCCCTTTGCGATGCCGTATGGGCCGATGCGCAAGGACCCGCTTCGGCGGTCGAAGCGGCGCGACGTGCGCTTGCGGCGCATGAGCCGGCGGCATGAGGCGTGCCGGCATTCTATGTCTCGCCTTTTGTCTCGGCGGATTTTCGGCGAGCGCGGCGCCCACCAGTCCCGCCGCACCGCCGCCTGCGGCGAGCCCGCCGCAGGCTTCCGAGGCGCCGGATCTCGCCTACGGTGCCTACCAGCGCGGCTATTATCTCACCGCTCTCGCGGAAGCTCAGAAGCGGCTGCAAGACAATTCGAAAGACGCCGTGGCGATGACCTTGATCGGCGTGCTTTACGATCAAGGTTATGGCGTCAAGTTGGATCATGCCGAAGCCGCGCGCTGGTATCAGCTCGCCGCCGATCTCGGAAATCGGGAAGCGATTTTCGCGTTGGCGCTTGACAAGCTCACGGGCCAGGGCGTGAAAAAGGACGTTAGCGCAGCTGCCGCGCTCTTTTCGAAAGCCGCCGCAATGAATCATGCCGGCGCGCTCTATAATCTCGGCGTCCTGGCCGTGCAGAACAATGGCGTCGTATCGGATTTTGCCAAAGCGACCGGCTTCTTCAGGCGTTCGGCCGAACTCGACTATCCGGACGCCGCCTATGCTTTGGCGCTATGCTATCGCAACGGCAAAGGCGTGCCGAAAGACGATAAGCTCGCCGCCCAATGGATGAAGAAGGCGGCGGATCAGGACGATGTTTCGGCCGAAGTCGAATATGCGATCATGCAATTTAACGGAACCGGCGTCGATAAGGACGAGACGGCGGCTGCGAAGCTTTTCATGAAGGCGGCGGCGCAGCGCAATCCCGTCGCGCAAGACCGGCTGGCGCGGCTCTATGCGACCGGACGCGGGGTTCGCAAGGACGTCATCGAGGCGATGAAATGGCATCTGATCGCCAATGCCGCCGGAGAGAAAGACGAATGGCTCGATTCTATTTTCGACTCGCTGACTCCTGAGCAGAAAGTCGCCGTCGAAACGGCCATCCGCGGATTCAAAAGCGACGTGCGCGGCAATTAGCGGGCGCGCGGATGAGCGCTGGCATAGGCTTCGAGCAGGCGGGCACTGTCGATTGCCGTATATATCTGGGTGGTGGAAAGCGAAGCGTGGCCCAGCAGTTCCTGGATCGTGCGCAGATCACCGCCGCGGCCGAGAAGATGGGTGGCGAAGGAATGGCGCAAGGCGTGGGGCGTTGCCGTTTCGGGCAAGCCCAGGGCGCCGCGCAGCCTCTCGACGGCGAGCTGGATGACTCGCGGCGACAAAGGGCCGCCCTTCGCGCCCACGAACAAAGGCCCCTCCGGGCTCAGGACGTACGGGCAGAGATCGAGATAGGCGCCAATCGCCTTCTGGACCGGAGCGATGATCGGCACGCTGCGTCTCTTTCCGCCTTTGCCGATGATCGAGACGAAATCGATCCGGCCGATCGGCGCATCTTTCAGCTTGATCGAGAGGGCCTCGGAGATGCGCAAGCCGGCGCCATAGAGCAGGCCGAGGACGGCGCAGTCGCGCATGATGATCCAATCCGGCCGTGAATCTTCGGCGCGCGAATCCGGATCGACCACGGCGCAGGCCGCCTTCGATGTCAAAGCCTTGGGCAGGCGCCGGGGAAGCTTCGGGCTGCGCAAGGCGGAAAAAACCGCAAGCTTGGGCGAGCCGTTGCGCTCGATGTGCCGGGCGAAGGAGCGCAGACCCGAAAGCTGGCGCAGGAGCGATCGGCTCCCCGCGCCTGTTTTGCGGCGGGCAGCGAGAAAGCCGCGCAGATCGGCAGGCGCGATCCTTTCGATGAGCGCGAGGCTTGGCGTCTCGCCGAAATGAACGGCGAGGAATTGAAGGAATTGGCCCAGGTCGCGCCGGTACGCGGCGAGCGTGTGCGCCGAGACGCGCCGCTCACCCGCAAGATGGGCCAGCCAATCTTCGACCAGGGCCACGAGCTTTGGCTCAGCCGGCCCGAAAGTGAGTTTCTCCTCTTGCGAGGCAGAGCGGCTCTCCCGAGGCATGATCGAAGAATGCCGCGCGAGGCCTAAAAGAAACCTTGCCGGCCCGGCCAGGTGGCCAGAACGGCGGTGGAATATCCTTGTTAGCTCGTCTTGGTGCCGGCGATCACTTCCTTGGTCGCCTTGGCGAGCAATTCGGCCATTTCGCGCTCGATCAGGTGATCTGAGACCGGCACGCCCGCGGCGTCGAAATCGGCGCGGACCTTGCGGAGGACCGCCTGTTCGCCATCGCCCTCGAGCTGCGCGGCGACGAGGGAATTCGCATAATCGGCCGCCGCCTTGCCTTCCTTTCCCAGTTTTTCCGCCGCCCAGAGGCCAAGCCATTTGCTGCGCCGGACATTCGCCTTGAACTTGAGCTCCTCGTCATGGGCGAGCATGGCCTCATAAGCCTTTTCACGCTCGTCGAAAGTCGTCATCGAAACCTCCAGGACAATCTCTCGGGAGAGAGATTTTTTCTCCGATGGGAATATGCCAGGCGGACGGATTTGGGGATCGCCGCACACCACCTATATAGAGCAAAGAGCCCTTCTGCCGAAGTCGAGCTCAAGTCCGGAACTTCCCGACAGCCCCGGCCCGAGTTTTCTTAAGCTTTTGTGAACGCTGACGAATCACATGGCCGTGGGCGGGGCTCCTTGGCGTCCGGACCGGCAGCGGGACCGCGGTATGGCTTGTGTCCGGGGCTGGAAAAAGCTAGGTACCATACCCGGACCCGCGGCGCCGAAATGCGCAATCGATACCCGGTCCAGGCCTCGCAAATCGGCTCATCAGACGCGGCCTACGGACCCTTCTTAGAAGGAGCCAGGGTCACCCCATGGACCATCTCAAGCCACGGTTAATCCCCATGAACCGCCGCCGGCGCATTTATGAAGGCAAGGCAAAAGTCCTCTACGAAGGACCCGAACCCGGCACGCTCATCCAACATTTCAAGGATGATGCGACCGCGTTCAACGCCAAGAAGCATGAGGTGATTGACGGAAAGGGTGTGCTCAACAATCGCATCTCCGAATTCATCTTTCAGAATCTGAACGATATCGGAGTGCCGACGCATTTCATCCGCCGTCTCAACATGCGCGAGCAATTGATCCGCGAAGTCGAGATCGTTCCGCTCGAAGTCGTCGTGCGCAATGTCGCGGCCGGTTCGCTCTCCGAGCGGCTTGGCCTGGAGGAAGGCACGCAATTGCCGCGCTCGATCATCGAGTTCTATTACAAGAACGACGCGCTAAACGACCCTATGGTGTCCGAGGAGCACATCACTGCGTTTGGTTGGGCCAATCCGCAGGAGATCGACGACATCATGGCGCTTGCCATTCGCGTGAACGATTTCCTGACCGGACTGTTCCTGGGCGTCGGCATTAGGCTCGTCGATTTCAAAATGGAGTGCGGCAGACTGTGGGAAGGCGACGTGATGCGCATCGTCGTGGCCGACGAGATCTCGCCCGACTCCTGCCGGCTGTGGGACATGAAGTCGAACGACAAGCTCGACAAGGATCGCTTCAGGCGCGACATGGGCGGGCTGGTGGAGGCCTATACGGAAGTCGCGCGCCGGCTCGGCATTCTGCAAGAGAACGAGCAACCGCGCGCGGTCGGCCCGAAACTGGTGCAATCTTAAAGCGGCCCGGAGCCGCGAACCGACCCCGCCGCTCGCGGCGGGGTTTTGTTTTGTCGGATCGGTCCGATATAATCTTCGGACGGAGAGATCCATGAATATTGCTCACCTCGATCCCCCTGCGATGACGGCCGAGGAGTTTTTTGACTTCACGGCAAGCCGGCCGGCCGGCGAAAAATGGGAATTGATCGAGGGGGAGCCGGTCTTGAGCCCCAGCGCGAATGATGTGCACCAGAGAATCATAGCCAATCTCGTGGGGGTGCTAAGAAGTCTGCGTCTCGACCACAGTGCGAATTGGATCGCCATCCCTGGCATCGGCGTCGAGATTTCGCCGTCGACCATTCCGATCCCCGATGTCCTTGTTCGTCCTGCTGCCTTGCTCGACGATTGGAAATGCGACGACATGATCGTCGCGTTCGAGATCCTCTCGCCGTCCTCTGCCGACCGCGATCTGCGCTGGAAACGCAAGGCCTATGCGAGGCTCGCAAGCCTCGAACATTATGTTGTCGCAGCGCAGGACGCTTTCAAAATCATCGTCTACGACCGCCAGACCGGCTTTGCCGAACGGTGCATCGAAGGGAAGACGGCCCATCTCGAGCTGCCGGCGCTTGGGATCGTGCTGCCGTTTGCCGAGATCTATCGCGATACGGGACTCGATCGGAAATGAAGGCGAATATCATCGTGACCTTGAAAAA
Organism: Beijerinckiaceae bacterium; assembly: GCA_021324915.1. Taxonomy (GTDB): domain Bacteria; phylum Pseudomonadota; class Alphaproteobacteria; order Rhizobiales; family Beijerinckiaceae; genus Methylovirgula. Next base: position 92,106 of record JAJPIC010000011.1, on the reverse strand, counting down.
CGGGCTATTGGACCCGCAGGGCAAAGCCATTGAAGGCGCGCTGAAGTCACTCGATCTTGCCGGCATCGAGAATGTCCGCCAGGGCAAGATCTTCGAAGTGGAACTCGCAACGCAAGACCGTAGCGCGGCGCAGGATCTGCTCAAATCGGCCTGCGAGAAATTGCTCGCCAATACGATTGTCGAGAATTACCGGATCGAATTCCCTTAAGGGATGCACAGGCAAGCCCGCCTTGAAAGCTGCCATTATCCTGTTTCCCGGATCCAATCGCGAAGGCGATGTCTATCGCGCGCTCGCAAAAGCGAGCGGCCGCAAGCCCGCGCTCGTCTGGCACGGCGAACACGATCTCCCGCAAGGCACGGATCTCGTGGTCCTGCCGGGCGGCTTTTCTTATGGAGATTACCTGCGCTGCGGGGCGATTGCCGCCCGCGCGCCGATCATGGATGGCGTGCGCGCACATGCGGCGCGCGGCGGCCTGGTGCTCGGCATTTGCAACGGATTTCAGATCCTCTGCGAGAGCGGTCTGCTGCCGGGCGTGCTGATGCGCAATGCCAATCTGCGCTTTGCCTGCCATCTGCAGCACCTGCGCGTCGAGCGCAGCGATACGCGCTTTACGGCGCATTACCGCAAGCACCAGGTGATCAAAGTCGCCATTGCGCATGGCGAAGGCAATTACACGGCCGACGGGCAAACGATCGCGCGGCTCGAAGACGCGGGGCGGATCGCTTTCCGTTATTGCAATGGAGAAGCCGCGCTCGGCGGGCTCGCCAATCCGAATGGTTCGATGAACGACATCGCCGGGATCTATTCGGAGAAGCTCAACGTCCTCGGCCTTATGCCGCATCCGGAAAACCTCGTCGATCCGCTCGTCGGCGGGACCGACGGGCTCGCCCTGTTCGAGAGCCTCGCCGCCGCCTGAGCGATCTTTCGCGTCCTTGACGCCGCCCGGAGCCGAGGCCTATTTAGCATTCGTGCCTAGGGGATCCCCGTCAGGGGGCTGAGAGGCTGGCAGCGCTTCGGCGGCCCAGCGACCCTTCGAACCTGATCCAGTTCGCACTGGCGTAGGGATGGTCAATGCAAGCTTCCTTTCCCAAAATTCGCGTAATCGGCGCCGGCATTGTCGGCTTGACCGTCGCGCATGAATTTGCCCTCGCCGGTCAATCCGTTGAAATCATCGAACGTGCCGATGGTCCAGGTCGCGGCTGTTCGTTCTTCGCCGGCGGCATGCTCGCGCCCTGGTGCGAGGAAGAAAGCGCCGAGCCGCTCGTGCGCGAATGGGGCCGCGAGGGCCTTGAATATTGGACGAAGATCGTGCCGGTTGCCGAAGTCCGAGGCACGCTCGTCGTCGCCCCGCCGCGAGACCGGCCGGATCTCCTTCGATTTTCGCGCCTGACCACGGGTTTCGACTGGCTCGATCGAAGCGGGCTTGCCGACCGCGAACCCGATCTCGCGCAGCGTTTCGATACGGCGCTGTTCTATCCAGCCGAGGCACATCTCGACCCGCGGCAAGCCGTTTGCGCGCTGACGGGACGACTGAGACAATTCGAGAACGTCACCTTCCGCTTCAATACCGCCGCGGAAAGTCTCTCGGGCGCGGCGGATTGGATCATCGATTGCCGCGGCTATGGCGCACGCGACTCGCTTGCCGATCTGCGCGGCGTCAAAGGCGAGATGCTCGTGCTCGCCACAGGCGAGATTTCGCTCAAGCGCCCGGTGCGCCTGCTTCATCCCCGCCATCCTGTTTATGTCGTGCCGCGGGGCGATGGTCGATTCATGGTCGGCGCAACCGTGATCGAGAACGAGACCCGGCGCGTTACGGCGCGTTCCATCCTCGAGCTCTTGAGTGCCGCCTATGCGCTGCATCCTGCTTTCGGCGAGGCCGAGATCATCGAAATGGGCGCCGACCTACGGCCGGCCTTCCCCGACAATCTGCCGCGCATCCGCCGCAGTGGCCGGGTCGTTCATGTCAACGGTCTTTACCGGCACGGCTTCCTTTTGGCTCCGGCATTGGCACGGCGCACCGCTGCGGCAGTCTTGAAGGACGCTTTCTTCCCGGAGGTCATGGATGAACATCGAAGTGAACGGCAAACGGCGTGACGTGCAGGCGGCGACTTTGGCCGCGCTGCTCGAGGAATTGGGGTACGAAGACAGGTTGGTTGCGACCGCGCTCAACCGGAATTTCGTGCGTGCCGCCGATCGGCAGGGCACCGAGCTCAAAGCCGGCGATGCGGTCGAGATTCTCGTGCCGCGGCAAGGTGGCTGATGGAAAACCGACCGCTCGCAATTTACGGCACGCCGCTTTCCTCTCGGCTACTCGTCGGCACGGCGCAATATCCTTCGCCCGCAATTCTTGCCGAGGCGATCAAGGCTTCGGGTGCGGAAATCGTGACCGTTTCGTTGCGGCGCGAAGCAGGCGCGAGCCGTTCCGGCGAGAGCTTCTGGTCGCTCATCCGCGAACTCGGCGCGAAGGTTCTGCCGAATACGGCAGGCTGCCGAAGCGTGAAGGAAGCGGTGACGACGGCACAAATGGCGCGCGAAGTTTTCGCCACGTCTTGGATCAAGCTCGAAGTCATTGCCGATGACGATCTTCTGCAGCCCGATCCTTTCGGGCTCGTCGAGGCGGCAGCGATCCTCGTCCGCGATGGCTTCAACGTCCTTCCCTATATGACCGAGGATCTCGTTCTCGCCGAAAAGCTCATCGGGGCAGGCTGCGAAGTGCTCATGCCCTGGGGCGCCCCAATCGGCTCGGGGCGGGGACTGAACAATCCTTTCGCTCTTCAGGCCTTGCGCAGACGCTTCCCGCACGTGCCGCTTATCATAGACGCCGGCATCGGCACGCCGGCGCATGCCGCCGCCGCCATGGAGCTCGGCTACGACGGCGTGCTGCTCAATACGGCGATCGCCAAGGCGGGCGATCCCGTCTCCATGGCGCGCGCTTTTGCGCTCGCGGTCGAGGCGGGGCGCTTGGCTTATTGTGCCGAGCCCATTCCGCCGCGAGACATGGCCGAGCCTTCGACGCCGCAACTCGGTCGCGCCTTTGCCGACCTGCCGCGTCGTGCTTGATCCTTTCTATCCGATCGTCGACAGCGCCGGCTGGATCGCGCGGCTTTTGCCCTGCGGCATCAGATTCGTGCAATTGCGCGTAAAGGATCGGCCGGCGGCCGAAATCCACGAAGAGATCGCCGCCGCCAAGGCGCTCGCAATGCTCGCGGGGGCTCAATTGGTGGTCAACGATTATTGGCAGGAAGCGATCGACCTCCGCTGCGATTTCATTCATCTCGGGCAAGACGATCTCGCCCATGCCGATATTCCCGCCATTCGCCGCGCCGGCCTGCGGCTCGGCGTCTCGACGCATGACGAGGGCGAGCTTGCCCGCGCCCTCGAGGTTCAGCCCGATTACATCGCGCTCGGTCCGATCTACCCGACAACATTGAAAGAGATGGCCTTCGCGCCGCAGGGCCTTGCCCGGATCGGAGAATGGAAGAGAAGGATCGGCGCCATCCCGCTCGTCGCCATCGGCGGAATCACCCTGGAGCGCGCTGGAGCCATATTCGACGCCGGCGCCGATATCGTCTCGGTCGTGACCGACGTCACGCGCGCCGACGATCCCGAGGCCCGCACCTGTGCCTGGGTCGAAGCGACCCGGAGCCGCAAAACGCCGCGAGGGGAAGGATCGGCTCACGTATAGCGGGCGATCCCCATGCAGACGATCGTTGCACCCAGCAGCAGGGCGGCGATCCGCTGCGCGACCAAGACCTGCTCTTGGGCCTTCTCCTCGCTCAGCGCTCCATTGCGAAAGGCGCGGATCGAGCGGCCGGCCATTGCGCCTTGCACCCCGGCCGCCGCGATGGCGCATAAAGCGCCGATTCCCAGAATGATCCCGGTCGTACCTTCTGGGCGAAGCACGCTCCACAGATAGGCCCCGGCGAGCACGGCAATAACCGCCGCCCATTGTTGCGGCCGATAAAGGCGCATGCCGCCAGTCCCGCCTGTGCGCGCGACCGCGAACGTCGTGCCCGCCCAGAAGATTCCGGCGAGCAGGTGAAGCGAAATGGCGACGGCAATCGCGGCTTGCATGAGCTTCCTCCCAAGCTTGGCAAATTAAGTGTACACTAGGTATACTCAAAATGCCAAGCTGAAATCCTCCAAGTTCAATCGCAACGTGATGAAACGCGCCTATGTCAGCCCGGTCAGAACCGCTGCCGCAGCCGCCAAGCGGGAGCTTGTGGTGGATGCCGCCATTCGCCTGCTCGGTCGCGACGCCGGGCCGCCCTCCATGCGGGATGTCGCACGCGAGGCCGGAGTTACCCGTCTCACGCTTTACAAGCAATTCGGCTCGCGCAAAGGCCTGCTCGAGACGGTCTTCGACGAATGCGCGCGGCGTGGCGGGTTGGGCCGCATTCCCGATGCGATGGCTTTGGCAGATCCGCGCGAGGCACTCGACCGGCTCATTGAAATCTTCTGCGATTTCTGGTCGGCCGATCTTGCTTTCGCGCGGTTGCATGACACAGCGGCGGTCGATCCCGAATTCGCCGACACCATTGCGGAGCGGATCGAACGGCGCAGAAAGGCCATCGGCGCCTTGGTCAACCGGCTGAAGCCGGAGCCTCAATATCAGGGCGTGCGCGAGGGGCTGGTGGACTTGATCTTCGGCCTCACCAGCCATGCGATGTTTCAATTGCTGCGCAAAGGACGCTCGAAGGAAGCGGCGTGCGCATTGCTCAAAGAGGCCATCGCGGCGATCTTGCGATAGGTCATGCCCGCTCTGCCTCCGCTTCGCTTCGCTCGGCGTGATCCTCTTCGAGGTGGCGCAGAGACCAGGCGATCTGGGCAGCCTGATCCATGTGCCCGCGGACGACGATCTGCTCGCAAGGCCGCGGCCCGTCTGCCGAAGCGAAGAATATGCTCTCCTCGATTTCGATCGGATGATCGTGGGCGCTGAATACCCAGCGGCTCTTATCCGGAAGGTCGAGGAGAACGGCGCGCCCGGCGAGGACGACTTGCAGGGAGACGCTCGGATGAATGTGAAAGCGCAGAGCGAAGGGCCGCGGTGCGACTTTCTCGGAGGCGGCTTTCAGCCGATCCTCACCCTCGAGCCGCATGCCGTCGGCGCTGAGCGTCAGCCGGCGCTCGTGGATCAGCTTGAACCGCGGCCGATAGCCATCATGCGCGAGAAGCAGCCGGGTCCTCATCGGCAGCGCTTGGCGTTCGATTGCGACTTGCGTCGGCCCGGCGAGGATCTCGTCCCCAAGATAGGCTTCAAGGCCTTTTTGCCGCGCAAAACGGCAGGATGACGTGTCGTCGATCACCAATGTCGAATGAGCCGCGGTTGCGCGCGCTGCGCGTCGCGCCGCCGTGCGATTTGCGTCAGGCGCCCCGCAATTGACGACGAGCCGCTGCGGGCCGACCGAGAATTCGAAGGAAAGACAGCCGGCGTGTGCGAGGGACGAAAATTCGGGCGGCGGCGCTTTGCCCGCGTCCACGATCAGGAGGCTCGGCCCCGCCTCGACGCGCTGGTAGCCGGAATGCGGCGCGTTGAACAAGGGTTTTGCGCGAGGATCGTCATAGGCGAGGAGGGTGGCGAGAATGTCCGGCGCCGTGATCCCCATGCCGTTGAAGAGCGCGAGCGTGCCGTCGCCATGGCGCAACATGCGGAGCATCGGCAACATGCGGTCGATCGCGTTGAGGAGTTGCGGCGGCGGAGAGACCGCGCGGGCGGCATAGGCCTGGCGCAAAGGGAGGAGATCGACGAGCAGGCGGACCAGGGTATTGGGATTGCGGCTGATATGGCCGCCATCGGGACGGATCTGCCGATCGAGCTCCTCGGCCAGCAATCGCGTGCTGCGGCGTTGGGCGCTGCCGCTCGCCTGCATGCATAGGCTGAGTTCGGCAAGTCCGATGGCGGCGAAGAGACGCTCTTCGCCCGTCACTTGTCCAGCGGCGATCTGACGTTCGAGGAAGATTTGCGCGCGCGTGAGCGCCCGCATGAAGCGCCGGTAAAAGGCACGGTCGGCGCTCTCCAGAATAATCGGCGATTGCGAAAGAAAGGACAAAGTTCGCCGCACGACGACGCGCGGTTCCCACGCGACGCCTCCATTCGACTTTTCGGCCGCCGTCAGAAAATCGTCGACGAGGGCGCGCGCATTGGCTCGCGCCAGCGCGGTATCGGCGGCGCGCAAATGCCGCAGCCAGCCGAAACTATTGAGCGCGCGCGACCAGCCGAGCGAGGGCGATTCGATCTCGAAGGGCGAGCGGCCATGTAGATTGACGCCCTTGCCGGCGAAGGCGAAATAGCCCGAATAGATTTCGCTCGCGATCGTTGCATCGGTCGTGCGTATGTCCTGCGGCGCGATCAGCAATCTCTCCGGCGGGTTCGCACGCAGAGCTGCGAGAGCGGAATAAGGCAGACTCGTAATGCGACGCATTGAGCGGGTCGCTCGTGCGGCAAGACGCGCTATAATGTGAAACTCGTCCTTCATTTCGCGAGGTTCGGCGCGCCGCCTCCACGCTCCAGCTTCGGCCCCAACTTCGGGCAAAATTTCTTTGAACGCAACGCGCGCTACCGGCTTTGCCGATGTTTACGCACGAGTCTTGCGGCGAAGAACCCGTCGAGCCCGGCAAATCGCGGCTCCTGGGCCGGCAGATGCGATGGCAAGGTGCGTAGCTCGCCATTGCCGTTGAGGAGCTCGCCGAGCCCGCCGACCTCGTCGGCTCCTATAGAAGAGCGCTCAAGATCCGGATTTCGGCGCAGAAGATTGGCGATCTGCTGTTCGCCTTCCTCCGGTTCGATCGAACAGACGCAATAGACGATCGTGCCGCCCGGTTTCACGAGTTCGAAGGCCTTGTCGAGCATGCGCGCCTGCAGCGCGGCAAGCTTGGCTATATCGCCGGGCTTCTTTGTCCAGGCGATATCGGGATGGCGCCGGATCGTGCCTGTCCCCGAACAGGGCGCATCGAGCAAAACGGCATCGAAACTATAGCCCGCAAGCGCGGTAACGTCGGCTACCACGATTTCCGCTTCGAGGCGCAAGCGCTGAAGGTTGGCGCTGAGCAGTTTGAGCCGCTCCGCCGAGCGATCGACGGCGACGACATGCGCGCCGCATGCGGCAAGCTGGGCCGCTTTTCCGCCGGGCGCCGAGCAGAGATCGCCGATCGTCATGCCCGGCGCCGGTTTGAGCAAACGGGCAGGGAGAGCCGCCGCCGCATCCTGAACCCACCAAGCTCCTTCCGCGTAGCCGGCCAATTCGGCGATCGGCGCATGGGTCGAAAGCCGCAGCGAGCCTGTGGGCAGGATCGCCGCCTCGAGTCTCTCGGCCCAAAATGCCAAGTCGGACTTGACGCTGATATCGAGCGTCGGTTCGAGCCGGTTTGTGGCTGCGATCGCTTGCGCCGAAGTCTCGCCATAAGCCTTGCGCCAGCGCGCGGCAAGCCAAGCCGGCGTATCCTGATCGAGCGCGCTGCCGGCAGCGAGAAATTCTTCCCGCCGGCGGATCAGGTTGCGTAAGACTCCGTTAACGAGAGAAGCATAAGGAACGGCTTTCTGATCGAGACGAATCATGCGCACGGCAAGATCGACCGCCGCATGGTCAGGCACATCGAGAAACAGAATTTGTGCTGCGGCGATCGTCAGGCAGGATTCGACCTGCATTGCGGCGGCACGCGGCGGACCCGCGGCGAGTAGAGCTGCGAGCGCGTTGCGGATCGTGCCGAGCCGGCGCAGCGCGGCAGTGACGATCGAACGCGTCAAGGCAATGTCGCGCGGCGCAAGGCCCGCTAACCGCGAGAGGCCGCTGCCTGGCGCAAAGAGCTCGTCGAGCATATGTCCGCCGGTGATCACGTCGCGCAAGATCGCAACGGCGGCGGCGCGTGCTGCGAGACCGGGAATTGCGAGCGATTCTTGTCTTGCGAGTTCGGCGGCGCGTTTGATCATCTCTACGCTCCGCGAATCCTTGTCATTGCGTCAAACTCGCGACAAGGCGGATCAAACATGTGATTCGAATGCGAGTGTAACATTGAGATGCGACTTGATGAAATGTGCCGTAACCGAATGTGCTCATGAAGATGATCAAAGGCGTCATCCTTCCGCCGCTTTGGAGCAGTTATGACAAGCGCCGGGGCATCACGAAAGAGAACGGACATGAAGATGATGGATAGCTGCCACGGCGAGACGGGAGCGTCACGGCGCCACCTCAATCCCGCAGCCGAGCGTGCACTCGCCGAAGCGCAGGAGCGCCGCCGGCTCGCAGGCTCGGTCAGCCGTCCGCTCGAGGTGGGAGGCCGCAAAGGTCTCGATCCGGTTCGCTACGGGGATTGGGAAGTGAAGGGCATCGCCAGCGATTTCTGAAGCCGCATTAGCGAGCCCTCATGATCAGGCCGACCGCCAGTGCGAGCTTATTTTCGGCGGAAAGGGCGCGGATCGTTTCGACTGCGAACCGCGCTCGCGCACAATAATCGAGCGTTGCCTTGCGTCCGAACGGTAATGGCTCCGGGTCGTAGTCCACCTGATGTCGGACCTCTTGAAGCGCCATGAAGACGCTTCCGATTTGGGCGATTCGGCCGGCAGGTTCGGCTCTTGCCGCTCGCTCGAGATATTTCTTGGCTAAACCGTGGTGGAGCGCGCGATAGACTGGCTTGAAGACGTTCCAGGGCTTTCTCCAACCCACAAGCTGGTCCGCGCACAAGTAAGCCAAAGAGTGGAAAAGAGCATAGTAGGCGGTTGAGATTGATTTTCTAAGAGAAGCTTGCCTCGGGCGGCCGGGATCCAACATGGCGAGGTGCTCCGCCAGCTCAAGCCAATCATCGTCGATCATGAAAACTTTGTACCTGGCATTCGTGGCGCGCTTTCGGGGAATTCGTCATCCGGATAGCGCAGCAAGAGATAAGGGAAACGCTCCTCATCTTTTTCTAGCAAGGCATTTCTGAGCGCGACCAGCGCCTCTGACGAGGCACGGCCGCCGATGTTCGGAGCATTGGGCTGAAAGATTGCATCAACGAAGAGGGCCGGCTCTCCGTCGTGATCAAGTCCGGCATTCACCCGCGCTTCGGAAAATCCGAACGGACCCAGCTTCTCCCGGAGAATGCGTTGCGCAACTGCCTGAACTTCCGGTTCGGTCAGCATCGCATTTGTCCTTACTCAGCTCGACAGGCCCGCGAGCAGTGTCGGGAAGTCGAGCGGGCGAAAGCCATAGTGCTTGAGCCAACGGACGTCCGCGTCGAAGAAGGCGCGCAGGTCCGGCATTCCATATTTCAGCATGGCGAGGCGATCGATTCCGATGCCCCAGGCAAATCCCTGGTACGCATCGGGATCGAGACCGCAATTGCGCAGCACATTGGGATGAACCATCCCGCAGCCGAGAATCTCGAGCCAATCCTCGCCTTCGCCGAAGCGGATTTCGCCCGCTTTGCGCGAACATTGAATGTCGACTTCCATCGAGGGTTCGGTAAACGGGAAATAGCTCGGGCGAAAACGCATTCTCACGTCCGCGACTTCGAAAAAGGCCTTGCAGAATTCGCTCAAGGTCCACTTCAAATGGCCGAGATTGGCCTGTTTGTCGATGACGAGGCCCTCGACCTGATGGAACATCGGCGTATGGGTCTGATCCGAATCGCAGCGATAGGCGCGCCCCGGGCAAATCACGCGGATCGGGGGTCGCTGGTTCAACATGGTGCGCACCTGCACCGGACTCGTATGCGTGCGCAAAAGCTTTCTTTCGCCTGACGCATCCGGCTTCAAAAAGAACGTGTCGTGCATGTCGCGCGCCGGATGATCGGGCGGGAAATTGAGCTTGCCGAAATTATAATCGTCGGTCTCGATGTCCGGCCCCTCCGCAACGGAAAAGCCGAGATCGGCGAAGATCGTCGCGATCTCTTCCGTGACCTGCGAAAGCGGATGGATGCGGCCGAGATCGAGCGGGCTTGTGCGCGCCGGCAGCGTGACGTCCAAAGTCTCTGTGGCGAGGCGATGCTCGAGCGCAGCCTCTTTCAAGGCGACGCGCCGCTCTGTGAAAGCGGCGCTGACCCGGTCTTTCAGCGCATTGATGACCGCGCCTTGAACCTTGCGCTCGTCCGGCGCCATTTTGCCGAGACCGGCCAGGAGGGCCGAGATCGTGCCTTTCTTGCCGAGCGCTGCAACGCGCACGGCTTCGAGCCCCGTCTCATCTTCGGCCTTTTCGATGGCGGCGAGGGTTTCCTGCTCAAGCTGGTCGAGATCGGACATGCGCGTGCTTCTGCCACGCAGGTGCGCCAATGTCCAGAAAGCCCGCAAGCCCCTTGCCAAGGGCAGGGCAGGCGGCCAACTATGCCTTTATGAGCAAAGCTTTCACCAAAGAGCCGGAAAGCGATACCGAGTTCGAAGACGAGATTCCTGAGCTTCCGGCCGGCATCAAGAATTACATTACGCCGGAGGGCCTGCTGCGCCTGCGCGAAGAGTTCCGTGTCTTGCAGCAGGAAGAACGGCCGAAGATCGTCGAGACCGTCTCTTGGGCAGCCGGCAATGGCGATCGGTCCGAGAATGGCGATTATATCTACGGCAAGCGGCGGCTGCGCGAGATCGACCGGCGCCTGCGTTTCCTCATGAAGCGCATCGAAATCGCCGAGGTGGTCGATCCCGCTAAGCAGAAGAACAAGGACCGCGTGTTCTTCGGCGCGCGCGTCACGTATCTCAATAGCGAGGGCGAGACGAAAAAGGTGCGCATTGTCGGGATCGATGAAGCCCATTCGGAAGCCGGCGAGATCAGCTGGATCTCGCCGGTCGCCAAGGCGCTTTTGAAAGCCGAGGAAGGCGACGTCGTCGAGGTCCATACGCCAAAGGGCACCGACAGGCTCGAAGTGCTGAAGATCGAATATTGAGCCGCGGCAGCCGCGTGCATGTTCGCGGGTCCAAGTCCGCGCGTCCCGCTGCCGCACGGTTCGGCGTAAACGGCGGGAAAAGCCCGGCCGCAATGCGCCCATGTCTTAGCGGCTGTTGGAATTATCCCGGGGCGCGGGGCGTTACAGGCTCGCGATCTAACCCAGATTCAACTCCTTGAAAAAATCATTGCCCTTGTCGTCGATGACGATGAAGGCGGGAAAATCCTTCACCTCGATCTTGAAGATGGCCTCCATTCCAAGCTCGGGATAAGCGATCGTCTCGACCTTGGTGATACAATCCTGCGATAGGCGCGCAGCCGAGCCGCCGATCGAGCCGAGATAAAATCCATGGTGTTTGGCGCAGGCTTGACGCACTTGGGGCGATCGATTGCCTTTGGCGAGCATGACGAGTGAGCCGCCGGCGGCCTGGAACTCGTCGACATAGGCATCCATGCGCCCGGCCGTGGTCGGGCCGAAAGAGCCCGACGGATAACCCGCCGGCGTCTTCGCCGGTCCCGCATAATAGATCGGATGATCTTTGAAATAATGCGGCATCGGCTCGCCGCGTTCGAGCCGCTCGCGGATCTTGGCGTGCGCGAGATCGCGTGCCACGACCAGGGGGCCGGTGAGCGAGAGTCGCGTGCGGATCGGATATTTCGTCAGTGTGGCGAGAATCTCCGGCATCGACTTCCAAAGGTCGATCTCCACCACACGTTCATCGAGCCCCGTCTCGTCCAGCGGCAGATATTTTGCCGGATCGTGTTCGAGCTCTTCGAGGAACACGCCATCCCTGGTGATCTTGCCCAGCGCCTGACGATCGGCCGAGCAGGAGACGCCAAGCCCGATCGGCAGCGAGGCGCCATGGCGCGGCAGCCGGATGACGCGCACGTCATGGCAGAAATATTTCCCGCCGAATTGCGCGCCGACGCCGAGGCTCTGCGTCAGCTTGAAGATCTCGGCTTCCAGCCCGAGATCGCGGAACGCGTGCGCATCTTCGCTGCCTTTCACCGGCAGATCGTCGTAATAATGCGTGGAGGCGAGCTTCACCGTCTTGAGGTTCAATTCGGCCGACGTGCCACCGATGACGATCGCAAGATGATAAGGAGGACAGGCGGCCGTACCGAGCGTCAGGATCTTTTCCTTGAGAAAGGCGACGAGCCGGTCGTGCGTAAGGAGCGAAGGCGTGCCTTGAAAGAGGAAGGTCTTGTTCGCCGATCCGCCGCCCTTCGCAATGAAGAGAAATTTATAGGCGTCCTCGCCCTCGCTGAAGATTTCGATCTGCGCCGGCAGATTGGTCCGCGTATTCTTCTCTTCGAACATGGAGAGCGGCGCCAATTGCGAATAGCGCAAGTTCTTCTTGTCGTAGGCATTCCAGATGCCTTCGGCCAAGGCGGCCTCGTCGGCGCCCTCGGTGAAGACGCGCCGACCCTTCTTGGCCATTACGATAGCTGTCCCCGTGTCCTGGCACATAGGAAGCACACCGCCGGCGGCGATATTGGCGTTTTTCAAGAGATCGAAGGCCACGAACCTGTCGTTCTCCGTCGCCTCGGGATCTTTGAGGATTGCAGCAAGCTGCGCGAGATGGGCGGGACGCAGGAGGTGGTTGATGTCGATGAAGGCGGCTTCGGCAAGAAGCTTCAGCGCCTCGGGCTCGACGACGAGCATTTCGCGATGGCCGAAATTCTCGACGCGCACGCCCTTGTCGGTGAGCTTGCGGTAGAGGACCTTGTCGTGCGCGGAAGGAAAGAGCGGAGAATAGTGAAAGGCCATGTCGTGTCCTGCTGAAGGCCGAGCCCTCGCGTTTACCGGCCGCGGCGGGCATCTTTGGTGAAATTAAGCTTGGAGAGCGCCGGAGCCAAGAGCGCTAGAGCGGGGCGAAAAAGCGGATAGCAGCTTTTCGCGCAAATCCCGCTCTAAATCTCTAGATCACGTCCATGCCTTGGATCGGTCCGATCCAAAAGCCTCGTATCTAGGCAAAGGCGAAAACCCGCCGCGCAATGCCGAGTTGTTCCTTGATGGCCGCGGCCGAGATGCCCTCGCGCCGCATGGCGCGCAGCGATTTGGCGCGCAGGCTTTTCGAGAGCTTGCGCCCCGCGGCATCGCGCAGAAGCTCGTGATGATGATAGGCGGGCGCCGGCAGATCGAGCAGGATCTGCAAAAGCCGGTGCAAGCTCGTCGCCATGAAAAGGTCCTCGCCGCGCACGACGTCCGTGATCCCTTGCAAGGCATCGTCGACGACGACGGCGACATGATAGCTCGCCGGAACATCCTTGCGCGCGAGGATCACGTCTCCCCAGAGGCTCGGATCGCCAACGATCTCGCGCCGTTCCGCCCCGCCGCCATATTCGCGCCAAGTGATCGGCTGAGTGATTGGCTGAGCTAACGGCTGGCGCACCTGCCCCAAGGCGGCGGCCATGTCGAGCCGCCAAGCGGCAGGCTCCCCCGCGGCCAGCCGCGCGCGGCGCTCGGCCGGCGCCAGATGTTTGCAGGTTCCGGGATAAAGCGGCGAGCCGTCCGGATCGCGCGGCCAGTCGGTACGTTCCGCCGCCGTATTGGCCACGTCGGCGCGCGAGCAGAAGCAGGGATAGACGAGGGCCCGTTCCGCGAGGCTCGCGACCGCCTCGGCATAGGCATCGAAATGTTCGGATTGGCGGCGCACCGGCTCTTCCCATTCGAGCCCGAGCCAGGCGAGATCCTCGTAAATCGCTTGTTCGAATTCCGGGCGGCAACGCTCGACGTCGATATCCTCCATGCGCAGCAGCAGGCTGCCGCCTGTCGCCGCCGCCATTTCGCGATTCATCAAGGCCGAAAAGGCGTGTCCCAAGTGCAAATATCCGTTCGGCGACGGCGCGAAGCGAAACACGTGCGAGACAAAGGACCGTGTCATCTGTCCGAACTTTGGCCTGAAGTGCCACTTGAGATCTTGACGAGCGGGCCGTGCATTCCGGATCAATAGGTTAAATTGCAGACTGCCATCAAGCTCCTATACTCGGCAGCCGGTAGGAGCCGGTCGACTTGCCGGCGGCTCGATTGGCATGCGTCGAAGCTTGGCGCCGACCACCGGCATGCCACCGGGGCGGTGAATGTCGCGTGAATAGGCCTTCTTGACCGGGACCCCCCGGATGAATTTCTGCATCGAAACGCAAGGACTCTCGGATGGTTTCGAACCTCGACGGCCCGCGCCTCACGCCTAAAGGCCGCGTCCCGCGCCAGCTCGTCGTTTTCCTGCACGGCTATGGCGCCGACGGCAATGATCTCATCGCCGTCGGCCAGCAATGGCAGGTGCTCCTGCCGGACGCCGTCTTCATCGCTCCGCATGCGCCGGAAGCCTGCGCGCAGGCGCCTGTCGGGCGGCAATGGTTTGCCCTCGACCTGCGCAATGAGCAAGAGCTCTGGCGCGGCGTCACCGGCGCAATGCCGAAGCTCAATGCGTTTCTCGATGCGGAACTCGCGCGCTATGGCGTGAGCGAAGATAGGCTCGCGCTCGTCGGCTTCAGCCAAGGCACGATGATGGCGCTGCATGCGGGCCTGCGCCGGCGCGTTGCGGCGCTCGTCGGCTATTCGGGCCTGCTCGTCGGCGGGGAACATTTGGCGCAAGCGCAAGGCAAGCCCTCCCCGATCCTGCTCCTCCACGGCGATCAGGACGACCTCATTCCCGCCGAAGCTTTGTTCGTCGCGGCCGAGCAATTGGCGAAGGCCGGCATTCCCTGCCAATGGCATCTCTCGTTCGGCATCGGCCATGGGATCGATGCCGGCGGCCTGATGCATGGCGGATTGTTTCTGGCGCAGGCCTTCGGGATCAAATTGCCGGAGGGATTTTCGGGGGCGACGAATGTTGTGTAGGCGGTGAGCTTGCCTGCGGGTAACCGCGATTTCGTTTCCTTTGGATGAAGATGGATGAAGATGTGAGTTCCGCCTGGTCACAAGGAAAGCAATTTTCGAGCGACAGGAGAATAGATGATCAGATTTTCTCCGAGTAATCTCAAAAATCTCTCATCTTGGTTCTCCGCGGGAGACGAAGAAGGCAAATCTACGTAAGTAAATAAACTCCCCTCTCCAGACTTGAAAACCCTGTAAATGACGGCACGCCGCAGCTGTTCGTCTATCTCAACCAAATGGTCGTAGTGCTGCATGCCAGAGCCATATCGGAAGGCATTCACTTATCGGGATCCAGATCTGGATACCTGGCGACGATTGGAAATATCAAGTCTCGAGCTATATAGCCCATCAAGTCCCAATGGCCTTGTTGAATCTAGCCCTCACCTCCTCGTCGGAAAATTTTCGGACCTCGCCATACATGTCTCCGATGTTCTGATGTAAAGCCACCGCGAGGGACAACAACGATTGGGCGACTTCTTTTTCCATCTGGCAGCTCGCAGCTTGCGCAAAGCTCAGGAGCACAATTCAAATTTTTTCGTTCGCTTGTACCCCCAATCTCAGGCTACTGATCCTCTTTTCGATTTCGGCTTTCGCGCCGCCGCGTCAGCTCGTCCTCGATCTTTTGGACTTCGCTGTCGACCATGTTGCAAAGCCTTTGATATACATCGGACCCATATACCCCCATACGTCCGTGTTATTTTTCCTTCTTCGAGTCCGACAACTTCGTCAGGCAATACCAGCCATTCTTGACCGAATCGTAGATCGGCGGCCCAAGCGTACGGTTGCCTTCTTTTTCGTCTCTGTCTCCAAAAACTCCAACTCGCAGATCGCGTCGAAACTCTCTTCCGTCATGCCGACTCCCCGTCGTTGATGGCTCCGCGCAACACTGCGTGCTGCTGCATCTCAGCTCGGCGCGATGCCCGCCGGACGCGCGCCGAGCACCGGCTGCAGATGTTGCAGGGCAGGGCGGCGCACCCCGATCGGCCGGTAAAGCTGTTTCATCGCTTCGACAATGAGGACGCCGGCGCCGGGCAAAGCGAGTTTTGCCCCGACGCTCTCGAAGAGGCCGGCCGAGCGCAAAAAGATCTGCCCTTCGAATGGCGGCACGTAAAGCGCTTCGGTCCAATGCGTCGGCGAGAAGAGCGCATCGCGCATCAATTCGCGCATCTGGCTCAACGAATAGGGCTGTCCGTTGCCGAACGGCGTCGTGTCGAGCCGCGCCCAAAGCCCCGCGCGGCGGGGGGCGACCGCGATCATGCGCCCGCCCGGCGTCAGAATGCGCCAGATTTCGGAAAGCAATTCGCGCGGCTGTTCGGCGACTTCGAGCGCGTGGACGACGATCACGCGGTCGATGCAGGAATCGGGAAGCGGCATCATCGTCGGCTCGGCGAGCGCCGAGGCGGAAAGGCCCGAGGCCGGCCAGTTCACCACGCCTTGCGCCGCCGGCATGAAAGCGAGCACGCGCAAGGCTTCGCCCCGGAACCGCTCGAGATAGGGCGTCGCATAGCCGATGCCCATCACCGAGAGGCCGACGCAAGGCCCGAAGCGCGTGCGGATCACATGGCCCACGAACCTTTCGGCGACCTTGCCGAGAGGCGAATCGTAAAAGCTGCGGAGATCGACAATATCGAGCGCCATCCGAGCCTTGTAGAGCATCGGACCCAAAAATGGTTACCGGTTTTGCGACAAATCCGATGCTTGGGTAAAGGGCGACAGCCTTTCTCCCGTTTGCGGGAGAGGGCCGCGCAATGTCCCCTATCTATCCGCTAAGCTTGGCCTTGACCGCAGCGCTGGCGTTCGCCATGTCCATCCGCCCTGCATATTTGGCCTTGAGCGCGCCGACCACCTTGCCCATATCCCTAATCGAAGTGGCGCCCGTCTCGGCAATGGCCGCGGCAATCGCTGCCTCTTCTTCCGCAGCGCTCAAAGGCTGCGGCAGGAAGCTTTGGATGATGGCGATTTCCTCGCGCTCTTGGGTCGCAAGCTCGTCGCGCCCGGCCTTCTCGTAGATCTCGGCCGATTCTTGCCGGCTTTTGACGAGCTTCTGCAGGAGGCTCAGGATCTCTTCGTCCGACAGCGCCTTGCCCTGGCCGCGCGCTTCGATGTCCTTGTCTTTCAGCGCGGCATTGACCATGCGGATCGTATCGACGCGGCGCTTGTCGCCGGCCTTCATCGCCGTCTTGAGTTCGCTGTTCAAACGCTCGCGCATGGCTTCTCCTGCTGGCTTTTCGCGCACGATCTCATTGGAAAACGGTTCCCGTTTTTCCGGATCGTGCCGGGGTTGCGCGATCATTTCGCATGGCGCATGGTCGCGCCGGAAAGGGGTCTAGTGCGCAGATGACTGAGGATCAAGCGGGTTGGACAAAGCCTTTAACGACGGCGCTGCTCGTTCTCGCCGACGCAACCGTGCTCGAAGGTTTCGGGCTCGGCGCCGAAGGCGAAGCCGTGGGCGAAGTCTGTTTCAATACGGCCATAACCGGCTATCAGGAGATCCTCACCGATCCGTCCTATGCCGGGCAGATCGTCACCTTCACTTTTCCGCATATCGGCAATGTGGGGACGAACGAAGAAGACATAGAGACCGCCAATCTGGCTGCTGCCGCGGCGGCTTGTGGCGTCGTGATCCATGCCCCGATCACCGATCCCTCGAACCATCGCGCGACGCGCCATCTCGACCAATGGCTGAAAGCGCGCGGCATTGTCGGTCTTTGCGGCATCGATACGCGGGCGCTGACGAGCCTTATCCGCGAGAAGGGCATGCCCAATGCGGTGATTGCGCATGCGCGCGACGGCAAGTTCGATCTTCCCGCCTTGAAGGCGAAGGCCGCCGCCTGGCCGGGCCTCGTCGGCATGGATCTCGTCCCGCAAGTCACCTCCACGCAGCGCGCCAACTGGGACGAGACGAGCTGGCAGCCCGAGCGCGGCTACGGCCGTCAGGATGCGCCCAAATATCACGTCGTTGCGATCGATTATGGCATAAAGCGCAACATCCTGCGCTTGCTCGCCGATGCGGGCTGCGCGGTGACGGTCGTGCCCGCAACGGCTTCCGCCGAGGAGATCGCCGCGTTGAAACCCGACGGGATCTTTCTTTCCAATGGGCCGGGCGATCCGGCGGCGACCGGCGAATATGCGGTGCCGGTCATCAGGGAGCTGATCGATAAGCGCATCCCGACTTTCGGCATCTGCCTCGGCCATCAGATGCTGGCGCTCGCCATCGGCGCCAAGACGCAGAAAATGCATCAGGGCCATCATGGCGCCAACCATCCGGTGAAGGATTTCACGACCGACAAGGTCGAGATCGTCTCCATGAACCATGGCTTTGCCGTCGATCGCGAGAGCCTGCCGCCCTTCGCCGAAGAAACGCATGTCTCGCTGTTCGACGGCTCGAATTGCGGGATTGCGCTCAAAGACCGGCCGGCCTTTTCGGTTCAGTACCATCCGGAAGCTTCGCCGGGGCCGCGCGACAGCCATTATCTCTTTCGCCGCTTCGTGGAGATGATGGAAAGGGCGCGCGAAGCGGGATCCGCCAATTCTTGACTTCGAGCCACCGGGCTCCTAGAACCGCCCATTCTCGTAAGAGATGTTTGGCCAAGCTGACCCGCCCTGCGGCGGGAAGTCACCGCCCGGCAGCGCGTTGCGCCCCCGGGCGCGTTCGCCGTTGGCTCGTTCTCCCGCCTGCGGGAGGCTGCGGCGAGGGACGCACAAAAGCCGGAGAAATGCGTTTGCTTGGGATAGCCCCGAGCTGAAGGATTAAGACATGTTCGAAGGGCTTTCGGAAAAGCTCTCAAACATATTAGACGGGCTCACACGCCGCGGCACGCTCTCCGACGAGGACGTGAACCTCGCGCTGCGCGAAGTGCGCCGCGCGCTGCTCGAAGCCGACGTCGCGCTCGATGTCGTGCGCTCCTTCGTCGATAAGGTGCGTGCGCGCGCCGTGGGCGCCGAAGTCGTCAAGTCGATCACGCCCGGCCAGATGGTCATCAAGATCGTCAACGACGTGCTGATCGAGACGCTCGGCTCGGACGCGCAACCGATCGATCTCGACGCGCCGCCGCCCGTCGCCGTCATGATGGTCGGCCTGCAAGGCGCCGGTAAAACGACGACCACGGCCAAGATCGCAAAGCGCCTCACCGAGCGGATGAAGCGGCGCGTGCTGATGGCCTCGCTCGACGTCAAGCGTCCGGCAGCGCAAGAGCAGCTCGCCGTGCTCGGCCGGCAGGTGAAGGTCGATACATTGCCGATCATCGCCGGCCAGACCCCGGTGCAGATCGCGCGGCGCGCCGAAGAAGCGGCGCGGCTGCAGGGCTACGACGTGGTGCTGCTCGATACGGCAGGGCGCACGCATATCGACGAGGCCTTGATGGCGGAGATGGCCGAGATCAAACGAGCATCTTCCCCGCACGAGATCCTGCTCGTCGCCGACAGTCTTACGGGTCAGGACGCGGTCAATCTCGCCAAAAGCTTCGACGACCGTGTGGGGCTTACGGGGATTGTGCTCACCCGGGTCGACGGCGACGGGCGCGGCGGCGCGGCGCTCTCGATGCGCGCGGTCACCGGCAAGCCGATCAAGCTCATCGGCGTCGGCGAGAAGATGGACGCGCTCGAGGATTTCCATCCCGACCGCATCGCCAATCGGATTCTCGGCATGGGCGACATCGTCTCGCTCGTCGAAAAGGCGGCGCAGACGATCGATGCGCAGAAGGCGCAGAAGATCGCCGAGAAGATGCGAAAGGGCAAATTCGATCTCGAGGATTTGGCCGATCAGCTCGCTCAAGTCGAAAAGATCGGCGGGCTCGGCGGCATCATGGGGATGCTGCCCGGCATCGCCAAGATGAAGGATCAGCTTGCCTCGGCCAATCTCGACGACAGGCTCGTGAAGCGCCAGCGCGCGATCATCCTCTCGATGACGCCGCAAGAGCGGCGCAATCCCGATATCCTCAAAGCGTCGCGCAAGAAGCGGATTGCGGCGGGCTCCGGCACCAAAGTCGAAGACGTCAATCGCCTGCTGAAACAGCACCGCCAGATGGCCGATATGATGAAACAATTGGGCAGCGCCAAGCGCGGGCCCTTGAGCCAGATGGCTTCGGCCTTCGGTCTCGGCGGCGGCATGCCTGTGCCGAGGCCGGGAGAACTGGCCGCTCTGCAGAAGCAGATGGGCAAGGGCATGCCCGAACTGCCGCCCGACGCCTTCGGCAAAGGCGGGCTGCCGGGCCTCGGCGGGCCGAAATTGCCGGGCCTCGGCTTCAATCCATTCGGAGAAAAGAAGAAATGAGAACTTATAGAAAGGAGAACCGATGTCTTTGAAAATTCGTCTGTCGCGGGGCGGCGCCAAGAAGCGCCCGTTCTATCGCGTCGTCGTCGCCGACTCGCGTGCGCCGCGCGACGGGCGCTTCATCGAAAAGCTCGGCACGTTCGATCCGCTGAAGGCAAAGGATGCCGCCGATCGGCTCGTGCTCGATACCGAGAAAGCCAAGGTGTGGATTGCCAAGGGCGCGCAGCCGACCGACCGGGTCGCGCGGCTGCTCGATCCGCTCGGCCTCGTAAAGCGCGAAGCGCGCAACAATCCGCAAAAGGCGCAGCCGAAGAAAAAGGCGCAGGAGCGCGCGGCGGCCGCGGCTAAAAGGGCCGAGGAGTCAGCGGCGCCCGCCGCCTGATCCATGCGCGTTCTCGTCGGGCGAATTGGCGCGGCGCATGGCGTCAAGGGCGAGGTGCGGCTTTCGTCGTTCACCGAGGATCCGAAAGCCATCGGCGCCTATCGTCCGCTCACGGACGCAGAAGGCGCGCGTCAATTCGAGATCTTGAGCCTGCGCCGCCTGCGCGATGGGCTCTTCGTCGTGCGGTTTTCCGGCGTCAACTCGCGCGGCGAGGCGGAGGCATTGAACAATACCGAGCTCTATGTGCCGCGCGAAACTCTGCCGCCACCCGGCGAGGAGGAATTCTACCACACCGACCTGATCGGACTGGCTGTGCGCGATTGTGCCGGCGTCGCGCTCGGCCGCATCGTCAATGTGCTGAATTTCGGCGGGGGCGATATTCTCGAAATCGCGCCCGTGCAACACGGCGAGACGCTGCTCGTGCCTTTCACCAAGGAAGTCGTGCCCATCGTCGATCTGGCGGCCGGCGAAATCATCGTCAATCCCCCGGTCGAGATCGAAACCGATCTGCGAGCCTGATATGTGGCGGGCGACGGTCTTCACGCTGTTTCCCGAGATGTTTCCGGGGCCACTCGGCGCTTCGCTTGCCGGCGACGCTCTCGCGCGCGGTCTATGGGAGTTAGAGGCGGTCGACATTCGCGCGCATGGGCTTGGGCGCCATCGCAGCGTCGATGACACGCCGGCGGGCGGGGGCGCGGGCATGGTCATGCGTGCCGACGTTCTTGCTGCAAGCCTCGATGCGAATCTGGCGCCGGAAGACCGGCGGCCGCGGCTTCTTTTAAGCCCCCGCGGGCGGAAATTTGCGCAGCCCGAGGCACGCGACTTGAGCCGCGGCGAAGGCGCGATTCTGATCTGCGGACGGTTCGAAGGCGTGGACGAACGGGTGATCGAGGCGCGACATCTCGCAGAGGTTTCGATCGGCGATTATGTGCTCTCCGGCGGCGAGCTGGCCGCCATGGTTCTCATCGATGCTGTCGTGCGGCTCATCCCCGGTGTGATGGGCAAAGCGGAATCGGGCACCGACGAGAGTTTCGAACAAGGCTTGCTCGAATATCCCCATTACACGCGCCCGCGCGTCTTCGAGGGGCGCGCGATTCCCGATATTCTGCTCTCCGGCGATCACGCGAAGATCGCCGCCTGGCGAAAGGAGCAGGCTTTGGCGCTCACCAGAGCGCGCCGGCCGGACTTGCTGCGGGGCCATACGAAGAAGAAGGAATAAGAAGCTTCTCCCCCTTGTCGGGGAAGGTACCCCGAGCGGGTCGGATGAGGGGCCACATCAGGTCTTGAGAAAAGTGCCGCAAGCGGCCGGTCACTCCCCAAGCAAATGCAGCACGACCTCGCGCCGATGCGGCGCGCGGCGATGTTCGAAAAGGTAGATCCCCTGCCAGGTGCCGAGGAGCATGCGGCCCGATTCGACCGGAATCGAAACCTGCGTCTGCGTGAGCGCGGCACGAATATGGGCCGGCATATCGTCGGGTCCCTCGGTCTCGTGCACGTAAAGCCCGCGGCCCTCGGGCGCGAGCTTTTCGAAGAAGGAGGTCAGATCGGTACGCACGTCGGGATCGGCGTTTTCCTGGATCAGCAGCGAAGCCGACGTGTGGCGGCAGAAGAGCGTAAGAAGGCCGGTCGCGATCGACTGGTTCGCGAGCCATTCGCATACGGGTTCGGTGATCTCGACGAGGCCTTTGCCTTGCGTCGGGATGACGAGGCGATGAAGCGCCTGGCGCATCAATCCTCTTCGCCGAATTTCTCGCCGACGAGGGCCTCGATCGCGTCGAGAACTTGCGAAGCTTCACGCCCCTGGGCCGTGACGGTGATCGTCGAGCCGACGCCGGCGCCGAGCGTCAATATGCCCATGATCGAGGTGCCGCCGACCGTCTCGCCGCACCGGCTTACGGTAACCTGCGCATCGAAGCCCTCGATACATTGAACGAGCTTGGCGGTCGCCCGCGCGTGCAGGCCGCGCCGGTTCAGGATGGCAAGATCGCGGGTGAGCGTGCCATCTTCCTTGCGATTCTCAGCTTGCGCAGCGCTTTGGTTCATTTCCCGCCGAGTATGCGACTTGCAACGTAAATATATTTGCGGCCGGCGTCCTGGGCCTGCAATACGGCCTGTTCGAGACTCGTTGCATCGCGAATAGAGGCGAGCTTGATGAGCATCGGCAGATTGATGCCGGCCACGACCTCGACATGGCCGCCGTTCATCACCGAGATGGCGAGATTGGACGGCGTGCCGCCGAACATATCGGTTAACACCACGACGCCGACCCCGCTGTCGACATGTTTGATCGCCGCGAGAATCTCTTTGCGGCGTTGTTCCATGTCGTCCTCGGGACCGATCGAGATTGTAGCGATCTGTTTCTGCGGCCCGACGACATGTTCGAGTGCCGCCCGGAATTCCCGGGCCAGATCACCATGGGTCACGAGGACCATTCCAATCATTTAAGGCACCGGTTCATTCGGCAACTCCGTGCGCATTCGGTGCTGACAAATCAGCAGTCACGCCAGCGGCGGACACCGGCAGGGTTAATGCCGGACTCAATTTCCACCACATTTGCGTAAAATTCCGATTGCGGAGGCAAAACCGGAGTCCTCGGCCTGACGCTCAGTAGGGGCGCCATTTTGTGCGTTGCGGTGGAATTCGCAAGCGAAATGACAGGCCGGTGCGTCAGATTGCCTCATCCTGGCGAAGGCGGGCGAGGACGACGAGCGCCGAATCATAGGCAGACGTGTCCTTGAGCAGAGAAATGAGCGGCAAATCAATGCCGCATAACGTAATCCGATCGTCCATTTCCTCGGGAAAACGCTTGGCTTCAGCCAGCCCGAGAATGTCCACGACGAGCCGCACGATCGCCGCCGGCTCATAATCCATCTGAAGAATGCCTTGCCCACGCCGTTCGACCATGCCGCCAATGCGCGCATGGCCCCAAGCGACGAGCCGCCCATTGCGGGCGGCAAGCTCGATCCGATCATCGCCGACGAGCCGGGCGAAACGCCCCGCCCGTTCCGCGGCGGTGATCAGGCCCAGAGCCAAGCTGCTTTTGCCCGCGCCCGATGCGCCGCGGATCAGGATTGCGGCTTCACCAATGACGACGGCGCTCGCGTGAAGGGAGATCGATCCTGGGGGCTCGCTCACTTTCGCCGGCTCACCTGGCGGCCCGCAGCCAGACGATGAAACGGGCGCCGAGAACCTGGCCGTCTTTCGTGGTCCGGTTCATCGCGCGGATGCGCCCGCCATGTGCCTCGATGATCTGTCGGGAGATCGAAAGTCCGAGGCCCGAGTTCTGCCCGAAGCCTTGGCACGGCCGGTCGGTATAGAAGCGCTCGAAAATGCGCTCGAAAGCATCGGCCGGAATGCCGGGTCCGTCATCGTCGACAATTGTCTCGAAACCATCGACCGCCGGACCGTTGTCGAAGCCGCCCTTGGCGGGGCGCAGCGTGATGCGCACGCTGCCGTCCGGCTTCGAAAACGATTTCGCATTGTCGATGAGATTGTTGAACACCTGACCCAAGCGCGAATCGTGGCCCATGATCCTGAAGCCGTTCTTGCGCGCTTCTTCGTTCGGCCAATTCGACGCGATGTCGAGCGTGACCCGAATTCCGTCGTGCTCGAGATGGTTGCCGATCGAGACCACTGTGCCGAGAATGCGGGCGAGGTCGATCGGCGCCATATCCGCGCGGGCGAGCTCGGCATCGAGCCGCGAAGCGTCCGATATGTCGCTGATCAGTCGGTCGAGCCGGCGCACGTCATGTTTGATGATGGCGAGAAGCCGCTGCTGCGATTCTTCCGACCGCGCGATCGGCAGAGTCTCGACCGCGCTCCGCAACGACGTGAGCGGGTTCTTCAATTCATGCGCGACATCCGCGGCGAAGCTCTCGATCGCCTCGATACGGTTGTAAAGAGCGCGTGTCATATCGCGCAGCGCGCCGGAAAGGTGGCCGATCTCATCGGAGCGATAGGTGAAATCGGGAATCTCCTGCCGCGATTTGATGCCGCGGCGAACCCGCTCCGCGGCATCCGCGAGCCGATGCATCGGCCCGGCGATCGTCCCGGCCAGGAAGAAAGAGAGAAGCAGCATGATCGCCGCCGAAACGAGGAAGATCCGGATGATCGCCCAGCGTTCAGAATTGATGATCGCATCAATGTCGCCGCCGCGGGTCGAAAGAAGCAGCGCGCCCCGCACGGTCCGCAGGAGCTCGATCGGCACCGCCACCGAGACGATCGTCTCGCCCTTGGCATTGACGCGGACAATGGATTGCGCGGTGCCTGTCAAAGCGCGCGCCACCTCCGGATAGGCTCTGCCGTTGGCAAGGCCGATATCTTGATAGAGCGGCAGATCATTGTGGCTGAGCCGGTCCTTCACCGCGTTCCACGCGCGCTCGAGGAACGAGGTGGGCGAATCATCGCCCTGCGCCGGCGGCAGATCCTGGTGCAGGATATTGGCGCGGTCGATCAGCGCACGCGAATCGAGCAGCAGATAGCCGTCGCTGTCATAGATCCTCGCGCGCGTCCTCGTCGGCGAGACGAGGCGGCGCAGCACCGGTCCGATCCGGTCGGGATTGATCGAGAATTCGATCGAAGGCCGGCTCTCGTCGGTCACGTCGGAACTCTCGCCCGGCGCGAGCTGCAGAAGCTTTTCGGGATCGATGGTGATCGAGTCCGTATCGACCGTTGCCGAAGCGGCGATTGCCGCGGCGATGATCTCGCCCTGCGTCTGCAGGCTCTGCACGCGGGCGTCGATCAGGCCCTCGCGGAACTGGTTGAGGTAGAGAAAGCCGACCAGCAGGGCGACGAGGCCGCCGAGATTGAGGACGACGATGCGCCGCGTGAGCGAAGAAGACAGGCGCGCGGCGACGGCATGTTCGAGCGCATGCAGGCGCCGCATGAATCGCCAGCCGAGAATGCGCCGCATTGCACGCGTTCTGCGCCGCGTGCCGATCGTCCTCTCGAACCGGGCCTCTTCCCGCGCTTCGACGCTCATTCAGCCTCTCGTTGCTATGCTGCCGCGGAATGCGTGAAGCTTCGTTCGATCACGGGGTGTCTCGCCCCGCGCGCGCTTTCTATTCCTTGAAGCGATAGCCAACGCCGTAGAGGGTCTCGATCATCTCGAATTCGTCGTCGACGGCCTTGAACTTCTTGCGCAGTCTCTTGATGTGACTGTCGATGGTGCGGTCGTCGACATAAACTTGATCGTCATAGGCGGCGTCCATCAGAGCATTGCGGCTCTTGACGACTCCGGGGCGCGTGGCGAGCGCCTGGAGGATGAGGAATTCGGTGACGGTGAGCGTCACGCCTTCGCCCTTCCAGGTGCAGGTGTGGCGCTCCGGATCCATCTTGAGCAGTCCGCGCTCGAGGATCTTGGCTTCCGATTCCTTTTGCGCCGCCGCTTCCTTGGGGTTGGCCCGGCGCAGGATGGCGCGCACGCGCTCGACGAGAAGGCGCTGCGAAAAGGGTTTGCGGATGAAATCGTCGGCACCCATTTTGAGGCCGAACAATTCGTCGATTTCCTCGTCCTTGGACGTGAGAAAGATCACCGGCAGATCGGACTTCTGCCGCAGGCGGCGCAGCAATTCCATGCCGTCCATGCGCGGCATCTTGATATCGAAAATGGCAAGATCGGGCGGATTGGTCTTCAATCCGTCGAGTGCGGTCGACCCGTCCGTATAGGTCTGCACGCGATAACCCTCTCCTTCGAGGGCGATGGAAACTGAGGTGAGAATGTTTCGGTCATCATCGACCAGGGCGATCGTTGGCATCAAGACTCCTAACCTGGTAAGCCACGAGGCTTCTCGGACCCCGGCAGTGGTGCGATCGTCGGCACATGAACTGCGCGTGCGCAGGACCGGGGGGCAGTCGGCGCACGGTGGAGCGAGCGAAACCGAGCTTGACGGCCGAAATGTGACCTAGCTCGACTCGCAAGATTACGCATACCATTATAATGATAGGGGAATCTAGCCTGCGCGGTTCAATTCTGGCACTTTGTCCGGGAAAAATGCCCGCTTTATACGGGAAAACGTCCGCTTATGGCCGCATTCGATCCAGCAGATTCACGCAACGAAGCCGCGAAATTCGATGCGGTGGGCGAAGCCAAGCTCTTATTGCGGACCACGCGTTCCGCGGCGCTCGCAACCCTTGTTCCGGGATCCGGACAGCCCTTTGCGACGCTCGTGAATGTCGCCACGGCGTTCAACGGCAACCCGATTCTCCTGCTTTCCGAACTCGCCGCGCATCGCCGTCACTTGGCCGCAGATCCACGTCTTTCGCTGCTTTTTTATGCGCCCGGCCGCGGCGATCCTTTGGCGCATCCGCGCCTGACGATTCTGGGCCGCGCCGAGCGCGCCGATGCGTCTGGCCGGCGCGCGGTTCTGCGCGCGCGCTTTCTCGCGCGTCACCCGAAATCGGCGCTCTATGCTGATTTTCCCGACTTCGCATTTTTCGAAGTGACGATGGAAGAGGCGCATTTGAACGGCGGGTTCGGACGTGCTGCCTCGCTCAGCGCCGATGAGATACGCACGCAAGAAAAGGAGCCGGTCGCCACGCTCGAGTCGGAGGCTGTCGCTCACATCAATACCGATCATCCCGACGTGCCACCCTTGCTCGCCTCCATTGCGGAGCCTGCGGGCGATCGGGGCGGCGGACAATGGCGCGCGATCGGCCTCGACCCGGAGGGAATCGATCTCGGCAATGGATCTGCGATCTTGCGGCTCGCTTTTCCGCGGCCTGTCACGAATGGCACGGAGCTCCGCCAGACATTGATCGAACTTACCGCCAGGGCACGCGCCACCGACGATCCGTAAGAGCGTTCTGAATATAAGATCATTTCAGCACAAATTATGAATTGGATCGATCTATCGATCCATGAGATGGCTCGGGCGCGCTTTCGAGGAGCCGAGCCATGACCCTTTCCGGCCTTCCTGTGCCTGCCGCAACTCCCCGCCTGCGCCGCGTGGAGGGCGTTCCCGGCCTCCTGCTGACGGCCACGGTCGCAGCAGGCGCTTTCACGCTCCATGCGCTGCCGGGACTTTCAGCGCTCAGTCCAATGATCCTGGCGATCATCATCGGAATCGCTTTTCACAACCTCGTCGGCACGCCGCGGAGCGCCAAGCCAGGCGTTGCCTTCTCGCTCCGCCGCGTGCTGCGCCTCGCGATCATTCTTCTCGGCCTGCAATTGACTCTCGAACAGGTGCGCGAAGTCGGCGCGACCGGATTGGGCGTCATTGCGCTCACGCTGACCGCAACGGTGATCTTCACCACATGGCTCGGCGCCCGGCTCGGCGTCGAGCGCAAGCTCGCCGAATTGATCGCCGCCGGCACGTCGATCTGCGGCGCCTCGGCGGTGATCGCGACGAATACGGTCACGCAGGCGCACGACGAGGACGTCGCTTATGCGGTCGCCTGCGTCACCGTCTTCGGCTCGGCGGCGATGTTTCTCTATCCGCTTCTGCCGGGCCTGCTGCACCTCGCGCCGCGCGCCTATGGGCTTTGGGCCGGCGCTTCGATCCACGAGATCGCGCAGGTCGTCGCCGCCGCCTTTCAAGACGGCAAGTCGGCTGGCGATTTCGGCACGATCGCCAAACTCTCGCGCGTGGCGATGCTGGCGCCCTTCGTCATTGTGCTCGGCGTCGCGCGCGCCGGCGCACGCGGGCACTCCAAGGCGCCGATGCCCTGGTTCGTCCTCGGCTTCGTCGCGCTCGTCGGGCTGAACAGCATCGTCACGGTGCCCCAAAGCATCAAGGCCTTCATCGTGCCCGCGACGACATTCCTGCTTTGCATGGCGCTCGCCGCTATGGGGCTCGAAACGGACATCCGCAAACTGGCGGCGAAGGGTTTGCGCCCTCTATTTCTCGGCTTGGCGGCGTTCCTGTTCATCGCCTGCTTCAGCTTCATGCTGGTCAAGATGACGATGTGAGTCCCTCCCCCGCAAACGGGGAGAGGGGAAGCCTCACTTTCCGGGACGAGCCCGCGAAGCCGGCGAAGATCCGGGATCCAGGGGGAAGGCGACTGCTTAAAGGAATGCGAGTGCTCCTAGGCATTCCGTTTTGATCTTGGGGGAGAATTTCCTTAGGCATGTTCTGTGCACGTCATGCGCGCGCAACTGACGTTTGAGTATCCGGGCTGCCACAGCTTCATTCAAGCAAGGAGAGTGAAAAGCGCTCCCTAACGCCGCGCCTTCTCGATCTCCGGCAGGATCGTGTCGCGCAAGACGTCCTGGCTGAGCGGCCCGACATATTTGAAGGCAATCGTCCCGTCGCCTTTCACAATAAAGGTCTCGGGCACGCCATAGACGCCGAAATCGATTGCCGTGCGGCCGAGCTCGTCGAGTCCCACCCGCGCGAAAGGATCGCCGCTCTCGTTCAAAAAGCGCCGGATATTTTCCGCCGAATCCTTGTAGGCGAGCCCATAGATCCGCACGCCCTCTTCGGCCAGATGATCGTCTTCCGCCAAGGCAAGAAGAAAGGCGGCTTCCTGGTGGCAGGGCACGCACCAGGACGCGAAGACATTGAGGATCGTCACGCCGCCCTGTTTCATATCCTGGTCCGACAGGCCCGGGCGCGAGGCGAGGCCCGTCACCGGCGGGAGCACGAATTGCGGGACCTGCTTGCCGATCAGCGCAGAAGGCAGGCGCGTCACATCGCCGGCGAAGAGCCGGACAAAGAAGAGGAGCGCGACAGCGGCAAAGAGAAGAAAAGGCAGGAAGATAAGCCACGAGCGCGATCTCGGCTCGGACTTCGGCTGAAGGCTCGTCTCGCTCATCGGTTGTCGGATCCGATGCTCATTTCTGCCCATCGTCGACGGCGCGGCCGGTGCGCGCCGAGAGCCGCGCCAGGCTTTTCTTGAGCGCCGCATAGTCGAGAAGCGTGCCTGCGATCATTCCGATGACCACGAAAGCCGCGACACAATAGGCCGCAAGCACAAAGCCGAAATTCGGATCGCGCATCATTCGGCTGGCTCGGGGAAAATGCCGGCGACCGGCGCGGCTTCGCCTTCTGCCGCCGCGATCATCGCGAGACGCTTGATGCGCCGGCGCAGGATCTCGTTGCGGATCGCCATCATGTGGAGGGTGAGGAACAGGCTCGTATAGGCGAGCGCCATGATGAGCAGCGGCCAGAGCATCGACATCGCAATCGTCGGGCCGCCCAGGCGGAAGACGGAGGCCGATTGATGCAGCGTATTCCACCAATCGACCGAGAATTTGATGATGGGAATATTGACGCCACCCACGAGGGTGAAGATCGCGACGAGCCGGGCGGCCTTGCCTTGATCCTCGACCACCTGCCAGAGCGCGATGATCCCGAGATAGATGAGGAACAGCACGAAGACGGAGGTGAGCCGCGCGTCCCAGACCCACCACGTGCCCCACATCGGCTTGCCCCAGAGCGAGCCGGTCATGAGGCAGAGGAAGGTAAATCCCGCGCCGAGCGGTGCGGCGGCCTTCTGGGCCGCGTCGGCGAGCGGATGGCGCCACACCAGCGTGCCGAGCGCCGCCGAGCACATCACGATATAGACGAACATCGCCATCCAGGCGGAGGGGACATGCAGATACATGATCCGCACCGTCTCGCCCTGCTGATAATCGGGCGGCGAATCGAAAAGGGCGAGATAGAGGCCAACCGCAAAAAGAACGCCTGTCAGCGCGGCGGTCACCGGGACAGCAATGCGCGCAAGGCGAAGAAATTCGGCCGGATTGGCGTAGTTTGGCATCGTTCTCATCTAGGCGCCAAAAGCATCCAAGGCAAACATTTCCAAAGGATTTCCGGCCGCGCGCCGAAAGAGTTGAAATTCAGGACCTTGGCTACTCGATGGAATGGCGCAGGGCAGCCGCGGCGGCAAAAGGGGCGAGAGCCAAGCCCATGAGCGCCAGCCCGCAGAGGATGAGGAAGGGCATGGCGAACCCTGCCGCCCGGCTCGCCGCCGCAACGCCAAAGATCAGCACGGGGATGGAGAGCGGCAGGATGAGGATCGCGAGCAGGAGCCCGCCGCGGCGCAGGCTCACCGTCAAGGCCGCACCGATGGCGCCAATGAGGGTCAAGGCCGGCGTGCCGACGAGAAGCGAGACGAAAACGCCGGCGAGCGCATGTGTATCGAGCCCCAGCATCAGGCCGAAGAGCGGGCTTGCGACGACGAGCGGCAGCCCCGTCAAAAGCCAATGCGCCAGGCATTTGACGAGCACGATGAGCTCGAGGGGGGCGCTGCTCGAGAGAAGAAGATCGAGCGAGCCGTCTTCGGCCTCCGCCTGAAAGAGACGGTCGAGGCCGAGGAGCGTCGCCAAAAGTGCCGCGATCCAGAGGATCGCCGGCCCGATGCGCGAAAGCAGGGCGAGATCCGGCCCGATCGCAAAAGGCGTGATGGCGACGAGGCAGAGGAAGAAAACGATACCCAGGCTCGCAGCGCCGCCGATGCGCCGCCCGATCGTCAGATCGCGGGTGAGGAGCGCGAAAAGCGCGGAGGGCAGGGTTTCTTTCACGCCGCTCTCGCGGATTTGAGCGCAAGCTCGCGCGCCCCGATCGGGAGCGGCGCATGGGTCGCGGCAATGACGATGCCGCCTTCCTTCAGATGCGCATGCATAAGATCGAGGAGAATCGTCTGAGAGGCCGAGTCCAACGCGGTTAGCGGCTCATCGAGAAGCCAGATCGGACGAAAGACCGCGATCAATCTTGAAAGTGCCGCGCGGCGCTTCTGGCCGGCGGAGAGATAGGCGCAGGGCAGGTCGGCAATGGCGGCAAGGCCGAGTCGGGCAAGTGCTGCATCGACCTGCGCCCCAGTCGGCCGCCGTCCATGCGTTGCGAGCAGAGCGGCGAAGAAGGCGACGTTCTCGAACGCCGTCAGGCTTGGCTTCAAAGCATCGGCATGGCCGACATAATGGCAGAATTCGCCGCGCGGCGCGTCGGCGGCAGGGCTCAATTCGATGCGGCCGGAGGCGAGCGGCAGGAGCCCGGCAATGGCCCGCAAAAGGGTCGATTTGCCGGCGCCGTTCGGCCCTGTGACAACAAGGGATTCGCCCGCTGCGAGGCGGAAGCCGATGTCCGAAAAAACGATCCGGCCGCCACGTTCGACGCTCAAGGCTTGCGCCTCAACCTGCATGAAGGTCTCCGTTGCGACTTTCGGGCATGTAGCCGTCAGATTAGAACTTATCTATAAGCGCTGGTTTCAGATTTTCTCAACAGCTCGCGGGACCCCGATGGCTTCGCTCGATTCCTTCAAATGCCGCAAGAAACTCACGGTCGGCAGCAAGACCTATCATTATTTTTCGCTCGCCGCGGCGGAGAAAAATGGACTTGCCGGCATCTCGCGCCTGCCTTTCTCGATGAAGGTTCTGCTTGAAAATCTCCTGCGTTACGAGGACGGCCGTTCGGTCACGAAGGAAGATATCGTCGCCGTCGCCGAATGGCTCGATAACAAGGGCAAGTCGGAACGCGAGATTGCCTTCCGCCCGGCACGCGTGCTGATGCAGGATTTCACCGGCGTGCCGGCTGTCGTCGATCTCGCCGCGATGCGCGATGCGATGACGAAACTCGGCGGCGATCCGCAAAAGATCAATCCGCTCGTGCCGGTCGACCTTGTCATCGACCATTCGGTGATCGTCGATTCTTACGGCAGCCCCAAGGCGTTCAAGACCAATGTCGATCTCGAATACGAGCGCAATGGCGAGCGCTATCGTTTCCTGAAATGGGGGCAGGGCGCCTTCGCGAATTTCCGCGTCGTGCCGCCCGGGACGGGCATCTGCCATCAGGTCAATCTCGAATATCTCGCCCAGACGGTTTGGACGCGGAGGGAGAAATTCAAGCCGGCGCGGGCCAAGGAACAGACGGTCGAAGTCGCCTATCCCGATTCGCTCGTCGGCACGGATTCGCACACGACGATGGTCAACGGTCTCTCGGTGCTCGGCTGGGGTGTCGGCGGCATCGAGGCCGAAGCCTGCATGCTCGGCCAGCCGCTCTCGATGCTCCTGCCGGAAGTCGTGGGCTTCAAGCTCACGGGCGAGCTGAAGGAGGGCGTGACCGCGACAGACCTCGTGCTCACGGTCACCCAGATGCTGCGCAAGCTCGGCGTCGTCGGCAAATTCGTCGAATTCTACGGGCCGGGCCTCGCCCATCTCTCGCTCGCCGACCGCGCGACGATCGCCAATATGGCGCCGGAATATGGCGCGACCTGCGGCTTCTTCCCCGTCGATTCGGAGACGCTCGGCTATCTCACGAGTTCGGCGCGCGCGCCCTCGCGCATTGCGCTCGTCGAGAAATATGCGAAGGCTCAAGGCCTGTTTCGCACGAATGCGACGCCCGATCCGGTCTTCACCGAGACGCTTTCCCTCGATCTTGGCGACGTGGTGCCTTCCATGGCGGGGCCGAAAAGGCCGGAAGGGCGGATTGCGCTCGAGGGAATCGCGGATGGATTCAAATCCGCGCTC
Organism: Beijerinckiaceae bacterium; assembly: GCA_021324915.1. Classification (GTDB taxonomy): domain Bacteria; phylum Pseudomonadota; class Alphaproteobacteria; order Rhizobiales; family Beijerinckiaceae; genus Methylovirgula. The sequence goes on along the minus strand of JAJPIC010000011.1, from coordinate 59,321 downwards.
GGCTCCGAATATCGCAAGAGCGACGAGGGGAAGCGCTATCCGGTCGAGGGGCGCAATTATGATCTCGGCCACGGCGACGTCGTCATCGCGGCGATCACCTCCTGCACGAATACGTCGAACCCGGACGTGCTGATCGGCGCAGGCCTCCTTGCGCGCAACGCGGTCGCGAAGGGCCTTTCCGCCAAGCCGTGGGTCAAGACCTCGCTTGCACCCGGCAGCCAGGTCGTGGCCGAATATCTCGCCAATTCAGGCCTGCAGAAAGACCTCGACAAGCTTGGCTTCAATCTCGTCGGCTTCGGCTGCACGACCTGCATCGGCAATTCCGGCCCGCTTCATCCGGAGATTTCGGACACGATCAACGAGCACGGCCTCGTCGCTGCCGCCGTGCTCTCCGGCAACCGCAATTTCGAGGGCCGCGTCAGTCCGGACGTGCAGGCAAATTATCTGGCTTCGCCGCCCCTCGTCGTCGCTTATGCGCTCGCGGGCACGGTGACGAAGGATCTGACGCGCGAGCCGCTCGGCAATGACAAGCACGGCAATCCGGTCTATCTGCGCGATATCTGGCCGAGCGCAGAGGACATCAATACTTTCGTCGCGAAATTCGTGACCAAGAAGATCTTCAAGACCCGCTACGCCGACGTGTTCGAGGGCGATGCCCATTGGCGCAAGGTGAAAGTGCCGATGGACGAGACCTATCGCTGGGACATGGGCTCGACTTATGTGCAGAATCCGCCCTATTTCGAAGGGCTGAAGATCGCGCCCGAGCCGGTCACCGACATTGTCGATGCCCGCATTCTCGCGCTCTTCGGCGACAAGATCACGACCGACCACATTTCGCCGGCGGGCTCGATCAAGCCGAGCTCGCCCGCCGGAAAATTCCTGCTCGAGCGGCAGGTCTCGCAGGCGAACTTCAACCAATATGGCACGCGGCGCGGCAATCACGAGATCATGATGCGCGGCACGTTTGCCAATATCCGCATTAAAAATCACATTCTCGCCCAGCCGGACGGCACGGTGCCGGAAGGGGGAATGACGCGGCATTGGCCGGACGGCACGGAGATGTCGATCTACGATGCGGCGATGAAATATAAGGACGAGGGCGTGCCACTCGTCGTCTTCGCCGGAGCCGAATACGGCAATGGCTCCTCGCGCGACTGGGCGGCGAAGGGCACGAAACTGCTCGGTGTGCGCGCCGTGATCGCCGAATCCTTCGAGCGTATCCATCGCTCGAACCTCGTCGGCATGGGCGTGCTGCCCTTGACCTTCGAGCCGGGCACGAGCTGGAAATCGCTCGGTCTCAAGGGCAATGAGCAAGTGACGATCCGCGGGCTCGGCGACGCGCTAAAGCCACGTCAGAAGATGGAAGCGATCATCAAATATGCCGACGGCGCGGTGAAACACGTGCCGCTCCATTGCCGGATCGCGACCGAGGACGAGCTCGAATATTTCAACAACGGCGGCATCCTGCCCTACGTGCTGCGCCAGCTCGCGGCGGCATGAGCTGCCAGAGACTCACGCCGGCAGGCTTGCTTGCCGGCGTTGCAGGAACCGGCGCACGGCCGGATCGCGCTCGAGTCCGATCGCAATCTCGTAGGCCGCGCGCGCCTGCGCTTGGGCGCCCGCTTTCGCGAGTAATTCGGCGCGTGCCGCCCAATAGGGCTGATAATCTTTGAGCCGCGCATCGGCAGAGAGTTCGTCGAGATCTTGCAAAGCCGCTTGCGCGCCGTTGATCTCCGCCTTCGCCAAGGCGCGATTGAGTGCGACGACCGGCGAGTTCGAAAATGCAAAGAGCGCATCATAGAGCCGCACGATCTCGGCCCAGTTCGGCACTCCTGTACGCCGGCGGTGAATATGCGCCGATTGCAACGCAGCTTCGAGTTGGTACCTGCCGATCGCGCCATGCGCGCTCGCCCGGCGGAGCAGGGCTTCGGCCTCTCCGATCATCGCACTATTCCAACGCGCAGGATCTTGCTCGGCGAAGGGTATGTAGTCGCCGTTTTCATTGCGTCGCGTCGCACGCCGCGCATCGGCGTGTAGCATGAGTGCGAGCAAGCCGAGGGTCTCCGGCTCTTCCGGAAGCAACTCGACGACCAGCCTCGCCAGAAACAGCGCCTCCGTCGTGAGGTCGCGCCGCACGACATCGGTGCCGGGATCGCTCCAGCCTTCCGCGAAGGCGGCGTAGATCGCATCGAGCACGGCATCGCGGCGCGCCGGCAAGTCTTCGCGGTCGGGGACAATAAAGGGAATGCCGGCCTCGCGGATCTTCTCCTTGGCACGCACGAGGCGCTTGCTCATGGCCGCGGGCGACATCAGGAAGGCGGAGGCGATTGTCTCGGCATTGAGGCCGAGCACGGCCTGCAGCATCAAGGGCGCACGGATATTCGCGTCGATTGCCGGATGGGCGCAGGCGAACATCAGCGCGAGGCGCCGGTCCGGGATTTCGCTGCCTTCGGCATCCGTCTCTTCGGCGAAGAGCCGCACGTGATCGGTTGCCGCTTCCGCGGTGCGCGACCGGCGCGCGCTGTCGATCGCCTTGCGGCGCGCGACGGTCAGCAGCCAGGCTTCCGGATTGGCCGGACAGCCGCCGATAGGCCAGTCGGCGAGCGCCGCCGAGAACGCTTCCGAGAGCGCGTCCTCCGCGGCGGCGAGGTCGCGCGTGCGTGCCGCCAGGAAGGCCACTAGCTTCCCGTAGCTGCGGCGCGCGACCGCTTCTGCCGTTTCGCGCGGATCTTGTGCGCGAAGGCTCATGGGTAGGACGTCATGTTCCAGATCGGGCGTACTTCCATGATCCCATGCGTTGCGCCCGGACAGCGCGCCGCCCAGGAGAGCGCCGCGTCGAGATCGGGCACATCGATCAGATAATAGCCGCCCAATTGTTCTTTCGTATCCGCATAGGGTCCATCGAGGACCTGCGACTTGCCGCCTGCGATACGCACCGTCGTTGCATCCGTGCTCGGCCGCAGCCGATTGGACCCGGCGAGCACACCCGCCTTCTTCAAGGCTTCGGTATAAGCCGTATAGGCCGCGATCATTTGCTCCTGCTCGGGTTTCGTGCGGTTCATCATGGCGGCTTCGTTGGAATAGATCATGAGAAGATAATGCATGCTGCGTCTCCTTTGCCGACAGGCGTCATGCGCTGCCGACCTTATGACGACCGGACCGGTGGCGTTTGGACATGCGGGCTAAAAATTCCGCCGCCGCACCTCCATGCGCGGCCACATCCCGTCCGCAGGCGATCCGGGCCGGGCGCCGCTCTTGCTCGGCTTTTCGCAACCTGCTTAAAGACGCCCCGAAACAGGAGCAGATATGTCCACCAACAAGCTCTTCGTCCTCCCGGGCGACGGTATCGGTCCCGAAGTCATGGCGGAAGTCGAAAAGATCGCCGCCTTTTTCACCAAGGAAGGGATCGCCCATTTCGAGATCGAGAGGGGGCTCGTCGGCGGCGCCGCCTACGACGCGCACGGCAAGGCAATCAGCGAAGCCGATATGGCGCGCGCGGGCGCGGCTGACGCGATCCTTCTTGCTGCGGTCGGCGGCCCGAAATGGGACGGCGTGCCCTATGATGTGCGTCCGGAAGCCGGGCTCCTGCGGCTGCGCAAGGATTTCAACCTTTTTGCCAATCTGCGCCCGGCGATCTGCTATCCGGCACTCGCCGATGCTTCGTCCTTGAAGCGCGAGCTCGTCGACGGGCTCGATCTCGTCATCGTGCGGGAATTGACGGGCGGCGTCTATTTCGGCGAGCCGAAGGAAATCGTCGAGCTTGGCAAGGGCCAGAAGCGCGCCATAGACACGCAGGTCTACGAGACTTACGAGATCGAGCGTATCGGCCGTATCGCCTTCGAGCTCGCGCGCAAGCGGCGCAATAAGGTCACGTCCTCCGAAAAGCACAATGTGATGAAGTCCGGCGTGCTCTGGCGCGAGGTGATGATCGATCTGCACAAGCGCGAATTCGCCGACGTGGAGCTCGACCACATGCTCGCCGATGCGCTCGGGATGCAGCTCGTGCGCCGGCCGAAACAGTTCGACGTGATCGTCACGGATAATCTCTTCGGCGACATGCTGTCCGATGTGGCCGCCATGCTCACCGGCTCGCTCGGCATGTTGCCGTCCGCCTCGCTCGGCGAAGTCGGTGCCAAGACGGGCCGGCGCCGCGCGCTTTACGAGCCTGTGCATGGCTCGGCGCCCGACATTGCAGGGAAGGGGCTCGCCAATCCGATCGCCATGATCGGCTCTTTCGGTATGGCGCTGCGCTATTCCTTTGGTCTCGGCGACCTCGCCGACAGGGTCGAAAAAGCAATCGCCGGCGTGCTCGCCAAAGGCCTGCGCACAGCCGACATCAAGGGCGATGCGGCGAAATCAATTTCAACATCCGAAATGGGCGACGCGATCCTCGCCGAATTGCGGGTTGCCTAACCCACTATTGCGCGAGCGAAGCGGAGCAGTTCGGAGCAGCGGTCGCGCTCGCTCCCCGCAATCTGGGCTGCTTACGACAGAAGCGGGCTCCAGGCGGGGTCCGAGGCGTAGGCTGGCGTCGGCACCTGGAACTCGGAGCGGCCGAACACGTCGATCATGAAAATATGCGGGCCCGATTCCCCGCCTGGATCGCGGAAGAACATCAAAAAGAGCCCGTTCGGCGCCCAGGTCGGCCCCTCGTTGTGGAAGCCTTCGGTCAGGATTCGCTCGCCCGAGCCATCCGGCTTCATGACGCCGATCGCGAACGTGCTGGCACCCTGTTTGGTAAAGGCGATGTAATCGCCTTTCGGCGACCAGACCGGCGTCGAATAGCGCCCGTCCCCGAAGGAAATGCGCTGCGCATTGCCGCCCGAAGCGGGCATCACATAGAGCTGCTGGCTGCCGCCGCGATCCGAATCGAAGACGATCTGCGAACCGTCCGGCGAAAACGAAGGCGACGTGTCGATGGCCGAGGATTGCGACAGCCGCGTCGTCGCCCGCGAGCGGATGTCCATTTCGTAAAGATTGGAAATGCCGTTTTCCTCGAGCGACATGATGATCTTCTGTCCGTCGGGCGAGAACCGCGGCGCAAAAGTCATTCCGGGAAAATTGCCGACGATCTCGCGCTGTCCGGTTTCGATGTTGAGCAGCAGGACCTTGGGATCTTCCGCCACACCGAAGGACATGTAGGTGATGTCCTGCGAGGAGGGCGAGAAGCGCGGCGTGACGACGAGATCGTCGCCGCTCGTGAGATAGCGCACATTGGCGCCGTCCTGATCCATGATGGCGAGCCTTTTGCGGCGCCGTTCCGCCGGCCCCGTCTCGTCGACAAAGACGACGCGCGTGTCGAAAAATCCCTTTTCTCCGGTGATCCGCGAAAAGATCGCGTCCGAAATGATATGCGCGACGCGCCGCGCATTATTGGGATCCGTCACGTACTGCTGGCCGGCCGCCTGAGTGCCGCTTGCCACTTCCCAGAGACGAAACTGCGTCTGCAGCCTTCCGTCGGCGCCCGGCGCGCTGCGACCGGTGACGACAAATTGGGCGTTCGCCGATTTCCACGAGTCGAATTGCGGTGCCTGGTCCGGGTTGGTGATGTGTTCGGGAAACGTGTTCGGATCGACCGGAGCCAGAAACACCGAGCGGCTGAAATTATTGCTGATGATGCCGGAGATCGCGGCGCCATTGTCGCCGTCGAACGGAGTGACCGCGACCGGAATCGGCTTGAACGCTCCGCCGGGAGTGACGTTGAAATATTTGTTGTCTTGTCCGAATGCGAGTTTGGAAGTCGCAAGACCCGAGGCCAATCCGAGAATGAGCCCGGAGGCCGAACGCCGGGTAATGGATGGAAGCATGGTCAAAGTCCGCCTATTCGATTGATTCCACATTCACGAGGAGTGCGAAGCGGACGCCCGCTATGCGCCGAGGATCACATGTCCTCGTCATTGAACCGAACAATCCGGTCTCTCCATTGATCGTAATAAGGCTTGAATATGTCGGGAACCGGAAGCGGATCGCACTCATGCACGGCACGCATGGCGCTTTCGGCGAGCGGCCGCCAAGCCGGATCGTCGGGGGGATTCATCAGCACCGGATCGGAGGCGAGCGAACCGTCGACGTTGAGCGGCACGCGGATCTCCGGCACATATCTCTGCCCTTGCGGCAGAGTGATCGGCTGCACCCAGCAGCCGCGGAAATGATCCTCGAACCAGCCTTCCATCTGCGCCATCAGCGAGGGCGACATCTTCTCCGCACTCGCCGTCGGCGAGCCGAGCGAAGCGACCTGCTGAAGTTCCTTGGCGCTCGCGGCACGCCGTTGCGGCGCCTCATGGCTCAGCAAACGCGCAATATCGTCGGCGCTGAATTTGCGGTCCGGATCCTTGGTGTCGTCGCCCGATTTGGGCTTGGCCGAGGCGGGATCGTGCGCATCGGCAAGGAGCTTGGCGATCTCGTCGGCTTTGAACTTGGGTTCGACCTTTTTGGCTTCCTTCTTTTGCTCGGTTTCCTTTTTCGGCTCTTTCGAGACTTGCGGCTTCGGGCTGGGCGAAACGGCCTCCGCCTCACGATCCTCAATCGGGGGAAGCGGCACCGATTTCTGCGGCGGAGGGGGCACGGCGGCAGCCTTGGCGGGCTTATCCGGCTGGATCTTGTCGGCCTCGCCCGGATCCTCGATGCGCTTCAAAGGCGGAGGCGGCGTCGGCACGTCGCGCTTGGCTTCGGCGATGGGCGGTTTCGGTTTTTGTTCGACGGTTTCGGCGACCTTGTCGGCGCGCTGCTTGGGCTGAACCTGCTTGGCCGACTTGTCGCCATGCATGATCTGATTGACGTCTTGCAGGTTCACGAGGTCGACCGGAATCGTCTCAGGCGCGTCTTCGAATTTCGGGCTGCGCGAAAAAGATACAAGAGCCAATACGAGCAAGGCCGCGTGCGCGGCGCCCGAAGCGATGAAACCGGGCTTTCCCGATGCGTCCATCGAAACTCAATTCTTGTTCGGCTGCGTAACCAGGGCGACCTTCTTGTAGCCGGCATTGGTGATGATCGACATGACCTCGGCGATCCGGCCGTAACTCACTTGATTGTCGCCGCGCACATAGATGCGCTGGTCGAATCCGTCATGCGCGGCATCCTTCAGCTTGTCGGCGAGCTGATCGACCTGTATCGGCTGATCCATCAGGAAGATGGCGCCTTTGTCGTCTACGGCGACCGACAAGGGCTTCTGCTCGATATTGAGCGCGGATGCCTTCGTGTGCGGCAGATCGATCGGCACGCCGGTCGCAAGCAGAGGTGCTGCGACCATGAAGATGATCAGCAGGACGAGCATGACGTCGATGAACGGCGTCATGTTGATCTCCGCCATCGCCTTGTAGCGAGGCACGCCGCGCCGATGCCTGCCGCCGGCGTGCGTCTGCGTAGTGCTCAACCCCATATCAGTCTCCCCTGGCACGGCATCCATTCTGTGGCGAGAGATGCCGCCCCTCTGGATCACGATGCTTTTGGATCGGATCGATCCAAAAGCATGAATGTGATCGATTCTAAAGACTTAGAGCGCGATTTGCGCAAAAACGGTGTCCACTTTTGCGCATCCCATTCTAAGCTGCGCGATCGCGCGCGCCATGCTGATCGATTTGGCGCGACAAGATCGCGGAAAACTCATCGGCAAAACCTTCGAGCTGCGCCTGTTTCTTCGCGACGTCCCCTTGGAGCTTGTTATAGGCGATGAGCGCGGGGATCGCGGCGAAAAGGCCGAGCGCGGTGGCAAACAAAGCTTCTGCGATGCCCGGCGCGACGACTGCGAGCGAGGTATTCTTCGAAGCGGCGATCGAGCGGAACGAGGTCATGATGCCCCAGACCGTGCCGAAGAGGCCGACGAACGGCCCCGCGGAAGCCACCGTCGCGAGCACGAGCAAATGCGATTCGAGCTTCTCCACCTCGCGCGCGATCGTCACATCGAGCACTTTCTCGATGCGTGTCTGAAGCCCCATGAAGGAACTCGCCGCCGTCTGGACCGAACGTTTCCATTCGTGCATCGCCGCGACGAAAAGGCTCGCCATGCCGCTCGTCGGACGCGAGGAGAGGGTCGCATAAAGCTCCTCGAGCGAATTGCCGGACCAGAAGGCCTGTTCGAACCGGTCGGTGGCCTTCTGCACTTTGGAAAACAGCATGGCCTTGTTGATGATGATGGCCCAGCACCAGACCGAGGCGCCGAGCAGGCCCAGCATGACGATTTTGACGACGATATGCGCCGAGAGAAACATGCTCCAGAGCGAGACTTCCCCGGCCGGCGAGGCCATGGCGGAAGTGGCAATATCGGCAGGATTCATATCAATCGTCCTTGCAAAGCGGCGGTGCGGGGCAAAAATGCGCGCCGATGCCGCCAAACCGCCGTTCGCCGGTGAACCGAGCCGCCGTCACCCCGCCATATGCGAAATTCGGGAAAATCTCAGAACTCGGGATCAAACCGATGATTTGACTTCTCCTCACCTGCAATTCGGTCATTTCTTGGGCTTTTCCCTGCGGTCCGTTGCTCAAATACCACCAAATGATTTGAGCCATTCCCAAGGTTAATACCGGGTTTACGGGCGCTCCGGACCGCTCTGCAAGGCCGATGCCTTGGACATCCGCGATAGAGCCCGAAAGGGTGCCGGGGGCGCGAGCGCGGATCTGCACTATGTTTGCCCGAACCGCGCCTGGATGTGCACAGGAAGCCGCCGCGCGCGACCTTCGGCCACCGCCGCAACGCGGACGTGTGCCGTCGCGACCTCCTCTTCGGCGCGCAAGATTCTCTGCGCCATTTCGATGGAAGCGCCGCCCAGCCTGGCGACGGCGGTCTCGACAATAAGCACATCGTCCATTCGCGCCGGGCGCAAGTAATCGATGCTCATCCGGCGCACGACGAAAACGAGCCCTTCATCGGCCAAAAGCTCGGATTGGTTGATGCCTTTGGCGCGTAGAAACTCGGTGCGGCCGCGCTCGAAAAAACGCAGGTAGGCGACATGTTGCACGAAGCCGGAGAAATCCGTGTCTTCGTAATAGACCCGCAGGGGCAAGCGCTGGGCTTCTTTCATTGCTGCTCTTTATGATTTCCTGGCGCGATCATCATAGCTTGAAATCTTCACTGCCGAGCGGCTGGCCCGCCGCCGCCGCGCAAGGCGGTGGGCGCCAATGTCGCAGGTCGCGGACTGCGAGGAGCCAGGCGAGGACTTTTGCGCCACCAGTCGGCCGGTGATATTCTCGCCCGAGAATTGGAATGGAACTGCCATGTATAGCCGCGTCACACGGGGCATCGAAATTACCGTTACGCCCGAATTCGTTCCGGAACGCTCGGACTGCGACGAAGCGAGCTATTTCTGGGCCTATACGGTCGAGATCGCCAATTGCGGTGCCTTGACCGTCCAACTGACGGCGCGGCATTGGAAGATTACCGACGCCAATGGCCGGCTCGAAGAGGTGCACGGTCCCGGCGTTGTAGGCGAACAGCCGGTCCTCAAGCCCGGCGAGCGGTTTCGCTATACGTCCGGCTGCCCGCTTTCCACTCCCTCCGGCATCATGACGGGCACTTATCGGATGGTGAACGAGAAGGGCGACGTGTTCGAGGCGGAAATCCCGGTCTTTTCGCTCGATTCGCCCTATGTCGCGCGCGTGCTGAACTAGTCCCATGAAATTCAGCGCGGAAGACAGGCTCGCGGCGACTCTGGCAATACTCGAGCGGCTCATCGCTTTCGACACCGAAAGCTCGAAATCCAATCTCGGCCTCACCGCGGAAGTCGAAACCTATCTTGCCGAACTCGGCGTCGATTACGTCAAAGTGCCGAATGCGCAGGGTGACAAGGCGGCGCTCTTTGCGACCATCGGTCCAAAGGTCGATGGTGGCGTGATCCTCTCGGGCCATACGGATGTCGTCCCCGTCGCGGGCCAGATCTGGACCAGCAATCCGTTCGGCCTGCGCCGCGCGGATGGGCGCGTCTATGGGCGGGGCGCCTGCGACATGAAGGGCTTCGACGCCATTTGCCTTGCCATGATTCCCGAGTTTCAGAAGGCTGGGCTAAGCCGGCCGATCCACATCATGCTGAGCTATGACGAGGAGGTCGGCTGCCGTGGCGGGCTCGATACGATCGCTCGTTTCGGCCACGATTTGCCGCGCCCGGGCGCGGCCATCGTCGGCGAGCCGACGTCCATGCAGGTGGCCGATGCGCACAAGAGCATCACCACCTATGTGACGAAGATCGAAGGTTACGAAGCCCATTCCGCCAAGCCGCACTTGGGTGCGAGCGCGGTCGAGGCGGCCTGCAAACTCGTCGCCGATCTCTATCAATTCGGCGAAGATCTCAAGGCCGTGCGCGATCTGCGCTTCGACCCGCCTTTTTCGACGGTCCACGTCGGCATCATCCGCGGCGGCGAGGCGCGTAATATCCTCGCCAAACATTGCCTCTTCCAGTGGGAATTCCGCGGCCTTCCCGGCGTGGCGCAGGACATCGCGCGCGTGCGACTGAACGCGCTGGCGGCCGCCATGGCCGGCCCGAAGCTCTCAATCGAGACGCAGACTGAGACGGAAACGCCCGGCCTTGCGCCAATGCCTGGCTCTCGCGCCGAAGAATTGGCCCTGAAAATCGTGCAATCGGACCGCACGGTGACGGTCTCTTTTGCGAGCGAAGCCGGGCAGTTCCAGAAGGCGCAAATTCCCGCCGTTCTGTGCGGACCCGGCTCCATCGACCAGGCGCATCAGCCGGATGAATATATCGAGATCGCGCAGCTCGAAGCGGGCATCGCCTTCATGCGCCGGCTGGCGGCGGAATTGGCGTGAACGGTGGACAGCCGGGACAGAAACCCCAAGGCTAAGAATAGTATGATCAGGGGGATTCTCAACAAGAGTCCGATTTGATACACTACATGTTATGGCGAGCAATAAGTTACTTTCTGACCGGCAACTTTTTGAGCTTATCGAGCAAACGGTTCGCGAGCTATTCGAGCAGCCCGCCTTTGTGCGAAAGATCGGAATGCAAGAGAGCGAGATCGAAAGTGTCTCCGTGGAACGCGGCGAAGATTTCGACGACCAAGACATAATCTCGATCGACATCGTTCTCAGTGACGCAGCTCGGCTCCCGGACGTAGGAAAAACAATTCTCCCCGGGCTGGCGACCCGAATCCGCGAAAAATTGGCCGAGGTAAACGAGTACTCGTTTCCATTGGTGCGGATGATGAGCAAAGCAGATTCAGAGCATTTACATCAGTGAATTCAGGCGATCTTCTTTCCTGCGCGGAATACCTCGTAAAGCGACATCCGAACAGGCCAAAGCAAGCCGATTTAAAACGGGCTCTTAGCTCTGTTTATTACGCGCTGTTTCATGCATTGGCTAAATGCTGCGCAGATCTCGTTATAGGCGCAAGTAACGATATACGAGGCAGCCCCGCGTGGAGGCAGGTATACAGGGCGCTAGAACATAATTTTGCAAAATCGCAATGTAGCAATATCGCTGTTATCTCGCAGTTTCCCCAAGACATTCGGAATTTTGCGAATATGTTCGTCACAATGCAATCCAAAAGACATTCGGCGGATTATGATCCGCACTTCAAGACTACGAAGTCCGAAGTACTGCTTTTGCATGCCGCTGTCGGCACCGTAATCAAAAACTTCGGTAACGTTCCTGTCGCGGATCGCCGCGCTTTCGCGGCTTTTGTTCTCCTGAAACTGCGGAGCTAGGCCGGCTAGAAACAGCCGGCGGCCGCCGCCTCACACCCTCTTCGCAATGAACGTCATACGCGCCTGATTGTGGCCGATGTTGCGCTCGATCCGGCGCGCCTCGAAGCCGCGCGTCGAGAGCAGCCGCTGCACTTCGGGAATGGCGAAAGTGGTGAGCCCCCGATTGCCGTGCATCCGGCGATATTTCGCGAAAAAGGTGGCGGCAAGCCCGCGCAGCGCCGCCAAGAGAAATCCGCCTCGATAGGCAAATTCGACGAGCGCCCAGGAATCCGACAAGGCATCGACATGCGGCGGAATGATATCGGCGACGATCAGCCGTCCGCCGAGCTTCAGTTTGGCGGCCGCAAAACAGATGAGCGCGCTGCATTCGTCTCTGCTCAAATATTGCAAAACCGAGTTCAGGATCATCATGTCGAGGCTCGAATCGGGCAAAGCTTCGAGCGTCGCCTTGTCGAGCACATCGATCTTTGGATTTGCCTTATAGCGGGCGCGCAGCGATGCCTCGATCTTCGGGATCGGGTCGTAGAGATAAAGCCGTCCGCATTTCTCGGCGAGGAAATCGGCGGCCAGCGCTTCGCCGCAGCAATAATCGAGGATCTCGGCGTCGGTCGAAGGGATGAGCGTCGCGATATCCTTGCCGACGTCGGCATAATAGAGCGCACGATGTCGGCTGTTCACGTAAAGTGCATGCTCGCCGTACCATAGATCACGCCAGGACATGGGACGCCAATTATTCTTGTCCCGCGGAATCGCGCAAGATCATCGCGCGCCGGGGCAGGGGTGAACCTCGATGGTCACATGACTCAAGCCCGGCAAATCGGCGATCCTCGCCTTATGCTCCTCCGGCGGCTTCGGATGGTCACTGACGATTGAAATGACGGCCGCCTTATGACCGGGGCCAAGCCGCCAGAGGTGAAGATCTGAAACGAAATCGCCCTCCGTCTCCAGCCGCCTCTTTATCGTCGCGCAGAGCTGGTCGTCGGGCGTCACGTCGAGCAGAACGCTGCCCGAATCGCGCAGCAATCCAAAGGCCCAGCTCAAAATCACGCAGACGCCGATGAGACCGACGACAGGATCCATCCAGACGAATCCGAAGATTCGCGCCATGAGCAGGCCGGCGATGACGAGCAGCGAAGTCGCCGCATCGGCGAGCACATGAACATAAGCCGCCCGCATATTGTGGTCCGCGTCGGACTGGGCGTGAGCGTGACCGGAATGATCATGGTGATCATGCTCATGGTGATCATGCTCATGATGGTCATGTCCATGGTGATGGTGATGGTGGTGCTCGTGAGGACCGGCGCCGAGCAGCCAGGCGCTCGCCAGATTGACACAGAGGCCCAGGCCGGCGATGGCCAAAGCCTCGTTATAGGCGATCGCGTGCGGATGGATGAGCCGGCTGATGCTCTCATAGGCAATGAGGAGAGCGACCATGGCAAGCGCCAAGCCGCTGGCGAAAGCGGCGAGGTCGCCAAACTTGCCGGTCCCGAAGGCGAAGCGCGGATCGTTCACATGCCGGCGCGCCAGAACATAGGCAAGCGCCGTGACCCCGAGCGCGGCAGCATGGGTCGACATATGCAAGCCGTCGGCGATCAGCGCGACCGAACCGAAGATCGCGCCGCCGATGATCTCGGCGACCATCATCGCAGCAGTCAGGGCGACGACGAGCAGGCTGCGCCGCTCGTTGCCTTCATGGTCGGCGCCGAGGAAGACATGCGGATGGACGAAACCGTCAGCTGAGTGGTCGTGGGTCAATCGCCCTCTCTCCCAATCCTGAGCCGTCCGGCGAAACCGGGGCCCTTACTTGACAAAGACATAGATATCGACGGCCAGATTTGGATCCTCCGAGCTCGACAAATCCGTCAAATATTCCTCGATAAAGAAATCCCTCGCCTCGAGGTCTTTCTCATCCAGATAGGCAGTAATGAGGTCGTAGGTCGAATCGATGTCGTCATAGGGGCCGCGGTGTTGAAATTTAATCGCCTTGCCGGAAGGCGAGGCGCCGAGCTTCACGTCGTCCGTAAGTTGATCCTTTCCGGCGGGTTTTTCGGCCAATGGCACCATCGCCTCGTAGGAAAATCCATTGTCGTCCGTCGCGGTGAAGACGGTAAGAGGCGAGCCGGCCGGCTTTAGCCCGGCCGCCGTCAGAGCGGCCTCTATCTTGCCGATCGACGCCTTGATGGCGGTGAACCCGTCGTCCCACTTGGCTTTGCCGGAGAGGATCGCCGCCGGGCGCGATGCGATATCGACCGATTCGGTGCTTGCGCCGCTCGACGGTATGCCTGGAGCGCCGGATTCGCCGCCGTTCGAGGGCGCGGGAGCCGCAATCGGGGGTGCCGGAGCCGGCGTCGAGGGCGCCCCCGGCGTGGTCGGCACGGGCGCCTTTGGTGCCGGCGTGCTTGGCGCCGGCGAAGTCGCAGGGGTATTCGGGGCCGGCTGGCTCGGCTGGTCCTGCGCGCTCGCTAAGCCCGCCAGGCAAACGAGGCATACGGCCAAGGCGAAGCTTGCGATCGGCCCCGATTTCATGAAGTCCCTCCCTCACGCGCAGACCCCCGCGAGTGCCGCTCCGGCCAGGCGCAAACATCGCAGAATCTTAGCTGCGCATGCGACGTTTTCCTATATGAAGCTCGAAGTTCGAACCCAAGATGAACACATGCATCCTCTCGCCTCGCGCTCGGTCATCAAGATGAACGGTCTCGGCAACGAGATCGTGATCCTCGATCTGCGCGACAGCGCCTTTGCCCTGACGCCGGAACTGGTCGTGGCGATCGGCCGCGGCGAAGGGCTCGCCTTCGACCAGCTCATGGCCCTCGAGGCGCCGCAGAGGCCGGGGACCGCGGCCTTCGTCAGGATCTTCAATGCCGACGGCAGCGAATCAGGTGCTTGCGGCAATGGCGCGCGTTGCGTCGCCTGGAGCCTCATGCGCGGCACGAATGCGCACGAGATCCAGATCGAGACGCGAGCGGGCCTCATCGCGTGCCGGCGCGAAAGCGAATGGCGATTCGCGGTCGATATGGGCCGGCCGCTCTTCGGATGGGCCGATATTCCACTGGCAAGGCCCATCGAAGACACGCAGGCTATTCCCCTCGATCTCGGCGGGGTTCCGGCGAGCGCCGCCGCGGTGAACATGGGCAATCCGCACGCGATCTTTATCGTCGCGGATCTCAAGGCCTATGATCTCGGCGCAATCGGCCCCGGGCTCGAACGCGACCCGTTATTTCCCGAGCGGGCCAATATTTCGCTCGCCGAGATCATCGATCGAGGTCACATCCGGCTGCGCGTCTGGGAGCGCGGCGCCGGCTTGACACGAGCTTGCGGCTCCGCCGCCTGCGCAGCGCTTGTCGCCGCCGCAAACAGAAACCTGACGGAACGCGAGGCTCAAGTAAGCCTGCCGGGCGGGGAGCTCGAGGTTTCCTGGCGCCCCGACGATCATGTGACCTTGAGCGGGCCGGTCGAATATGAATTCGAGCGCGCGCTCGATCCGCTCCTGTTCGAGGGCGAAGCCGCGTGAGTGCCGTTGTCAATTTCGGCTGCCGATTGAACCTCGTCGAAGGCGAGGCGATGCGCCGCGCTGCGCTTGCGGCGGGGCGCGACAATCTCGTCATCGTCAATACATGCGCGGTGACGAATGCGGCGGTACGCGAGGCGCGCCAGACGATCCGCCGCCTCAAACGGGAGGCGCCGGAGCGCGAGATCATCGTCACCGGCTGCGCCGCGCAAATCGATCCTGAGGCTTTCGCCGCCATGCCGGAAGTTGCGCGCGTCCTCGGCAACGGCGAGAAGATGCAGCCCTTCGGCGAGGGGGCGCGCGTTTCGGTCGGCGATATTTTTGCGCGCCCCCCGGCGCCGTCCGCCGTCGGCAGCGTCGAAAACCGTACGCGCGTCTTCCTTGCGATCCAGAACGGCTGCGATCATCGCTGCACGTTCTGCATCATTCCATACGGGCGCGGAGGCTCGCGCTCAATGCCGCTGAAAGACGTGCTGGCCGCGGTCGAGACATGTCTCGAAGAAGGCGCGCGCGAGATCGTGCTGACGGGCGTCGATCTCACGGCTTACGGGCGCGATCTCGAAGGTGCGCCGAGCCTCGGCCGGCTCGTCAAACAGATTTTGAAGGCCGCACCTTCGCTGGCGCGTCTGCGCCTTTCCTCGATCGATTGTATCGAGGCCGATGCCGATCTTCTCGGTGCAATGGCAGATGAGGCGCGGCTGATGCCGCATCTTCATCTCTCGCTTCAATCCGGCGACGATCTGATCCTGAAGCGGATGAAGCGCCGCCACAACCGCAAGGACGCGATCCGTTTCTGCGCCGAGATCCGGCGGTTGAGGCCCGACGTCGTTTTCGGCGCGGATCTGATCGCCGGCTTTCCCACCGAGAGCGAGGCGATGTTTAAAAATACGCTGAGGCTCGTCGACGATTGCGGCTTGACTCATCTGCACGTCTTTCCCTTCTCGACGCGGCCCGGCACGCCCGCGGCGCAGATGCCGCAAGTCGCAGCGCCCACCATAGCAGACCGTGCCAAGCGGCTGCGGCAAAAAGGCAGCGCGGCGCTTGCCCGGCACCTGGCGGCGCAAGTCGGCAAAAGGCTCCTGCTGCTGACGGAGCGCGGCGGCATCGCGCGCGCGGGGGATTTTACCAAAGTGCGGGTCGGCTCTGCCGTCCCGGGGCGGCTGATCGAGGCCGAAATCGTCGGCCATAACGGAAGCATATTGACTGCGGCACCCTAGACGCGCGAGCGCGAGTGGGAACCCGAACTCTCAGGGTTGCTCCTCGCGATGTCGGCCCCGGGTTCCTCCCGGACGCCGCTTGCGATAGAAGCTTCCCCATGCCAAAACTTCGCCCCATCCATCGCGCGCTCATCTCAGTCTCGCACAAGGAAGGGCTTGAGCCCTTCGCCCGCGCACTCGCCGAGCGCAGCATAGAGATCGTCTCGACCGGCGGCACGCGCCGTGCCTTGATTGCGGCGGGCATCGAAGCGAAGGACATTTCGGACCTCACCGGTTTTCCGGAAATGATGGACGGGCGAGTCAAGACGCTGCACCCGAAAGTGCACGGCGGCTTGCTTGCCGTGCGCGAGAATCCGGAACATGAAGCCGCCATGCTCGCGCATGGGATTGCGCCGATCGATCTTCTCGTCGTCAATCTCTATCCTTTCGAGGAAACTTTGGCGCAGGGCGCCGATTTCGCCGAATGCGTCGAGAATATCGACATTGGCGGCCCTGCCATGATCCGCGGCGCCGCGAAGAATTTCGACAGTGTCGCGGTGGTCGTCGAGCCCGAGGATTATGGGTTGCTGCTCGCCGAACTCTCCGAGCACAATGGCGCGACGCGCCTTGCATTCCGCCGCGCCCTTGCGCAAAAGGCCTATGCGCGCACTGCCGCTTATGACGCCGGCATTTCCAACTGGCTCGCGGCAGAGATCGGCGAGCAGGCGCCTTCCTATCGCGCATTCGCCGGCCGCCGGATCGAGACTTTGCGCTATGGCGAAAATCCGCATCAGAGCGCGGCTTTCTATGCTTTGCCCGAACGCGGGCCCGGCATTGCAAGCGCCCGGCAGTTGCAAGGCAAGCAGCTCTCCTACAATAACGTCGGGGATACGGATGCCGCTTTCGATCTCGTGTCCGAATTCGATCCGGCGCGGCATGCGGCCGTCGCGATCATCAAACATGCCAATCCGTGCGGCGTCGCGCAGGCAGCAACGCTCGCCGACGCCTATCGCTTGGCTTTGCGCTGCGATCCCGTCTCCGCCTATGGCGGCATTGTCGCGGTCAATCGAAAGCTCGATGCGGAGACGGCACAAGAGATCGTCAAAATCTTCACCGAAGTGATCATTGCGCCGGAGGCGGATGAGGCGGCGATCGGGATCATCGCGGCTAAGCAGAATCTGCGCCTACTCGTGACCGGCGGTCTGCCTGATCCGCGGCGCGACGAGCTCACCTTTCGATCTGTCGGCGGCGGCTTTCTCGTACAGAGCCGCGACAATGCCGTCGTCGACGATATGGATCTGCGCGTCGTCACCGCGCGCGCGCCGACCGCAGAGGAGCGCGCCGACCTCGAATTCGCCTTCCGCGTGGCGAAATACGTGAAATCGAACGCGATCGTCTACGCCAAGGACGGCGCCACGGTCGGCATCGGCGCCGGCCAGATGAGCCGCGTCGATTCTTCCCGCATCGCCGCGCAAAAGGCGGAAGAGGCGGCGCGTGCCGCCGGTCTCACCGAGAGCCTCGCGAAGGGCTCGGTCGTTGCTTCCGATGCGTTCTTTCCGTTCCCGGACGGACTCTTGGCGGCGGCCGAAGCGGGCGCGACGGCGGTGATTCAGCCCGGCGGCTCGTTGCGCGACGAGGACGTGATCCGCGCGGCAAACGAAGCTGGCCTCGCAATGGTGTTCACGGGCGTGCGGCACTTCCGGCATTAAGAAGATGCTTCCTTCTCCCGCAAGCGGGGGGCCGCGCGATCGCAAACGGGGCGCTTTAAATCTTGCGCCCCATGGCCATGAACTTGTCGGCGCGCGATTCGCGGATCGCTTCGGGCGACATGTTGCCGAGCTGTTCGAGCGCCGAGGCGATCGCCTCGCCCGTCATCATGATCGCCGCCTTAGGGTCGCGGTGCGCGCCCCCGATCGGCTCTTGCACGATCGCATCGATCAGCCCGAACCTTAAAAGGTCTTGCGCGGTGATCTTCATGTTGGTCGCCGCTTCTTGCGCCTTGCTCGAATCGCGCCAGAGGATCGAGGCCGAAGCCTCCGGCGAAGCGACGGTGTAAATCGCATGTTCGAGCATCAGCACGCGGTTGCAGGTCGCAATAGCAATCGCGCCGCCCGAACCGCCTTCGCCGATGATCACTGCCACATTGGCGACGCCGAGCGACAGCGACTTCTCGGTCGAGCGGGCGATCGCCTCGGCTTGGCCGCGCTCTTCAGCATCGACGCCCGGAAAGGCGCCGGCCGTATCGACGAGCGAGATCACCGGCAGCGAGAAATGATCGGCGAGTTCCATGAGGCGCACGGCCTTGCGATAGCCTTCCGGGCGCGCCATGCCGAAATTATGTTTGAGCCGCGCCTCCGTGTCAGCCCCTTTTTCCTGGCCGATGATGCAGACGGGCGAGCCGCGAAAGCGCGCGAAGCCGCCGACGATTGCGGCATCTTCGCCGAACAGCCGGTCGCCCGAGAGCGGCGTAAAATCGGTGACGAGCCCGGCGATGAAATCGCTGAAATGCGGGCGCTGCGGATGGCGGGCGACGAGCGTCTTCTGCCAGGGGGTCAGCGCGGCATAGAGCTCGGCGAGCGCTCTTTCGGCCCGGATCTCGGCGCGGGTCAGCTCTTCGCTCGATGTGGGATCGCCATCGGCCGCAAGCGCACGCAGTTCCTCGACCCTGGTGTCGAGATCGGCGACCGGCTTTTCGAAATCGAGGTAGCTGCGCATGAAGCCAAGAGCGCTGGAAACAGGCGGGGAAACTCCCCCATTTCGAATGGTTAAGTCAAGGACCAGCCGGATCGGCCGAAACTCAGTCGAACAGGCTCGAGACGCTCTCTTCCTTTGCGGTGCGCGCAATTGCCTCGCCGATCAAGGTCGCGATCGGCAAGACGCGGATGTTGCGCGCGGCGTTGACCGCCTCGGTCGGGGCGATCGTGTCGGTAACCACGAGCTCCTTCAATTGCGAGACCGCGATGCGGGCGATCGCCCCGCCGGAGAGCACGCCATGGGTGATATAGCCATGAACCTCGGCAGCGCCTTCGCGGATCAGGGCGTCGGCCGCGTTGCAGAGCGTGCCGCCGGAATCGACGATGTCGTCGACGAGCACGCAGGTCTTGCCGGTGACCTCGCCGATGACGTTCATCACTTCCGATTCGCCCGCCCGTTCGCGCCTCTTGTCCACGATCGCGAGCGGCGCGTCGATGCGCTTGGCGAGCGCGCGAGCGCGCACCACGCCGCCGACATCGGGAGAGACGACCATCAGATTTTGCAGATCGCTGCGTTCCTTGATGTCGCGCACCATCACCGGTGCGGCGAAGAGATTGTCGGTCGGAATGTCGAAGAAGCCCTGGATCTGCCCGGCGTGGAGATCGACGGTGAGAACCCGGTCGGCGCCCGCGCGCGTGATCATGTTGGCGACAAGCTTCGCCGAGATCGGTGTGCGCGGTCCGGCTTTGCGGTCCTGTCGCGCATAGCCGAAATAGGGGATCACGGCAGTGATGCGCCGCGCCGATGCGCGCCGCAGCGCATCGATCATGATCAGCATCTCCATCAAGTGATCGTTCGCCGGAAAGGAGGTCGATTGGACGACGAACGTATCCTGTCCGCGCACGTTCTCCTGGATCTCGACGAAGACTTCCATATCGGCGAAACGGCGCACCTGACACTTGGTCAGGGGCACGCCGATATAGGCGGCGATCTCCGCTGTCAGAGCGCGATTGGAATTGCCGGCGAGAATCTTCATTGCGACCGATGATTCATCAACGGCCGCGACTATGCCCGCTAGCCGCGCCGGCGGCAACAGGTGCAGTTTTCACTGCACCCGCGTCCAGGTCTCGCTGCCGCAAGCGCCGCCACCCGGCGCGCAACCTTCGACCTTGAGATCCGACTCGTCGACGACGGAAAGACGCACGCTGTAATATTGTCCGTCGTTGGCATTGTAGCTCGTTCCCGCCCACGAATTCGGACCCGCCGGGCGCAGATTGATGAGCACTTCGAGGCCGATCACCGACCGGTTGCGCTTGCGCGGATCGGGATTGCGCACGTCTTTGCCCGGTGCGGAGGCCGTCGCGGCGACGACGCCGCAGAGTCCGGGGCCGCATTTATGAATGCGGATCGTGGCGGTGCCGTCTGCGACCCGCCAATCACCCGTCGGGCCGGCGAGGGCGGCCGTCGAGAGCGTGATGAAACCGATCAGCGTGAGCGGAATGGCAATCGAAGAAAATTTCATGTGCGTTCCTTCAGGTTACATTTTTTGGCTCCGGCCGGGGCCGAAGTCAGATTCTGCGACAGGGTGAAACCGGCTAACGCAGGTCTGCGTATCCGAGGCCGCTTTGCGGCGGCGAGGGGGGCGGAGGTGCCGGGGGCGTTGCGGCAACGACCGTTTGGCCGCCTTCTGAGGCGACATTGTGCCCATCCGAGGGCGGAGCGGCAGCAGCTATGGCCTCCGGCGTATTGGTCATGACGGCGGCGAGATCATCGGCGCTCTTGGCCGCCACTGCGGCAAGAACCGAATCATCGACGAGCGACCATGGATCGGCCGCCTGCCCCTTGACGAGGATCTGGTCCTCGACCCTTTGCGTACGGTGCTTCGTCGAATCGAAGACATCGAGAACGAACGACACCGACGTCGCATCGCCCTCCGGCTGCGCGTCGAGGTAGCCGCGCACGAGATAATTCGCCTTGTCGGCATCGGCAATCGAGATGTCGCTGCGCTTGGCGGCATCGGCAAAGAGCGGCGTGAAACGATCATCGATCGGGTCTGGAGCGCCGGTGAAGCTTGCAACTGCGACCGTGGCTCCCGCGGGGCTTATGCCCGCGCGCCTTGCAATATTCGTCGAGGGGGGCGTCGAGGGATCGGGCGCTTGCGCCACGTTCTGGTCCACGCAGCCGGAAAGAACGCCGCACGCGAGGAAAAGGGCGGCCAGGGACCAAGCGCGCTTGGCCGAGGCGGATGTCCGGCCGGTCGGAATGCGGGCAAGCGCTAGAGCACCGAGGTCTCGGTTCATGTCGCCTCGTTGATAACCCGCCCCCAACAGCGGAGGCCAAGAACTAACCCGATTTCGCCCCCAAGGTCCAGAGAGGACAAAAGCGCGGCAAATTTGCCGGCCCCTCGAGCGGTCCTCGCAAGCGGGCCTTTCCCCAAAAGGGCCAGGCGCTTAAATCAGCAGCAAATGACAGGAACGCCCGAAAAGCCGGACCCCGCGCCGCTCGACGAGGGGGAAATAGACCTGAGCGAAACCCAATTCGACGCCGATATCGTGCCCTCGTTCAAGCGCGGCGTCGAGGCGATCAAGGCCCATTGGCGGCATGCGCCTCTGGGCCCCGGCGTCTACCGCATGATCGGCGCCGACGGCGAGGTGCTCTACGTCGGCAAGGCGAGGAGCTTGCGCAAACGCGTGGCGAGCTATCTGCGCTCGGGCGGACACACAAGCCGCATCGCGCGGATGATCTCGCTCACGACGTCGATGGTCTTCGTGTCGACCGAGACGGAGACCGAGGCGCTGCTGCTCGAGACGAATTACATCAAGCAGATGAAGCCGCGCTTCAACGTGCTGATGCGCGACGACAAATCGTTTCCCTATATTTTCCTCGGCCGCGATCATCCGGCCCCGCAGATCGCCAAGCACCGCGGAGCGCGCGACCGCAAGGGAGATTATTTCGGCCCTTTCGCCAGCGTATGGGCGGTCAACCGAACGCTGAATGCGCTGGAGCGCGCCTTCCTGTTACGATCCTGCACCGATTCATATTTCGCCAATCGCACGCGACCGTGTCTGCTCTATCAGATCAAGCGTTGTTCGGCGCCCTGCACCTGCGAGATCAGCACGCAGGACTATGCCAAGCTCGTCGGTGAGGCGCGCGACTTTCTCTCCGGGAAAAGCCGCGCGGTGCGCGATCTCCTCGCGCGCGAGATGACGGAAGCTTCCGACAGACTCGATTACGAAAGCGCGGCGCGGCTGCGCGACCGCATCGCGGCGCTCTCGGCGATCCAGGGCGCGCAAGGCATCAATCCCAAGAGCGTCGAAGAGGCCGACGTTTTCGCCATAGCGGAAGAAGCCGGACAATTCGCCATCGAAGTCTTCTTCTTCCGCACCTATCAGAATTGGGGCAATCGCGCCTATTTTCCGCGCGCTGACAGGACAATGGGCGAAGCCGAGGTGCTCGATGCCTTCCTCGCGCAATTCTATGCCGACCGGCCGGTGCCGCGTGCGATCTTGCTCTCGCATGAGATCGAAGATCGCGAAGTTCTGGAGAAGGCGCTTTGCGAGCGCATGGGCCACCGAATCGAGATTTCGGTGCCGCAGCGCGGCGAGAAGAAGGACCTTGTCGAACACGCGGCGCAGAACGCTCGTGAGACTCTGTCGCGCAAGCTTTCGGAAGGCGCAAGCCAGGAAAAGCTTCTCGCAGCGCTCGCCTCGGCATTCGGTCTCGAAGAGGCGCCGCGCCGCATAGAAGTTTACGACAATTCCCACATCATGGGCACGAATGCAGTCGGCGCGATGATCGTCGCGGGTGCCGCCGGATTCATGAAAGCGCATTACCGCACCTTCAACATCAAGGACGAAGATCTGACGCCTGGCGACGATTATGGGATGATGCGCGAAGTCTTGCGCCGCCGCTTCACCCGGCTCATCAAAGAAGAAGCAAAGGACGAGATGGGCGACGCCTTTCCGCAACGCCCGGATCTCGTCATCATCGACGGCGGGCAGGGCCAGTTCGACGCCGCTTCCGCGGTGCTCGCCGAGCTAGGCATCAAAGACATTCCCATTGTCGCGATTGCCAAAGGTCTCGATCGCGATGCGGGCCGCGAGACCTTTTTCGTCCCCGGCAGGGAGCCCTTCAGATTGTCGCCGCGCGATCCGGCGCTTTATTTCATCGAACGGCTGCGCGACGAGGCGCATCGTTTCGCGATCGGCACGCACAGAGCGCGGCGCAAGAAGGCCTTTACCAAGAGCCCGCTCGACGAGATCGCCGGCATTGGCCCGGCGCGCAAACGCGCCCTGCTCAATGCATTCGGTACGGCGAAAGCGATCTCTCGCGCGGCACTTTCCGATCTCGAGAAAGTCGCCGGGATCAATGCGACGACCGCCAAGCTCGTCTATGATTTCTTTCACGGCGAGGGCGGCTGACCAGGGCGTCTCTCCGGCAATTGCCCGTAATGCCGCAAATCTCAACAACTTGTGACGGGCAACCTGTGGCGGCAAAGCTTGCGCGGCGCCCGCAGCATACCGAGATAAATGCATGGGCCGCGGCAGATTGCCGGAAGCCTGCAAGTAGCTTGAGAAAGGCACTCCCATGTTGCTTGAACGTTTGAAGAGGCCGGCGGCTCTCGGGATCGCTGGGATTCTCGCTGTCGCTCTGGCGGGCAATGCGGTTGCAGCCCCCGTCGCGCACCATCATCATTACTATGCGCATCACTCCTATCGTCACTATGGCTACAATCCCGGAGCCGCGGCTTTCGGCGCGGTCGTCGGCGGGATCATCGGTGGTGCTGCTGCAGCGGCCGCCGCATCGGACGAGCCCTATTACGGATATGGCTACCCCTATTACGGTCCATACGGCTACGGGCCGGGCCCCTACTACGGCTACGGAGGCTGGTGATCCGCGGATGATTGTCGAGCCTCGAGATGATGCGATAGTTTGCTAAGCGCGGCAGCGCGATGAGGCCCGGCAAGAGAATCTCGTTTGAGTTCGACATCCGAAAACGGCCGGTCGTCCGGCCTGGCGACCAGATCTCGCAGGGAACACGGCTTCCGTCATCTTGCGATGTGGGGCGTGATGCTCTTGCTCATGGCGCTTATTTCGGAATCGGGCGCGGCGATCCTTTATGACCAATTTGTCCTGAAGCATCTTCGCTTCGCAGTGTGGGACCCGAGCCTCGACGAGGTCGAGAAGAGCTGGCGGGATGCGACCGCGGCGCCCGATCCCGAGCTCGGTTGGCCGCCGCCCTCGCTGGCGCATATGGCGCCTTACGATGCAAGCGGGGCGAAGGACAATCCCGACTTTCCCGATCCCGCTCGCGCCTGCGCATCCGCCTACGGCGATTCTTTCGTCTGGGGAGATGAGGTACCTCTTACCGAGGGATGGATCGAGCAACTTTCGCGTCTCATCCATTGCCGCATATCGAACTATGCCGTCACCGGATATGGAACCGATCAGGCCTTCATCCGATTCCGTCGCAACGCCGACGAGGCCGCCCCCGTGATCTTGCTCGGAATTTATGCGCAAGACGTGATGCGAAACGTCAATCAATATCGTGCATTCATCGGGTTCGGAATTACGCCACATGAAGTAAAAGGCCGCTTCGTTCTGGATGAGAAGAATTCGCTCAAGTGGATCCCGCGGCCGCAGCTCGATCGCGCGCGGTTCATCGAGCTCAATAGCGATCCGGCTCGGATCGTGCCGCAGGATGCTCTCCTGCCGGGCGGTGACTATGGTCCGGTCGTCCGGCGTTTCTCTTTCACTTGGACGCTGCTGTCGCTCGAACTGGCGCGGCTGCGCGGCAGACCGCTTCCGATAGCAGCGTTCCTGAACGAGAACGATCCGTCACAGGCGTTCGCGCTGACGCTCGCGCTCGTAAAATCCTTCCGGGATCTGGCGCAGCAGCGGCACAAAAAATTGTTGGTGGTCATGCTCCCCGATGCGGTGAGCCTCAGGAACAAGCGCAGGTCCGGCAGTTTCGAATATGATCGCTTGCGCGACCGGATCGG
This sequence comes from Beijerinckiaceae bacterium, assembly GCA_021324915.1. GTDB lineage: Bacteria > Pseudomonadota > Alphaproteobacteria > Rhizobiales > Beijerinckiaceae > Methylovirgula. The sequence continues at coordinate 34,271 of JAJPIC010000011.1, read as the reverse complement.
CGCGTTGGGAATAGCGACTTTCGACGTGGGTCCGGGGCTCTTGTCCGCGCGGACAGGCAAAAGCTACTGCGATCTTTTCGCGAGACCGAATTGCGAGGGCCATTACAGCGTCGAAGGCGACCGGCTCGTTGCCGGGATCATGGCAAGTGAACTCGCGCGCCGAGGTTTTCTCCCCACGGCTTTGCGCTGATCTCTCTACTGAATGCAGGATGAGCGGACGTGGACGTTCCGATCGACGAACCGCCGGAAGCCCGTTCACCGGTTAACCACGGCGCTCGCGCCGCTCCCGGCGGCGCTGCTGCTTAGGCCGCTCGGCGCTATTGACGCCGCAGGCCCTTCATGTTCCTTCGCGCCATGCTGCTTTCGACCACCGGCGCAGACCGGCGTCTCAGCTTGCCCAATCTCTTGACCTATGGCCGGGTCGTCGCCGTGCCTCTGGTCGTCGGCTGTCTTTTCTGGCCGGCGATCTTTGCCATGCGCTGGGTGGCGCTCGGCATTTTCATCCTGGCGGGCATCAGCGATTTCTTCGATGGCTATCTGGCGCGGGCCTGGTCGCAGCAATCCTCGCTCGGCCGCATGCTCGATCCGATCGCCGACAAATTGCTTGTCTCGGCCGTGCTCCTGATGCTCGTTGCCGATCGCACGATCGTGAGCTTTTCGCTCTGGGCGGCGATCATCATATTATGCCGTGAGATCCTGGTCTCTGGCCTGCGGGAATATCTGGCCGAGCTCAAGGTCTCGGTGCCGGTGAGCAAAGTGGCGAAGTGGAAAACCTTCTTGCAGCTTGTCGCTCTCGGTTTTTTGATCGCCGGCCCTGCAGGCGAGCCGCTGATCCCGGGCACGATCCATATCGGGCTCGCGCTTCTGTGGATCTCGGCTTTGCTCACCCTTTATACTGGATGGGATTATCTGCGCGCCGGCATCGCGCATGCGATCGACGAGAGACATTTGTGAAAGCGCTCTATTTCGCCTGGGTACGCGAGCGCGTCGGGCTTGCCGAGGAAGAGCTGGCGCCCCCCGCATCCGTTGCCACGATTGCCGAGCTGATCGATTGGCTTAGAAACCGCGGCGAAAATTATGCCGCGGCTTTCGGCGATGACCGCACCGTCCGCGCGGCGCTCGACCGCCGCCATGCCAAACCGCACGAGAGGATCGCCGGCGCGCGCGAAATCGCTTTCTTCCCACCGATGACGGGCGGCTGATGAGAATCCTGCGGTTGCAGAAGGAGCCTTTCGAGCTCAGTGCGGAGATCGCCAGCCTGACCGCCGGCCGCGATGTCGGCGCGCTCGTGACCTTCACCGGCCTCTGCCGTCACGAAGGCAGGCTTCTCGGCCTCGAAATCGAGCATTATCCGGACATGGCGGCGGCGGAGATTGCGCGCGTGGTCGAGGAAGCCTGCGGGCGCTGGCCGCTCGACGGCGTGCTCGTCATTCACAGGTACGGCCTGATCCGGCCGGGCGAGCCGATCGTGCTCGTTGCGACGACAAGCCGGCATCGCGGCGAAGCTTTCGCGGCGGCAGAATTCTTGATGGATTATTTGAAGACCCGCGCGCCCTTCTGGAAGAGGGAACATACGCGCGCGGGATTGGGCGAGTGGGTCGGCGCGCGCGAAGAAGATGCGCAGGCGGCGGAGAAATGGGGCAGCTGAGGCGCGCGGTCGCTTTCCCGGCCGGAGCGAAGCGGAGAGCCGGGATCCAGGGGCTGCCGGCTCAAAGGATGCAGCTCCTGGACCCCGGATCTTCGCGCGCCGAGGCGCGCTCGTCCGGGGATGTGGGGGAAGCTGGCCAGGCCAGGCTCCCCGTGTTCCTCAGCCGCTTTCCCGGCCGGAGCGAAGCGGAGAGCCGGGATAGAGGGGCTGCCGGCTCAAAGGATGCAGCTCCGGACCCCGGATCTTCGCGCGCCGACGCGTGCTTGTCCGGGGATGTGGGGGAAGCTGGCCAGGCTCCCCGTGTTCCTCAGCCGCTTTCCCGGCCGGAGCGAAGCGGAGAGCCGGGATAGAGGGGCTGCCGGCTCAATGGATGTAGCTCCTGGACCCCGGATCTGCGCGCACTGACGCGCGCTCGTCCGGGGATGTGGGGGGAAGCTGGCCAGGCTCCCCGTGTTCCTCAGCCGCTTTCCCGGCCGGAGCGAAGCGGAGAGCCGGGATAGAGGGGCTGCCGGCTCAAAGGATGCGGCTCCGGACCCCGGGTCTTCGTGCGCCGACGCGGGAGGAGAGGCGGATTATTGCACGTTCGCCGGCGGCTTGATGTTGTCGTAGTCGTAGCGCAAGGCGAGGGTCTGCCGGCGGACCTCGCCATCCGACTGTGGGGCGCTCGTCACGTCGGTTTCGGTGCGCATCAGAACGCCGCGATCCGGCGCAACCCAGATCTTCGTCTTGACGACATTGGCCCCGTTGCTCGTCGTCCCACTATAGACGGCGAGGTTCTTGCCGTTGTCCGTCTCATCGGCGAGCTTTTGGCAGTCCTTGAAACTATCCGCAGCTTTGCGCACGCGCTGTTTCACGTCGTCGAGCGAAGCGTGGACGTTTTGCCAGCCTCCGGTCGGAAGCTTCACGAAAATTTCGGTGCCGGTGAAAATCGTTTCGGTCGGCATCGATTTGCTGATCGGCGCCTGCGATCCGCCGGAGGCCTCCAGGGTGATCGTGCCGACGCTGTGATACGGCGTTTGCGTATTGGCCATCATGGCATCGACAATACCCTTGCAGGCGGCATCGTCGGCGTGCGCCGGGTTGAGCGCCAGGGCTGAAAAAGCCCCGAAGAGGACGAGCCCGATCCTACGCATGCTGTACTCCTCAACACTCGGTTTCGTGGAAATGGGTTCGCGGGTTCCTTTACCCGTCCGAGGCGCGGCGATCAACGCCGGATTGTGCTCCTATCGAGGAACTAGATCCATCGCCTCACCTTGCGCGCATAGGTGTCGAAAGCCCCGCCGAACTGACGGCGCATCTTGGCTTCCTCGAAGGGAATATGAACGAAGTTCACGGTCGCGAAAATCGCAACCGGCACAAGGAACATGGGCCAGGCGCCGACGAGAAACGCAATGCCCAAGGCGCAGAGGATCAGGCCGGAATACATCGGATTGCGGCTGAAGGCGAAGGGCCCGGACGTCACAAGCTTTTGGTTCGAAGGCGAGGCCGGGTTGAGCTCCGTGCCTTCACGGCGGAAAAGCCCGGCCGCCGTTACGCTTAAAGCGACGCCCGCGATGATGAGCAGAATGCCGAGCGCGATAATGCGCAGGCCCGTTGGCCAGCCCAGCAAAAGGCTGACGATCGCCGCGAGGATCACATAGACGAGCGCCCAGATCGGAGGCGGAATTTTCAGCATGCGAATGCCCGAATCGGGTTCCGGACGGAGTCTAAAACATGATCCGCCCGGTCCTTACATGTTTCCGGCCCGCGCTCGGCAGAGCTCGTGCGCAAGCGGCGTCCGCATGAAGTTTTTACATTGGCCGGTGCGAAGCGTCCATGATCTCGATGTATGAATTCGGAATGCGCAAGAACGGATGATCCTTGAACATCTCGCCCGCCGCCTCGTGCGACGGTGCATCGACGATCAGGTACCAGTTGAGATCGTTGCGCGTATCAGCGACGCCGCTCGCGGTCACGCGTTTCGTCTTGCCGAGCGGCAAACCCTTGTCGAGCAAGGATTTCTCGTGCTCGCCCATCCAAGCCTGCCACGCCTGCATCATTTCTTCGCTCTGCTTTTTGCGCATCGCTTCATCGACCGTCGTCATCCATTCCTGCATCGTCGTGGCGGGAATAGCGAACAGAACGAAGAATTTTTTCTCTGACATGGCACTCTCCCTCCCTCTGAAACCGCAGAGCTCGCTCGGCGAACGGCTCCGCGCGAAGTTGACGCTGTCAATATCATGAATGTGGACAGTGTCAACGTCTGAATAAATCGCCTCAGGGCGGGTGGTGCCGGTGGTCGGGGTCGAACCGACACTCCTTTTGGGAACACGATTTTGAGTCGTGCGCGTCTGCCAATTCCGCCACACCGGCTTGCCGAGAGCGTCGCCGCTCGGACAAATCCTAGCTCAGTCTGAAAAATTCAGTCAGGCAATTCGGCTGCGCTTGCCTATAAGATTGTCGAAGCGCCCGCAAGCTGCGGCGATCTTAAGGGTCAGGCGAAACGCAGCGCATTCTTTTCCCAATCTTCCCGGCTAGGATCGTGAATGGCCCCGCGTAGAGGCGCGCATCGAGAGGGGAGGCGCATGAGACTCATTCTGATTGCGTTCGCCATTTGTTTGAGCATCGGATTCGTCGCAAAGCCGGCGAATGCGAGGGCCAGACCCGCCCGGCAGACAGACAAAGATGCTGCTCACTCAACCGGCGATTATCGCAAGACCTGGAAAGACGGCCCGAACCTCTATAGGTTCGAGGGCTCGTCCGGCGGCTGCCGGTATAGCGGGAGCGTGAGCCCTTCCGGCTATCATCTTGACCGCAGCTGCTGAAGCGCGGGCCGCCGCTTCGGCGAAATCCGAAGCTCAGATAAATCAGTGCCAGTTGCGAATATCGACGAAATGGCCGGCAATTGCCGCCGCGGCCGCCATGGCCGGCGAGACGAGATGGGTGCGGCCCTTGAATCCTTGCCGGCCTTCGAAATTGCGGTTCGAGGTCGAGGCGCAGCGCTCGCCGGGTGCGAGCTTGTCCGGATTCATGGCAAGACACATGGAACAGCCGGGCTCACGCCAATCGAAGCCCGCCTCTTTGAAGATCTTGTCGAGGCCCTCGGCTTCCGCCTGCTGTTTGACGAGGCCGGAACCCGGCACAACCATCGCATTGACGCGCTCCGAGACTTTTCTGCCGGCGACCATTTTGGCGGCAATTCTCAGATCTTCGATCCGCCCATTGGTGCAGGAGCCGATGAAGACCCGGTCGATCGCAATGTCGCCGATCTTCTCGCCGCCTTTGAGCCCCATGTAATCGAGCGCCCGGCGGATCGAGGCGCGTTTGGCCTCGGTCGGCGCGGAATCGGGATGCGGTACCGTACCCGCAATGGTGATCACGTCCTCAGGGCTCGTGCCCCAGGTGACGAGCGGCGGCAGATTGCCGGCATCGAGCCGGATTTCCTTATCGAATTGCGCCTCCTCGTCGGAGTGCAGCGTATCCCAATAGCGGCGCGCGGCATCCCAGGCGGCGCCCTTCGGCGCGCGCGGGCGGTCCTTCAAAAAGGCAAAGGTTTTTTCGTCGGGCGCGATCAGCCCGGCGCGGGCTCCCCCTTCGATGGACATGTTGCAGATCGTCATGCGCCCTTCCATCGAGAGGGCGCGGATCGCTTCGCCGGCATATTCGATGACATGGCCGGTGCCGCCCGCGGTTCCGATCTCGCCGATGATGGCGAGCACGATGTCTTTGGCGAACACACCCTCGCCGAGCTTGCCCTCGACATTGATGCGCATGTTCTTCGCTTTCGCCTGGATCAGAGTCTGGGTCGCAAGGACATGTTCGACCTCGGACGTGCCGATCCCATGCGCCAGCGCGCCGAAGGCGCCGTGCGTCGAAGTATGGCTGTCGCCGCAAACAATGGTCGTGCCGGGCAGGGTGAAACCCTGTTCCGGGCCAATGATATGAACGATGCCCTGGCGACGGTCCAAGGCGTCGAAATAATCGATGCCGAAATCGCGCGCATTGACGGCAAGCTGATCGACCTGGATGCGGCTCTCGGGGTCGTCGATCCCTTGCGAGCGGTCGGTCGTCGGCACATTGTGATCGACGACGGCGAGCGTCTTCTCCGGGGCGCGGACCCGCCGGCCGGCAAGGCGCAGCCCTTCGAAGGCCTGCGGGCTCGTCACCTCATGGACCAAATGCCGATCGATATAGATGAGGCAGGTGCCGTCCTCCTGGCGATCGATCACATGGTCGTCGAAGATCTTGTCGTAGAGCGTGCGAGGCTTTGCCATAGTGGATGGGCTCGGATTTTGCGCGATCTATTTATCTGCTACCGAAATATGGGGAAAGTCCCGGAAAATACATCAACCTGAAACGCGGTGCGACTTTCCGGATCATGCCCCTGGCCTTAAGCCGCGATTGACCGGCGATCAACGGAGAAAGCCATGCGTCCGCCCGTCGCGCCTTACCTGACCGTCTCGCCGGCCATGGCGGCGATCGCCTTCTACACGGCAGTCTTCGACGCCAAACAGCAGGCGCTGATGCCGGCTCTCGATGGGATCAGGATCATGCATTGCGAGCTCATCATCAACGGCGGCTCGCTCATGCTGGCCGACGCCTTTCCCGAGTTCGGCAATACGCGGATTCCGATTCCCGGCGAGCCCGTGACGGTGTCCGTCAGCCTCGAATTTTCGGAGCCCAAACAGGTCGATGCGGTCTTCCAGAAAGCCACGGGCCTCGGCGGCAAGGGGGAGACGAGCCCGACCAATTCCTTCTGGGGCACAAGGCTTGCGACCTTCCGCGATCCCTTCGGACACCGTTGGATCCTCAACGCGCCGCTCGGCTAGAACAGGATCCGGAGAAACTTGCTCTCGGACGGGACTTGATCCGAGGGCACCGGTTTTGGCGCCCGCTATTTCTTCGGCTGCTTTGCCGGCTTGGCCTCGGCCTTCTTCGGCTTGGGCTCGGCGGCTTTCGCGGGCTTTGTCTCTGCCTTGGCTTGGGTTGGCTTCGCCTTGGCCTCCCGGGCAGCCGGGGCAGGCGTCGCGCTCGCCTCGGGCTTTGCTTCGAGCTTGGTTTCCATCTTCTCGGCGATACGCGCCGCTTTGCCGCGTCGGTCGCGCAAATAATAGAGCTTGGCGCGCCGGACCTTGCCGCGGCGAACGACCTTGATCGAATCGATCATCGGCGAATAGATCGGAAAGACGCGCTCGACGCCTTCGCCGTAGGAGATCTTGCGGACGGTGAAACTCTCGTTGATCCCGCCGCCGGTGCGGGCGATGCATACGCCTTCATAGGCCTGCACGCGGGTGCGCTCGCCTTCCTTCACCTTGACGTTGACGACGACGGTGTCGCCCGGCTGAAACTGGGGGATTTCGCGGACAGCGGCGAGTTTGGCCGCCTGGGCGCGCTCGAGCTCTTCGATAATGTTCATGATAATCCTGCCGTTTCGCCTTGGCCCAGCGTTTCGTCGTGAGCCGGCGAGCGTTTCGGGACGCTGTTTTCAATTGAAGCGGCGCCTATACACGAAGGCTCGCATCTTGTCGAGACGGCCGATCGGGATCGGGACCGCTCGACGCGAGCGTTGATTCTCGCGGCTTTGTTTGAGAGAACCGTGCCTTAACCACGAATGGGGGCAGCAGATGGTCGGCGCCTGTACGCAAGGGCTCGATACCGGATTTGTCGGACTGGGCTTTGCCAAGGTGGGATTCCTCGGCATCGTCCAGGGCATCACCGAGCTTCTGCCTATCTCTTCGACCGCGCATATGCGCGTGGTTCCGGCCTTGCTCGGCTGGCAGGATCCGGGCTCGGCTTTTTCCGCCGCCATGCAAGTGGCGGCGCTCGTCGCCGTCGTCACTTATTTCTGGGCGGACGTCGAAGGTTTTCTCATCGGCTCGATCGCGGCGATCGCCCGGCGTGACTTGCAAGATTGGAATCTGCGCTTCACCATTTGGATCCTGCTTGCGACCCTGCCGATCATCATCGTGGGCGCATTGCTCGCACCCGTGCTCAATACCTGCAATTCGCCGCTGCGGACGTTGAGCGTGATCGGCGTCGCCTGCATCGTCATGGCGGTGCTCCTGGCGCTCGCCGAAATCTATTCGCGCCATAAGCGCACGCTCGATCACGTCGATCTCAAGGACGCGCTGATCGTCGGGCTTGCGCAGGTCGGCGCCTTGATTCCGGGCGTGTCGCGCTCCGGCGCCACTTTGACGGCCGCGCTCTTTCGCGATCTTGCGCGTCCAGAGGCAGCGCGCTTTTCCTTCCTGCTCGGCATTCCGACGATTGCCGCCGCAGGCTTCAAGGAGCTTTACGAACTGCACAAGGCGCATTTGAGCGGTCACGGCTGGGCGATCCTCATCTTTGGGCTTTTCGTCGCCTCGATTTCCTCATTCGTCGCAATCTGGAGCCTGTTGCGCATTCTCGAACGCTTCTCCGCCTGGCCCTTCGTCGTCTATCGTTTTCTGCTCGGCGTCTTCTTGCTTGTCGGCGTTTTCGCCAATTGGTTTCCGAACTGAACGCACGCGATTATGAACGCCCGTTTTCTGCCCGCCGGGGAGGCGGCGCTCGTCGTCGAATTCGGCGCGGCGATCGACCCGACGCTCAACGAGCGCGTGCGCGCGCTCGACCGCGCATTGGCGGGGCGAACCATCAATGGCATCGTCGAGACCGTTCCGACCTACCGCTCGCTCATGATCCACTTCGATCCGCGGCTCGTGTCGACCGCGGAGCTCATCGAAGAGATTCGCGGCCTCGAGCTCGACGAGGAGAGCGATGCGCCGGAGCGCTGTTGGGTTATTCCCGTCTGCTACGAGGCGCCTTACGCGGAAGACCTCGCCGAGGTCGCGGCCGCGCTCGGCCTTTCGCCGGCGCGCGTGGCGCAGCTGCATTCGGAGGCAACCTATCGGGTCTATATGTATGGATTCGCGCCGGGCTATGTGTTTCTGGGCGGCCTGCCGGCAGAGCTTGCGATCTCACGCCGGCCGCAGCCGCGTGCGCCCGTGCCGCCGGGCTCGCTGCTCATTGCCGGCGGCCAGGCGCTGATCGCTTCGGTCTCCATGCCGACCGGCTGGTATAATCTTGGCGCAACGCCCGCCGTTCTCTTCGATCCGAAGCGCACGCCGCCGGTTCTTGTCGACATCGGCGATCGCATCGCGTTCGAAGCGATCGATAGAGCGAGCTTCACCGCGTTGCAGGAAGCTGCCGCTAAAGGCGGCGAGATCGCGCGGATCAGGAATAGATGAGCCTATTGCGCGTTCTGCGTGCCGGGATCGGCGCAACGGTTCAAGACGCTGGCCGCCGGCATTACCGCCGCTATGGCGTGACGCCTGCCGGGCCGATGGACTGGGGCGCTTTCGAAACCGCCAATTTCGCGCTCGGCAATGATCCGGAGCGCGCCGCGGCGATCGAAGTGGGACCTGGAGGAATCGAAATCTCGTGCGAAGCGACGGGAGCGATCGGCGTTGCTTTTTGCGGCGGGGGATTTTTCTGGCAGCGGGACGGTGCGGATCTCGGCTCGGCGGCGCGGATCTTTCTGCGGCCCGGCGAGAGGCTCGCCGCAAGGCCCGGCAGCGGCAGTTTCGCTTATCTTGCAGTCGCCGGCGGATTGAATACGCCGGTCGAACTCGGCAGTCGCGCCACACATACGCGTTCGCGCATGGGCGGAATCGAAGGTCGCATGTTGCGTGATGGCGATGTTCTAGCGCTTCTGGCGGAAGTTGCGCCGCTGGCGGAAGGGGAAATCTCGGTGCCCTGGCTCGAGCGCGATTCTTCGCCCTTGCGCGTCGTTCCGGGGCCGCAGGACGATTATTTCACGCCCGCTGCGCTCGAAACTTTCTTCAGCGCCGAATTCCGCTTGACCCCGACCGCCGACCGCATGGCCTACCGGCTCGACGGGCCGGAGATCGCGCATAAGAGCACGTATAATATCGTGTCGGACGGAATCGCGATGGGCGCGATCCAGATCTCCGGCGATCGAAAGCCGCTGGTGCTCATGGCCGATCATCCGCCGACCGGCGGCTATCCGAAGCTCGGGCACGTCGCGCGGGTCGATATCGGCCGGCTGGCACAACTGCGGCGTGGAGAACCTTGCCGCTTCGTTCGGGCGAGCCTCGAGGAGGCCCGCTCGGCGCTTGTCGACCGTCAAGGGCAAATTGCGACGACGGCACGGCATCTTCGGCGGCTGCGTTGACGAGGCGCCTTCAAAGCTCTAGGCCTACGGAATTCTGGTAATAATTGACACAGATTGTGATTTGCTTGCGGCATTTGCTGTAACCTATTGACTTGCGGCGGCTAACACATGCGGGGCGGGTTGGGGCTTATGCTTCAGATTGGGGCTGACGGCCAGGCGAGCCTGGTCACGCCGCTCGAGCGCGCGTGGCATTTTCGGGAATTGATCCGGGCCGTCGTAAGGCGCGAATTGGCGGCGCGATTCCGCGGTTCGATTCTCGGCTGGCTGTGGGCGATCTTCGGCCCGCTGCTGATGCTCAGCGTCTACACTTTTATCTTTTCGAGCGCGATCGGGATTCGCTCTTCCGCCGCGGCGCATGGCGTCGCCAATTATTCGCTGCAGATTTTCGTCGGCCTCATCGTCTTCAACCTGTTCAGCGAAGTGGCCTATCGTTCGCCGGCGCTTCTGCACGAGAACGCCAATTTCATCAAGAAGTCGATCTTTCCGAGCGAAACGCTCGCCTGGACGGCGGCCATTCGCGGGCTCGTCTATGCCGGGATCAGTTTCGGAGTCCTTCTCGTCTTCGAGATCGTCTTGACCCGCTGGCTGCCACCGACGATCCTGCTCCTGCCTCTCGTCATCGTCCCCTTCTTCATGTTCCTGCTCGGGGTCAGCTGGTTCTTGATGGCGCTCGGTTCGTTCACTCGGGACGTCACGCATTTGATGGCTTCGATCGTCCCGGTCTTCATGTTCGCAACGCCCATTTTCTACACGATCGGCGATGCGCCGAAGACGTTGCAGATTGCGCTGCGCGCCAACATCATCGGCGATTATGTCGAGATGGTGCGCGATCTCGTCATTCTCGATCGCCTGCCTTCACCGCTTCTCTACATAGGGACTGTCCTTGTTTCGCTCCTCATCTTCCGCTCCAGCTATCGTTTCTTCATGCGATACAAGAGCGTCTTCGTCGATGTCATCTGATATCGCGATCAGCTGCCGGGGCGTCGGCAAGGCGTTCCAGCTTTATACCCGGCGCAACGACCAGCTCATGCAGACGCTGTTCGGGCGCTGGAAGCAGTTCTTTCATCCGCATTGGGTGCTGCGGGACATCAGCTTCGAGGTGAAGCGCGGCGAATGCTGGGGCATCATCGGCCGCAACGGCACCGGGAAGACGACGCTTCTCCAGCTCATTTGCGGCATCAGCCGTCCGACCTATGGCGAAATCGATGTTTCCGGCCGCGTTGCGCCGATCCTGGCGCTCGGCGCGGGCTTCGATCCGGAACTCACCGGGCGCGAGAATGCGATGATCGGGGGCGCCATTCTCGGTCTGCGCCGCGCCGATATTCTCGCGCGGCTCGATTCGATCGCCGCTTTCGCCGACATCGGCGAATTCTTCTATCAGCCGCTGAAAATGTATTCGAGCGGCATGACGGCGCGGCTCGCCTTCGCGGTCTGCGCTCATGTGGATGCCGATATCCTGATCGTCGACGAGGCGCTCTCAGTCGGCGATGCGACCTTCGCCAAAAAATGCGACGATTTCATCCGCCGCTTCGCGGCGCGCGGAACCATTCTCGTCGTCTCGCACGACCTTCCGACCCTCGAATCGCTCTGCGATCACGTCATCTGGATCGAGGATGGGCGGGTCGCCGCCTACGGAAGGCCGACAGAAGTCATCGCAGCCTATCGCCACGCCTTCAATATCCCCAAGATCCTGCCGCAGGTGCGGTTGATCGTCTAGGCGTACGATCGTCTAAGTGAGGTCGGCGCGGAGCGGCTCGGGCGAGCGGGGCGCCGCCAGGGCGACGGGCCGGGGGACCGCGAAATTGGCCTGTTGACGCACGAGCAGGACAAGGGCGGCGGCGAATTCGGCCGCAATCGCCAAAGCTACGAGGACGACGAGCCGCGGATCGCGGCGCACCAAGCTCTCGGTGCCGATCAAAATTCCGATATGCACGGCCGGTACGAGAACGAGCGCCGAAATGGTCGATGCATTGCGACCCGTCGCATTGGCGAGCGTCAGCACGAGGGCCATCGCGAGCAGCGCATGCGCCAAGGCAAGAATCGGAATGCCGAACCTTTTCGCCGCCTCGCTCGTCCATTCGGTGACGGGATAATGCTGCGGCCCGTGCCCGGGCGCGGCTTGAAGGAAGCTCGGCAGCTGCAGCTCGAACACGCCGGTCCAATTGCGCTTGGGCAGGCCGTTCGTGCCCTGCATGTCGATCTGCAGCACATATTCGCCGAAATCCGAGGTGCTCATTTTGTTGGAGCCGATCGGGCGGCGCTGCACGGACCCGTTGCTCATGACCAGAAGCACGCCATGTTCGTTGCGGCGGAATTCCGTCGTCTCCGCGGTGATGATATCCTCTTCGTTCTTCGCCGTATCGAACTGGTGGATAAACATGTTGCTCACGACGTCGGGCGATTTCCAGCGCTGGAAGTAGAGCGTCCGCGTGCCATTATCGAAGGTGTAGAACTGCGCCGGCTCGAGCAGCCGGTGATTGAGCGAATTGCGGATGACGTGAATGACGTCATGCATCTGCCCGACATAGGCGGGCGCGACGAAACAGGAGATCCAATAGCCGAAGCCCACCGCGATACTGGCGACGACCGCTGCCGGCAGGCAGATCGACAGAACCGACAGGCGCAAAGAATAAAGGACCGCGATCATGCCATCGGCCGCCATGCGCGAGAATTCGAGCGCCACGGCGACACCGACGGCCATCGGCAGCGCAATATAGACCACCGTCGGCAAAGTGCCGAGCAGCGCCGGCCAGAGAAGCCCGCTGCGTACCGCCGACGTCGGCAGATAATGGAAGAGCGACGTCATGACGACGGGCACGCAGAGGCCCGTTTCCAGCACCAGAACGGCAAGGAAGATGCGCCGCGCGAGATAGAGATAAAGGAGCCGGGGCATGTCAGCGGATCCTCATCGCATCGTGCGCTTCACGTTGCCGTGCACGAGACGAAAATCTTGCCAGGACGACGACTTGATGCAATCTTCGCTCGCGACGCGTTCTCGGGTTTCGCTCGGGGCCGAAGATTTCTCGACCGGTTTCGCGAAGACGGATATGTTAGCCGGAACGCTCGGCCGAATTTTCGTTGACTCTATGCTTCGCCGGTTCGTGCGTATGACGCAATCGTCCTTGCGTTATTTACAGCAACGTCAGGGTTTCGATCAAGCGGCGGGTGCCGAGGTGGAAGGCGAAAGAGGCAAAATGGAGGCCCCATTTCGAACAAATTCTTTGACGAGGCGGCGATTGGCAGCCGGACCCGACCGGGAGAATGAGGCGTGAATATTTCCGAACCCGCAGAAAGCTTTTCCAAGCGGACCGCAGGGCAGGAAGTCGTGTTTCGCTTGCCCGTGGTGAGCGTCATCATCGTCAATTACAATTACGGCCGCTTTCTCGATCAGGCCGTCGACAGCGTCTTCCAGCAAACCTATCCGAACCTCGAATGCATCATCGTCGACAACGCCTCGACGGATGAGACGCCGGCCGTGCTCACCGGAATCGCCGGCCGTTATCCACAGGCAACGATCATCCGGCGGGCCGCCAACGACGGGCAGACCCCCGCCTCGCTCGACGGCCTCAAGGTCGCTTCCGGCGCCTACGTGATCTTCATGGACGCCGACGATGTGCTGCTGGCGCATGCGATCGAAACTCACGTTTTCGTGCATCTTTCGCTGCGCGTACATGTCGGCTTTACATCGGGCGACATGTTGCAGGTGGTCGGCGATCAAATCGTGCTGGGTACCGGCGAGGAGCTCAACCGGTATGTGCGCAGCGGTCGCGGCCGGCGGCGCGATATGTTTCGCCCCTATCAGCATCTTCTCGATGCGCCTTGGCCCTCGAAAGAGCTCGCCCAATCGCTCGGCGACAAGATCCATTTCGTCGCGCCCTTGTCGGCCAAATGGGTCTGGTCGCCAACCTCCGGCATCTGCTATCGGCGCGATGCGCTCGACCTCTTCGCCGACAATCCCGAGCTCGCCCGCTTGAACAGCGGCACCGACATGTATTTCGCCTGCGCGATCAGCGCGCTCTGCGGCAGCATCATCATCGACGAGCCGGTCTTCCTTTATCGCATTCACGGCGCCAATGTGTTCTCCCGTCGGGCGCAGCTCAATCATTACATCGGCTTCGAGGCCGGCGGGGCGGGCGACAATAATCACAAGACGCGGCTTCTCGCGATCGATCACCTGGTCGCTAACGCCGCGCGTTTCTGCCGGACGGGATGGCTGAGACTCCATTATGCCGCTCTTCTGCTGCGCATCGATGCGCATGACGAGGAGACGAGCCTGCCGCGCTGGCAGCGGCGGTCGCGCACCGGGGCGAGACTCGCGCAATCCTATCATGAGGCCGCAGCCGCTTTGGGTCCCGGCCTTACGCTTCTTCTGATGCTTTGGTTCCGCGTACCGATCGGCGTAATCGCGAGCGCAATTCGCAAGCCCCGCAAATAGCAGGCCCATGAGTGATCGCGGCATGAGCTTCAACGGCTATGGATCAGCGGTCGATTCGGCCGTGGCGCCTGCCGCGCCTCTGCGGGGCAAGACCGTTCTGCTCATCCATCCGGCGTGGCATTCCTGCGGCAGCCACAAGGTCTTCGTCACGCAGGCGCAGGCCTATCGCGCGCTCGGCGCCGATTTAATCGACCTCGCGATCGCCGATTTTCCCGGCAATGTCCCGGGCTCAGCCGCTCATTCCGCTTATCTCGCCGCAACGCGCGATCTCGTGGCGGAGAAGCGGTACTTTGCCGGCATGCGGTTCCCGGCGGTCTTCGCGCCCTCGTTCCTGAAGACGCTCATGGATTGGATGCATGGAAATTACGCCGCGATTCTGGCTGAGACCGTGAGGCGTGCGTCGCTGCCTGCCGAGCTTGCGCGCCGCGAATCGATCGATCTCATCCATTGCAATCACTTTTTCTGCATGGTGGCGGCAATCAAGCTGCGCGGCTCGCGCGCTTGCCCGATCTTGCTCGACACACACGATCTTCAGGCCCGCCAATATATGCTGCGCCAGCCGGGCTCGTGGAAATTGCCGCCGGCTGCGACTTACGATTCGATGCTCGCGATCGAGCTCGCCAATATGGCCGGCGCCGACGTTCTGATCCACCTCAATACGGAAGAGGCGGCGACTTTCGAGCAGCTTCTGCCGCAAAAGCGCCATGTGCTCGTCTTCCCCGCCGTGGACCCGGTCTCGGTCGGCAGCGGCGGGTCCGACATCATCATCGTCGCGAGCGCGAATTATCCCAACTTTCTCGGAATCTCGTGGTTTCTGACGGAGGTCCTCCCGAGGGTTCCGGAAGCGCCGGTCAAGATTATCGGCAATATCGACCAGGAATTTCGGCTCCGCGCTCCGGCGCTCCATCGCAGATATGCCGGCGTCTTCCTCGGCTATACGGATGATCTTAATGCCGCCTATGCGCAGGCGGGCGCGGTTCTCCTGCCGATCACCGAGGGTTTCGGGATCTCGATCAAGACGATCGAGGCTTTATCGAGCGGCGCGCCGCTCATCGCGACCAAGCGCGCCTTCCGCGGCATGGCGTTCGATGCCGGCCAATTGAGCAATGTCACGCTTGCCTCGGGCGCGGAAGAATTCGCTGCCGCGATTCGCAAGTTCATGCAGGACAAGGCGCCCGGCGATTGCACAGAGGCAGACCGGATGAACAGCGATACGCGGCAGCTTTATGACCGCATTTTCAGCCGTGCGGCCTATCGCCAGACGCTTGCCGGCCTGGTCCAATCCGTTCTCGGCGGCCAGAGCGACCCGATCGGGAGGGCGTCATGACCGAGATTACCACGACATTTCGCGCGCGCCTCGTTGATTTCGTCGATCGGCTCGTCCCCAAGAAGCTTTTGCGATTGTTCGTTCATCCGAAATTTCAGGAATTCGTCGGCCTCGAACGGATCGAGGCGCTCGGAAGCTGGATCGACAATACATTCATGCTGAAACGCCGGCAGAAGATCTGCCGGGAACAGCACGTCGATCAGAGCACGGAGGACTATCTCAAGTCGCATTTCTGCGCGAACCCGTTCCGGCAGCTCGAGACCACTCCGACGGGGCTCGCCTATGTCTGCTGCCCGATCTGGTTGCCGACGCCGATCGGCACGCTCGATTCCGATCCCGAGCAACTTTGGAACAGCGATGCCGCCAAGCGCATCCGCGAGTCGATCCTCGATGGCTCCTTCCGCTATTGCAATCATTGGCATTGTCCGGCGATCGCAAGCCGCAGCTTGCCGCATCGCGATTCGCCGGAAGCGCGCCAGGTTATCGAGCAGTACAAAAAGAATCCCGCGCGGCTCCCCGAACATCTCGTGCTCTCGCACGATAAGTCCTGCAATCTTTCCTGTCCGTCCTGCCGTAGCAGTCTTTATCTCGCCAATTCGCGCAAGCAGGCCGAGCTCGACAGGCTCACCGAGCGCACGCTTCTGCCGCTTCTCGCCGAGGCGAAGTCGGTGATGATCACCGGTTCCGGCGATCCTTTCGGCAGCAAGCATTTTCGCAACTTGATCAAGCGGCTCAACGGCGGCGGATTTCCGCAGCTGAGACTGGAGCTGATCACCAATGGCCAATTGCTCGACGAACGCGCCTGGCGCGAGCTCAATCTCGAGGGCCGGGTGAAATATGTGCAGATTTCCATCGATGCGACGGAAGCCGCGACCTATGCGATCGTGCGGCGCGGCGGCGATTTCGCGCGATTGCGCAAGAATCTCGCTTTCCTGGGCGAGTTGCGCCGCGCCGGACGCATTGCGGCGCTCGAATTCTCGATGGTGGTGCAAGCCTTGAACTTCCGGCAAATGCCGGATTTCGTGAGGCTCGGCCAAGAGTTTGCCGCCGACCGGGTCGCCTTCAATATGATCCGGCAGCGCGACATTTTCAGCAAGGAGGAGCATGTCGCCGCCTTCATCGGCGATCCATCGCATCCGGACTATCAGGAATTTCTCGAAGTCTTGAAGGCACCCGAGCTTGCGCGGCAAGAAGCGCCCGAGGTGCTGATCGGTAACGTGCTCGAATATGTGAAACGCGCCGAGATCGCTGCGGCCTGAGTGTCAGGCCGGTACTTGCGCGCGCATGCGCTCTGCCGCCAGGCGCGCATATTCGTGCCAGATCCCGTCGAAGATTCGCCGGCGTGGCAAACCGATAATGCCCGGCCAATGACAGAAGTAGATGCGCCTTCCCTCCGAGTCGAGCGGGCCGTCGGGCGTGAATGTCGCCTTCTTGGTCTTGTAGAAGCTCTCGCCGGACGCGCCGGGAATGCAATCGGGCAGGCAGGCGACCTTCAAGCCGCGCCGGTGCACGACGAAATTGGTGAGCGGCTGCGCAAACAGCCCGCCGCGCTGGCGCACTTCGTGAAAGATCCGTTCGTCCTTGGCGATGACCTCGTAGAAATCCTGCAGCGAGAGGATATGGCGCGAGGCGACGAAGAAACCGTCGTTGAACGAAAAGGCATCGCGCAGGAAATCATATTTCCTATGCTTCGAATTATAGATGTAATCGGCGCAATAACAGGCGACCAGAAACTCCGTCTTACCATTGCCCACGTGGCCGAGCACGTCGCTGAAATCGCGCAGCATGATCGTGTCGACGTCCATATAGATGACTTCGTCGAGCGGCAGAGCGAGCGCGAGAAACTTGCGCAGCCTCCGGCGATGGCCGGGATTGAGCGGATAGAGCCGCCGCGCCAGCGCGTCGAGCTCGGCACTGTCGACGTCGGCGATCTCGATTCCGAAGACTTCGGCGGCGTGGCGCGTGCGCGTCAGATTGTCGTCGTAGGGGATAAGATAGAGCGGAATTTTCGAGTTCGTTGCGACATAGCTCTCGAGAAAGGGCAGCAGCCAGTCGATGACACGATCATTCGCGATAATGGCTATCCCGACTTTTTTCGGCGCAGCAATGTCCGGCATGAAATTCACGGGTCGGCGTTCCGCTCGGGATGTCCCCAATTTTTCCGCGGCGGCATTCGCCTGCCGATGAAGACTGCGCAATAGCCTCGCGCGATGCCTAAAGGGCAGTGCCGTAAGCCGCGCTTTTGTAGCGGCCGGTTCTTCACGGATCAAGGCAAAAATGGGCCGCCTGCCGCCTGCGCTCGGCCTATGAGGCGAGGGGTGTTGCAGCCATGTCTCTATGTATCCGAACGCGGCGCGGACATCGATCATCCCCTGCGCGCATCATGGCCTTTCCTCGCCATTCGGCTGCAATCGCCGAGGTTCCGGGCGCCGAGATGCGACGAACCGATGAGGTCAGCTTGCGGCCTGGAAGCGCGGCTGCGGATGGCCGATGAAATTATAGGCGCCGATATGGGTGAGCTTGCCTTCGGTATCGAGCCAGATCTTGCCGCCGAGATCGCGCCATTTTTGGCAGAAGCCGAAATCTTCGCTCACATAGGCCCGGGTTTCCGGGTCGATGAGACATTCGAAAAGCGCGTAGCTCTCGCCGCCCTTGGCATTGCTATAGGCGTGCACGCTCGAATAGCGGGTCTGCGGATAGGCTTCGATCATGCGCTCGATCACTTGGCGCTTGAGCAATTGGAAGCCGCCGCCGCAATAGATGCCGGTGGCGAAGCGTCCTTCGCGCTCGAGCTCGTTGCCGGTGCAGAGCGTGCCGACATAGAGGAGCGGGGCGGTCTCGAAACTCTCGCCGGCGGTCAAGCGCTTCAGCGCCGCATTGCTCCAATCGACGACTTTCAGCGGATAGATTCCGCCGACGAAATCCTGATCGAAGGCGAGCATTGCGCCGACCTGCTTCGGATCGAATGAAATATCGGCATCGATGAACATCAGATGCGTCGCAGGCGTGCTCATGAATTGCGCGACCAGCGTGTTGCGGCTCCGGGTGATGAGCGAATCGTGGCCGAGGAGGGCGAGCATGGCGTCGAAGCCCGCCTGTCCCGCGTGATTCATCAGCGCGACGACGGATTGCATATAGTGCTGCGAGACGAGACCGCCGAAACAGGGCGTCGCGATGAAGATCAGCGGCCTTTCCGCCATGGCTCCCTCGAACAAGAGAATCGGATTGCGATCCTGCGAAGCCCGGAGCCGAAAGGCAATGGCGCAGGCGGCTTGCCGCTGATGCGAGGAAAGCTTCGGGCCAGCTTGAGCCCTTTGCGGGAGGAATGCGTCCAGGCTTCAGCCGGCGATGCGCAGGCCCGTGGTCGCGGTGTCGCGGCGGCGCAGCTCCGTCTCGCGCCGGACGATGTAATCGCGGGTCATCGGCACGGTCTCGATCTTCTTGGCGAGCTGGATCTGGAAGACCACCTGGCCGAGGAACCTGAACCCGCATTCGGCGCCGGAGAGATAATATTCCCACATCCGGCAGAAGCGCTCGTCATAGAGCGCCGCGGCTTGCGCGCGATGTGCCAGGAAGCGCTCGCGCCAGGACCGCAAGGTTTCGGCATAATGCAGCCGCAACACTTCGACGTCAGTCACGATGAGCCCGGCCTTCTCTATCGATGGCGTGATCTGCGAGAGCGAGGGAATATAGCCGCCGGGGAAAATATATTTGGCGATCCAGGGATCGGTTGGCTGCGGCGAATGCTCGGAGCCGATGGTGTGAAGCAAAGCGACGCCGTCGCTATCGAGCAATTTGGCGATCTGCCGGAAGAACGTGTCGTAATAGCGGCGGCCCACGTGCTCGAACATGCCGACGGAGACGATCCGGTCGAATCTTTCGCCGACCTCGCGATAATCCTGCAGCCGGAAGTCGAGCGCGCTCGCCTGCTGCGTCTCGGCGGCGCGCCGGCGCGCCACGCAGAGCTGTTCGCGCGAGAGCGTGATGCCCGTGACTTTGGCATTGCAGATCCGGGCGAGATAGAGCGCGAGCCCGCCCCAGCCGCAGCCGATGTCGAGCACGCGGTTGCCGGGCTCGATCAGCAATTTCGCCGCGATATGGCGCTTCTTGGCGAGCTGAGCCTCCTCGAGCGTAGCGGAGGGCGATTCGAAATACGCGCAGGAATATTGCCGATCGGTGTCGAGGAAGAGCGAATAGAGCCGGCTGTCGAGATCGTAATGGTGCGTTGCGTTGCGCCGGGCGCGAACGAGAGTATTGCGGGTCGCCAAGCCGTTTAGGGCGGCGCGGACCTTCTCCGCAGCGGCAAGCCAGGGGAATTGATAAAAGCGCGCGACATTGCGCGAGGCGATGGCGAGCACGTCGTAGATCGAGCCTTCCTCGACGGTGACTCGCCCGTCCATATAGAGCTCGCCGAAGCGCAGGCCGGGATCGCGCATCAGTGCCCATTCAGCGGCTCTATCCGCAAACCGGATGCGAACGTTTTCGCCCGAACCGTCGCCCACCCTGAACCTTTGGCCGGAAGCCGTTTCGATCTCAAGCGAGCCGGTTTTGATCAGGCCGGAAATAAAGCTGCGAAAGATCTGGTCCATTCTCCCCTCGGTCCCGCCAGAATAACGCCCTTCGCGCAAAAGTGGAATCGGCTTGTGCCAGCGAGGCGCGAGCTCAGGGAACCTTCTGTGCTTCTAAGACTTTCGCGGTCGAGAGCCTTGTTCCTTGAACAGCTCTGGCGGCCTTTTGGTTTCATTGTTCCGCCGCAGATCGTCGAAAGGGAGATGGCAGAATGCGACATTCTCGAATTTTATTGGCGGCGCTTTGCGCCTCGAGCCTCGCTCTGGGCGGGGCGGCCTTTGCGCAAGGTATGGAGCACGGTCACGGCGGCTTCGGTGGCGGCGGCCACGTGGGCGGCATGGGAGGCGGCCACGTGGGCGGTATGGGAGGCGGCCATGTGGGCGGCATGGGAGGCGGCCATATGGGCGGCGGGTATGCCGGAGCGCACGGGTTCACCGGCGGCCGCACGGCCGGCAACTTCGGTGCACACGGTAATGTCGGCGGCTATGGCGGCTTCAGTGCGGGCCGCACCCATGGCGGCTTCAACACCGCCGAGAACTGGCACGCCGGCCACTGGGGCGGTCGCGACTGGGACCGCGGCGGCCATTGGGGCGGTCGCGACTGGGATCACGATCGCGGCGGCTGGGGCGGCGTATATGGCTGGGGCGGCCCGGTCTACGGCTGGGGCTACGATTACGGCTACCCGGATTATGCCTATGATTATGGCTACGATTATCCGGACTATGCGTATGATTACGGCCCCGGCTATACGACCGAATATGCCTCGGGCGAATATTGCCTGACACCGACGATCAGCTGCGGGCTCGATCATCCGGCGGCGCCCGGTGAGGCCTGCATGTGCAAGAACGGCGTCGATCAAGTGCCGGGCACGGTGCAGCCGTAACGCGTTTTGCGCGCGCTCCCGTGCGTGCAAAAAAATGCGTGAGATCAGAAGAGCAGGACCTCGGGTCCTGCTCTTCATTTTGTCCGCTCAGCCGCCGAAACAATCGCGATACCACGCGACGAAAGCGGCCACCCCTTCAGTCACCGGCGTCGAGGGCCGATAGCCTGCCAAGTGGAACAAGAGATCCGTATTGGCGAAAGTCAGCGGCACGTCGCCCTGCTGCATGGGCATCGGATTGCGCCGCGCTTTGCGGCCGAGAGCGCCTTCGATGGCGGCGACGAAATCGGACAGTTCGACCGGATGTCCCGCGCCGATATTGACGACGCGCCAGGGCGCTTGCGGCGAGAGACTGTCGCCGGGAACCGGCGCCGACCGATCGGCGGGTTTCGGCGGGGCAAGCGGCGAAAGCCGTATCATCGCCTCGACGAGATCATCGATATAGGTGAAATCGCGGCGCATATTGCCGTAATTGTAAAGATCGATCGGCTGATCGGCGAGGATTGCGGCGACGAATTTATAGAGTGCCATATCGGGCCGGCCCCACGGTCCATAGACCGTGAAGAAGCGCAGCATCGTCACCGGAATTTCGAAGAGGTGACTATAGGCATGCGCCATATCTTCCGTTGCTTTCTTGGTCGCGGCATAGAGCGAGAGCGGATGATCGGCGCGGTCCGTCTCGAAAAAGGGCACCGAGGCATTCGCCCCATAGACCGACGAGGTCGAAGCGATCAGCGCGTGGCGCGGCGGCTTATGCCGCATGATCTCGAGCAGGTTGTAAGTGCCGACGAGATTGGCATCGATATAGGCGCGCGGATTTTCGACGCTGTAGCGCACGCCGGCCTGCGCGGCGAAATGAAAGACGAGGTCGAAGCCCGCACCATAGATGCGTTGCAGCGCGTCGGAATCTTCGAGCATGAAACGGTGGCCGGTAAACCCGCCGTCCTCCGCCAGAAGCGCCTGGCGCGCCTGTTTCAGCGAGAGATCGTAATAGGGCGTGAAGCCGTCGATTCCGACGACTTCGTTACCGCCCTGAAGGAGCCGACGCGCGAGATGAAATCCGATGAACCCGGCCGAGCCGGTGACGAGAACGCGCATTAAGGACGAGCTCCGCGAGTTTAGCTTCCCTTAAGGATGAGATTGCCTATGCCGCAGAATTGATTGCGGGCAAAGCCCGGCACAGGATTCTGAATATGGAATTGTTCAAGATCGCCGCCGATATGCAGGTCCAGCGGCCGCCTGACCGGCGTCAGTGGAAGAGGAATTCATGCAGTATTTGGCGAAAGTCTTGGCGACGAGCGTTATCGCCTTGGGGTTATCCGCTTCGAGCGTTCTCGCCGCGGGCGGCTTTGCCGGCGGTGGCGGCGGCCACGGAGGTTTCGGCGGCGGCATGGGCGGCGGCGGCATGGGAGGCGGCGGCGGATGGTCCGGCGGTGGCGGTTGGCACGGCGGCTGGCATCACGGCTGGGGCGGCTGGGGCTGGGGTGCCGCGGGATTGGGCCTCGGCCTTGGTTATTGGGCCTATCCCTATTATGGCTACGATTACGGCTATCCCTATGATTACGGCTACGATTACGATTACCCCTATCCTTATCCCTATCCCAATCCTGCCGAGGAGCCGACGACGGCGAGCACCTATTGCGCGACGCGAACCGAAGTTTGCGCACTGCGCAGCCCGCGCGCGATCGGTTCGCATTGCTCCTGCCAGGGCGCCCGCGGAGTGGTTTCGGGCGGGCCGCAATAGGTCGCGATAGACGTCCTGGATCCAGTCATTTGGTGACTTTTGGCCTGAGACCATCTGCCACTTGCGACTCCTTCTAAATTGGGCAAAAAACCCCTTCGGAGAGAAGGCGAGAGGGTCCAGGCAAAGTTTGGTTTCAGCGTCCTAGGACCCTAGGTAAGGCGCATCAGCGGCGAACGGGTTTTCGTCCGATGAGCTAACAAAAACGTCGCTCCGCGGAGGACCGGGTTCGTCATGAATTATCGGCAGTATTTCGAAGACGCCCTGAGCCGTTTGCAAGCCGAGCGGCGCTACCGCGTCTTCGTCGATATCGAACGCGATCCCGCCCGGTTTCCCTACGCCAGACGCTATTTGAAGGACGGCACGGCCGAAGACGTCGTCGTCTGGTGCTCGAACGATTACCTCGGCATGGGCCTTCATCCCGACGTGATTGCCGCCATGCAGGAGGCGGCGAGCCGGCATGGCGTCGGGGCAGGGGGCACGCGCAACATCGCCGGCACCAATCATCCGCTCGTCAGGCTCGAAGCCGAACTCGCCGATCTGCACGGCAAAGACGGCGCGCTCGTCTTCACCTCGGGGTGGATCTCCAACCTCGCCGCGATCGGCACGATCGGCGCGCTCCTGCCCAATTGCCTGATCCTCTCCGACGCCTTCAATCACAATTCGATGATCGAGGGCATCAGGCGCTCTGGCGCGAGAAAGCAGATCTTCCGGCACAATGATGTCGCCCATCTCGAAGATCTGCTGAGGGCCGCCGATCCCGATCAGCCGAAGCTCATTGCATTCGAGAGCCTCTATTCGATGCATGGCGACATTGCGCCGATCGGAAAGATCGCCGATCTCGCCGAGCGCTACGGCGCCATGACCTATCTCGACGAAGTCCATGCCGTCGGGCTCTACGGGCCGCGCGGCGGCGGCATTGCCGAACGCGACGGCGTGATGAACCGCATCGACGTCATCGAGGGCACTTTGGCGAAAGGCTTCGGTGCGCTCGGCGGCTATATTGCGGCAGATTCAACGATCATCGATGCGGTGCGCTCCTATGCGGCCTCGTTCATCTTCACGACCGCTCTGCCGCCGGCGGTTGCGGCAGCGGCCGGGACGGCAGTGCGCCTGCTGAAGGATCGCGAAGATCTGCGTGCGCTGCATCAGCGCCAGGCACTCTTGACCAAGCACGCGCTCTCGGCCGCGGGCCTGCCTGTCATGCCCAATCCCTCGCATATCGTGCCGGTGAAAGTCGGCGACGCGGAGCGCTGCAAGCTGGCGAGCGATCGGCTGCTCGATCGCCACGGGATTTATATCCAGCCGATCAATTATCCGACGGTCGAGCGCGGCGGCGAGCGGCTGCGCATCACGCCGACGCCGCTCCATACGGATGCGCATATCGCCCATCTCGTCGAGGCGCTCGTCGACGTCTGGAAGAGCCTCGACCTGCCGTTCGAGCAGGATTCGAACGTCGTCACCTTCCGTCGCGAGAGCGAGGACGCGCACTGCACCTTCCCCGAATTCAAGAAGGCGGCGGAATAATCTCGTCGCCTTTGCCAACGAAGGTAGCGGGCCGCTAAGCGCCGCCGGATGACGTTCGGCGACGAAACGCGACATATTTCCACGTGCCTTATGGGATTATTGGCGCGTGCCTCGCGGCATGCTAGTGAAAGTCCTTGCAGGAGAATAGTTTAGATCATGTCTAATCAGCCGATCCCGTCTGTCCAGATCCGTCCGCTGCTCGAGCGGTATGGGCTGCGCGCGACCCGGCAGCGGCTTGGCCTCGCCAAGCTCCTTTTCAGCAAGGGCGACCGGCATATTACGGCGGACGTGCTCGCGGCCGAGGCGCATGAATCGCGTATCTTCGCCTCGCTGGCGACCGTCTATAACGTGCTCAACCTCTTTGCTGAGGTCGGCCTCGTGCGCTCTTTCACGCTCGAAGGCGGCAAGACGATCTTCGACACCAACACGACCGACCATTGCCATTTCTATTTCGAGGACAGCGGCGAGATCACCGACGTGATGGTCAAAGGCGGCAAGCTCGCCGATCATTTCGAGCCGCCGGAAGGCTATGAGATCGCCAAGGTCGACGTCGTCGTGCGCCTGCAGCGTAAGAGCGCCGAATCAAAGGCCTAATAGCCTTCGTCATGCCATGCCTCGCGCTGACGAGTTCCGCGCGCCTCGATGCGCCGCAGCGCACGTCCCAAAAGCTGCACGGCTTTCGCATTGAGCGCACCGACTTCGCCGCCGAAGCCGAACCAGCGGCGTGGATTTGCGCGCTCGCTCTCCAAGAGATGTTCCGCAATCGCGATCATGACATCGGGCCGCGCAGCCGCGAGGCCCGGGTAAAGGTTTTCCAAGGTCATCGGGCGGCGCGCGTAATCGCGGGCCCGGCATTTGACCATGTGGGCGGCGGTGCGGCGCGCCTGGGCGCCAATCGCCTGATCGAAGCTCTCGAGCATGGGCATCTCCGAAATTGGAGATGCCAGAATATACGGTAATATTACCTATACAAGGTATTGCTACCGTACACGGGTCAGCTTCGAGTCGGGACTGATTCGTTGCCACTGCTCGGCGCGAACGACGGCTTGAACCGGCGCCGCCCAGGCGATTTCGACCCCGCGGATCGGCGCGGCGTTGTGGCTTTCGAGGTCGTAAGTGCCGGCGGCTGCGCCCCGCCGCACGCGTTTCAAGAATCGGCGGCCGTCGCGCGTACGCAGCGCCGCTTCGCGGCCGACGACGTTCTCCGCATCTTCGCTTTGCCGCCAACAGATGATGACGTCGCCCGAATCATAGCGCGGCCACATGCTCTCGCCTTCCACTTCGAAGGCGATCGAATCCTCCGGAATAGAAAAGGGCACCGAGATGTCATAAAGCCCATCTATCGGAATTTGTTCGAATTCCGGGAGGATTTCGGCGCCGGCGCCGATTCGGCCCATGACTTTCGCATGATTGCCGGGCTCCGGCCCGCCGACCCCTTCGAGAAGCCAGGCAGCGCTCGTCTTCAAGACAGGCGCGAGCGCGACGAGCGTCTCGGTCGTTATGCCGCGCCGGTCGCCGTTCTTCACCGCGCGCCGCAGATTGCGGATCGCATCCGGCTTTTTTGCCGCGAGAGATGCGGCATGCGCGGAGAGACCCAGCGCTTGCAGCCGGCTCTCAACACGAGCAAGGACATCTTCCAATTCCATAGCGGTAGTTTGACCGATTCTGAGCGGCGCGCATTGTGTAATTTTACCGTTGACTGTCGGTAAGATTACCTTATAAATCCTTCTCGAATTGAGAGGAGGATCTATGTCGAGATCGAAGACTGCATGGACGACCGAGCGCATCGCGCGGCTCGGCTTTCTGATCGGGCAGGGATTTGCCGCCAAGCGCGTCGCCGCCGACCCCTTGATCTCATCGACGCCGAATAACGTGCACCGGCAGGCTCAGCGCTTTGGCCTCGCGTTTCGCGAATCGAAGCCCGCCTTTCCGCGCCTGCCGCCGGAAGCCGAAGCGCGATTCGACGCGGCGGCGGAAAAGCGTGGGCTCACGCGCGAAGCACTGATGCGCGTGCTGCTGCTCACGGTCGGGGCCGAGCCGAACCTTCTTGAGAACATTCTCGACGACGGAGCCTGACGTGACGGATGAGCTCAAGATCAACGCGCTCGAATGTCCTTATGATGAGACGCGCGAGACGATTCCCCCGCGCTGGGAGGCGGAACATGTGGGGCGGCGCCTCGTGAAGGCCTTCGTCACGCTCGACCGCCTGCCGCGGCTGCGCGGGCCGCGCGAGCCGGGCAGCCATTGGCCGCGACACGCCATAGAATGGGCGGATCGTCTGGCGCAGGCAGAACTCTCCGAGGCCGAGCGGCGCATGCGCGAGGCGGCGCAGAATTTCACTGTGCTGCGCCCGACCGCGGCCGAGATCGCCGAAATGGAAAAGGCCTTCGATTGGCTGCGCGAATTGCGCGGCGTCGATCCCGGCATGGCGCTCGTCACAAGTCTTTGGGCGCTCCATACCGCGCGGCGAAAATCCGTGCGGCGACTGTGCGAACAGAAGAAGTGGGCGACCTACACATTCTATCGCAAGCGCGCCAAAGCGCTCGATTATCTCGCGGGCGTGCTCAACGCGCGCAATGTGCCGGTGTTTTGATCCTCCTCCCGATTGCCGGAGGATGCGTCATGCGGAGCATGAATCGTCATGCGCGGTCTTGATCCGCGCATCCAAACGCGGCTGGCGATGATGCCCCAGACGGCCGGATGAAGCCTTCGCAAAATCCCGCCGATCTTCCGCAGTCTTGCCTTATCGAAGTACGAATCCTCAAAATCGCATCGCGCCGCTCGATTGACTTTGCGACGGATTGCGATCAATAACGCGCGCAGTGCAGCGCCATTGCTGCGCCCGCTTTCGAGGCCACCTTTCGGGTGGCCTTTTTCATTGGTCCCGCCGGTGCACCATCGTGTCACGCGCGGACTTGATCCGCGCGTCCAGGCGCAACTGATCGCGATGCGGCCGGACGGCCGGTCGATCCCGGATCAAGTCCAGGGACGGCCGAGACGCCAATCACTCGCTTGCCATCTCTCTCGCAAGCGGACTGCGGAGTGAGGCCAGATCTTTCGCCGCCCGCCTCGCACCTATGTGCGAATCCTCGAAATCGCATCGCGCCGCTCGATTGACTTTGCGACGGATTGCGATCAATAACGCGCGCATCGCAGCGCCATTGCTGCGCCCGCTTTCGAGGCCACCTTTTCGGGTGGCCTTTTTCATTCCAGGCTCATCGAGGTCGTCGCATGGTGTCGTTCAGCCTCGGGCAGGAGCGTGCGCGCCGCCTGCTCGAAGGGCCGCAACGCTACATTTGCCTTGCCGGCGGCACACGCTCCGGCAAAACTTTCCTGATCGTCCGCGCTATTGTCGCGCGCGCCTTGAAGGCGCCAGGATCGCGCCACGCCATCCTGCGCTTTCATGCCAATGCGGCGCGCGCTTCGATCTCGCTCGATACTCTGCCCAATGTGATGCGGCTCTCGTTCCCGCGCATCAAGCTCAAGGAACATCGGCAGGACGGGTTTTTCGAATTGCCGAACGGCGCGCGGATCTGGGTCGGCGGGCTCGACGACAAAGAGCGCGTCGAAAAAATCCTCGGCCTCGAATATGTGAGCATCTTCTTGAACGAGGCCTCGCAGATACCTTATTCGTCCGCTCTCGTCGCCTTCACGCGGCTCGCGCAGACGATCGAGGGCGTGATGCAGCGCGCCTATGTCGATCTGAACCCGGTTGCGAAATCGCATTGGACGAACCTTCTCTTCGGCGAGAAGCGCGATCCGATTTCGATGCATCCGGTCGCCGACCCAGAGAATTATGCCCGCTGCTTCCTCAATCCGCGCGACAATGCGGAAAATCTCTCGCCGCAATTTATCGAAAGCCTCGCCAATCTCCCGGAGCGCCAGCGCAAGCGGTTCTACGAAGGCGTATACGTCGACGAGCTCGAGGGCGCGCTCTGGACTTATGAGGTGATCGAAGCCTCGCGCTGCAAGCTCGAGGATATTCCGGAAAGCGAGCGTGCCGCCGTGGTCGTCGCGCTCGATCCGTCGGGCGCTGCGGGACGCGACGATCTCGGCGCCGATGAAATCGGCATTGTCGTCGCCGCCCGTTCGAACGGCGGGGATTGCTATGTACTCGCGGACCGCTCTTGCCGCGAAGCGCCAGCGGTTTGGGGGCGGCGTGCGGTTGCGGCCTTTCATGAATATCGCGCCGATTGCATTGTCGCCGAATCGAATTTCGGCGGCGAGATGGTGCGCGCGACGATCCAAGCCGCCGATCCCAATGTGCCCGTGCGGCTCGTCACCGCGAGCCGCGGCAAGGCGGTGCGCGCCGAGCCGATCTCGGTGCGCTATGCGCAGCGCCAGGTGCATCATGCCGGCCGTTTCGCCAAGCTCGAAGATCAGCTTTGCGCCTTCACTCCGGCGGGCTATGGCGGCGCGGGCAGTCCCGACCATGCGGACGCGGCGATCTGGGCGCTGACCTATCTCTTCGATCAGGGCGACGGCGCCGGCATCATCGAATTCTACCGGCGCGAGACCGAGAGGCGGAAATGATCGTGTTTCCCGCTTGCGGGAACCCCTAAGGCTTCCCGGCCGGGCCGAAGAGAGAACGGGGATCCAGAAGCACCTGGGTCTCGCATCTTCGCTCGTTTCGCGGGCTCGTCCGGGGAAGTGGCCGAAGACCAACCGCTCACCCTCGCTGGCTCCCGTCGATGAGAGACGGGATGCACCCTCATCCGGCGGGGCTCCGCCGTCTCCTTCTCCCATGAACGGGAAAAGGAGCGTGACTGCCGCAAGCCCAATACCAAGGACCCTTCATGACCGAGCGTGGAGAAGGCCAAAGATCCTGGCCGCTCAGCCCCTATGAGCTCAACGTGAGCTATGGCCAGCCGGGCGCCGCGGGGCAGGGCGCCGATTGGTTCGGCCCGCTCACGCCCTTGACGCCGCTCGCACCGCCGGACGTCGTCGGCCGCCAGTGGGATTATCCCTCCGGCTATAATCTTTCGACTCTGCCGCGCGTCTACGAGCCCATCTCGTTCCACACGCTGCGCGGGCTCGCCGAAGGCTACGATCTCTTGCGCCTCGTCATCGAGACGCGCAAGGACCAGGTGGCGCGCCTTTCCTGGACGATCGGCCCGCGCGACAAAAAATCGAGCGATCAGCGCGCCGCTTCGCTCACTCAATTCTTCGCGCGGCCCGATGGCATTCATTCTTTCGCCGATTGGCTGCGCATCCTGCTCGAAGAGCTCTTCGTCATCGATGCGCCGGCGCTTTATATGAGCCGCGATCGCGGCGGGCGGCTCAATGCGCTTCTGCCGATCGACGGCGCAACCATCAAGCCGGTGATCGACGATTGGGGTCGCACGCCGCAGCCCTATAGCGAGGGCGGCGAGACGATCTATCCCGTTGCCTATCAGCAGATCCTCAAGGGCTATCCCGCCGTCGATTATTCGGTGCGCGATCTCATCTATCGGCCGCGCAATATCAGGGTCAATCGCGCTTACGGCTTGAGCCCGGTCGAGCAGATCATCACGACGGTGAACGTCGCGCTGCGCCGGCAGATGTTCCTCCTCGATTATTTCACGCAAGGCAATATTCCGGATTCGCTGATCGGCGTGCCGGAGAATTGGACGCCGGATCAGATTGCCTCTTATCAGAGATATTGGGACGCCTATTTCGACGGCGATCTCGGCCGCCGGCGGCGCGCCAAATTCGTGCCGGGCGGGGTTGCCAAGACTTTCGTCCAGACGAAGGAGCCGGATCTCAAAGGCCCGTTCGACGAATGGCTCGCGCGCATCGTCTGCTTCGCCTTCTCGATTTCGCCGCAGGCGCTGACCCAGCAGGTCAATCGCGCCACAGCGGAGACGCAGAAGGAAATCGCCGAGGAAGAGGGCCTGGCGCCCATTCTCGCCTGGGTGAAGGACCTTATCGATTGCGTCATCGCGGGCGAATTCGACGCGCCGGATCTCGAATTTACCTGGAGCGCCGATCCGTCGATCGATCCGCAGACGCAGCAGACGATCCTTTCGAATTATACATCGAAAGGAATTTTGACGATCAACGAGGCGCGCGCCGCGCTCGGCCGCGATCCGCTCGCAGATCCGGCGGCGAACCGGCCGATGGCGCTGACCGGCGCCGGCTATGTGTCTTTGGGCCAGCAGAGTGAGGCGGGGAGCAAGGCGGCTGGTTCAGTAGCGAAGTTCAAACAATACCACGACGAACGCGGACGTTTCACGACCGCGGATTGCGTCGGCGTGGCGCCAGCGAGCGATCGCGCCAAGGCCGGCGCGAGCGTTTCTCGAGCGCCGCACCAATTAGCGCAAGGCGATGAACCGGACGAGGAAAATCGCGGAGAGGATTTCACCGATCCTCTTGCGTAGGCGTGGCAAGAGCAGTGGGGCGTTGCGATCCAAACTCTGCGGGCACTGGATCCGCATAACCCGAATTTGTCTTACATCGTTCCTCAGAATTGGGTACCAACGGATCAAAACATTGCGGGCATCAATGCCGAAATCGGCAAAGTCGCCACGCAGGGCGCAGAATTTTGTCATGCCCGGCGGAAAGCCGATTGGGCGAGTCGGCCGTGGCCGTAATGTACTGGTAGCAAGCGGCGGAGAAGCTGCCGCACGAAGAGCATTCGATTATCTGCGTGCCGGCGGTAACGACGTAACGCCTTCAGGCTACAAAGGGACGCTAGTTCAATTGCCCGGCGATGCCGGCCGGGTGGGGCTGAGAACGTCCAGCAGCGGCCTGGCTGTTGATCTAAAAGTTAAAGGCATACCTTACAGAGTATCCATTATTTGGAAAATGGAGCGGCCAGATGAGCATGGTTCCCGAGAGCGAGATGATCGAAGATCTCGTCGAAGATTACGTGGAGCATGTCCAAGTAGATTACGTGGGCCTTTGGATGATTGCCGCAACGGTTAGAGACACGTTTGAACTCCACGATAACCGCGCGGTTCGAGACAAGACGCTAGAGGTCGTCAAGGGACTGCTGGAGCAAGGACTCCGCCCAGGCGATTATCTCGGCGGGACGGATTTTACGCCCTGGAAAGAGAAGGATCCCGCCGCGATCCTCGCGCGGATCGAGCGGGAGTGGAATCCGGCTAACGGCGATCCGGATTTGGGCGACTCGAGTTGTTGGTTTGACATGGATCCTGTGCACAAAAAAGATGATCGTGCGTGATGCTCGCTGCCGCGAGAAGAGCATTCGATTGTCTGCGCGTCGGCGGCAACGAGGTAACGCCTCCCGGATATAAAGGGACGTTGGCACCTGATACGTATGGGGCTCATGATCGACATCCGCAAGCTTCTCGATAAGGTCATTCAAGCCTTCCGCAGCCCGGATTTTCTGAATGTGTGGGCGCTTGCGGCTTCGCTCGATCTCGATCTTTCGCGGGCGAGAATCAAAGGGATGAAATCTGGCGATATCGTCATTGATGGCGCGTATCTGCGTGCCGATGCGATCATTGCGGTCCACCGAACGACGATTCGACGCGGCCTCTGGCTGATCTTCAAGGGGTCGACGATCTCCTATCAGGATGTGAAGGACGAAATTTTCGGCGACAATCAGCGCATTCAGCCTTCGAGAGCCGGTACGGGTTTCGGCGTTCTTTTCGAGATCGACGGCTTGACCTGCGGCTATACCGCGCCTTCGCAGGATGGCGATGTGGACGCCATCTTCTGCGAAGAGGCAAACGCCGGCTGAAGCGCTCAATCTCTCCGCACACTCTTTGCACGTATGTGCGAATCCGCAAAATCGCATGTCCCGCATCGATTGACTTGGCGACGGATTGCGATGCATAACACGCGCATCAGCAGCGCCGGTGCTGCGCCCTTTTTCAAGCCTTCTTTGGCGCCTTTTTCTTTGGCTGGACCGCTTCTCGCAACGGGAGAAGAGCGTCACGAGCGGGGAATGCGATAGCTTAAAGATTTTGGGGTGCTCAAAGGATGAAACGAATGCCGCAAGCGGCGGATGCGCGAGAGAAATTGCGAATGCTCGATGAGATGTCATGAGAAGAGCTGACTCACAGAGTTGAGCACGGATAAAGTTGATTGCTTCGCCGAGATTGTGCGCCAGACAACGCTCTTGGAAGAAAAGCCAATCTGGATTTGCCGGGCGATGCCGGCATGACTCTTCCAATCTCGATGACAGCATCTTCAAGACGGATTGAGCTTTCCGTCCGGCAAGGCGCATGAAGACTAAGTCACCCGCCTAATTGCAGCCGCCGATTTCGGCGGCTTTTTTCTTGGGAAATTCCGAATGACTTTGGCCGTCCACCCGGCGCGTTCGCGCGCGCCGGAACGCACGCTTGTTGCCCAAGCGGGCGCTGTTTGGATCTGGCCGGGCATTGCCCTCACCTTGCGACGCGGTGCCGAGATCCTACCGGCGGAAGCCCAGGCGATTCGCTTCTGGATCACGCGCCTGCATGGGCCCGAGGCGCTCGATCGCGAAATCCTGCCGGCGATCGCTTGCGCGGCGCGCTGCCTGATGCAGGGCAACGAGCCCGCGGCGCAGCGCGCACTCGATGCGCTCGGCCTCACGCAAATTTCGGAAGACGGCGCGCTGCTCATGCGCGTCGTCGCCGACGCGCTCGGCATTGCGTGCCCCGATCTTCCGTTGCGCGCGGGCCCGCGCATATGGGCGGAGCGCGATATCGCGTTCCATCTGCCGCTCTTCAAACTTCATGTCGAAACCGCGCGAGCGCTGGCGAAGGGCGTCATGCCTTTCGACACGCTCAAACATCCGCATTGGCCGGCGGGAACGCCGGAGCGTCGCGGCGGCCAATTCCGGCCGACGCATGGGGAAGAAGCGAGCGTCGTTCCGGTGGCTGCGCGCGGATCGGGTAAGCCGCCGCCGCGGCGACCCAGTGGGCCGCGAGGAAAATCGGTTGCGCCCAATCGGAGCGGATCAAGTCGACCGTCCCAAGGGAGATCGAGCGCGCAAGAGCCATCGGGCTCGTCGCCGGACGACCTGCCACCTTGGGAGGTCACCTCGAGGCCTCGACGAGCGACGGGTCCCATTCAAGGGCCGCGCGACCTGCCGCCAATCAAAGTCGAGCCAAATCAGGCGCCCGGGATAGGCCACAACGGGGGGCCACCCCTCGAGGAGCCGCCGGAGATACCCAAGGGGCCAATATCGATCAAGCTGCGCAACGTTTTTGTCAAACTTGCCGTCAGATGGCTTCTGGAGGCAGCAAAAGTCTCCGATCCGGAACTGGAGGCGTATCTCCTAGCGCTCAATGCCAGTGAATGGGCGGTCAAGCAATGTTGGCCTTATATCGAAGCTTATTTCACCCGGCCTAAGACGCTGGAAGAACTGCAGCGCGATGCAAAAACCAAATTGCCAGGCTATGATATTCATCACAGAGTCGAAAAAGATCAGGCGCGAAAAGAAGGCTATCCAAAGAGCATGTGGGATGGTCCTCAGAACAAAGTGCGTGTTCCGACGTTGAAACATTGGGAGATCACGGGCTGGTATATGACGAAAAATAATAAGTACGGTGGGCTATCGCCTCGCGATTACCTTCGCGGCAAAAGCTGGGATGAAAAAGTCCGTGTTGGTCTCGAAGCCCTCAGGAGGTTCGGAGTACTCAAGCCGTGAAGAAACCTAAATTAGCTGACATGACCGTCGACCAATTGGTAGATCGCTTCGCCGAGATCGGTATGGCGCAGAATGATGCCCTTTGGGATGGAAAATATGCCAGATTCAACCGGCTTTACGATCAGATGGATGATGTCAGCCAAGAACTCAAACGCCGCGGCAAAGAGGCGAGACTCGCCCTTCTTCGACTCTATAACCATCGCGATATTCAAGTCCGCCTTAAGGCTGCCGTGTACACTCTTGCAGTTGCCCCGGATCTCGCGCGGCACGCGCTTCAGATCATTGCCGATTCGAAATTCTGTCCGCAGGCCGGCGATGCAGGCATGACTCTGTCCAACCTGGACGACGGCATCGTTCCAGAACGATATCGATCATGAAGCGAGCCGATCTGACCAAAATGACCATCGAT
>JAJPIC010000024.1 GCA_021324915.1 Beijerinckiaceae bacterium | reverse complement strand
TGCTGCAAGGACGCGTCCGCGCTGGTGATCATCACCGAATGGGATGCGTTCCGGGCGCTCGATCTCGGGCGGGTCAAAAGCCTGCTCGCCGCGCCCGTCCTCGTCGACCTGCGCAACATCTACGATCCCAACGAAGTCAAGCGCCACGGCTTCACTTACGTCGGCGTCGGACGCGCACCTGTCGATCAGCGAGAGGTCTCGGAAGCCATCCGAGATTCGCGGTAGGCTTCGCGGATGAAATCGTACGAGACGGCTTGAGACAGATCCAGCGGCTGGCGAAGCAATCGCTGCGCGACGAGAAATGCCTGAAGCGATTGCCATTGCGTCTCGTCATAATCGCCGAAACGCGCGCCATAGGGGCGCTGCAGCTCGCGCTCGCTGTCGAGTTCGAACCTGATCTCGGCAGGATCCGCGGACGAGAAGACGGTTGCGAGGCGCGAGGCGGTTCCATCTTCATCGGCGTAAACGGCATCCCAGCCCCGGATCACGCTGCGAAGAAAAGCGACCACCAAGGCCGGTTGGTTCCGAACGGTCTCTTCCGTAGCGAAATAGACGCTTCCGACCGTGTGGACGCCGAAAGTGCCTGGCCGCAAGACATTGTACTCCACGCCCTTCCTTTCCAAGGCCCAGGATTCGACACCCACATGGCCGGGGAGGACATCGACCTGCCCCGAAAGCAAAGCCGCAATCCCCGAACTCACCGGAACCTCGCGAACTTCGCTCCTGGAAACGGCCATTTGCTGCATCATCGCTTTGTAAGCGATCGCAGTATCTTCACCCGGCGCGATACCGATCCGCTTGCCGACGAAATCGGCAGGACTTTCAATATGAGCGGAGGCCAGAGAATAAAATGCGACCGGGCTCACCGTTGAAGCGGCGGCGAAAGCCACCAGCGGAGCTCCTCGTGCGCGCGCAATTAGAAATTTCTCCGCGCCGGCGATCCCGAACGTATCCACGCCGTTTTCGACGAGAGCGATCGGATCTGCTTGCGAGCCGCCCTGCCGAATTTCCAGCGCAATTCCCGCGGCTCCAAAAAGACCGTTCTGCATGGCCACAACGTCGCCGGCGAAACGCGGCCCGAGCGCACCGTCAAGGCGCAGCGAAGCGCGATACGTGGTCTTTACGGCACTGACCGGCTCGGAAAAGGGGCGCTGGGAACGGGCGGCGAAAATGACGCTCAACACCGCAATCGCGACGACAAGGCCGATTGCGAGCCGGATGTTGGGTCGCCCGCTTTTTGTCCGATGTTTGCGCCGACGCGAAGCTCGCCGCCTCGGCCGCGCCTCCGATCGAGGAACAGGCATATCCTGCGGCATCTACGTGCTGCCGTTCATCTCTGCACTTTCTCAGATGCCCGGTTCTGAGAAGAACACAATCATCGCCGAGCCCCTCCCCATCGCCCAATCATACTTCTTCCGCCGCAATTCCAATAGCGGAAGGATCTCATTCTGCGCCGATCGTCATTTGCACACCCTTTGCCAGTCGCAGACGCCATAGGCATCGCACTTCTTTTCGTCCCAACATGATTTCGAGCTTCCGAGCGGGAGTGGCACGATCCCGGGCGTGAAAGGACAAGTTCTCATGGAGCAAATCGGCGGAATGTCGAATGGATTGGAGCAGATCGGCTGGAACTCGCCGTCCACGCATTTGCAATAGCAACCCGCGACCGCGCTCTTGGAGAAAAGGATCGCCGAGAAAAGGACAGTCAACCTCAATGCCACCAAGATTTGCCGCATATATTTTTCTCCGCGAATGCACCGCCTCAATCCCACGGCCTCGGGTCAGAACGCTTGATTCCAGGCACGGCAACGTCATAGCCCTCGCGATAGAGAATTCTCGAGAAGGTGTCGCGATCGCGCTCCGGCAGATCGGCAATCCGAGCGAGCAGCAGGTCGCGCACGGGCCAGCCGGCTCCGGTAAATATCGCAACTGTCTCTTGGTAAAGGCGACCCGTTCGAAGCAATCCAGCAAATTCGTCGAGCGCCGCTTTCTGAAGGTCGGCAGGAAGTTGCCGATAGACCGAGAGCGCGAGCGGATTTCGCTTGAGCGCAATCCATCCCTCGTTCGGACCCAAAAGATAGGATAATCGCAGAAGCGCGAGGTCGCTGCCCGTGAAACCGCTGCGAGTGACCTCGAGCCGATAAAGCGCCGACCACAAGAAAGGATCAGCCGGCGAACATGCGAGCGCAAGATGGATTGCGCGGCCCGCCTCCGCCATGCTCCGGTCGATTGTCTGATTATCCTCATCCGCGATCGCGTCCTCGAGGATGCGAAGACGAATGACAGCAGCTGCATGATCCGCTTGAGGACGGCAGTTCGCGCCGCTGCGCTCGGCGGCTTCCACCTCCGGCATCAGCGCGGCGATGACTTCCCCCTTGTAGAGTTCGCCACCCTCGATTCGCTTCGAGATTTGTATGAGGTGGGCGTCCCGCCAAAACCGCGGAAGTTCGGTCGCGCCCCAGAAAATGCCTAAGGAACCCAGCGCCAAGAGACAGATGCGAACCAGCAAAGCTCTCTCCCGCCGCCCGAAGCTCGGCGCGGCTGCTCAGTCTGTATATCCGTATCGGGAATAATAGTGTGAGTTGTAGTAGTAATCGCCGCGATACGTCTCGTATCTGTTCAGAACGCGGAAATCGGCCTTGTTGAGCACGACGCCGAGGATGTTGTTTTTCACCTCTCGCGCGTTGTTCAGCGCATGCTGGACCACGGGAATTTTGGTGTTGCCCCATTCGACGACGAACAAATAAGAGTCGATGAAGTTGATCGTCGCCCGCACATCGACGATCGGAGCCAAAGGCGAGAGATCGACGATGACATAATCATAGGTCTCGCGCAGCTTCCTGAACAGATTGGCCGTCGCTTCGGAAGCGATGATCTCGCTTGTGTGCGCCAATCTGGACTTTACGACCGCCGGCAAGAACTGGAGGTTGGTCGCGGGATTGACCCAAATGACGTCGTCGAGCGCCGCCTTCTCCGAAATCACCTCGAGGAGGCCCATCGTGGCGTTCGGCGCAAGCTGCCGGCTCAGCGCCGGGTTTCGCAGGTCGGTATCGACCAATATGACGCGGCCGCCCGCATCCGACATGAGCTGAGCCAGAGAGGCGGCGATGGTCGACTTGCCTTCATTCGGCAGGGAGGAGGTCAGGCCGATGACCTTGTTCGGCCTGCTCATCGCAAAGAGGTCACCGGCGACTTTGATCGAGCGAATCGATTCGCTGAAGCGCGAGAACGGAGCATCGAGCGAGTACCATATGAGACTCTGATCGCGCATGATTGTGCGCTGCGCCGGATCTTCGAGCATCGGCATGGTTGCCGCAACCGGCGTCTTCACGCGCGGAACAACCGCCACGCAATCGAGTGCGAGACTCGTCTCGACTTGCGAAGTCGTCCTGAACACCTGGTCCGAAAGATCGCGCACGGCCGCGATTCCGAAGCTCAAGAACGTGCCTCCCGCAAGCGCCAATCCGAGAATGAGCAGTGTCTTGGGGTGGCTCGGCTTCAGCGGCGGCGTCGCCTTCGTGATCAATCGCGAGTCGGTGATCGGAAACGATTGCTGCTGCACCGAGGTCATATATTGCTGCAGGAAATTGTCGGCCAAGGCCCGGTAACTTTGTGCCGTCGAGTCGAGGTCGCGCAGCGTGATTTCGGCTTGATGGGTCTGATTGGATTGCGAGACGATGTCGTTCAGGCTCTTTTGGATCGAATCTTCTCTCGATTTGGCGATGTCGTAATCGCTCTTATAGGTCTGCGCGATCCGGTGAAGCTCGTCGTCGATCGAATTCCGGATCTCCTGCATTTGGTTTTTCAGATTTACGACGGCCAGATGCGTCGGGCCGTAGCGCATCGCCCAATCGCTCTCGCGGGCTGCGAGATCCAGATATTGTTGGCGCAGCCGCGTGATGACATCGTCGTGCAAGGAATCGGTGACGGTGGCGGTCGCCTGATCGAAGACATCGCCCTTGTCATCGCTTTGGTCCTTGGCCTGACTTTCAGCCTGAAGAATCTGGTTGACGCGCGCGTATTTAGCTTGAGCTTCGGCAGTTTGCGCGCGGGCCAATACGAGCGCGCTGTTGAGCTCGGCAAGCTGCTGCTCGTTGAGAAGCCGCCCGCCCGTATCGACGATGTTGTTTTTCTCCTTGAACGCCACCACCTTGCGGTCGGCAGCGGTCGCCTGAGCGCGCAACTCGTTTAGGCGGTCCTGGAGCCAGACCGCGGCGCGCTTTGTAGAATCATATTTTGCTTCCAGCGTATCGACGACATAGGCATCGGCGATCGCATTGGCGATCTGCGCGGCTCGCTGCGGATTGAGCGATTCGAAATCGATATTGATGACGTAAGTCAGGCCGACGCGCTTGACGGTCAGCCGCTTTTGGAACCTTTGCAGCGCTTCCCGCGACAGCGCGTATTCCGATTTCGCCTCGCTTCCCCCGCCGAAATTCGAAAGCAAACCGAAGAGCCCGCCGATCAAGCCGCCGGCAGGCCCGACAAATTCCGGATCGTCGGTAAGGTGCAAGTCCTTGATCACCGACAGCGCAATGTTTTCGGACTTCAGGATCTCGACCTGACTGTCCACCATTGCGGTGTCGAGCGGCAGATTGACGTCGTCTTGCGAAGATTGCTGCTGGAAAAGGTTGAGCTTAGGGCTATCTATCAGCAGAACGGCGCGCGCCGTATAGCGCGGTATTGCGGTGAAAACGTAAACCGACGCCAAGCCCAATGTAACGAGGACAATGAAGAGGATGATTGCGGACTGGCGGCGAACCAGGCGCAAAAATGTGTCGTAAAGCCGGCCGAAAGAGACAAGATCTGAGTGTTCGCTTTCCGGCTCGCGCGGCGCGGCTTTAGACTGATCCACCTGAAGCATACTTGGACCTTCACTCGTTCAACTAGACGTCGTGCGAGGCGATATCGCAGCGTCAGCTATGGGCTGACGCTCGAATTGATGGTCGCGGTCCCTGGTGTGCTCCCTGAAGACGACGGAATAACGAACGTCGCCGGAAAATTTGTTGTTCCAAAGCTCAATGGCGTTGGCGTTCCACCACCGGTGCTGCCGCCGCCTCCGGAATCGGGCGAGGTCTGGCCTCCGCCACCACCCCCGCCGCCGCCTCCGCCACCGCCGCCGGCAGCGCCGATTGCCTGGTCTCCCATCACAGCGGCGAGCGCTAAGATTGCATTTGTGTTGTTGCTGTTCGCCACCACTTGCTGAATTCGCGCGGCATAGGCTTGGTCTGTCTTGACGACGATCAACGCCGCTTGTCCAAGTCCCGTTCCAATCGCCTTTTGCTGATCAGGCGTGGCGTTCGGCAAAAGCGAGACGAGCGCGTTCAAGCTCGAGGGATTCGATATCGCGAGATCCCGGACCATGCTGACCATTTTGTCGCCGGCATCGGGGAATTGATTCAATAATGAGTGCGGATCGCTCAGGAACTGGCTGACGGTCTGGCCTGGAAGCGTATTGGCGGCAGCGGCGAGCGCAAGCGGCGCTGATTCGATGGCGACAAAGACGACTGCAGCCGCCGCCAGACTGCTGGCCAACACGCGCTTGGACCACATGGCAAATCTCGAAAAGAGTCTAAACTATCTAAGCAATTTCCTTACCACGAAGAGTCGCGCCTCACAACACTCGGCGGCCGCGAATTGAACTGCCAAGCCGCATGTCGGCGGTGACATTATGCCTCAACGGAACAACGCGGCTGTTCCGGCGCGAACGTGCGCAGTTTTGAATTTTCTTGAAGAGCCGAGCAGGACTGCGAAAGCCCCGCCCCGATGAGCGCGAATGCGACAATTGCGTAACCGGGAATTTGCAGCGAGAAGTCGACGAGCGAATGCGCCGCTGCCAGCAAAGCTATTACGAAGGAGGCAATCGGAACCGTGCGGTGATGGCGCGCCGCGATTGCTCCGCGTGCGAGGACCGCAAAGCCGATCGCCCAAGCAATCACGAGCAGGCAGGCGACGGGAATGCCCATATCGGCGGCCACTTCCAAAAGCGTGTTGTGGGCAATATCCCAGACACCCCACATCGAGACTTTCGAACTGCGGTAAGCGGGAAAGCTCAAAGAAAATGTGCCAAGACCAGTCCCGAACCACGGATGGTCGGCGATCAATCTCAATGTCGATCGATATGTCTCGAGCCGACCTTCGTCGGGCGTACTGATGAGATCCGCGCGTCCGTTCACGCCGGCTCCCATGATTTCGAGGAGCAAAAGCGCGACGGCGCTGGCCCCCGCCGCGGCGATGAAGATCGCTCGCCAGCCCGCCAGGTCTCGCCTGAAATAAAGAGTAAACGCGACGACGAGCCCGCAAAGGGAGAGCACCACGCCTGCCCGGGATCCCGTCATGAACATCGCCGCAAGGCAGATGAACAACATCGAGAAGGCGATAATGATTTCCTTGGGCGTCCGAGAGAGAAAAAGATCGACCGCGCGCCGCCATTCGATCTCTCTCGGCGGCAGGTGCTGGCGTACGCGCTCGGCAAGCAAAAGGAGCCAGAGGACCGCCGCCGTCCCGAAATAAATGGCGGCCGTGTTGCGGTTGACGAACGTTCCGGTCAGAACCGACACATAGGCTTCCTTCTCCCTCCAGAGCAATTGCGTCGGATCGGCAAGATGGGCGATGATCCCATACGCGGCGTAAGCTGCGCCGGACCAGGCGATCGCTTTCATCAAGAGTTTGGCGCGGCGGCGTTGAGCGCCGATGAGAAATCCACCAATGAGCGCCATGATCGAAGCGAGCGGCCGGCCGATCTCGAAATAAGGTCTATTGCGCGCAATCGACACAAGTGGCTGCAAGGGAACCTTCAAGGCGGCGCCCGCTTCACCCCAGATCGGATGCGGAGCGGCCGATTTCAGCCAGGGATGAGCCGAGAGCTGTTCATGCAGCACGACCGCGTAGGCCGAAATAACGATCGCGGCCAATCCCAGCAGCATGAGCTGTGAAAGCAGCAGGCCGCGAGCCGGCGCAAAGACAAGCACGCAACCGAGCAGCACGCACCAGAATGCAACACTAACCGGATCATTCGATCCGAAAGGAAATGGCGCGCCCGTTACGGCAACGATTAACAGCCACGCAGAGAGCTTAACCTGCCATTCGGGCGCGCGTCCCTCCCTAACCTCATTCTTGATGATTCAAACCCCGTCAGAGATGCGAATCAATGCGCAACGTCTGGGCGTTGATGCCCAAGGTATAGGCATTGCTTCCGGTTGTGATCACGACGTTCAAGAACTGGAGGAATTTGGTGATTTCGACGGACTCGGCGTTGGCCGCGAAGAGAATATCCTTGTTATGCATCTGCATCCGCGTCGCGAGGAAATAGCCTGCTGGATCGCGCAGGTCCGCCGAGTAGACGATCGGCACCGTCGGCCCGTCGAATTTCGAGCAATCGACGCCGAGGAGTTGGGCAAGCTGGCGCGGCTCGCGCCGATAGAGGAACACGGAACCTGGATCTGCCTGAATATCGAGAAGGCCGCCAGCCTGAGCAAGCGCTTCGGCAAGCGAGATGCGCCAAGTGCTGAAGGCGAACTGCCCTTGCTGACCGGACGCGCCGAACGCGAGGAAGGTCTGCGGCTCCTGATAGAGATAGATCGTATCGCCCGGCCAAGCCCAGATATTGTTGCCGGGCTCATAGATCAGTGCGCCAAAGGGAACAGCGGCGCGCTTGCCGTTGCGCTCAAGCACGACCCAGGTGTTTTGGCCTTGGTCCTTCAGACCGCCGGCACGTGAAATATAATCGAGGATTCGCTCGCCTGCCGGCATTGCCGGAATACGGCCCGAAGGCGAGAAACTCGAATTCACCTCGCCGATCACCGTGATCAGCGACGTGTTCTGATTGACGAGCGCCACGACGGCCTGCGGCTCGATTGCCCTGTTCTTGATCCGGCTGACGATCTCCGCCTGAACCTCCGAGGGCGTCTTGCCGGCTGCCGGGACGAGGCCCGCGTATGGGACGGAAATGAAGCCCTTCGTATCGATCGGCTGATTGGGCAACGTGACGAAATTGCCGGGGCGCACGCCCGCTTCCGCAGGAATAAAGAGCCCGCCCGCCGCCGCTTCGAAAATCGTGACACTGACGACGTCGCCAATGCCGAATTTGAGTTCCGGCGGAGGCCGGCGATCACCGAATTGAGCGCTGAGCGTCTGCGGCCCATATTCTTCGAGAATGTTGATGACCTGCGGCGACAGCTTCACCAACCCATATTGGGGTCCGCTGAACGTCTGCTGCGACGTGATGTCGACGGAATTCGGACCCGCGACGGGGAAGAACCCAACACAGCCGGCCAACAGCACCACGCCCGCCACGGCAACGGCTCGGCTCAACACATGGGAAACGCGCACGCTCCTTCCCCCATCATTTAAGGAATGAGTAATTATGCGCCGCACAAGCGACAAAGCGCAATCTACTCACAACGAAAAGGTGCTTCTGTTGCCTCACAGCAACGCGACGAATAACTCAGCAATGTGACGCGCGAGCGAGCGCATTGTGAAGTTTTCAGTCATGCAGTTTGAATTGCGTGCTAGTCAGCGTAGCGTGCGTATGTGCGCATCGGACCGAAATAATAATAAGGTTCGGTCTGATCGAAATTGCGCGGATCAAATCCCGTTCCAAAAGTGGAACGAAGTTCGCGATGGCGCACATAGGTCACGCTCGGGCAGCCGCAGCGGCCACAATATCCGCAAGGATATGGCGCGCGCTCCCGTGTCGAGAGATCCGCTGCCTGGGCCAAGCTCGCGTCGGAGATCGCGCATGCAATTAGGACGACGAAAAAAATTTTCCGCACGATCGCTCTCCCCCGTCTGCGTGCTTGCAAGACTAACTTCACTCTCCTCCTTTTGCAATCGGCGCTTCGCTTTTGCGGCCGCTGCACCGTCGTTTGCAATCACTTTGGTCTGCAATCGCTGTACCACTTCGCGCAGGCAATCTTGTCGCGCGCCGACGGACATTGTGACTTTCATGCGAAGATGTGACGCGCTTGCAAAGCTAGTGAGCAAGAGCGGCAATTTGTTTACGTAGATTGCTCGAAAAAGTGTCAGCTCGAGCGATGCCATCGAGTCTATTCAATCGACTTAAGGGATCCTTATCGGGTCGCGTGGGAGAGGGAAGCCGCGCTCGTGAGGAACCAAAATGTTGACTCCCCTTTGCGTTTCGCTGCTCGGCGGCGCCCTGCTCGGTTTGCGCTTCAAAGTTCTAATTCTTGTGCCCGCTTTGCTTATATTGGCGGCTCTGACGACGGTCACCGGCCTCATTCAGTCGGACGGCGTGGCATGGAGCGGACTTACCTTTTTGGCGAGCGCTGTGCTT
This sequence comes from Beijerinckiaceae bacterium, assembly GCA_021324915.1. Classification (GTDB taxonomy): domain Bacteria; phylum Pseudomonadota; class Alphaproteobacteria; order Rhizobiales; family Beijerinckiaceae; genus Methylovirgula. The sequence goes on along the minus strand of JAJPIC010000024.1, from coordinate 162,724 downwards.
CTCGAGACCGGTTATCTGGGCGGGCTCTGCGTTAGGCAATTCTTCCAGCCCGCGCTCTCGAAAGAAGACGCTGCCCAGCCGGGACCGCACAAAAGCGGATTGCTGCCGTTCATAAAATGAGCAGCAGCTCTCTAGCGTCGATCAAGCGCCGCGCCGCCTGCCTGAAGCTTGAGCAGCAGGCTTGGGTCGAGAGCGGAGAGCGCTTTGTTCATGAATTGCTTGCCGTCGGGCAAAGCGCAACGGTAGGCGAGCTTGATCGCGTCAGTTAAGTCAGATTGTCGCAGAACGATCTGGCGCAGGTCGCCCGACATCAGAACTTGCAGATCCGGATCCGACGCCGCTCCGGTGCGCGTCGCGAGCAGAAGCCGGGGCGCGATCAAATCGGTTTCGTCCGCGCCAGTAAAATATGACAGTTTGAGTGCGCCTTGAGCCTCGCGCGAGCGGCCGAGGCGAGCGTCGTCTGCTGCAATCACGAGCCAAGAACCAGGGTCGATCGGGCTGCGCTCGACAGCGCCTCGCGCCTGCGCAAGCGCGTCGATGAGATCTCCATTGGGCGGCTGAGCGCCTGACGTCGCCGATCCGCCAGCAACCGAATTCGATTTCGCCGCGCATAGCTCGCCGTGATTGAGGCCGAGTGTCGCACTCAGAATTCTCTTCACCGATTCGTCGCTCGTGGGCGGCTGCCCGAGGACGCTGACCAAGATGCAGACGCCGGCGATCAACGTGAGAGCTGCGAGCGCGAAAGCGAGCGCGCGAAACCGCAGCAAGTCACTTCCTGGGATCACGGTTCAGGCCTCGTGAGCGATTGATCATTCAGGTACTGAAAACCGCCGCCTCGTCGTTTTCGAGGACGAGGCAGGTCAACTTGCCTGTCGCATAGGCGCCCGTATCGATATTGATGCGGTTGCGATGATATTCCGCCTCCCGAACGGGCGTATGGCCGTGAACGATCATTTTGTCGAAATTTTCCTCGCAAAGCAGGAACTCCTCGCGAATCCAAAGCGCATCTTGCTCTTTCTGCCGCTCGAGCGGAATTCCGGGACGCACGCCGGCGTGGACGAAAAAATAGCTCCCGCAGGAATAGGAAACGCGGAGGCGATCGAAAAAGGCCTTGTGACTGTCCACCAATTGCTCGGCCAGCGCCGCCGCCATTCGCTGCAGCTCTTCGGCGCCGGCGTTAAGCTGCGGAACGACGCCATAAGACAATAATGTCTCGAAGCCGCCGACCTGGCGCCAGCTCGCGAGCACTGACGGCATACGAAGAAATTGCGACAAATAGGATTCGTGATTTCCTTTGAGCAGAATCAATTCGTGATGGCGCGCTCGCTCCAGGATGATATCGATCACCTGACGAGACCACGGGCCTCGGTCAATATAGTCGCCGAGGAAGACTTGCACCGCGCGCGCCGTCGGCCGCGTTAGCAGATCGCTATCTATGAGCGCCAAAAGTTGCAGGAGCAGGTCAGCGCGGCCATGCACGTCGCCGATGGCATAGACGCGCGTTCCTTCCGGGACTCTATGCGTCCGCGTGTCTCTGTATCGCAGTAGCCGCCACATCTCACCCACCTACCTACCCGATCGCAAGTGCCGAGCGTTCCGCGACAGCGATGGTTAACGGAATCGGTTCATGCTCGTTCGAATTGCTCATGGAGCGCGAGGCACTTTGAAGAGTTTTTGAGGTTGATTGGCGCCAGACGACCTGGAGGCCAGACATGTACCGCCGTCTCTTCATTGCTCTGATATCGATCGCCTTTGCCGCTGTCGATTTTGGCACCGGCGCTTATGGATTCGGGCTTGGCTATACGCATCAGCTGAAATGGAGTCTCGAGCGGATCGAGTTCGACACCCCGACACTCGCGCCGTTCGCACACGTGCAGTTCTGCCTTCGTTATCCGCATGAGTGCCGGGTCCAACACGTCGTCTTTCACGGCGGCAAGGTCCGCATGACCGAGCGCCGCTGGGCGCAGTTGGAAGCCATCAATGCTCGGGTTAATCGCTCCATTTCGCCGGAAGATGATTTGAGAGCTCTGCGCAAAGGATGGACGATCGCTCCTCGCGAAGGTAATTGCGCGGACTATGCCGTCACCAAGCGTCATGAATTGTTGGCGCTGGGATGGCCGGAACGCGCGCTCCTGCTCTCCGAGGTCGTGACGCCTTGGGGTGAACATCATCTGGTCGTCGTCGTGCGGACGAGAGAGGGAGATTTCGTGATCGACAATCTCAGCCCTGAAATTCGCCCCTGGTTCCGGACGCCCTATCAATGGGTTCGTATTCAATCGCCTTCAAATCCGAACTTCTGGTCGACGCTCAAGGAGACGGCCGCGTAAAGCACGCCTGTGGATCCTAAAGCGTTCGGCTGACGCTCTGCGCCAGGCCAAGACCGACGACGGCGGCCAAAAGAATGAGAATTGGCGTTTTGAATAAGCTCGAATCGACGAAGGCACCCAACCCAACCAAAATTATGCTGCTTGCCGCCGCAGCCGGGAAATAAGAGTACCGGTTGCGGACGATTGCGCCGCGAATCAACAACAAGGTCGCGCATATCGCAACCAGCGCCAAGAGGCCCAAGCCTGCCCGCCCAATTTCGACCGTCAGGATCGAGGCGGCCGTGGCGGTGAAATCGGATGGCTTGTGGATTCCGTAAATCGGCAGCAATTTACCGAGCGTACCAGCGCCGCTTCCGAAAATGCTCGCATCGGCCACCAAAGGCCCGATCGCCGCGGCCTGAACGGTACTCGCGAATCTTATCGTCGCATCGCCAGATCCCCGCGTTTGGGCGGCGGCGATGAACAGAGCCAATAAGATGGGCACGAAAACGATGCCCGAAGCGACCGAGAAGCCGACACCGAGCCGCCGCGCCACGACCAGCGCGCCGAGAACGACAAAACCGCAGGCCGTGGCGAATATCGCTTGAGAGGACGCGACGCGGAGGAGGGCTAGAGCGCAGATCGCGGCTGCGGCCGAAAATATGACCAGCATGAGCAAGGATGCGAACCGGTTCTTCTTCGGCTCGGTACGCTCGATGCCCATCCGTTCGACCACATAAAGGCACCCGGCCGCGCAAAAGATGAAGCCCAGGGCGCTCGATGCGAGGAGGACCGCAGTCAAACTCCTATCGAGTCGAAGCCCAAAGCTTCCGAAAAAGAGAACAAGGGCAGCAATCACGCTCGTTCCTATCAGCACGAAGAGCAATCTCTGCGCGCGCCGGGGCTCAATGCTGGTAACGGCCGCAACCAGCGTGAGCGTTACGATCAACAATGAGACGCCGAAGGCGCGCAAGGTCGAGCCGGGATCCACACTGACGAATCCCAAGACGGGCTCGTTCAATGCGTCTCTGGTAGCCCGCCAGATAGGATTTTCCGCATAGGGCAACGGCACTGCCTGCAGAAGCACGTAGATACTTGGTGCAGCGAGCAGCGGCGCCCACGGCCGGATCAGCCGCAGGAAATGTTTCGCCTCGCCGGCTCTCGCTCCCATCCCGATGAGCAGGAATGCGACCCCAGCCACGAAAGCGACACTCGCATCGACCGCGAGTTCACCGATCAGCGTGAGCAAGGGAGACACACAGACCAGAAGAACCAACAGCAGAAAAGCCGGGGACCCATCGCTGCGCAATCCCTCGCCCAGCGCCAGGATCTGTTCTCTCCAAGAATCCCCGGACGGCAATTCTTTCAATGGGCGTTCTTGGCGATGACAGTTGCGAGCGACGTCCTCGCCAGGATTTGGAGATCGAGGAGGAAGCTCCAGTTGTTCACGTATTTCAAATCGTAGTCGATGCGTTGCTTCAGATCGTCGAAACACCGCATCTCGCCTCTAAAGCCATTGACCTGAGCGAGCCCGGTTATTCCTGGCTTCACATGATGACGGAATGCATATTCGGCGACCAGAGCGGAAAATTCGTCGTCATGAGTCAACGCGTGCGGGCGAGGACCCACCAAGGACATGTCGCCCTTCAGCACATTGAACAATTGCGGCAGCTCATCGATGCTCGAGCGCCTGAGGAGGCCGCCCACCCGCGTCAAGCGGGGATCCCCCTTTTTGGCCTGGATGATCTTGCCGCCGTCTTCCATCACCGACATGGTGCGGAATTTATAGATGACGAAGGTCTCGCCGTTGAATCCCCTCCGCTGCTGGCGGAAGATCACCGGCCCCTTCGAGTCGAGCCTGATCGCGAGCGCGGCCACGATCATCACCGGCGAGAATGCGAGGATCAGCCCAGCCGCGATCACCGTATCGAATGAACGTTTTGCAAGTCTGGCGAAAGGCCCGAGCGGGGCGCGTTTGACGGGAATCAGAAGCTCTTCCGCGAAGGTCGAGTTGTGCCCCTCGAGCAAGGATCTCGCCGAACGGTCCGGCAGCAAGCTCGCGGGAATAGGCAAGGTCCTGAGATGTTTCAGAACGAGCCTGAGTCTTACGTCGTCGTCCCATGGAAGGGCTAAAACAACCTCGCCGGCGCGGATGATGCGCGCCCGGCCCGCGGCTTCGCGCGCTACGGCCTCCGTATGAGACTCGTTGGCTTCGCGTGCCGGCAAGGTTATGCGCTCGCCCTCGTCGATTCCGTAATGAGAAAGCAGGTGTTCCTGGCTGATGGAAACGAGCTCGTCGTGCGTTCCCACGACAATCGCGCGGCGTCCGCGAATGAGGCTAGTTTGAATGGCCGTCTTGAAAAAGCTTTTGGAAATAGACCGGCTTATCAATAAGGACGGAAGCGCGATGACAAGAAAGGCGGTTATCGTGGCGCGCGAGACGTGGCTGCCGAGCTTCATGAGGAACAGGCAGACCGTCAGGCAGAAGAGAACGGCGGCCCAGCTTACCAAGACGCTCTTGAACTCGAGCCCCGACCGATTCAGCTGACGGAATCTATAGAGGCGGAAGTAGGATGCCGAGGCCGCGTAAACCGAGATCGCAAAAATATCGACCCCGGCGTAGCTCTCGAGATCCATGAAGTCTGCACGAAGGAAATAGTAAACCACCAGGCCGAGAACGCTCGCCAATAATATCGCGGTAGCGTCGAAGAGAACGAAGAGTGGTTGAATCATCCCGTGCGAGATAGACAGCCGCCGGGCCTTACGAGTCGAAAGATCGAATTCGCTGACGAGGTGAGCCACGCGCAACCTCTCTGAAGTGAATCACGTCGCGCCTTGCCGGCGCAAGATGAGTACCGCTCAATTGGGGCCCGATTGCGTCAGATCAACGGTAGCATCAGCTGTGCCAGCCCGCGGCAATCGGTCTAGGCGGCGCGGATAGCAAAATTGTGCGTATGATTTTTGAAATTTCCGGCGGTAAATTTTTTCGCATCGAGCGCGCGCATGGGAAGTCGCTTTCGTGTCGATGTGTGTCGTGGAAATTGCGGCGGGTGTGACGCGTGAACGTCCCGAGAAGAGCAGTGCGTAGTCAGTCTGCCCATGCCGTGGTCAAGATTGCGCTTTCGGTTTTCGCTGTCTGCGCCTTCGGCCTCTCGACCGCAATGCCGACAGAGAGCGGCTGGAGCGATCTGACCGACGCGCACTCTTATTCGTTCGCGTCAAATCGTCTCAACTTCCCGACCGGCGTCATCAGATCGCCCACGGCAAGGTCCGCGCTTGGACAAGTGTTCAATAATTCGCCACCCTATGCGATATCGAACATTCGCTTTCTCTACGCGAATTTCTACGTCGCGATCGATGGCACGCCCAATCCCGAACGCAAGCCCGGAAATGAAAACACGATCGATTTCGCCACCGTCCTCGCCGATGGTCACGCATATCCGGTGACCTTCGACGGTGCCGAGAGCGTCGTGCTCGGAGACGGAGATTTTCGCTGGTCGGACCCGCTGCGCGATTCCGACGGCAAACCGGTGACGCTTGCCGCGAATTCACATTATTTCATTCGCACGAGCCGCAGCGCGCCGGCCGGCGGAGGACTTGTCGTCGGCTCCGGAGATTTCGGCGTGCAGCCCCGCTTCTCGAACCAATTCGTGGGCGACGGGGTCGAATATACGTCGTCGCCGCAGATGGATAAACGCCTCGAAGGGACCGTTGCCAGATATCGGCAGGGCTCTGCCCCTGTCGGACCATCGCTGGCGGTAGCTACAGGATGGGACGGCTCGCCCGTCTACCTGATCCTCGGCGACAGCATTGCCGTTGGGCAAGCTGATTACGACTTCGGCAGCCGCGGCGTGGTCGGATATATCCCGCGCGGCCTCGACGACGAAAGCTCGAAGCGGCGCAATTTCGGCACGATGATGATCTCAGGCACGAGGCCCGACGATCAGGGCTCCGAGGCTCCGGGTCAATTTCAGCTTCGCTTGAGCGCCTTGCGCGCCCTTCCCAACCGGCCGTTCGACGTCATTATCTCCGAGATGGGCCAGAACAGTCGTTACGTCGGCGGGCATGTGCTCGCCGATTTTCAAAGAGTCGAGCGCACATGGTGGGAGTTCTGGCACGAAGTCTGCCCATCGTGCCACATCTTCCAGACGACCTTCCCCACGCACGCGCGCGCGACCAACAATACGGGCTGGACCTCGAGCGAGGACCAGCAAGGCGATTATCCCAACGGCATTCGCTGGCAGGCCGGCGCATGGTTCCGGACAGGGCCATTGCCGAATTACGTAACCACACTCGACGTGACGCCCGCATTCTGCGATCCGCAGCACCCGGGCTTCTGGAAAACTTCACAATGGAGGGGCGCGCTCTCGGGCGGCGTCTCGCGAGGCAGTACGCAAGCGCTCGTCACGGGCGCCAGCCGGCCGACCAATGGCGACGTGCTCGTGATCGAACCCGGCACGCCGCGCGTGGAAATCAAAAATATCTATAACGTCGAGGGCGGTGGACCATGGAAAGTCTCGCTGACCTCCGGATTCTCGATCGATCATCCTGACGGCGCGCCGTTAGGCCTCGCCTATACTTCGGACGGAACGCATCCGAGCGCCAGCTTGCACAAGGCCGCCGCGCGCCTGATCGAGCGATACAAGCGCGACGGACTCCTGCCTTAGCGGCTCGACTCGCACCAAGCCTCAATAGCAATTGGCCGGTTTTAATGGAGAATAGATGGAGGGCGTGCAATTCTCCGTATATTCCCATCTGAAGTCCGGCATATGCGCAAATATGCCGAGCGTCTCGAGCTGGTTGTCGTAAGGACGCGCAGAGACGTCGATACAATCCTCCGTCTGGTAGTAGCAAATATGGAGCTTGATGGTCTCGCTGCATCTATTGCTGATTTGCAAGATGTGATCGTAGACGTCGGGATTGACCTTTTGCGGCTGAGAATAGCCGTGGATCTCAACACAAGGATGGCGCAAGGCGTCGTGATGAATGAGCGGAACAGGGCCGGTCAGGCCGCCGAATGCGGGCTTCTGTTCCAAGGGCGCAAGGCCGGAGCTCTCGCCGGTCATCGGCGCCACCTCGGTCCCGAGCGTACCAGGTTGCGAGGCCGAGCCGCCGAGCGAAGATTGGGCGGACGCGCCGGCGGCGAAGCAGCAGAGCATGCTCACGCTCAAGGCCAGGAGCAGGCGCCGATCTTGCTTGCGTTCCTTGACGATCATGTCATTCGTCCTGCATGAAATTTTCTAATGCTTAGGGCTCGACCCTGTCGTGATTGGCCGCTCGCGTAAATCTCCTCAGAGCATGATCGCAATAAGGCAGAGGCTAGGCGCGTGAAAATCATGGTTTGGAATTGCGCGCCCGGCGGCATGCGCAGCGTGGTTGAGTCTTATCGACATGACGGTTTCATAACGCGACAGAAGATTAAACTTATCGCTGCTTATTCCGGGCACGGATTTTTCGTTCGCCAGCTCGTCCTGCTTCGTGCCTTGCTGCTCTTTGTCGCAACGCTCGCAACATCCAAGGTCGAGCTTGTGCATGTCCATGCGTCAATGCGCGGCAGTTTCTGGCGCAAGTCGATCTTCTGCGTGATCGCGCGCGCCTTCGGCGTTCCGGTGGTCTTCCATCTCCACGGTTCCGAGCTAAAGGTCTTCTACGAGAGCCAGCCGGCTCCGCTGAAGCGACTCATTATTGCTCAGCTTGAAGCAGCCTCGCGCGTTCTGGTTCTTTCGCCGAGCTGGGGCCGTTTCGTCAAAGGAATTGCACCAAAGGCGGCTATCTGCGTCGTGCCGAATTATGTTGATGTTCCCGTGTCGGTTCCCGATAGGTCGCGGTCCGTGCGCAAGATTCTTTTTCTGGGACAGATTGGACAACGCAAAGGTGTTTTCGATCTCATCGGAGCCTTTGCCCAGGTTCACGCGAGTTCCGGCGCAGTCCAGCTCGTGATCTGCGGCAACGGTGCGCTCGACAAAGCCAAGGCGCTCGTTGATCAATTCGGAATCGCCGAGCACGTGGACTTTCGCGGCTGGGTCGGTCCGGCGGAGCGGAACTCCTTGCTGGCGGACGCCGATATTTATGTCCTCCCTTCTTATAATGAAGGTCTTCCGATGAGCGTGCTTGAAGCGATGGCCTGGAGTTTGCCTGTCGTGACGACGCCGGTGGGCGGATTGCCCGAACTGATCGAGGATGGCGTGAACGGGATTCTTTGCGAGCCTGGGAACGTTGCATCGCTCGCCGCCGCAATATTGGCCCTGATTGGCGATAAAGATCTGCGTCGGAGGATGGGGCAAGCCGCCCATCAGTCGATTTGCGAGAAATTCAGCGCTGCGGCGGTTCTGCCTCTGCTGGATGACGTCTACCGCACAGTAGATAAGGAGTGCGGGAAACGCACCGACGCGGGCTCGGCTCGGCGCATGACATGAACGTGGGCATCAGCGGGGAGTAATTGAGTGAGCTTTTCGTTGAAAAAGACTTTGCACGGCGTGCTCGGCGAGAGCGGATACGGTCAGGCGCGTCATCTCCTCTATTTGTTCGAGGTGTCGCGGGCGGTCTTGCGCGGGCAAACCCATCGCTGCAACATCTGCGGCTACGAGGGCCGATTTCGCACGTTCGGCCATCCTCCCCGCTATGGCTCGCAATGCCCTCGCTGCCTAAGCCTTGAGCGCCATCGCCTGCTGAAGCTCTGGATCGACCGCAACCAGGAGCGCTTCGCCGGCAAGTCGCTCTTGCATTTCGCGCCTGAAGCTTCGGTCCAGCGCTTCCTGCGTCCCATGGTCGCGCGCTACAGCTCTGCCGACCTCAATCCCGCGCATGCCACGCTCGTACTCGATATCGAGAAGATCGCGCTGCCCGACGAAAGCTATGACATTGTCGTCGCCTCGCATGTCCTCGAACATGTCGACGACAAAAGAGCGCTCGCCGAAGTGCGCCGAATTCTCCGGCCAGGCGGATTTGCAATCATCATGGTGCCGATCGTGGAAGGTTGGGACGAAACCTACGAGAACGCCTCGATCGTCGAGACGCGTGATCGCATCGCGCATTTCGGCCAGTGGGATCATGTGCGGTTTTACGGTCGCGACTTGCGCGACCGGATCAATGCCGCCGGGTTCAGGGTCGAAGAGGTCACGGCGGTCGAGCCCGACGTTCAGACTTTCGGCCTCGGTCGCGGCGAGAAGATCTTCGTGAGTTACAAGGATTGAGAGGCGGGCACGCATTGCGCCGCCCAAGCTTGCTTGGTTCGCATTTGGCTCCTCGGTTCGCGAGTCCTTAAGATGACATCGAAGCGTCTGTTGAATCGCGCCGCGATCAGGCTCTGGCGGACTGCGCTCCCCCGCTTTGCCGTCTATGCCGGCGGAAGGAGAATCTTCGTTTCGGCCAACGTGACGAAGCCCTCGGCACTGCTCAATTGGAAATATGATTGGAAGACCGAGGTCATACGCCGAGTTTTAAAAATCGCGCGCGGCGATTTCATCGATATCGGCGCAAACGTCGGGCAAACTCTGCTTGATTATATCGCCGCCGGCGGCAACGAGCGCTACATCGGTTTCGAACCCAATCCCCATTCATTTGCCTCGCTCTTCTCGCTTGCCGACGAGAACCGGCTCGGCGGTTGCGTGGTCCTGCCGGTCGGCCTGTCGGACAAGACCCGTCTTCTGACGCTTTATGCGCAAAGGGGCGTGCCGACCGACAACGGCGCTTCGCTGATCGCGGATCTGCGACCGGGGATCGAGCTCGAGGACAATGTCGTTCCCTGTTACAGGTTCGACGATATTCGCGACGATCTCGGGCTTGACGCGATCGGCCTCGTCAAGGTCGACGTCGAGGGCGCCGAACTACAAGTGCTGCAAGGCATGCACCAAAGCCTGAAGGACTTCCGTCCGCCGCTTCTCTGCGAGATCCTCGGTGCGGACGCGCAGGCCGATATTGCAAAATACGAAGCAACGCTCGAGGCGCTCACGGACTTTCTGCATGCGCACGACTACACGGTGTTCAACGTGCAAAAAGACCGGCTGGAACTTCTCTTTCTCGGTCTCGTGAAAACCGCAAAATTTCCGGTTCGCGTGTGGACGCAGGAAAACGCGCACGAATGCGATTACCTGATCATCCCATCGGAAAGAATTTCCGATTACGAAGTCCTCATCCGGAATTAGTTCAGAAAAATGGCGACGCTCAATGCCCTACTTCCCTTGCGCTCGATCCTCGTCGGCATCAAGCGCGCCTATTATACAAAGGTCTGGGGAATGGACATTCATCCCACGGCAACCTTCTCCCTCAGCGCGCATTTCGACCTGACCTATCCCAAGGGCGTGCATGTGGGGCCGGAATCTTTCGTCGCCTTCGGCGCCACGATCCTCACCCATGACACGACGCGCCGACTCTATCGCCACACCCGCATCGGGCGGCGCTGTTTCATCGGCGCGCGCAGCCTGATCCTGCCCGGCGTCGAGATCGGCGACGAATGTCTCGTCGGGGCCGGAGCTGTGGTGACGAAAGACGTACCCTCGCGGTCTGTCGTCGTCGGCAACCCGGCCCGCGTCATCCGCACGGACGTGAGGCTCGGGCCCTACGGGCGCTTCGAGGACGCTTTGAAAAAATGAAGCGCGGCGGCGCTCGGCGCCCGGCGCGATCAGGCCGGACTGGACCCTGAATGAAGAAATTCGCCACTGACACCAAACGCTACGTGACAGGGCTGCTCCTGCTCCTCCTCGTTTACGGCGTCCTGCATTTCCTTTGCACTTATCGCAACACGTTCGGCGAGAGAGACAGTTACCGCGTCTTCGATGGCGTGCTCGACGCCTTCATTCAAGGCAAAGACCTGGCGAGCGGTCTCGTCTATGGCTATGGCATATCGCGCGGCTATTTCGCGATCGTCGCAACGCTGCGCAGTCTCGCCGCGCATCCGCTCGAACTTGCCCGCGCGCTCAATCTCATCACCTATGTCTCGGTGGTCGCGAGCCTCATCCCGATCAGTCTCATCGCGCGGGCGCTCGCCGGAAACACTGCCGGACTTGCGGCAGCCGTCATCGTCATGACCGTCCCGATCTGGGTGTTCTGCGGTGAATATGCCCACCCGATGTGGCCGGCGATATTTTTCATCCTCGCGGCTCTGGCCGCAGTCGGCTTGCGCAGCAACATGCGCAGTAGCTGGCGCTATGTCCTCGATCTCGCGGCGGTCTGCCTCATCGGGCTCGCCTTCAGCATGCGCGTCGACGTCCTTTTGATGGCGCCGATGTTCCTCGCCTTCTGCTTCGACGAAGGGCGGTTCTCCCTCACGAAGGCCGCCTATCTCGCGGCGCTCGGCATTGCCGGCATCGGGATCGGGCTCGGCATTTTTGCGCTTTTGCCCTCCCCGCCCCCGGCGCATGCAAGCGTTCCCGCGCTTCTCGCCGAATGGCACAATCCGAAGCGGTTCGTCGCGAATTTCGGCGCCGCGCAACTGCGCGTCATGCGAGCACTCAATCCCTTGCTCGTCCTCGGCTTCGTTTGCGCCATCATTCTCCTTATCAGAGCGCGCGATCTGCCACGGCTCGCCGCCGTGCTTCCGCTCGTGCTGCTCAATTATCTTTTCTGGATCCCCAATCCGCAGCCCGAGCGGCATTTTCTTTATCTCGTTCCGGGATTGGCCCTCGCTCTCGCCTTCGTTCTCGCCGACGCGATCGAGCGGCCGCCGACAGCCGCGATCCGGCGTATTGGCCTCGCTGTCCTCGGACTCGGCCCGCTGTCCTATCTTGCGCTTTGGCTTACTGGAAGCGCCAAGCCTCTCTACTTCATCGGAACATTGGTCGGTGCACTGGCGCTCGCGCGTTGCTTCGAACCGGAGCGGGTCTCGCCGGCACGCAAATCCGCTTTCGCGCTCGGTCTTTGCCTCGTCATCGCGGCAATCGTCTTTTTGCCGGGCAAGATCGTCGAGCGCAATCCCTACGACAAGAATGACCCGGTCCGATTGAGCGCCATCGCGGGACCGCTCCTCGCATTGCCGAGGCTCGACCGGCCGGTGGTCGTCATCTCAGACGCGTATCCGGTCATCGCGGCGATGCTCATCAACCCACAGGTTCATTTGAACTGGTCGATCGACGTGCCGTGGATCGACGCCAAAACCGACACCAATGACTTTATCTTTTTCATCCAGGGCTGGGTGGAGAACGAAGCCGCGCAAGCGACGCTCGATTTGGCAAAGACAAAACCGATTTACCTCGTCGTCGATCCGCAAGCTGCGCCGCACGACTTTCAGACGCTGAACACGCAAGCGAACATTATCCGTCTCTCCCCTCGGCATGGAGCCTAAAGTCATGAGCGCACCATTTTCCAACCGGGAGCAGTCCTTGGATTTATCGATCGTCATTCCCTGCTACAACGAGGAAGCCGGAATACCGGAACTGTTGCGGCGGGTCGCAGCCGCGGTCGCCCAGGCCGGTATTGTGAGCTACGAGATCGTCCTAATCGACGACGGCTCGACCGATCGCACCTGGCCGCTGATCGAGACGGCGACCAAGAATTCGCCCCACGTGATCGGCGTCGCACTCACCAAGAATCATGGCCATCAGCTCGCGCTCTCTGCCGGACTTGCGACGGCGCGCGGCGCGCGCGTTCTGGTGCTCGATGCCGACCTGCAGGACCCGCCCGAGCTTCTCGGCCCGATGATGGCGGTAATGGATCAGGGCGCCGACGTGGTCTACGGTCAGCGGCTCGCGCGGAAAGGGGAGACGGCGCTCAAGCGACTGACGGCCCATTGGTTCTATCGGGTTCTCGATCGCGTCACGGATGTTCAGATCCCGGTCGATACAGGTGATTTCCGTCTGATGAGCCGGCGGGTGGTCGACATCCTCAACACCATGCCGGAAAGCCAGCGCTTCGTGCGCGGGCTCGTGAGCTGGATCGGCCTCAAGCAAGTCCCCTTCCCTTATCAGCGCGACGAGCGATTTGCGGGCGAAACGAAATATCCGTTCCGGAAAATGCTGCAATTGGCGATCGACGCCATTACCGGCTTTTCGACGCAACCTCTTCGAGTTGCCTCCTACTTCGGCGTTCTCTTCGGCCTCGTAGGGCTTCTTTGCCTCTTCTACGTTTTATTCAGCTGGCTGTTCGCAAAGTCGGTGCGGGGCTGGACGAGCTTGATCACCGTGGTTCTCCTTTTGGGGAGCGCCCAACTTCTGGTGCTCGGCATGATCGGCGAATATCTCGGGCGGCTTTACATCGAAAGCAAACGCCGGCCCATTTATCTCATTCGCGAAGTGGTCCGCGGCGCAGCAACCGAAGGAAAGCCAATCGCATGAAGACGAACGTCGGCAGCTTGGGGAGAGATTTGCCGTGAATCCCATAATCTATTTCATTTTGCTGCTGAGCTCACTTTTGGCGGCGAGCGGCCAATGCCTATTCAAATCCGGAGCGAGCGGCGCGCAGATCATGGCCGATTTCATCAATCCCATCATCATCGGTGGATTGATGTGTTACGGCGCCAGCACGATCCTTTGGATCTGGGCGCTGTCGCGCGCGCCGCTCCTCATCGTCTATCCGTTCACTGCGCTGACCTTCGTCATGGTCTATGCCGGTTCTGTCCTCGTCTTCGGGGAACGATTCTCCCTCTCAGGCATGCTCGGTGTCGCCTGCGTCCTGCTCGGGCTTTTCATCATCGTGACCAGCCGAGCCTGATGAAATCACATTCTGAGAGACGCTCGATTTTCAGCGCGTCGGAGCGGAGAAGCTGTAGCGGTCGCTCGGGGCCGCGTGATATTCCGCTCGCAGCTTTTGTATGCTCGCGAACGCAAGAGCGAACCAGAACATCCATTGAATGCCGGGGTCTATGGTCAAAGTTTCGGTGAAGCTCCGGACGAGAATATCGACAAGAATGGCGGCCCAGAACACGACGGCTTCTACCCTCGTCGACAGAAGGAGAACGATAATGTCCTTCGCTGCGAGCAGCCAAAGCGAAATGAGCCACAGAAGACCGACAAGGCCAAGCTGCAGCCACGCATCAAGCCAAGTGTTGTGCGCCTCCGGCGCGTCCCAGCGCAAAGCATTCCAGATCTCGGCGAGAATGCCGCTGGAACTTTGCCAGAAGCCAAGTCCATATCCCCATATCGGCCGCTGATCGATAGCAACGCGCACGAGAGCCCAAATCGTATCCCGGCCGGTAAAGGTCGAATCTCGGCCGATGGAATTGAGAAGATCCCCCGCGAAATAGACGAGGCTCATCGAGCCCATCACAAGGATGAGACCAATCGCCGCGAGTGTAATCTTGTCTTGAGGGCGACGGACGCGCACGAACTGAATGAGGTAGGATGCGACCAATCCGCTCACGACCGTGGCAATCGCTGAGGTCGCGGAACGCGCAGTGACGGACAGAAGGGCGCAAGCCAGGATCGTCGGTAGCGCGATGACCGGATTGGCTTTGATCCGAAACGAGTAAGCCGAAACGATAATGGCGATGGAGGCCATGGCGCCGAGATTGTTCTTCTGGTCGAAGGCGCCGCGCCAGGCGCCGCTATAAGCGCTGTAGCCGAAAGTGACGCCGAGGCTCGGCACGAATACTGCAACCGCAATCGACAGGCAGGCCGAGACGAAGAGCGCGATGGTGAGCATCGCGATGAGCTTCTTCAGAGGATGGCGTTGAACGAGATAGGACGCGGCGAGAATCATGATCGCCATGCGTCCTCCCCGATTGAGACTAATGCCCGGCGCTTCCGCCCAGCTCGATGCGAGAAGTGCGTAGAGCGTGAAGCCCCAGAGCGGCCAGATCCGCAGGAAGCCGACGAGGCTCGCATGCCCGCGTCGCAGCGACCAGTAGGAAAAGAGGACGAGCATCACCGCAAAGCCGATCGTCCCGGAGCTCAGCGTGCTCTCGCTGAAGGTCTGCAACTGGCCGTTAAGCTGCTGCGTCCGATAATCCTCGAATGGAAAGAACGTGCCGATGACAGGGAAGAGGAGAATGAAAAACGTGAGGCCCGTTTCGATAGGCGAATCGAACAGGCCGACGTCCGATTGCCGGCGGGCCTGAGCCGCGCCATATGTCTCAACGCTCCTGAACGTCATCAAAACTTCCCGCGCGTCTGCTTTCAAGCGAATGAAAGCATAGCAGGTTAATCGCACATCTGAAGTAGGGCTGCGAGAGGTTCCTCGCGGTCCGATTTTTGCGACAATTTCAGGATCTGAAGAGATCTCAGGATCTGATGGAAATCTCGGGATCTGACAGCCAAGGCCATGGTCCTCACCGGAGCGTATCAGCCGACATGAGCACCAAAGTCCAGGCCGAAGCCGTGAGCTATCGCTCGTCGGTGATGAAAGGCGGCGCCCTGCTCTTCGGGCGTCAAATTGTCTCGGTCGTTTTGAAATTCATCGGCGTGCTGTTGATCGCACGCATCCTCGGCCCGACCAAATACGGCGCTTTCGTCGCCGCGTTCAACCTTTATCAATATGCGATCGCGCTCGGCCAATTGGGGATCGGCGTTTTTCTCCTGCGGCACGCGGGCGAGCTCGGCGAGCGATATATCGGAACTTCCTACGTCATACTCATTGCAATGTCCGTCGCGCTGGTCGTCGGCGCCGAGGCCGGCCGCGATGTCCTTTCCGGCTTCGTCAAGGTCGAAGGATTTTCGCAGGTCATGGGCGTCATGATCCTGGCGGCGCCGCTTCAATTGCTCACCGTTCCGGCGCTGATCCCGCTCGAACGTGCGCTCAATTACCGCGCCGTCGCGCTCACCGAAATTACCGGTCAGGTCGGCTATTATTTCATCGCAATTCCCTTTGTTCTCCTGAACCGCAGCCCTGTCGCCTTGGCCTTCGCCTGGATTATCCAGCAGGCCGGCACGCTCGTTCTCGCCCATTATTACGCACGGCGCTGGCCCATTCTGCGCTGGGACGGAGCCGCTGCGCAGGAAATGCTGCGCTACACGACGTCTTTCTCGTTCGCCAACTGGATTTGGCAGCTGCGCATGCTCGTCAATCCGCTGATCGTCGGCCCAGCGCTCGGGGCTTACGCGGTCGGCATCATCGGCATGGCGGTGGGCATTCTGGAAATGCTCGGCATTTTAAGGACCATCGCCTGGCGCATATCGCTTGCCGTTCTGGCGCGCTTTCAAGACGATCTCCCGCGCATACGCAAAGCCATCAGCGAAGGAATGGAGCTACAGCTCCTCGCAACCGGGTCGATCGTCCTCGGCTTTGCCTGGTTCGGCCGTTGGATCATCCCAATGATCTTCGGCGCCCGCTGGCTGCCGGTGCTCGAAATCTACCCATATATTGCCGTGTCCTATCTCACGGCCGCAATGTTCAACATGCACACGGCGACCATGTCCGTGCTCTTTCGCAACATGCGGCTGGCCATTTTCCATGCGGTTCATATTTTATGTTTCGCCGGAACCGCCTATTTGACCGTCCCGCATGTCGGAATGAAAGGCTATGGGTTCGGCGAACTCGCCGGCATTCCGCCTTACCTTATTTTACATGTTCTGATCGCCCGCGCTGTGGGATCGCCCGATTACAGGCTCGCAGGTCTTTGGTGGGTCGCCACGGTCATCGGCCTCTTCTGGAGAGAATTAGGGCCCTGGGCGATCGCTGCTCCATTCGCCGCATTGCTCCTTCCAATCTCGCTGCGAAAGCTCTCGGCCTATTACAAGATGGCGGGAGCGCAGGGCGGATCGCTCATCGCGCGCCGAACAGCCGGAGGTGGGCGCACGATCTTCCTCATGAGCTGCAGCGATTCCGAAACCGGGTTCCGGCGCCCGTTCGCGCAGGCGCTGCATGAGCTCGGCAACAAGGTCTATTATATCCAAGTCCGGCGCCGGCCAATCATCACACTTATCGGCGAGGAGCGACCGCGATCCGTCTCCATTGTCGGTTTCGTCATATGGATGACGAAGCAATGTCGGACCGCGCCGCAGCCCTTGATCTTCAATTCCACCAATCTCGTCTTCCCGCGACTGACCCGGATCCTGAAGATCCTCTGCGGCGGTCTCTGGTGCTTGGATATGCACGACGATCTGCTCTACGACAAGACGGGCGAAGAGCTCGCGCGTGCCCGCCGCGCGCAAGAAGATCTTGTGCGATCGGCCGATTTCATCGTGCATTCGGCGCCGACACTCGCCGAATTATTTCCACAGTCGCGCCATCTCGGGAACGCGTCGGATCTGAAGCCGGTCGCGCCCGCGGTTTTCGACGCGAGCCGCGTGCTCATTCTCGCGAGCCTGGATCAGCGCTTCGACTTCGATCTCCTCGAAGCGGTGGCACGGTTGAACCCGCAGATTCAATTCGTCATCTGGGGACGGCTCACAAAGACTCCGCTGATCGCCGAGCGCTTGGAGCAAGTGCAGAAGAAGTCGCCCAACGTCGTCTATCGCGGACCTTATAAGAACGCCGACATTGTCCGGCTAGCCAGCGAATACTCGATGACCTTCGCGCCTTATCGCGCCAATACGCGTCTCACGCATTACCTCGATCCTTTGCGCTATTACCATTGCCTCAACGCCGGAATGGAGGTGGTGACGACCGACATTCCGCAGGCGCGGCATTTGGCGCAGCGCCTGCACATCATCGACGCGCCGGAGCAATTCGCGACTCTGGTGACGGATCTTGTCACAAAGCCACAGTGCCGCCGCAACATCGACGCCGGCGCGCATCTCGAGACGTGGCATGCGCGCGCGGAGAAACTGATGGACATTGTCGCCTCGGTCGAGGCCGAGCGCGCCGCGGCGAAAGCATGAGCGGCGATACGTATCTCGCCGGCAAGGAACTCGTGATCTATCTGCCCGATCTTTCCGGCGGAGGGGCAGAACGTCTGCATGTCGGCTTGGCACCGCATTTTCTTGCAGCCGGCATGCAGGTCACGTTTTTGTTGCATCGTCGGCGTGGCGAATTGCTCGATGCGATTCCTTCGGGCGCGCGCGTGATATCTCTCGATGTCACCCGGCCTGCCGCAGCTCTCCTGCCTCTCATTGGGTTTTTGCGACAAGAGCGGCCTGCGTTTCTGATCAGCAATACGGAGCACATGAATATTATCGCGCTCTGGGCCGTATCCCTCGCGTTTGCGCGAAGCTGCGTCATTGTCACGCAGCACAACGCGCTCTCGCAACAAGCGAAGCGGCCAAGCTTGCAATACAGGGCGGTTCCGCTTCTCTATCGGCTATCCCTGCGCAAAGCCGATGCGATCGTCGCCGTCTCGCAAGGCGTGGCGACCGAAGTCGAGAAAATCTGCGGGCTCACCAATGGATCTGTTCGCGTGATTCATAACGGCCTCATCGACGACTCCTTCGAGGCGCGTGCGGCCGAGCCGATTGCACATCGCTGGTTCGGCGAATCGAGCGTGCTCGTGGCAGTTGGCCGAATGGTCGAGCAAAAGGATCACGCCACCCTCATTCGCGCGCTCGCAATCGTCAATCGCTCGCGCGATGTTCGTCTCATCATTCTCGGTGAGGGTCCGTTGAGGGCCGAATTGGGAAGACTCGCCGCCTCCCTCGGCCTCGCGGATCTGGTCGATATGCCCGGGTTCGTCGCCAATCCGCTGCCCTTTATGCGTCAGGCTGCGGCACTGGTGCTTTCCTCTCGCTTCGAGGGATTCGGCAACGTGCTCGTCGAAGCGCTCGCGTGCGGGACGCAGGTCGTCAGCACCGATTGCACCTTCGGCCCTTCGGAAATCCTGGCGAACGGAAAGTTTGGACGATTGGCGCCGGTCGGCGATGTCGAAGCGCTCGCGCAAGCAATTCTCGCCGCGCTCGCCGATCCGATCGACACGCGCCTGTTGCAATCACGAGGCATGGAATTTGCCACCGGACTTTGCGCCGAAAAATATCTCGCGCTTTGCGGCGAACTTTCGCAAAAACCCATTCGCAAGGATCGCCATGCTTGAGGCCTTGGCAAGACAGAGCGCAAAAAGCTCGCTCGAGCAGGAGGCGAAGAAGCTCGGCCTTCTCGAGCTTGGGCGGGGGCTGGCCTCCGCTCTGGTCGTCTTCCATCACAGCGGCGATATTCTCGCGGAGAAGCGCTTCTACGGGATCGATGCTTTCGGCGGCCATTTGCACAACTTCAATGTGGGCGTTGACTTCTTTTTCGTCCTCAGCGGCTTCATCATCGCGTGGGTTCATTGGGGCGACATCGGCAAAAGGGACCGGCTCGGACGCTACGCCGTGCGCCGCTTTTCGCGCATCTATCCGCCCTACTGGTGCATCCTCGTTCCGCTCATCATTCTCTATCAGATCTTTCCTGCAGCCGGCGCACCGAGTCAGCATGATCTCGCCACTGCATTTTTTTCGATTCCCCTTTTGCCTTACGTCAATCCGCCGGTTCTGGGCGTCGCTTGGACCCTGGTTCACGAGGTTTTTTTCTACACGCTCTTCGGCTTCATCATCGCGATCGGATTTCCGGCAATCTGGATGTTGGCGGCCTGGGGCTTGGCAATTCTCGTGTGCAGCTTCTTCGGCGAGCTCGGCTATCCGGCCAACTTCATCTTCGACCCATTCAATCTCGAGTTTTTGTTCGGGGTCGGAGCCGCCGTTTTCCTGCAACGATATCGCGTGCCGCTGCCAAGCGCATTCCTCGGCATTGGCACGGGCATCTTTCTCCTAGCCCTGCTCTTCGGCACGCATATCCAAGATGTGCCTATTGCCGGGCGCGCGGTGTTCGGCCTCAGCTCTTTAGCTATCGTCGTCGGCGCGGTCGAACTCGAACTGCGTCACACGATCCGGTTACCCCCGGTATTGGCGCTGCTCGGCGCAGGTTCCTACGCCGTCTATCTCGTGCACCCGGAGGCGCTCTCGGCACTCTGCTCGATCCTCGCGCGCTTCGGTCACAGAGCGATCCCGCTCAATGCCGCGATCATCATCACCTCGCTCCTCGCAATCGGGATCGGGCTCACCTATCACGTGTTTGTCGAGAGCCCGGTCACCAAGCGAACGCGGCGCGCCTTGACCGCAGGGCTCGAGCGTTTCGGATCAATTCGGAAATGGGCATGAGCAGCCGCAATCTCGACTTCACCCGGCGCAGCCTCCTGAAGACGGCCGCGCTTGTCCCCCTCGCATCCGGCGCCGTTGGCCAAGAGGCGGATGCGTCGAACTCGCTGAAATCCAAGGCGGCACGCCGTGGCATCACTTTCGGCTGCGGGGTCTCGGCGCCGCAGATCGCGAAAGATCAAGCGTTCCGCGCCGCAGTCATGGCCGATTGCGCCGAGATCGTGCCCTGGGCGGAAATGAAATGGGGCTTTCTCGAGCGCGAGGAAGGATCGCTCGACTTCTCCTCGGCCGATGCTTTGGTCCAATTCGCGCACGCCAATTCGCTCAAGATTCGTGGCCATACGCTTGTTTGGTACAATAACCTGCCTCCCTGGGTTCCGCAGGCGCTCGCTGGCCCTGACGGACGCCGGTTCTATGAGACCCACATTCGAACCGTGCTCAGCCATTTCGGCACGAAAGTCGTGAACTGGGATGTGGTCAACGAAGCGATCGAGCCGAACGACAAGCTACCGGGCTCCTATCGCAATTCGCCCTTCTTGAAGCGCTTCGGCCCCGATTATATTCCGCACGCTTTCGAGATCGCGCGCAGCGTCCTGCCGCATACCCCTCTCTATTACAACGATTACGGCATCGAATATAACTTTCAGGGGAGTAAGCGCGACGCCGTGCTCGAGCTCTTATCTTCGCTCAGCAAGCGCGGCCTTGTCGACGGGCTCGGCATTCAGTCCCACCTGAAAATCGGATTATGGTTCGATGCGAAAGCCTTTCGGAGCTTTCTCGCTGACGTCGCTTCACTCGGCCTTTCCATTCTTCTGACCGAGTTCGACGTCAACGACATGCGTGCGCCGGCCGACATTGCCACACGGGATCGAGAAGTCGCCGATCACGCCTTTCGCTATCTCGAGACGACGCTCGATGAAAAAGCGGTGAAAGGCCTCGTCGCCTGGGGCCTCTCCGACCGTTATACGTGGCTCGACGTGCCGCCCTTTGCACGGAGAGACGGGCTTCCCAGTCGCGGGCAGCCTCTCGATGCAAAGCTTCAGCGCAAACCCCTCTGGGACGCTATCGCGCGGGCTCTCGACGGGGCTCCGGTCAGACCATCGTAACCTTCAATCGCGTGATACGGGGCTCTCGTGCGATCTTGCGTCATCATTGTCGAAAATCTTCCCGTGCCGCTCGATCGGCGCGTATGGCAGGAAGCGCGGGCGCTGCGCGACGCCGGTTGGCGCGTTTCCGTCATCTGCCCGACGAGCAAGATCCACTCGGCGCATTTCGAAGAGCTCGAGAAGATCGCCGTCTACCGCCATGACCTGCCGCTCGAGGCGCGCGGTAAGCTTGGCTTTTTTCGGGAATATCTCAGCGCGCTTTTGAGCGAGGCGCGGCTCTTGTTCAAGATCGCAACAGGACCCGGCTTCGACGTCATCCAAGTCTGCAATCCGCCCGATATTCTCTTCCTCAATGCGCTTCCCTATAAGCTTCTGGGCAAGCGGCTCGTCTTCGACCATCACGACACCTGCCCCGAGCTCTTCGCGGCGAAGTTCGGTACGCGCGGCTTTTTCTATCGGCTTCTGCTTCTGGCAGAAAAAGCGACGATGAAGACGGCAGACATCGTGATTTGCGCCAACGACACCTATCGCGATCTCGCCATCACGCGCGGCGGCCGGCGCCCGGAAGACGTCACAGCCGTTTACAGCGTGCCGCGCCTCGACAGTCTCAAACGCGTGGCCCCGAACAGCAAGTTGCGCAATGGCGCCCGCATCGTCCTCGGCTATGTCGGGATCATCTCCGATCAGGACGGCGTCGATCAGCTTGTCCTCATGATGCAGCACCTGATCGAGGATTTCGGCAGGGGCGACATTCATGCGATCGTCATCGGCGATGGCCCGGCGCTTCAAAGCGTGCGCGAGCTCGCCATTCGGCTCGGACTTGCGGAGCGGATCACCTTTACCGGCTATTTGAGCGGCGAGGATCTCCATGCCGCCATGAGCTCTTTCGATATCGGCATTATTCCGGATCCGATCAACGAATATAACGACAAGATCAGCATGAATAAAGTCTTCGAATATTCGGCTCTCGGCGTGCCGACGGTCGCTTATGATCTTTCGGAGACACGGCGCCTGCTGGGCGCGACCGCGCAATATTCGGAAGAGCCGACGCCTCGAGGCTTGGCGCGTGCCTGTCTCAAACTGATCGAAGATGATGCGGAAAGATCGGCGCGCGGCCAGGCGGCCAAGACGCTCGCCGATGACCGTTTCGTTTGGGAAAACGAGGCGCGAAAATATGTCGCCGCCTATGAGAAACTGATGGCGCGGTCCGGAAAATAAAACCTCTGCTACCCAAGCGTCAGGCGGCCTCGAAGACGAGGCTTTCGCAGATCGCCATTTGCTCGTTGCCGACGTTCAGCCCGTGTTTCTCGATGCCGCGAAGCGGCTCGTGACGGGATTGGTTATATTTCTCCCGCACGATCTCAGTGAATCCGGCCTTGCGCAGCGCCTGCTCCAGATTTTCCGCATCATAGATGAACTGGTGGCCCCAGGCTCTGAACGCATTGTTGATCACGAGCGAGGCTTTGGCTTCTGTCTGCTCGGGCAGAAATTTGGCGGTCACCCATTCGACGTATTTTTTCTGATCTTCGCTCGCATTTTGGTAAAGGCCGAGAATGAACGCGAGGTCGGGGGTCGCCAACCGCAGGACCCCGCCGGGCTTGAGAACGCGCCGGCATTCCTTCAGCATGTTGAGCCCATCCCTTTGCGAGATATGCTCGATCATATGTTCGCAATGAATATAGTCGAACGAGGCGCTGGGAAATGGAAACGGCTTGGTCGCGTCGAGGTAGATCACCTCTTCTCCGGAAGGCCGGATGTCCGTGCTGAGCCACCCGGGCAGACTGCCGTTCGAAGCCCCGATCTGCAGTTTCGGCGACGAGGACTTCGCAAGATAGTCTTGAATAGCTGAACGTTGACCGCGCAAATGAGCGTCGCGGATCGCACGGAGATCGCGAGAGAGGCCGACGAGCGTTTGAGATTGCTTAAGCCAGGATTTCATCGGATTCCCACCATGACACTGAGCCAAGGCTGCGGCGCAGCCGGAGAAACTCACGCAACTCGCCTTCCAGGTAGACCTTGCTATTATGACGACCTCGCGAAGGGAGTCCGCCTCTGGCCGACCTTGATCCATCGGGACGCATAAAGATTATCGATCGGGCTTGGCAGCTCGCGTTTCGCTTCGCTTTTCCGCTTGCCCGAATGTGGTGGAGCCTGCGGCGACCGCGACATGAAGGCGCGCTCGTGGCGATCTATGTCGGAAGAGCGCTCTTGCTCTTGCGCTCGTCCTATCGGCGCGAATGGAATCTGCCGGGCGGCACGGTTCGCCCGGGCGAAACTCCGGAAGGTGCGGCGCGGCGCGAGCTCGCCGAAGAAATCGGGCTGAACGCACCCGAGCTGGCACCCGCGGGGGACGCTTCCGGACTTTGGGACGGACGAGAGGACCACGTCCATTTCTTTGAGTTGCGATTGAATCAAATACCGCACGTGCGGCTCGACAATCGTGAGATCGTTTCGGCGCGCCTGGTGAAACCAAGCGAGTTGGGCAACTTTGCGGTCACCGATGCCGTGGCCGCTTATCTCAAGAGAATGGTTTCGACAGAATCGGCGAGCGAAAGCTGACTGGGCAATGGGAAATCTTGTCCTGCGCAGAAATGCCGCTGACGCGAGCGCGCCGCTGCTTTGCCATCAATCTGCAAAAGAGATGTTCAAAGTGATTGGCTCATAGGCGAGCTTGCGCTTTGCCGTTCAAATCTCGCAAGTGCGAGGGAACTTGGGTGCGCGCTGGCTCGTTTTTCGCGGTGCACAAACACGCCATTCCCGCCACTCCAACGTCGAGCATCGGTCATGAAGAAGAGAGTAGCCCTGGCTCTTGGCGGAGCCTTCATTGCGGCAAGCATTATTCTCGCGGCCCTTGGCCCTCCTACCGGAGCGGTAGGTGCATTGAGGTTTCTGGTCGTGGTCTCGTTCGCCATCTGCGGACCCGCCATGCAGGTCTATGCTTTGTGGCCGCGTCGCCGGCAGAAATATTTCATGGATGAGGTCTTGATCGGCAATCGTCTGCGCTGGCCGCAACAGCCGAGCGAACAAAAGATCAATCCGCGTCCGGAACCTGCCGGCTCACATTATCCGCGCAGGCCAGTCGCTCCACGGACACAATCGCCGGAGCTCGCGCATACGGCTCGCGATGCATAATCGCGCCACATCGTTCCATGTGAATCGGCCGCGCCGGCAGCGCGGCACTTGCCGAAAGAAAGCACATCTCGCCCCGGACGGGGCGATTTAAAATGTCGAGGCCGGCTTGAGCATCGACCGCTCTTCGTAACATAACGTCGAGGGGCGTTCGTCTCGAAATATTGGTGCTGCTGGACCTCTGCCCCAGACCCCCGAAAGTCAGAGCTTAGAACATCAATTTGCGGGACTGAACCGGCCCGATGTCGAATTGATGACAATCGGATCGCCTCGCGCGCTCACTGAGGTGAAGAGAGCGGGTGAAGAGCATTGCGTTTCCAAACCGGTTGTTTGTAAAATGGCTGATCGGCTTGACGCGTGCGAAACGACGCTGCTATTTTTCTGCCTCATTTGGGGGTGACGCCATGGATGATGTCTCCATTTCCTTGTCGAATACTTCGGACCGCAAGATTGAACTCGGTGCCGATCAATCGGTTGAGCGTTCCAAGCTCGCCGGGCTTGTCGCGAATTCCCGCTATGCCGCTCCCAGCGTGCACTCGTTTCCGCTTTCCGATCCGCTTCCGGTCGGTCAGACCTCAATGGTCGGGAACATTTAGGCCATCGGCTCTCTAACTCGGCCGAAGGTCGGTGCGGCGATCATCGCGCGCAACGAAGAGAAATTGCTCCCGGGTTGTCTGGAAAGCCTGCGGGACGTCGTTGACGACGTTGTCGTCGTAGACACAGGTTCCTCGGACGGAACGCAGGCGATCGCCTCCTCGTTCGGCGCGAGGCTTTTTGTTCGTGCCTGGGATGGCGACTTCGCAGCCGCGCGCAATAGAGCGCTGGACGAAGTCGACGCAGATTGGATTCTTTATATCGATGCCGACGAGCGCGTGAAAACGCCCTCCAACCTTCCGATCGGCAGCTTTCTCGATAGTCGGACAAGCGCAGGAGCTTATGTCCGTTTTAGGCCGAAGCTCGGATATACGTGCTACAACGAGCCTCGATTGTTCGTGAACGATCGGCAAATCAGGTTCAAAGGGCGCATACACGAAAGCCATCTGCCGGATCTTTATGCCTTCGCCGCGCAACGCGATCTTTCCATAGCGAAAACGCCGGTTCTTATCGAACATTTGGGCTATGAGGGCGATCAATCGCATAAGCACGCGCGCAATCTTCCGCTTCTGCAGAAGGAAGTCGCCGAAAACCCCGCCCGCCCCTATTGCTGGCATCATCTGGCCGAGACCTTGGCAAGCCTCGAGCGCAAATGCGAGGCTATCGAAGCCTGCCGTTGCGGCCTGCAAATTCCAATAGACAGCCGCCTGCCGAAGACGGCCAGCGATCGCCGGCAGCTCGCCAAGACCTATGCGCGCTTGCTTCTCGAGGCGGGAGAAGATGCGGAACCGGTGCTTGCCTCGCTTCTGCTGGAGGCGCCGAAGGACTGGTCGATTCTCTATCTCAAGGCCCGCTTCGATCTTTCGAAAGGAGACCATGCGTCTGCGCTCGCCATTGCCGACCGATTGAGATCCGTCGATCCCGAGAGCCTGGAAGAAGAGCTTGTCGCCTACGACAAGCGTCTTTTTGGCGACCTCGCCTGGGACCTTGCCGCGGCGGCACATGTATGTGCCGGCGCCTACCGCGAAGCGGAGCTTGCTTATCGCCGAGCTGCGGAGCTTGCCCCAAATGTCGTCGCCTATCGCGCCAAGGCCGCGGCGCTCTCCCTACCGCGATGATCCTCTAGGCCGAGGATGCCCCAGCGTCCGAAGGCGATTTTCGCAAGCGCTCTCGGCAAAGGCCAATCGAGCTTCCAATAGGCGCCGATGATCGCATCGGCCTCGGGCGGCTCGAGCGGTTGGAGACCCGACCAGGTATAGACCGTAATTTCCCCGACATAGAGCCTTACGCAATCGTCATAGAAATCGATTCTAAGGTGGTCACACTCGCCGCAAAGCTTTTCAGAAATGGCGATGATCTCATCGAGACGTTGCGGCCTCGGGAGCCCAGGCTCATAGGGCTCGTTGACCGCCGTCCAGTTCAGTCTTTCCCAGTCCGCGGTATGAAAGAGACTGAAAACGCCGCCGCCCTCGACGATCATGCTGGCGATGATTTTCACTTTCCCCCCGAAGACGAAGACCCGATGTTCGATCGGCTGAGACCCGTCCGGATTCATAATCATGCGCTCGATCATCAAGCGCCTCGGGATACCGCAATAGCCGCACTCGTTGGTGAGTTCCCCCCAGTAGATGCTCAGCCAGCGCTCCGCCTCAGCGGACAGCTCGTCATAATTCATCGATGCGGGATCGTGAACGAATATGTACTGCCTGCTTGCGTGATTGCTTTTGAGGACGAAAGGAAAAGTGAGTGACCGGATCGGCGATTGAGCGAGATCCGTGCCGGACCACACGAGCTCGGAAAGCAGATTGCCAAGTCCCATTTCCTCGACATACCTGCGCGTCGAGAGCTTGTCGCAAAAGACCTTGTGCATGGGCACCAAGCCGAACAGCTTGCGCCATTGAATTTTCTCGCTATAGAGCCGCGGGAAAAATATCGATGCGTCGCGGCCGTGGCGTCCGACATAAGCTTGGCGAACGGCTCTTATTCTGCAGCGCCATTCTTGTAGTCGTTCTAAATTGCTTTTCGCCCACTCCATAGTATACCTAACAAAATTTCTGAGCGTCTGAGCATTTTGCCGGACGCAATTGCCGCATTGCATACGGATATTTTATGAGCTTTTGCGATCCATTTGCCGGCGCCCAATTGCCGACCATCAGTTTCATCGTGATCAATTACAATTATGGACGATTTTTGCCCCAGTGTGTCGAGTCGATTTTCAGCCAGACCTACCCCAATATCGAATGTATCGTCGTCGACGATTGTTCCACGGATGACTCGGCTGACGTGGTTTCGACTCTCAAGAGAGATCATCCCAAGCTTCAAACAATCTTCAAGTCGAGCAATGCCGGGCAAAGTGCGGCCTGTCTCGACGGCTATCACCAGTCGTCCGGCGAATATGTCGTGTTCGTGGACGCCGACGATTATCTATTCGAGGCTTTCGCCGAAACACATTATTTCGTTCATATGTCGGCGCCGTTCGCAGTCGGATTTACCTCGAGCGATATGGCGCAGGTCGTCAACAAAGCCGTCGTGCTGGGAACAGTCTTCGATGCGAGCGGCAAACGCGATCCGAAAAGCTTCTTGGAGATTGCACTCACCGAGTCCGGCCGGATCCCCGATGGCCACGCCTTGTTTGCGCGTGCTCAGCGCGAATGCCTCAAGGTGAAATTTGTTCGACCGACCACCCTCGATTGGGTGTGGGCGCCGACTTCCGGAACCATGTACCGGCGCGATGCGCTTGCGCTCTTCGTCGATTGCCCGGGTCTGGCGGACCTCAGGCGATCGACGGATGCATTTTTCAATTATGCCATCAACGCATTCACCGGCAGCATTCTGATCGAGAGGACGCTCTCCGCCTATCGAATTCACGGTGCCAATAGATTCACCAGGACCGCGGCGCTCAACAATCTTTTGCCCTTCGAGCCGGGAACAGAACTCGCCTCGATCGCAACCAAGCTCATCCTTGCGCATGTCGCGTCGCACATCGACGAGTTCGCGAGGAGAACCTCATCGATCGGCATTTTAACCCAGGCGATGCATACTTTGGCGAGAAAGGCGGCCCAGGCTCGCGCAGGCGGACCCATTTTCAGGCAGCTTCATGCGCTGTTCCTCGAGCTCCTGCGCTTCTACTGGCAAATCAGACTTAAACTGATTTAGCGCGCTACATCATCAGCTTGTCACGCAATCACGAGAGTCCGGACCACCTTGAGCGGCCGCGCGATTACGAGCGCTTGCTTAATTCTCTCTTAATTCCCTTGCGTTGCTCCGCCGATCGTTGCAATGTCACGGATGCTTAAAGCTTTATTATTTCGGTCATATATTTTCAGAGTTTTTCCATGCCGAAAATATTCGACGAAGTTTTTATTCGCGCGTACGAAATCGACGGCCGCAAGGTTTATCTCGGCGTGCGCGATCAGGGCTTCTGCGTCTCGTGGTGGGCGAACGAGGATCGCTACAAGTTCACCTGCGTCACGCCGGATCTCGCCGTCGTGACCGACGACCAGACGGCAGTGGGATTGATCAATCGGCGGGGTGAGTTTCGCGCCCTGACCGCGCAAGAGCACGACGCCTGGAGGTTGCGGCCTTCCGACCGGAGCTTCTGGGAAACTTGCTCGTTCGGCACGTTCCCCGCGAAATCTACGGTGCCGACTTGGGCGCTTCAGGCCGCCCAATAAGCGGCCGCGAGCACACTGCCCCTAGGCCTCTTCTTCCAGGAAACGCGCAACATCGCGCGCGACTTCCGCCTGCATGCGCGCTCGTTCCGAAGCGCCTTCGCTCGGCAGGTCATCGCCCTCCCCCAGCGCTGCCTTGTCGAGATCGATCGCGGCCTGATCGCGAAGCGCCGCATATTTCAACACGCGGTTGATGCAGCGCTGTCGCTCGGCGGCAATAATGGCTTCGAGCCTAGGGTCCACCATCGAATTGTCGTTCATGTCGCCCCTCCTGTTCGCGCCCTTCGGATCTGCGGAAAATTGGAGCTGCCGATCAAGCGTTCAATATAGGCTCGGCCTTTCCTTGACCCAGGAATTGATCGCCCGGCTATGCGGCATCAAGACTCTGCGACCGATCCTTGCCAATTCAACATCTTGAGACTAAAACGAGCCTGGGAAAATATCCGCCCGCCGTGGGTCTCGCGCGACCCGTCTGCCGGCACTTAGCACGACCGCGACACATCAACCATGGACGCCAAAGCTGAAGTCCGGTCCGGCCACGGAACCGGTGAGACTACTCTTTTCGCTCTGCTCCTGACGCTCAGTCTCGCGCATCTTCTGAACGACACCGTTCAGTCTTTGCTGCCGGCGATCTATCCCGTCATCAAGAGTTCGTTTCATCTCGACTTCGGCCAGGTCGGCATAATCACGCTCGCCTTTCAGCTCACGGCCTCGCTGCTGCAGCCGCTCGTCGGTCTCTCCACGGACCGGCATCCGCGTCCCTATTCGCTGCCGGTCGGCATGGGCGCAACCTTGATCGGCCTTCTTCTGCTCTCGATGGCGCGCGATTTCAGCCAAGTGGTCCTCGCAGCCGCCTTGGTCGGCATTGGCTCGTCCATTTTTCATCCGGAAGCTTCGCGCGTGGCGCGGATGGCGGCGGGCGGCCGGCACGGCTTTGCGCAATCCCTGTTTCAGGTCGGCGGCAACACGGGTGCTGCGACAGGGCCTTTGCTCGCTGCCTTTATCATCGTGCCGCATGGGCAGCGGGCGATCGCTTGGCTTTCGCTCGTGCCGCTTCTCGCCATCGGCCTCTTGATAGGCATCAGCAATTGGTATGCGGCGCAGGTTGCCAACAAGCCGCAGCGGCCGCGCCGACAGCTTCATGCCGAAGGCCTGACGCGCAAACACGTCGCCATCTCGATTGCGATCCTGCTGGCGCTCGTCTTCTCGAAATTCGTTTATCTCGCGAGCCTCAACAGCTATTTCACCTTCTATCTGATTTCGAAGTTCGGCGTATCCGTCCCGACGGCGCAGATCTTTCTCTTCGTCTTTCTGGCCGCCTCGGCACTCGGCACGTTTTTCGGCGGACCGATCGGTGACAAGATCGGCCGGCGCTATGTCATATGGGGCTCGATCCTCGGCGTCCTGCCGTTCACGCTCGCCCTGCCCTTCGCCAATCTGCCGGCGACGGGCGTGCTCGCCTTCATCATCGGCTTCGTTCTCTCCTCGGCTTTCTCGGCGATCATCGTCTTTGCGCAGGAGCTTTTGCCGGGACGCGTCGGCACGGTCGCCGGATTGTTCTTTGGCTTTGCTTTCGGCATGGCCGGATTGGGCGCGGCGGTGCTTGGCGAGCTTGCCGATCTCACGAGCATTCGAGCGGTCTACCACGTGACCGCCTTCCTGCCTGCCATCGGGCTTCTCGCCTATTTTCTGCCCAAGGACGTAAAATGAAACGTTCCCTCCCTTTTGGGGAGGGAACGATAGACTTCTCCGCGAGCGGGCGCAAAGCGGATAAAGTCGATCCTATTCGCCGGCGTATTGAACGAGGCCGCGGCTCGTCAGAACGACCCAGCCGCCGCCGCGCCGCTCGATCGATTTGACGACGCCGGCACCGGGAAGCACGTCGCCCGGCATGACTTCGATGGCGCCTTCCGGACCTTCGACGAGCGCGATTCCGTCATAGACGTCACGCACGACCCAATTGGTCAGGAGCGGCGGCTTTCTCTGCGGCTCGACCGCCGCCGGTTGCGCCTTCGATTCGACATTCGCCGGCACGGAAGCCGTGGTCATCGCATCCGCCCTTTCGGACCTTGCCGCCCGCTCCAGCGTTGCCTGAATGGCCTTCGGATCGATCGCTTTCTCGGACTTCGCCTCCCCGCGCTCGTTTTTCTCGAGCGCTGCAAGACGTGGGTTCAATTTCTCCAATTGATCCAGCTTGGCCGAAAGTTGCGCGATCGAGGCATCGGTCTGCGCCTTTTCCGCCTCGAGGCTCGCTTTCAGCGCGTCGATATTCTCTTGGAGCGAGCGAATTTCGTCCGGCGCATGCGTCTCGACGGCGCTTTGCATCGCGTCGAACCTCGCTTCGAGGCCATGGACCTGATCGCTCAAAGCGGCCGTCGTAGCCTGGGCGCTGCCGGCACTCGGGTCATTATTGTTCTTTGCAGCTTGCCAAGCGGGCGCGGAGGGATCAGCTGCGCCATGGAGCAACGGGACCGATCCGAGATAACGCCCCCCTGCGGCAAAGGCTCCGCCTGCGAGCAGGAGGAAGATGGCCGCGCGCGAGGCATAGCGGAACAATCCGCCGCGACCTGCCGGGCGCTTCGGCTCCCTCTCCTTCTCGGATTCGAACCTGCGCATCGAGGGCGGCAGAATGACAAGCGCCGAACTCGGAATGGGCGGCACGCTCGGTACCGCTTCTTGTTTCTTCCCTTTGGGATCTTCCTTCGGCGCTTCCGGTTGCGGCACACTGGCCGGAGCCGTCTCTGGCGCGGCGGCAGTTTCGGCTGGACCGGAAAGAGCCGCTTGGGGCGCCCCGGCTGCCGCGCTTCCCGGTGCAGCGCCGGCCCCCTGCGCAGCCTGATCGGGCGCGTCGGGCACGGGCACAGCGAGTTTCGGTTCGTTTTGCGGTTCCAAATCCATGGGTGCGACCCCGGGTTAACAACGGGTTAGGAGACTGCAGCAGATTTCGTTAAAAGCTTGTTAATTAGGCGGCTTTTGGCCGTTCATCTCAAGGAGCATTGCGGCAGAGGCGGCCGCGCGCTCTTATGCTGCACGTGGGTGATCGCATGCGCGTCGATGGAAATCCTTATCGAACAATCTGGCGGGATGGTGGCGAGGTCAGGATCATCGACCAGACCCGGCTGCCGCACGAATTCGTCATCTTGAGCCTCAAGAACCTGACTGACGCAGCCATTGCGATCAAGGATATGAAAGTTCGCGGCGCGCCGCTGATCGGCGTTACCGCCGCCTATGGCCTCGCCCTTGCAATGCGACGAGACCCGTCGGATGCGGGGCTTGCCGCGGCTTCCGCAGAACTGCTCGCAACGCGCCCGACCGCCGTCAATCTCGCCTGGGCGCTCGCCGCAATGAAACATCGCTTGCAGTCTCTTCCGCCGAGCGCGCGCTATGACGCAGCGCTCGCGGGCGCCGGAGAACTCGCCGAAATCGATATAGCTCAATGTGCCGCAATCGGCCGACATGGCCTCGACCTCATCCGCGCGATCGCCGAAAAGAAAGGCGGCCCGGTGAATATCCTCACCCATTGCAATGCCGGCTGGCTCGCCACCGTCGATTGGGGCACGGCCACGGCACCGATCTACAAGGCGCACGACGCCGGCATCGACATCCGCGTCTTTGTCGATGAGACGCGGCCGCGCAATCAAGGCGCTTCGCTCACCGCCTGGGAGCTCGCCCATGAGAACATTCCGCATCGGGTTATCGTCGATAATGCCGGCGGCCATCTCATGCAGCGTGGCGCCATCGACCTCGTCATCGTCGGCACCGACCGCACGACCGCGACGGGCGACGTCTGCAACAAGATCGGCACATATCTCAAGGCGCTTGCCGCGCATGACAATGGCGTGCCCTTCTATGTGGCCGCGCCTTCCTCCTCGATCGACTTCTCGCTCGAAGACGCAAGCCAGATCCCCATCGAAGAGCGCAGCGAACGTGAAGTGACCCATGTGCGCGGCCTGACCGAGGACGGGCGCGTCGAAACGATCCGCTTGACGCCGAAAGCAAGTCCTGCCGCCAACCCGGCTTTTGACGTGACGCCGGCGCGGCTCGTCAGCGGTCTCATAACCGAACGCGGCGTCCTCGAACCGAACAAGCTCGCGCTCGCCACCGCATTTCCCGAGCGCGTCCGAGATCGCGACGATTCTGGATCGAGTCGATCCAAAACCACGAACGCGATCGATGCCAAAGAATTAGAGCTGGATTTACGCGAAGAACCGGTGGCCACTTTTTCGCATACCGGTCGAGGGGGGAAATCATGACCGATCTTTTCGCATGCAAGCCAATCGCGCTCCTCGAGGCGGAGGCTGCGGATACCGAAGTACAGCGGATCGTCGCGCACGGGAACCCGCCGCTGAAACGAACGTTGCGTCTGCCGAGCCTCATCGCGCTCGGCATCGGCGGAATTATCGGCGCCGGCATTTTCGTGCTGACCGGCCATGCCGCGGCCGAATTCGCCGGCCCCGCCATCGCGCTGTCCTTCATTCTCTCGGGCTTTGCCTGCACGCTCGCCGGCCTTTGCTATGCGGAAATGGCCTCGACCGTACCCGTCGCCGGCAGCGCCTATACTTATGCCTATGCAACCATGGGCGAGTTCATCGCTTGGATGATCGGATGGGACCTTATCCTCGAATATGCACTGGGGTCGGCAACCGTTGCCATCGGCTGGTCGGGCTATGTCACGAGCTTCCTACGCGATCTCGGTATCCATATTCCTTCCGCCTACGCGAGCGCGCCCTTCGTCTTCGATCCTGCAACCTATAAATGGTCCCATACCGATGCGATTTTCAATGTTCCGGCCGCACTGGTTATCGTCGGCGTCAGCACGTTGCTTGTGATCGGCATTCGCGATTCGGCTCGCGTCAACAATCTGATCGTTGCCATAAAGCTCGCGATTATCGTCTCTTTCATTCTCATCGGCATGTGGTTTTTCAAAACCTCGAATTGGGTCACCGCCACGAATCCGCATGGCGCCTTTGTTCCCCCTTCGCTCGGGCCGGGGCATTATGGTTGGGGCGGCGTTCTGCGCGGCGCGGGCGTCGTGTTCTTCTCCTATATCGGATTTGATGCGGTCTCGACCGCGGCGCAGGAATCCTTGGATCCGCAGCGCGACATGTCGCGGTCGATCCTGGGTTCGCTCGGCATTTGCACAGTGCTCTATGTTCTCGTCGGCCTCGTCATTACCGGAATCATACCCTATGACAAGCTCAACGTTCCGGACCCGATCGCGGTCGGCGTCGATCACATCGGCTTCGGATTCTTTGCGCCTGCGGTGAAATTCGGCGCCATCCTGGGGCTCAGCTCGGTCGTTCTGGTCCTGCTGCTCGCGCAATCGCGGATCTTTTATTCGATGGCGCACGACGGACTCCTCCCGCCGATCGCGGCGCGTGTTCATCCGCGCTTTCGCACGCCATACATAACGACAATCGTCACCGGGCTTGCGGTTGCGCTTCTCTCCGGGCTCGCCCCGATCGGGCTAGTCGGGGAGCTTGTCTCGATCGGTACGCTCTTCGCGTTCACGATCGTGTGTTTCGGCGTACTCATCTTGCGCTTCCGCCATCCCGAGATTCATCG
This sequence comes from Beijerinckiaceae bacterium, assembly GCA_021324915.1. GTDB lineage: Bacteria > Pseudomonadota > Alphaproteobacteria > Rhizobiales > Beijerinckiaceae > Methylovirgula. The sequence goes on along the minus strand of JAJPIC010000024.1, from coordinate 128,423 downwards.
GCCGTTCAGAGTGCCGGCGGTAGCTCTGATCGCCCCGCTCGGCGCATTGGCATCGGTCTTTCTGATGATAGGGCTGCCGCCCGACACCTGGATCAGGCTCGCCATCTGGCTCGTCATCGGGCTTGCGATCTATTTCCTTTATGGCCGCACGCACAGCCGTCTTGCGCGCGGCATTTAGCGCGAAGGCGATAATCCGAAGCAAACGGGAGGATATCGTGATGCGTCGGTTCCTGGTGTTCGCGATCCTGTGCCTCGTCTTTGCGACTCCGCTTGCCGCACAATTCCAATCACCTGAAGACGCCGTCAAAGCACTCTATGCGAGCTATGGACCGGGAAACGATCCGCCCAAGAACGGTTTCGACGACAAGCTCGCCGCACAGGTCTTCGATCCGAGCCTTCTCGATCTGTATCAACGCGTCACGAAGAGCGGCAATATGGACGACGACTTCTTCGTCCAGGGCAATGATTTCTCGCTCACCAAGCCCATCGAGATCCGGAAAGTGTCGGTTGACGGCGAGGCTGCGCAAGTCTCGGCGGTCCTGACGCAGAATCTGGCCGGCCAAAAATCTCCGACTCACTATTTCGTCTTCAAGCTGGTGAAGTCGGATAACGGCTGGCAGATCGACAATGTCTATTGCAACGGCACGTCGGTGCGCGACGTGTGGAATGGCCTGCTCGCCAAGGCGAAATAGCCGGTGTTGCCGGCCGGGAAAGTGAGAGCCGCTTTGCCGGGCGAGCCCTCGGACTTGTTCGAGGGCGAAGATCCGGGATCTAGGTAGCCCACTTTCCCGGACGAGCCCTCGGCTTTGTCCGAGGGCGAAGATCCGGGATCCAGATGCGCTGGGGCTAATAGCCCACTTTCCCGGACGAGCCCTCGGACTTGTTCGAGGGCGAAGATCCGGGATCTAGGGGCAACCGGGATAATGTTGCCGAAGACGCGTTTGCCCCTGGGTCCCGGCTCGGCGCTTTACGCCGGCCGGGAAAGTGGGAGCCCTCTTTCCCGGACGAGCCCTTGGACTTGTTCGAGGGCGAAGATCCGGGAGGGGCAACCGGGACAATGTTGCCGAAGTGCGTTTGCCCCTGGGTCCCGGCTCGGCGCTTTGCGCCGGCCGGGAAAGTGCGCGCCCTCTCACCGCGGCAGGAGAGTCGAGCCCATCAGATGAAGATCGACGGCATGTGCCGCCTGCCGCCCTTCGCGGATCGCCCAGACGACGAGCGATTGGCCGCGCCGCATGTCGCCGCAAGCGAAGACCTTGTCGATCGAAGATTTGTAGCTCAGCGTATCGGCTGCGACATTGCCGCGCTTATCGAAAGCGACGCCGAGCCGCTCGAGCAGGCCCTCATGGATAGGCGACACGAAACCCATGGCGAGCAGCACGAGATCGGCATCGATCGCAAAGCTGCTGTCGGGGATCTCCTTCATATTGGCATCGAGGCGCGTGCAAATGAGCTGCTTGACTGCGCCGTTCTCGCCGCGAAATTCTTTGGTGAGCACGCCGAAATCGCGCTTGGCGCCTTCTTCGTGGCTCGACGAGGTACGCAGCTTCATCGGCCATTCCGGCCAAGTGAGGAGCTTATCCTCCTTCTCCGGCGGCATGGGCATGATTTCGAGCTGTAGAATGCTGACCGCGCCTTGGCGCACCGACGTGCCGATGCAATCGGACCCCGTGTCGCCTCCGCCGATCACGATGACGCGTTTGGCCCCGGCAAGGATCGGCAGATTGGTCTGGAACGGCTCTTTGCTCACGCGGCGGTTCTGCTGAGGCAGGAAATCCATGGCGAAATGGATGCCGGCGAGATCGCGGCCGGGAATCGGAAGATCCCGCGGCTTTTCCGCCCCGCCGGCGAGCACCACGGCATCGAATTCCTCAAGGAGCTGCGCCGCATCGAGATCGACGCCGACATGGACATTGCAATGGAAGTTCACGCCTTCCGCTTCCATCTGCTGCACGCGGCGGTCGATCAGATGTTTCTCCATCTTGAAGTCCGGAATGCCGTAGCGCAGCAGGCCGCCCGGCTTGCCATTCTTCTCAAAGACATGCACCTCGTGGCCGACGCGGGCGAGCTGCTGGGCGCAGGCAAGCCCCGCGGGTCCCGAGCCGATAATTGCCACGCGTTTCCCCGTACGGCTCGTCGGCGGCTCCGGATTGGTCCAGCCGCTTGCAAGCGCGCGATCGGCGATAGCGCATTCGATCGTCTTGATGGTCACCGGACTGTCGATGAGGTTCAGCGTGCATGCGGCTTCGCACGGCGCCGGGCAGACGCGGCCGGTGAATTCCGGAAAATTATTCGTCGAATGAAGATTGCGCGCCGCTTCTTCCCAATCCTTGCGGTAGACGAGGTCATTCCAGTCGGGGATCTGATTGTTGACCGGACAGCCGTTATGACAATAGGGAATGCCGCAGCTCATGCAGCGCGCAGCCTGGTCCCGCGTCGCCTCTTCCGACAGCGGGATCATGAATTCCCTGTAATTGCGGATGCGGTCGGAAGCCGGCAAGTAACGCCGGTCGCGCCGATCGATCTCGAGGAAACCTGTAACTTTTCCCATTCTCGTCCCGTTTAGGCATGGACCTTCATGGGCGCCGGCCTTGCTGTGCGAAGGCATGCGCCCTTGCTGCGAGGGCTGATCATTCGCCGGCAGCGGCGAGCAGCGGTGCTTCGGTCTCCCGCGCCATGAGTTCGGCGAGCGCGCGGCGATATTCGACCGGCATCACTTTGCGGAACTTGCCTTTATACTCGTCCCACTTCTCGAGGATCATGCGGGCCCGCGCCGAACCGGTATAAGCCGCATGATTGCTAATGAGCTGATGCAGGCGCTCGGCATCGAAGCGCGTCATATCGCGCATGATGTCCACGCGGCCGTGGAAGTCGAGATCGCCGCCCTGGTGATAGGACTTCTGCATCCGCTCCTCTTCCTCGGCAACCGGTTCGAGCTCGACCATCGCAAGATTGCAGCGGTCGGCGAACGTGCCGTCCTCATCGAGCACGTAAGCGATGCCGCCCGACATGCCGGCAGCGAAATTGCGCCCCGTCTTGCCGATGACGACAACCACCCCGCCCGTCATATATTCGCAGCCGTGATCGCCCGTGCCTTCGACGACCGCGATCGCGCCCGAATTGCGGACCGCGAAGCGCTCGCCGGCAACACCGCGGAAATAGCACTCGCCGGAAATCGCACCGTAGAGCACCGTATTGCCGACGATAATCGACTCTTCCGGCACAATGCGCGAAGCGGCCGGTGGATAGATGATGACACGGCCGCCCGAAAGACCCTTCCCGACATAGTCGTTCGCCTGGCCTTCGAGCTCGAGCGTCACGCCATGCGCGAGCCAGGCTCCGAAGCTCTGCCCGGCCGTGCCTTTGAAGCACACGTGGATCGTGTCGTCCGGCAGGCCGGCGTGACCACACCGGCGCGCGATCTCGCCGGAGAGCATCGCGCCCGTGGTGCGGTCGGTATTGTGGATCTTGCTCTCGATCCGCGTCTTGGCGCTCCGTTCGATGCTGGCACGCGCCTCTTCGATCAGCTTGCGGTCGAGCACATCCGCAATTTTGTGATCCTGGCGCGACGAATGGTAGACAGCTTCCGGTTCGGAGGCCTGCGGCTTATGGAAGAGCTTGGAGAAATCGAGCCCCTTGGCCTTCCAATGTTCGACGAGCTTTTGCTTGTCGAGCATCTGCATCTGGCCGATCATCTCGTCGAACGTGCGGTAGCCGAGCCTCGCCATCCATTCGCGCACTTCCTCGGCGACGAAGAAGAAGAAATTGATCACGTGCTCGGGCTGGCCGACGAAACGCTTGCGCAGCACCGGGTCTTGCGTCGCAACCCCGACCGGACAGGTGTTCAGATGGCACTTGCGCATCATGATGCAGCCCGACGCAATCAATGGCGCGGTTGCGAAGCCGAATTCGTCGGCGCCGAGCAAAGCGCCGATGACGACGTCGCGCCCGGTCCTCACGCCTCCGTCGACTTGAACCGCGATGCGCGAGCGCAGCCTGTTCAAAACCAATGTCTGATGCGTCTCGGCGAGCCCGATTTCCCAGGGACTGCCGGCATGTTTGATCGAGGTGAGCGGCGAAGCGCCGGTACCGCCTTCGAAGCCGGAAATCGTCACGTGGTCCGCACGCGCTTTCGAAACGCCTGCCGCGACGGTCCCAACGCCGACCTCCGAGACGAGCTTCACCGAGACGTCGCCCGCAGGATTGACGTTCTTCAGGTCGAAGATGAGCTGCGCCAAATCCTCGATCGAATAGATATCGTGATGCGGCGGCGGCGAGATGAGGCCGACCCCTTGCGTCGAATGGCGCACCTTGGCGATCACCGCATCGACCTTGTGGCCGGGCAATTGGCCGCCTTCGCCGGGCTTGGCGCCCTGTGCCATCTTGATCTGCATCACGTCGGAATTGACGAGATATTCGGCGGTGACGCCGAACCGACCTGAAGCCACTTGCTTGATCGCCGAGCGCATCGAATCGCCATTCGGCAGCGGCTTATAGCGATCCGATTCCTCGCCGCCCTCGCCCGTGTTGGACTTGCCGCCGATACGGTTCATCGCAATTGCGAGATTCGTGTGCGCCTCGCGCGAGATCGAACCGAAGGACATGGCGCCGGTCGAGAAGCGGCGCACGATCGAGGCCGCGCTCTCGACCTCATCGAGCGGCACTGGCTTGCGCCCATCTTCCTCTGCGCTCTTGATGCGGAACAGGCCGCGGATCGTCAGAGGCTGCGCGCTCTGGTCATTGAGCAGCGCCGCGTAGGCGCGATATTTTTCGAGCGCATTGCCGCGCACGGCGTGTTGGAGGAGCGAGACGGTCTGCGGCGTCCAGCAATGCGATTCGCCGCGGATGCGGAAGGCGTAATCGCCGCCGACGTCGAGCGCGTTGCGATAGACCGGCGACTCGCCGAACGCATCCTGATGCCGGCGCAGCGTCTCCAGAGCGATTTCATCGAGCCCGACGCCGCCGATCACCGAGGCCGTGCCGTTGAAGTAACGTTCGACGAATTCCCGGTTGAGCCCGACGGCATCGAAGATCTGCGCGCCGCAATAGGATTGATAGGTCGAGATTCCCATCTTCGACATGACCTTGAGCAGGCCCTTGTCGATGGATTTGATGTAGCGCTTGCAGGCCTCCTGCGCGTCTACGTCCTCCGGGAAGTCCGCCGCCATTGCGGCCAGGGTCTCGAACGCGAGATAGGGGTTGATCGCCTCCGCTCCATAGCCGGCGAGCAGCGCGAAATGATGCACTTCGCGCGGCTCGCCCGACTCGACGACCAAGCCGACCGAGGTGCGCAACCCCTTGCGGATGAGATGGTGATGAACGGCCGCCGTCGCGAGCAGCGCCGGAATGGGAATGCGGTCCGGTCCGACGAGGCGGTCGGAGAGGATAATGATCGTATAGCCGCTATGGACCGCCTGTTCGGCGCGGTTGCAGAGTCTTGTGAGGGCTTCGCCCATGCCCTCGGCGCCGGCATCGGCCGAATAGGTGATGTCGAGCGTGCGCGTGTCGAACGTTTCTTCGATCATGCCGATGGCGCGGATCTTTTCGAGGTCGCCATTGGTCAGGATCGGCTGCTTGACCTCGAGCCTCTTGCGCTTGGCATTGCCCTGATGATCGAAAATATTCGGCCGCGGACCGATGAAGGAGACGAGGCTCATGACGAGCTCTTCGCGGATCGGGTCGATCGGCGGGTTCGTCACCTGTGCGAAATTCTGCTTGAAATAGGTGTAGAGAAGCTTCGACTTCGAGGACAGCGCCGAGATCGGCGTGTCGGTGCCCATCGAGCCGACCGCCTCCTGGCCGGTTGCCGCCATCGGCTCCATCAGGAGCGAAAGGTCTTCCTGCGTATAGCCGAATGCCTGCTGGCCATCGAGCAGCGACACATCGCTGCGCGTCATGCGCGGCGCAACGGGCTTCAATTCCTCGAGCTTGATCTGACTGCGCTTGAGCCAGCTCCCATAAGGGTGCAGCCGGGCGAGCTTCGTCTTGATCTCGTCGTCGGAAATAATGCGCCCTTCTTCGAGATCGACGAGCAGCATCTTGCCGGGTTGCAGCCGCCATTTGATGACGATCTTCTCTTCGAGGATCGGCAGAACGCCGACCTCGGAAGCCATCACGACGAGCCCGTCGTCGGTCACGATATAGCGTGCCGGACGCAGGCCATTGCGGTCGAGAGTGGCGCCGATCTGGCGCCCGTCGGTGAAGGCCATGGCGGCCGGGCCGTCCCAGGGCTCCATCAGCGCGGCGTGATATTCATAGAAGGCGCGCCGCTCCTCGTCCATCAGCGGATTGCCGGCCCAGGCCTCCGGGATCAGCATCATCATCGCATGGGCGAGCGAATAGCCGCCTTGAACCAGGAATTCGAGCGCATTGTCGAAACAGGCCGTGTCCGACTGGCCTTCATAGGAGATCGGCCAAAGCTTCTTGATGTCGGCGCCGAAAAGGTCGGAGGCGACCGAAGCCTCACGCGCCGCCATCCAATTGACGTTGCCGCGCAGCGTGTTGATCTCGCCGTTATGAGCGACCATCCGATAGGGATGGGAGAGCGACCAGGTCGGGAACGTGTTGGTCGAGAACCGCTGATGGGCGAGCGCCAGCGCCGATTCGAACAGCGGATGCTGCAGATCCTTGAAATATTCGCCGAGCTGGCTTGCGAGCAGCAGGCCCTTGTAGACGATCGTGCGCGAAGATAAAGAGAGCGCGTAGAATTGCGCCGCGCGCGGATCGTTCAAGGCATGCACCTTGCTCGCGATCACCTTGCGGAGAATATAGAGCCGGCGCTCGAACCGATCCTGCTCGGACCCCTGCCCCGGAATGGCGCCGCGTCCGACGAAATATTGCTTGATGACCGGCTCGCTCGGCCTGACGCTCTCGCCGAGGCCGCTGTTGTCGACCGGCACGTCCCGCCACCCGAGGAAGACTTGGCCTTCTTCGGCAACCGTCTGCTCGACAATGGCCATGATGGTGGCGCGCATTTCCGCCTCGCGCGGCAGGAAAAGCGGGCCGATCGCATATTCGCCGGGCTCGGGCAGCGCAAAGCCCAGCGCTTGCGCTTCAGCGGCAAAGAAGCGATGCGGAATCTGTACGAGAATGCCGCAGCCGTCGCCTGCCTTCGGGTCTGCGCCGACGGCGCCCCGGTGATCGAGGTTCAAGAGGATTTCGAGCCCCTTGGCGACAATGTCGTGCGACTTGCGATTATGCATGTCGGCAACGAAACCGACGCCGCAGGAATCGTGCTCGCGCTCGGGCGCGTAAAGACCCTGCGCCGGCGGCAGACCGGGATCAAACGCAAGCTGCGCCGTCGCCCGTTGCGAGCCTATCGTCAGCTTTTGTTTCTTTGCAGCCGCCATGATCCCAAACCCCAGCCCGATCTCAATGTCGGAGATTGCGAATTCGCGGTTGGACGTCCGGCACCGGCCAAATGCCTAAATCCGGACTTAAAAGGTCAGCAAAGCTGTCCTATCCCCGCGCCCCGAATACTCAATATAGGAGCAAAACACAAGCCACACGGGCGTTCCAGAAAAAAATCTCTGTCGCGCCATGTGGAAGCCTGAAGTTTATGCCTGCGATGATCCGATCGTCGCCGCAAAGCGTGCCGACTTTCGCCGGATTCCTTGTGGACCGTAAACATGGCGCATCGGCGCCGCATGTACGGAGGAGTAGATGATCGAAAGAGCGCAGCGCAGACGGCTCGAGAGCGCGACGGTGCTCCTTGGATTTTCGACGCTCTTGGCTTTTGCGCTTTCCTCTTCGCCCGCGCAGGCCCAGTATTTTCCGGCCCCCTGGAGTGAGCCCTATTACGACGGCTACCCGCCGCCAATGCCGCCCGGACCGATTTACGGCGAGCGCCGTCACATTGCCGAAAGCACGCCGCGTATCGATGGAGAAAACGAGGCCGCGGTCGGCATTCTTCCTCTGTCCGAGATCCGCCGCCGCGTGGCCCTTATGGGCTTTCATCTTCTCGCGACGCCGCGCCACAAGGACAAGATCTATCTCGCCGAAGCCGAAGATGCGCATGGCCTGCCGCATCGGCTCGTTTTCGACGCCTATCGCGGTACGGTCATCGAGAATACGAAACTGGCGCCTTTCGCAAAAAAGCCGGCAAAGTCGGCCGGAGCTGAACTTGGCGAATCGAAACCGGCCAAAACCAGCAAGCCGCAACAGACATCGGAGAGAAAAGAGCCGAGCTCTTCTCAACCGCCCGGCGTCTCGCAACAATAACCGGCGTCTCGCAACAATAAAAAGGGCGTCGCGCACGACGCCCTTCAAAAGCTTCGGCCCGGAATATTAGGCAGCGGCTTTTTCGGCCTTGTCGCCTTCGACGACCTTGGGCCCCGTTTTGCCGATCGGAATCTGCCGCGGCTTCTGCGCTTCCGGCACTTCGCGGACGAGATCGATATGGAGCAGCCCGTTCTCCAGGCTCGCGCCCTTCACATAGACATGGTCGGCGAGCTGGAACCGGCGCTCGAAAGCGCGCGCGGCAATGCCCTGGTAAAGGACTTCGCGTTGGCTCTCGTCGGACTCGCGGCTCTCCTTCGCACCGCGGACCATCAGGCTGTTTTCCCGGGTCTCGATCGAAAGATCCTTGTCCGAGAAGCCGGCGACCGCGATGGTGATGCGGTAGGCGTCTTCGGCCGTGCGTTCAATGTTATAGGGTGGATAGGAAGGTGCCGCTTCGAAACCCGCGGCCCGATCGACGAGATCAAGCAGGCGGTCGAACCCGATGGTCGAACGGTAAAGCGGCGAAAGGTCTAACGTACGCATTTCATCCTCCATGAGAGCGAATCGAGGCTGGCCGGCATATTGCCCTGGCCTGCCCCGGGTATCTGCGCGTTCTTTCGACCCGCGCAGCTTAAATGTGGGAGCAAGTTTTGCCTATCGCAAGGCCCCGGCGTCCCCATCAAGAGGCCGGAAGCACGAAATTTGAGCCCTGTTCCTTGGAGCCGGAATACCCAAGGATCAAGCCGGCGCCTCCCGAAAGCGAGCCATCCGCTCCAGAAGGGATCTGGAAGGCGCGCGCAAAAATGCTAGGTGTTGAGCGCGAGGCGCGGATTTAGCGTCATGGAAATTTTTGCAACGCCAGAAAACCCCGTGCCGGAAGGCGCGTCGCTCTGTGGGCTTACCACCTCGGACGGGGCGCATGTGCGCGCGGTGCGCTGGGCGGGGCCGATGCAGGCGCGCGGCACGGTCGTCGTGCTCCCCGGACGCGCCGAATTTATCGAAAAATATTTCGAGGTGATTTCAGAGCTGCTGGCGCGGGGCTTCGCTGTGGTCGCCATGGACTGGCGCGGCCAAGGCCTTTCCGAACGCCAACTGCGCAACAAGCGAAAGGGCCATATCGACGATTTCGAGGTCTACGAGCGCGACCTCGCGGCTTTGCGCGAGCAGGTGCTCGAAGCGCTCTGTCCACGGCCCTGGTTCGCGCTCGGCCATTGCATGGGGGCGGCCATTCTCATTTCCCAAGCGCGCGCCGGCCGCTCGCCCTTTGCCAGGATCGTCGCGACTTCGCCGATGATCGATCTCTATCGGCTTAAGTTCAAAACAGGCGCGCGGATGCTGGTCGAAACGCTCGACATTATCGGGTTCGGCGGCGCCTATATCCCAGGTGGCAACGGACGGTCTCTTTTCCTCACCCCGTTTGCCGAGACCGTATTGACCTCGGATGAGGCGCGCTATGAGCGGAGCGTGGCCGTGGTCAAGGCAGCGCCCGAGCTCGGTATCGGGGATCCGACAATCGGCTGGGCCAATGCCGCCTTCCGCCTGATGCGCCAATTCGAAAATGCCGATTATGCCCGCCGCACGCTTACGCCCATTCTCATCATTGCGGCTGGCGCCGACCGCGTCGTCTCGACGCCCGCGACCGAACTTTTCGCGAGCCGGCTCAAGGCCGGCCGTTTCATTACGATCCCCTCCGCACGCCACGACATCCTTTTGGAACGCGACGAATTGCGCAGCCTGTTTTGGGCGGCTTTCGATGCCTTCATCCCGGGCACGCGGGACGCGGTCGCCGAAGCGCTGCTCAATCCCGCTCGCCCGCGCAGAGCGCGCCGACTTCGGCCGAGAGCGCCCGCCTCTTAAGAAGCAAGCAGGTTCAGAGCCGCGGCATGTAGGCGCGGATCGCCGACCGCAATCACATTGCCGCCTTGCGCGGCATCGCCGCCGGTCCATGTCGTGATGATTCCGCCGGCGCCTTCGATGATCGGCATCAGAGGCGCGATGTCATGGGTCTTCACATCGGCCTCGATCACGCAATCGACATGGCCCGCCGCCAGCATGGCGAAGGCGTAGCAATCATAACCGTAGCGAGACAGCCGAGCTGCCTTCTCGACGCGCCGGAAGGCTTTCAGGGCCTCCTCGGAATAAAGGAGTGGCGACGTCGTCATTACGGTCGCCCGTGCGAGCGTCGCGCAAGAGCGCGTATGGAGCTTGCGCTCGGTGATCGCATGATCGAGTCCGGGCCCGCGCCAACGTGCGACTTCGCCGTCGCCGACGAACCTTTCGCGCGTGAAAGGCTGCGTCATTACGCCATAGATCGGCCGGCCGTTGTGGATGAGCCCGATCAGACAGCCCCAGGTGGGCATGCCGGAAATAAAGCTCTTTGTCCCGTCGATCGGATCGAGCACCCACACATATTCGGCATCCGGCCGCTCTGCGCCGAATTCCTCGCCGATGATTCCATGCAGGGCGAAGGTCTCGCGAATGCGCCGGCGCATCGCCACTTCCGCGGCGCGGTCGGCCTCCGTCACCGGATCGAACTGGCCGCCGGCGCTTTTGTCCTCGGCCCCGATCGCCGTGCGGAAAAAGGGCAGAACCGTGCGCCCGGCAAGATCGGCAAGCTCTTCGACAAAGGCGGCTAGATCGACGGCTGTCATAACCCTTCCCGGACGGGGCGGACCGGGCCCGGTCGCCAGAGGAAATTTAATTTTCTGTGAGGATCGACCTCGATTCCCCATCCGTCAGCGTGCGGCTGAACGGTAGCAGTTCCGATAACAGATTGAAAAACAAGGCAATGGCGATCAGGATGCGGCCCGCGGACGCAGTTTCCTAAAGTAGGTCAGTAGGACTTGCGCTTTGTGCGATGCACGTGCATATTATTGCGGTGCGGCAACCCGGTTGTCGCCGATGCCCTCCTTGGGCGTTTCCTCCCTAGACTTGGGCCGCTTGCGAATCGCAAGCGGCCTCTTTATTGCCGCGTTTCCGCGCTTCCTCGTTTGATTGCCCGCGCTGCCTCGTTCGATTTCTTAGCGGCTCTTTTGGCAGCTCTGCGGTCCTCCGCTCTCCTCGGCTTTGATCGATCATTCGGCAGCGGCGCGTTGGCGCCCATATCGGCCCGCGACATAGGCGGCGAGCCGTTCGAACACTCTCGAAAGATCGCCCGCGATCTCTTTGAAACGTTCCGCCTTTTCAAGGCTGCGTTCGTCCATGTAAAGAGCGCGGTTCACCTCGATTTGCATGGCATGAAAATTATTTGCCGGGTCGCCATAATGTTCGGTGATGAAGCCGCCGGCATAAGGTTTGTTGCGCAGAACGGTATAACCTTTTTCGCGCAGCTCATGTTCCACATAATCGACGAGTTCGGTCTCGCAACTCGTGCCGAAACGATCACCCAACACGAAGTCGGCCTTGATTTTCCTATCGCTGCTTTCCGGTAGCGGCAGGGTCGAAACCGACGGCATGGAATGGCAATCGATGAGGACCGCGAGCCCGAAGGCCTGCCGCGCGCGGCCGAGCAGCGCCTGCAAGGTCCGATGATAGGGCTTATAAAGCTTTTCGATCCTGGCGAGCGCCTCGTCCACCTTGAGGCGATGGGCATAGATCTCCTGCGAATCGCCGACGACGCGCGCAATCGTGCCGAGCCCGCCGGCAACGCGCACCGACCGCGTATTGGCGAAAGCCGGCAGACGTGTCTCGAACATTCGCTGGTCGAGCTCATAGGGCTCGCGGTTCAAGTCGAGATAGGCGCGCGGAAACCTTGCGCACACGAGCGGCGCACCGCGCTCGACCGCGCCGGCGAAGAGCTCATCGACATAAGCGTCTTCTGACCTGCGCAGCGTCATCGCATCGAGCCTGGCACTCGCCAAGAAGCGCTGCGGATAGACCGAGCCGGAATGTGGAGAGGAAAAGACGAACGGAGAGGTCAGCGTGTCGGGCTCGATCACTTCGAAAGGCGGATCGAGCTCCGGCTCATGCGGTGTGCCCGCCAGCGAGGGTCGATTGCCGGCCTTGGCCATGGTTTAGCTCCCGACCGGTGTCATTACCGGCGCTGCATCAGGCTCGAGCCGCCACTCTGGCAAGAGAACGCCACCCTGTCCATCACGCCCGGCGTCAAATCCAAAACGAACTCCGGTGAACATGGTTAGCGCAAAGGTCCTGGATTTTCACTCGATTTTTACCTAACCGGGTTCTCTTAAGCCGACACCCCGAGGCAATAATGACTGACACGTCCTTCTCGCAAAATCGCAAGATCCTGCTCGCCGAAGACGATAGCGACATGCGCCGGTTTCTCGCCAAGGCGCTGCAGAACGCCGGCTATACGGTCTCGTCCTTCGACAACGGATTATCGGCGTACAACCGGCTGCGCGAAGAGCCTTTCGAATTGCTCCTTACCGATATCGTGATGCCGGAAATGGACGGGATCGAGCTCGCCCGCCGAGCAACCGAACTCGACCCGGAGATCAAGGTGATGTTCATCACCGGCTTCGCCGCTGTCGCGCTCAATCCCGACAATAACGCGCCGCGTCAGGCGAAGATCCTATCGAAGCCCTTTCACCTGAAGGACCTCGTCAACGAGGTCCAGCGCCTGCTCGCCGCCTGAACCGGATCCCCGCTCGGAAGCGGCGGCCTTGCGTCGCCTGTCCTGAGCCGATATAGCTCCCCCTCCGCACGAAGGCGCGGGCGCGTAGCTCAGCGGGAGAGCACTACGTTGACATCGTAGGGGTCACAGGTTCGATCCCTGTCGCGCCCACCATGACCTGATCCTGCCAATCAGACTTGTGGTTTTGGGTTGGTTGTTCGGGGCTGTGTTCGATTCGGTCCTTGCGCGCGGATCGAAGGCGCGCGAACATCTTCAATTCAGCCGAACGACCGGTCTTTGAAGCGCTTCAAGATTTCTCGCAATCGGAGATTTCTGTCACGACAGGCAATCCATCGCCGTCGTGCTTTGGGGCGGCATTTCGTACAAGCCGCCGGTCCATAATCGAGATGGGCACCGGCAACAGCTTGGACTTGGGCAGAGATGATTCGGATCGGCTGCGCACGCGGAGCCGCGAGTCATAAGACATGCGCCTGTGGGGCCGTCCCGCTTTACGCCGAAGGTTCATCGACCGCGCCTTGTTCAGCAGCAAGGTCGGCTATGAACTAATTCAAATTGCGGAGCAAGTTCCAGTTGCAAAAGCTCAGACTCGACCGTTCGAAGGCGAGCCTCCCGCTCGGACTTCGCACGATACGCAAATTCCACTGTCCTATCCGTTACTTACTCTCTACAGACGCTCCGTTTGGACCGATGGTGATCTGCAAGCCTTGCGGTTTTTTGGCCTCTTCGTACCTCTGGTATGCAAAGATGCCGACCGCCACGAGGAGCACGCCGATCACCAAATAAAGAATGTTGTTGTTGACCATGCGTCCCTACGCTCTTCGAGACTCGTCACGCCGAACGATCTCTCGCTCCCGCCGTACCGGAACGCCGCTGCCGCGCGCCCGCCTTCTCGACGGCTTTGAGACGCGCGCGGATGACGGTCCCCACGATGAGGGCCGAGGAGAATTGCACGACGACTGCAGCAAAGATCAAGGAAGACATGGCAGCCCCTCCGTAAAGAGCTAAACCATCAGCGTGGCGGATAAGTTCCCCTCGAAGGATCGCTCCCGCTCCTTTTTGAGATCTGGGATTGAAGGCCGCTGATTGGCGGCGCGCGCGAATGATGTGCAGCCGCAAGTGCAGAAGAAAGCGCCGATCTTCAATAAGGCGTCGCAAGCGCCGCGAGATAGAGGAGCCAAGCGCCGAAACCGATCGCGCTCTGTCCCCACTCGAGCAGGCCCCAATCGACCATCAATTCGCGGACCGTTGCGGCCGGCGCGTTCGGCGGCAAGGAAGAAAGCCAGATATTGACCGGCGCCATCACAAAATAGGCGTAGAGCCAGCTCGCGACAATGAGCACGCCGCCGATCGTCCAGAGCACGTTCCCGCTGCGGGAAAAATCGACATAGGCCAGAATGGCCGAGACGACCGAGAGTACGGCGAGCATGATGAAGCCGCGCCGATAGCTCGGCGTCCATTCGCGGATCGACGAGGGCGAATCGAGCCGCAGCCGCGCCGGTTGTTCGACGATGTCGATGTAAAGCGCCGCACCGAGAAAGGCGGAAGCGGCGGCGAAAGCGAAGAGACCGGGTCGCAACACGTCGAGATCCTCGCGCGTGATTGAGGGTGAACCTTCGCTACATGTTCACGCGGCATCCAACAAGGCCGCCGCGCCCATGAGCGCCGGAAGCGGATGGATGACCATGTAGGTCGGAATCTCCGCAAGATAGGCGCGAAATCGTCCCTTGGCTTCGAACCGTTCGCGAAAGCAGGATTCGACGAAGGTCGCGCCGAGTTTCGGCACGATGCCGCCGGTGATGTAAATGCCGCCGCCGGCGCCCAGCGTCAGGGCCAAATTCCCGGCGACCGTGCCGAGCATGGCGCAGAACATCTCCGTCGCCTCCCTTGCACGCGCATCTTCTTTCCAGGTCTGCGGACTGCTGATCTGCGCCGAGGTGAAAGGAGCCGCCGGAACATCGGCCAATTCGCAGAGCACGTTATAGAGATTGACGAGCCCCGGTCCTGAGAGGACGCGTTCGGCGGAGACATGGTCGTAGCGCTGGCGCATGAGATCGAGGACGGCACTTTCGCGCGCATCGGCCGGCGCCATGGTCACGTGCCCGCCCTCCCCCTGCAGAGGCATGCGTGAATCGGGAACGAGGGCGCTGACGCCGAGCCCGGTGCCCGGGCCGATAATGCCGATCGGCGAGCCGGCCACCGGGGAGCCCGAACCGATCTGGATGCGGTCCTCCTGAGCAAGATACGGGATTGCCAGCGCGTTGGCGGCAAAATCATTGATGACGCGCAACTTTCGAAGCTTCAGCCGATCACGCAGATCTTCGATCGAGAACCGCCAGGGATAATTGGTGAAGGCGACTTCGTCATCCCTGATCGGTGCCGCAACCGCCAGAACGGCTTGAACCGGCGGCTCCGAATGACTTTGCTCGGCAAGATAAATTTCGATTGCTTCGGCGAGCGAAGCGCAATCGTTCAGATCATAGATCCGTGCGCCGGCAATCGGCCCATTAGGCTCTGCCAAGGCAAATCGCGCGCTCGTTCCGCCAATATCTCCGACAAGACCGATCATGATCACCAGCGCAGGAAGCGCGATCCGGCAAGCGCGCCGACCGCCATCACGACGAGCACGGCCAGCCCATACCAGGTTGCGACGAAGAGCGGCGAATCATCCGGGCAATGGGTAGCGTAAAGGGCTGCGCCGAAGGCGCCTGCCAGCAGGCCGGCCGCCGCACCGGCGAGCCCCGGATTGTCGGGTGCCCCGCGATGCAATGCAATAAGCGCCCCGACGAGTGGCGCGGCCGAGAAGCTCGGAATGAGAACCATGCAAACGAGCGCATTATGGCCGATGAGCCTGACGCGCCACAAATCGCGCGGCAGGACGAAGAGCTCGATAATGACGGCGCCGATCAGCACCAGAAGCAGCACGCCGAGGATAGCGACGAGAGGCCGCGCGTTACCGGTCGGCCGCGCCAATTGCAAGGCGAGCGGCCCGGCGCAGGCGAAGACGGCGAGCGGATAGAGAATCTTGAAGAGGATCCGCGGCTCTGTGATCACCGCGAGCAATTGCGGCCGCGGGCCGATCAGCGGGCCGTAAAGCAAGAGCGAGACGAGAATGCCGGGAACCAGCCCGTAAAGGAGCGCCCGGGAGAGCGGCGTTTTCTCGACCTCCGGATCGGCAGCAAGGGCACGGATCAAATCGTCTGTCTTCATGGCACTCAAGTCTTGGATGCAGCGCGCGCGGCAAGCGCAGCCAGGCCGCGATGCAGCGCGACCCGGACCGCGCCGCGGCTCATGGCCAGCCGCTCCGCCGCCTCGCCGATCGAGGCGCCGCTCACCGCGATCGCTTCGACCACTTTGCGCTGGACGCTCGGCAAGCTGTCGATGTGGCGGTCGACGAAGGCGCCGATCATGCTCGGCTCTTCGGCCTCTTCCGCCAGAAACTCGGCGTAATCATCGATCGGCAAGTGGATCCGGCGCCCGCGCCGGCGCAGCGCATCGATGATCTTGTGGCGCGCAATGGTAAAAATCCAGGGCGCCACGGGCGCCGTCTCGATCCATGTGTGGCGCTTGATATGAATGGCCAGCAAAGTTTCCTGCACGATGTCCTCGGCATCCGCATCCGGCACGGAGGCGCGCGCGAGGCCACGGCGCACGAAGCTGCGCAGGACAGGCGCCAATTGCTTCAGCAGCCGCTGGTAAGCCGACCCATCTCCGGCATTGGCGGCACGCAGCAATGAGCTCCACTCGCTTTCCTGGTCTACGCGCACACGCCCTCTTGACTCTTCGCAATTGCCCGCATCGGCGTTACAGGGTTTTTATCACTTTTGGGAGCCTCCGGCTCGAAAACCCGGGCAAAATGGACCGCCCGGACGCCAAAACATCCTATTCCTCCTGCGCAACGACGCTTTTGGCCTCGACGGCGAACGCCGCGGCGAAAAGCTCGCGGGTATATTCGTTCTGCGGATTGGCGAAAATCTCGGTCGCCGCCCCCTGCTCCACGACCTTGCCGTGGCGCATGACGATGATTTCATTGGCGAGCGCCTTCACCACCCGCAGATCGTGACTGATGAAGAGATAGGCGAGATTTCGCTTGCTCTGCAGTTCGCGCAACAGATCGACGATCTGCGCCTGAACCGACATGTCGAGCGCCGAGGTCGGCTCGTCGAGCACGACGAACTTCGGCTCCAGCACCATGGCGCGGGCAATCGCGACCCTCTGCCTCTGACCGCCGGAAAATTCGTGCGGATAGCGGTCCATGGCGGCCGGGTCTAACCCCGTATCGGCGAGCGCGCGGGCGACGATCTCGCGCCTTTCCTCGAAGCTCAGCGGCGTCTTCTGCGCGATGAGGCCCTCGGCAACAATGTCGGCAATCGAGAGCCGCGGCGACAGCGATCCATAAGGGTCCTGGAAGACGATCTGCATGTCGCGGCGCAGCGGCCGCATGGACCTGAACGACAATCCATCGATCCGCCGGCCCAGATAGAGGATCGGACCGTCCGATCTGATGAGCCGCAGCAAGGCAAGGCCGAGCGACGTCTTGCCGGACCCCGACTCGCCGACGACGCCGATTGTCTCGCCCTGACGCAACTTGAGCGAGACGCCGTCGACGGCTTTGACCGCGCCCACCGTGCGGCGCAGGAAACCGCGCCTGATCGGAAAATGGACGCGCACGTCCTGCGCCTCGAGAATGACGGGCGAGGCGAAATCCGCCTCGGGCGGCGCACCCTTCGGCTCGGCTGCGAGCAAAGCTTGCGTATAGGGATGTTTCGGCGCCCGGAAGATGTCATCGACGCCGTTCATCTCGACGATGCGGCCCTTCTGCATCACCGCAACGTCATCGGCGAGCTTGCGCACGATCGTCAGATCATGCGTGATGAAGAGCATGGCCATGCCGTAGCGCGCCTGAAGGTCCTTCAACAACGTCAGGATCTGGGCCTGGACCGTCACGTCGAGGGCCGTCGTCGGCTCGTCGGCGATGAAAAGATCCGGACGATTGGCGAGCGCCATCGCAATCATCACGCGCTGGCGCTGCCCGCCCGAGAGCTGATGCGGATAGGCGCCGAGCCTATGGGCCGGATCGGGAATGCCGACTTCCCGGAGCAGTTCAATAATCCGGTTCCGCAGCTTGAGGCCCTTGCGCGCGCCATGAAGCTCGAGGATCTCGCCGATCTGCCTCTCGATCGTATGGACGGGATTGAGCGAGGTCATCGGCTCCTGGAACACCATCGTGATGCCTGCCCCGCGGATCGAGCGCAATTTCCGCGGGCCCATTCGCAGGATGTCCTCGTGCTTGAAGAGGATTTCACCGCCTAGCCTCACGCCATGCGGCAAGAGGCGCAGGATCGAGAGCGCGCTCACCGATTTGCCGGACCCCGATTCTCCCACGAGAGCCAGCGTGCGGCCGCGCTCGACGCCGAAGGAAATGCCGTCGACCGCGCGAAAATCCCGCCCCTCGTGGCGGAAGGTCACCGAAAGATCGCGGACTTCGAGCAGGCGCGGCGACATTTGCGTCATCCGATCGTCTTGCGCGGGTCGACGGCGTCGCGCACCGCCTCGCCGATAAAGACGAGCAGCGACAGCATCACCGCAATGACGATAAAGCCGGACAATCCGAGCCAAGGCGCCTGAAGGTTCGACTTGCCTTCGAGCAGCAGTTCGCCGAGCGAGGGCGAGCCCACCGGCAGGCCGAAGCCGAGGAAATCAAGGGACGTGAGCGTCGTGATCGACCCGTTGAGAACGAAGGGCAGAAAGGTGAGCGTCGCCACGGTCGCGTTCGGCAGAAGGTGCTTTACCATGATCCGCACGTTCGAGAGGCCGAGTGCGCGCGCGGCCGTCACATATTCGAAATTGCGCGCGCGCAGAAATTCGGCGCGCACCACATAGACGAGATTGACCCAGGAGAAGAGCAGGAGAATGCCGAGCAGAACGAGAAAGCTGGGCGTGATGATCGAAGACAGAATGATCAGGAGATAGAGATGCGGCAGCGAGGACCAGATCTCGATCAACCGCTGGAAAATGAGATCCGTCCAGCCGCCGAAATAGCCCTGGATGGCCCCGGCGGCAACGCCGATCACCGATGAGATGGAAGCAAGCGCGAGGCCGAAGAGAATCGAAATGCGGTAGCCGTAGATCAGCCGGGCGACGACGTCGCGCCCCTGATCGTCCGTGCCGAGCCAATTCCATTCGATGTCGGCGCAGCCGCGATTGGGCTTGCCGGGCGCAAGAACCCGCGCCGCAGCCCGTTCGCATTCTTGCCTCGTCAACATCCAGGTCGGCGGCGACGGGGCCGGCGTCGGCAAAGCACTCTCGATCGTGTTGTAGGAAAAGTGGACGGGCGGCCAGACCATGTAGCCGTGCGCATCGATCTCGTCGGCGATGAAAGGATCGCGGTAATCGGTCCTCGCGAGGAAACCGCCGAATTTCGACTCAGGATAGTCCCGCAGCACCGGGAAGAGATATTCGCCCTTGTAATAGACAAAGATCGGCTTGTCGTTGGCGATGAATTCCGCAAACAACGATACGACGAAGAGAAGCAGGAAAATCCAAAGCGACCAGAAGCCGCGCTTATTGTGCCGGAAATTCGCGAGCCTGCGCCGGTTGAGCGGCGTGAGCCGCAAGAAGCCGCGGGGCAGCGGCGGCGCGAGCGCCTGAAATTCGGCTTGAGTCTGGCCGGAGACCGCCGGCAGGTTCATATCAGACCTCGCGCGTCTCGAAATCGATGCGAGGATCGATCCAGGTATAGGTCAAGTCGGAGAGAAGGTTCACGAAAAGCCCGATCAGCGCGAAAATATAGAGATTGGCGAACACCACGGGATAATCGCGATCAATGATCGAATCATAGGAAAGCAATCCCAATCCATCGAGAGAGAATATGGTTTCGATCAATAGCGAGCCGCCGAGAAAGGCATTGACGAAAGCGCCAGGAAATCCGGCAACGACGATCATCATGGCGTTGCGGAAGACGTGACCATAGAGCACCTTGCGCTCAGTCAGACCCTTCATCCGGGCCGTCTGCACATACTGCTTGCGGATTTCGTCGAGAAACGAATTCTTGGTGAGAAAGGTGATCGTGGCAAAGGCGCCGAGCGTGAGCGAAAGAACCGGCAGAGTGACGTGCCAGAGATAATCGAGGATCTTTCCCGCGAGCGGGAGGCTCGAAAAGTTCTCCGACGTCAGGCCCCGCAGCGGGAAGATCTGCCAGAACGACCCCCCGCAGAAGAGCACGATGAGCAGGATCGCGAAGAGAAAGCTCGGGATCGCGTATCCGACGATGACGACGGCCGAGGTCCAGATGTCGAATCGCGAGCCGTCGCGCACCGCTTTCGAAATGCCGAGCGGAATCGAGATGAGATAGGAAAGGAGCGTCATCCAGAGGCCGAGCGAGATCGAAACCGGCAATTTCTCCCCGATAAGCTGCAGGACGGGAACGTCGCGGTAATAGGATTTGCCGAAGTCGAAGCGCAGATAATTCTTGACCATCAGCAAAAAGCGCTCGAGCGGCGGCTTGTCGAAGCCGAATTGCTTCTTGAGCTCGGCGACGAATTTGGGATCCAGTCCCTCGCCGCCGCGGTAGCGCGACGAATATTCCGTCCCGCCGCCGACGTGGCTTTCGGAGCCGCCGGTGAAACTCGCCGTCGCGTTCGTGTTGAGTCCCTGCAATTGCGCGAGAATGCGCTCGACCGGACCGCCCGGCGCGAATTGGACGATGACGAACGAGATCAGCAGAATCCCGAAAATGGTCGGGATCATCAAGAGAACACGGCGCGTGATATAGGCGAGCATAGATCAATGGCTCGGCAGATCGATGCGCGCGGCCTTGGCCTCGTCATACCACCAGGTCGAAGGCACGCCGACGTCATATTTTGCGCTCTTGGCCGGACGCGAGAAGAGATCCCAATAGGCGACGAGATGATTGGGCCGGTTCCACATCGGAACCCAATAATGTCCGGCGCGCAGGATGCGGTCGATCGAGCGGCAGATGTTGCTGAGCTTTTCGCGCGTATCGACGATGAGAGCCTGTGCGATGAGCGCATCGATCACTGGATCGGCTACACCTGAAACATTGACCGAGCCGGGCACATTGGCGGTCTCCGAGCCGAAATATTCACGCATCGCCTCGCCGGGCGTGAGGCCGAGACCAAAGCGCTGGGTGACCACGTCGTAGTCGAAATTGTCGGTGCGCTGCTTATAGGCCGAGGCGTCGATGACGCGGAATTTCGCCGCAATGCCGAGCAGGTTGAGATTGCGGATGAAGGCTTGCGTATGCGGCTCGAGTCCATTGTCGAAATCGAGAAACTCGATTTCGAAGGGCTTGCCGTCGGGTAGACGCAGCCCCGAGCCGTCACGCTTGCAGCCTGCGGCGAGCAGAAGATCATTGGCCTTGCGCAGAAGCTTGCGGTCTTCGCCAGACCCGTCGGAGACGGGCGGGACATAGACTTCGTCGAACACCGATGGCGGCAGTTTGCTGCGGAAAGGTTCGAGGATCTTCAGCTCTTCCGGTGAAGGTTTGCCTTTCGCCGCCATCGGCGAATTCTGGAAGAAAGAGACGGTACGCTGATAGAGGCTGTACATGATGTTCTTGTTGGTCCATTCGAAATCGAAGGCGTAATCGAGCGCCTCGCGAATGCGAATGTCCTTGAACTTGTCGCGCCTCGTATTGAGAAACCAACCCTGCGTGCCGAGCGGCAATTGATCGGGCAAGGTCTCGCGCTTCACTCGTCCGTCCTTTACCGCGGGGAAGTCGTAGCCTGTCGCCCAAATGGCCGAGGTGAATTCTTCGCGGAAGGTGAAGACTGCAGCCTTGAATGCCTCGAAAGCCACATGGCGATCGGCGAAATATTCGAAACGGAGCGTATCGAAATTATTCTGCCCGACATTGACCGGCAGATCCTTGGCCCAATAATCGGCGACGCGGCGGAAGGAAATGAAATGGCCCTGTTCCAGCGAATCGACCTTGTAGGGGCCGGAACCCAGCGGCGGATCGAGCGTCGTCTCGTCGAACGGATGTTGCGCATAATAGGCGGCGGAGAAAATCGGCTGTCCGGCGACGGTGAGCGCCGCCTCGCGCATATGGCCGGGTTTGAGGCGCACCGCGACGACATCGTCGGCTTCCGCATCGGCGCTGTCGAAATCGCGCAAGGATTGCCGAATGACCGGATGACTCTTCGTCTTCATGGTCATGAGCGAGAAGGCGACGTCTTGCGCCGTCAATGGCGTGCCGTCATGAAAGCGCGCTTCCTTGCGCAGATAGAAGCGATAAAGGTTCTTGTCGGGCGAGATCCAGACTTTCTTGGCGACGAGGCCGTAAAGCGCATCCGGTTCGTCGGCATTCGAGACCATCAGGGAATCGAAGACCGCCCCCATTCCCGCGGCGCCGTCGCCCTTGAGGATGTAAACATTGAGACTGTTGAAGCTCGTCGGATTGGAATTGGGGCCGCCGCCGCTCGGCTGCAGGATCATGATCCCGCCCTTCGGCGCCTGCGGATTGACATAGTCGAAATGCGGAAAATTGGCGGGAAGCGCGAGGTCACCGAAGATCGAGAGCCCGTGCGTCTCGGTTCCCGTCGTCTGAGGCTCGGCAAAGGCGGCGGGCAAGCGAAACGAGACGCCGAGGGTTCCAAAAAAGCCCGTACCGAAACGCAAAACCGACCGCCGGGAAAAACCGCGCAATTTCCGCCTCTTGAATTTGTCTGTGGTGCAGTGGCAGCGAATTATGTCGCTTTTTGACGCGCGCGGGCAAGATGAGGCGGCAGCCGTAAGATTAATAATAGGAAATGTCGGGCTCGCGCATCGGCGGCCTTAAGCCGCTCCGGGAAGCGCGATGCTCGAACCGAAGACACGGCGGCGGTTTCGGCTGTTTCCGGCCGTCGCGGAGTATTTTGCTGAGAGGAAGTCTATTTGCCTTTCGGCAGAGGCACCGGATTGTCCGAAAGCGTGTCGAGATAAGCGATGATGTCGGCTCGCTTGACGGGATCGGGCTCGCCGGTGAAGGTCATCTTGGTGCCGGGTACATAGGCTGCCGGATCTTTGATGAACTGGAAGATATCGGCAAAAGTCCAATTGCCGCCCTTGGACTTCATCCCGGGCGAATAGTCGAACCCCGGCACCGAGCCTTTGGGACGGCCGACGACGCCCCAGAGTGGCGGGCCGATCTTGACGCCCTCGCCCTTCCCGAAATTATGACAGAGGTGGCAAGGTGCGGTATCGGATTCGCCCTTCTTCGCATCAGCCTTAGCGAGCAGCTGATCGAGGGATTGCTCGGGCGCTGCGGCCTGTTTTGCAGCGGGGGCACCGCCTTCTTGCGCGGCGGGCAGCGGATAGCCCTGTTTAGCCGCATGGGGGTGGAAGACAGCGTCCGAGATGAGGATGACCACCTGGACGAACAGCAAAGTGCCGAGGACCGCGCCGGCGATCTTGTTGAATTGAAAGAAATCCATTGGTCCCGAACTCCCCCCGCTTTTACCGCCCCATTAAGTCGGCGATGATTAAGGCGTTTGTCGCTTTGCCGCAAGCTTGGCAACTCGTATAAGCGCCGGCACAAGGCCGCCGGGCGACTTTGCCGGCGAGAGATGGGATGCGGCGGAGGTGCCGCGAGAGTTTGAGAACGCGAACGTCGTAGGAGCCGGCGGGTTCCGGGTTGCCTGCCGCCGTCCAAACCGAAAGCCTTCGGCCAGGCGGCAACTCACCCGCCGCCCATATTCTGAGGTAAGAATGAGCAGCAAGATCGCCTATCAGGGCGAGCCGGGTGCCAATTCCCATATCGCCTGCAAAGATCTCTATCCCGACTGGGAAGCCGTTCCCTTCGCGAGTTTTGAGGACGTGCTCGCCGCCGTCTCCGATGGGCTCGCCGACTCAGCCATGATTCCGATCGAGAATTCGGTCGCCGGCCGGGTCGCCGACATCCACCACCTCTTGCCGACGGCCGGGCTCTATATCGTGGGCGAATATTTTCTGCCGATCCATTTCCAATTGCTTGGCCTCAAGGGCACGCGGATCGAGGACGTGCGGGCTGTCTATAGCCACGTGCATGCGCTCGGCCAGTGCCGCAAGATCATCCGCAGACTGGGGCTCACGCCGCATATTTCCGGCGATACGGCGGGCTCGGCGCGCGAAGTCGCGGAATGGCAGGATGGAAGCAAGGCGGCGCTCGCCCCTGCCCTGGCGGCGGAGATTTACGGGCTCGACATTCTCGCCCGCAACGTCGAGGACGAGGACCACAATACGACGCGTTTCGTGGTGCTCTCGCGCGAGCCGCAATGGCCGCAGCCGGAAAGTGGCTCAGCGATTACAACTTTCGTGTTCCGCGTGCGCAACGTGCCGGCGGCGCTTTATAAGGCGCTCGGCGGCTTTGCCACCAACAGCATCAATATGACCAAGCTCGAAAGCTATATGGTCGACGGCGAATTCACCGCGACGCAGTTCTTGGCGGACGTCGAGGCCCATCCGGACGAACCGGCGCTTGCCCGCGCCTTCGAGGAGCTCGCTTTTTTCTGCAAGGAATTCAAGATTCTCGGCGTCTACCCGCCGCATCCCTTCCGGATAGAGAGCGCGGCGGCGCGCGCCTGAGGCGCATCGACCCGAGAAACAGACCGGCAGCTCCGATTACGTCCGAGCATCCACCGCTTCCGGGAATGAGGCTTTGCGGCAACAGAGTTGCACAAGAGTTGCAACTCTGGCCCAAAGCGAGAATGTGGCCGTATTGCTGCCATCACCGGAATTTAACCAAGGTCATCGATCGGGCGAATGCAATCGGTGTCGTGAAGCTCTCATAAAGGTTGACGGAACCTTCGTTTAACCATCGACCGGTAGGACAGGCGAGATCCGGCTGTCAGCAAAGGAGTTTGCTCATGAGCCTTCTCAAGCGCGCGGGTTTCTTGAAGCTCGCCGTCCTCGGATTCGCACTTGCGATGGCGGCCTGCGCACAGACCCCGCCACCGAATGCCTCTGGCAGTGCTCCGATCCCCGGAAGCTTCCAGGATTTCGCCGTCAACGTTGGCGATCGCGTCTTCTTCGATACCGATTCGACCGAACTCACGCCGACCTCGCAGGCGACGCTCGATAAGCAGGCAGCCTGGCTGCAGCGTTATTCACAATATAATTTCACGATCGAAGGTCATGCCGACGAGCGTGGGACGCGCGAATATAATTTCGCGCTGGGCGCGCGGCGGTCCGAGACCGTCAAGGATTACCTGGTCGCCCGCGGCATCAGCCCTGCGCGGATCAGGACGATCAGCTACGGCAAGGAACGTCCGGTCGCCACCTGCAACGATATTTCTTGCTGGTCGCAAAACCGCCGCGCCGTCACCGTCCTCGGCGGCAGCCAGTCTTAGAGCGGGTTCGCGAAAGCCCGCTCTAAATCTTTTAGAATCGATCACGTTCATGCTTTTGGATCGATCCGATCCAAATGCATCGTGATCTAGATGCTCGCCAGTTCCCGTTTGCGATAGGGGCGCGCTTCCGGCGCGCCTCTATGCTTTCCAAGCAGTGCAAGCCGGCCGCATCGCTTCACGCGTCATTGCGCGGAGCCCAAAGCGCGACGAGGCAATCCAGAACCTGGATTGCCTCGCTTGCTCGCAACGGCGTTAAGCGGAAAGAACGGCTTAAACCTGCGGCTGCGGCTCGAGCCCCGGCTCGGGGCCAGCCTTCGGCTGACGGCCGGTCGTGGGCACCGGCGATGGGCGCGGCGCCGGCGGCGGCTCGTCCGGCGCATCGCGCACCGGCGGGCGCCCTTGCAGGAGCCCGATGATCTCCTCGCCGGTCAACGTCTCATATTCGAGAAGACCCTTGGCCAACGTCTCGAGATCCTGACGCTTCTCGGTAATGATGCGGGTTGCCTCCGCAAGGCCCGACTCGACGAGGCGGCGCACTTCCGCGTCGATCTTCTGCGACGTCGCTTCCGAAATATTCTGCTGCCGGCCCATGGAATAGCCGAGGAAGACCTCTTCCTGGTTCTCCCCGTACATGACGGTTCCGAGTTCGTCCGAAAAGCCCCAGCGCGTCACCATCGCGCGCGCGAGCTTCGTCGCGGCCTCGATATCGGATTGCGCGCCGGACGTCACTTTCTCCTTGCCGAACACGATTTCCTCGGCGACCCGCCCGCCCATGAGCACGGCGAGCCGCGAGGTCATCTGCTCGTAGCTCATCGAAAGCTTGTCGCGTTCGGGAAGCTGCATGACCATGCCCAGCGCGCGCCCGCGCGGAATGATTGTCGCCTTGTGCACCGGATCTGTCGCCGGCACGTTGAGCGCGACGATCGCATGGCCGCCCTCGTGATAGGCGGTGAGGATCTTCTCCTGTTCGGTCATGACGAGCGTGCGCCGCTCGGCGCCCATCATGATCTTGTCTTTGGCGTCCTCGAATTCGCTCATGGTCACAATGCGCTTGCCGCGGCGCGCGGCGAGTAGCGCTGCCTCGTTAACGAGGTTCATGAGATCGGCGCCGGAAAATCCGGGTGTGCCGCGCGCGACCGTCTTGAGATCGACGTCCGGCGCCAGCGGCACTTTGCGCACGTGAACTTTAAGGATGCGCTCGCGGCCGATCACGTCGGGATTGGGCACGACGATCTGACGGTCGAACCGGCCAGGACGCAGCAAGGCAGGATCGAGCACGTCCGGCCTGTTGGTCGCGGCGATGAGGATGATGCCCTCATTGGCATCGAATCCATCCATCTCGACCAGCAATTGGTTGAGCGTCTGTTCGCGCTCGTCATTGCCGCCGCCAAGGCCCGCGCCGCGGTGCCGGCCGACGGCATCGATTTCATCGATGAAGATGATGCAAGGCGCGTTCTTCTTCGCCTGTTCGAACATGTCGCGCACGCGCGAAGCGCCGACGCCGACAAACATCTCGACGAAGTCGGAGCCCGAAATGGTGAAGAACGGAACGTTGGCTTCGCCGGCAATGGCGCGCGCCAGCAAGGTCTTGCCGGTGCCGGGCGGACCGACCAGCAAGACGCCGCGCGGAATGCGCCCGCCGAGCCGCTGGAATTTCTGCGGGTCGCGCAGGAATTCGACAATTTCCTGCAGATCTTCCTTCGCCTCGTCGACGCCGGCGACATCGTCGAAGGTGATGCGCCCATGCGCCTCGGTCAGCAATTTGGCTTTCGACTTGCCGAAGCCCATCGCCTTGCCGCCCGCCCCCTGCATCTGGCGGGACAGAAAGATCCACACGCCGAGGAAGGCGATGAGCGGCAATCCATTGACGAGCAGCGTCACGAGCCAGCTATTGCCGTCGGACGGCGGCTTGGCGGAGATCGACACGTGATTCTTGACGAGCGTCTGAACGAGGCTCGGGTCGTTGGGGGCATAGGTCGAAAATGACCGGTTGTCGGTGAAATGACCGGTAATCTCATTGCCGGCGATCGTCACCTCGCGAACATGGCCCTGCTCGACTTCGCTCAGGAGCTGACTGAAGGTCACGTCTTGCGTCGGCGCATGCTGGCCCGGGTTCTGAAACAGCATGACAAGGGCGACCACCAGCAGAAATATGATCACCCAGAGAGCAAAATTCCTGAAATTCGGATTCATCTTCGACCCGCAGGGTCAATTTGCCGAGGCAAATCGCCCGATCTGAAGCGCTCCAAGCGGCGCCCGCTGAACTAATTTAGGCGGCACAAGAGGGCTTGCCAAGGGAACTCGTCCAAGCCTCCGCTAGCCCTTACCTCGATCACCCGCCTGCTTATCTTGCGATGCACCTGACGTGCCTTCGCCATTGTGACGTCTGTTTTCCGGCACAATCGTCAGGATGCCGTCGCGGTCGAGGGTAAGCACGGTGCCGCCCAAAGTGCCGCACCAGCCGAAGCCTTCCCGCAAAGCGCGCCCGAGTGCCTCGACGAGAGTCTCGAGCCGTTCGAGCCGCACGGAGCGCCCGCCGTTGATCGTCTCGATTTCGCTTTCCACAATCCGGAGCAGAATCTCTTCCGGTTCGTCACGCAAATGAGAAAAAGCGGCAGAGAAAGATTCGGCGCTTCTCTCCGCCTCGAGTGCCTCGCGCAGCATTCTCGCGCGCTCCGCCAGCGCATCATCGGCACGCCCGGCTCGCAACCCCAATCGCAAAAGCGCGGCGCGGTCGAGCCCATGTTCGGACAAGAGCGGAAGAAGATGGCGCAATCGCGTTCGCGCAAAGGCCGGATTCTCATTCGAGGGATCGCTGAAATAAGCGTGCCCCTGCGCCTGGCAGCAATCGACGAGCGCCTGTTTCGGATAGGAAAGCAGCGGCCGGAAATGGATGAGCGCGTCACGCTCCATCATTCTGCGCATGCCGGCAAGGCCCGCAATGCCGCTGCCTCGCAGCAAACGGAAAAGGATCGTCTCGGCCTGATCGTCGGCATGATGCGCGGTTACGAGATAATCGGCGCCGATTGCGTGCGCATGATCCGACAAAAGCCGATAGCGCGCCTCGCGCGCGAGCTCCTGGATCCGTGTGCCTGGCTTTTCGCCTTCCCAAGCGAGAATTTGATGCCGAAGCCCAAGCCTCGCCGCCCAACCCGCCACAGTTTCCGCTTCGCTGCGCGAGCCGGCGCGCAATCCATGGTCGATGGTTGCGACCGCGAGCTTCGCCTTCCGCCTGCCCGCATTGGCCCAAGTTGCGGCGAGCAACATCAAGGCGACCGAATCGGGCCCGCCGGAGACGGCGAGCAAAACGCCCCGCGCGCCCTCGAGCGGCGCGAACAGAGCTGCAATTTCCTCGTCGCTGAATGGACCCGTCACACACTCCGGGGCGCGATCGAGCGCCGGAAGGTTCAGCATTGCGCGCGTTTGGCCTCGCGTTCGGCCCCGGCTTTGATTGCCGCCGAGGCATTGGGATATTTGCGCGGCACTTCGCTGAATGTCGCGCAGGCCTGTTCCTTGGCGCCGAGCGCCTGAAGCGATTCGCCAAGCCTCAGCATGGCTTCCGGCGCCCGCGCCGAATTCGCATAATTGGTCGAGATCTTCAAATATTGCTCGGCGGCTTCCCGCTGCCGCCCTCGCTGATAATAAGTCTCGCCGAGATAGAAAAGCGCGTCGGACGTCCAGCGGCTCTTCGGATTCTTCTCTAGAAACGCCGAGAAGCCCTTCTCGGCATTATCGTAGTCCTTCTGCCTGAAATAGCCGAGCGCGGCGTCGAATTCTTGCCTCGTCGGATTGACCTCGGCGCTCGCGAGCACCGTGCCGCCGACATTTGCGGGAACGGCGCCCACCATCGCCGGCGTCGGGTCGGGAGCGGCCGTATGGAAGTTGCTGCCCGACAGGTTGAGCGGGGCGTCCGAATCCTCGTTCGTTGCAAGCGGCTTGCTCGCCGAATCGGGGCTGCCGAGGGGATGGGGTGCGCCCGGCGCATTCGGATCGGCACTCGGATCGAAAGCGTCGCCATGCGAGTGCGTGGCACCGATCGCACCTGTCGCGCCGAGTTCGTGCGGGGCCCCCGGCGCGCTGGGATTGGCGCGCGGGTCGAAGGCGTCGTCATGCAAGGCGGCTGGCGGCGCTGCATTGGCGGCAGGCGGCACGTAAGGCGACGAAGCGGCGCCACTGTCCTCGTGCCTTACCCTGCCGCGACCGCTTTCCTGAAACCGGTAGTCCACGTCCTGCTGGAACTTATGCAATTGATCCTGGAGCTGTTTGTTATCGTATTGCATCTGCTCCATCTGGCCGCTCATCTGGCGAACTTGGTCTTCGAGCTTTTCCACCCTGAGGAGCAGGCTTGCCGCATCGGAAGACCCGGAGGTTGCGTCCGGCGCTCCCCCGCCCGCATCCGGCGCGGCGCCGACATCGGCGGCGGGCGGGGCACCGTAATCCTGCGCGAGAACCTGACTCGAGAGAGCGCAAACGAAAGCCCAGACGAAAGCCATTGTGCCGGCCGCAATCAGGGCGGCGACCCTTTTATTCAATGAAATCATTGCGAAGCTCGTCAGCGATTGGTGCGCCTCTCGGCATTGGGCCATAGCATAAGGCACAGTTCGGCCAAAGTTTGAAGGCACCGGTCAAAGCCGGTTGAAACCGGGCCGCCGGGGCGAATTAGAAATCTGCGCCGGAACGCGATAAGACTTTGCGGAATTCCCGAACCGCGCGTCGCGCCACTACGGAAATGCCGGGAGCATTCATGGTTCGCAAACATTTCGGCACCGATGGAATTCGCGGCCTCGCCAATAAGGTGATCACGCCGGATCTCGCCATGAAAGTCGCGCAGGCGACCGGCGTTCTGTTTCAGCGTGGCGAACATCGCCACCGCGCCGTCATCGGCAAGGACACGAGGCTCTCCGGCTATATGATCGAAAACGCCATGGTGGCGGGCTTCACGTCGGTCGGAGTCGATGTCCTTCTGCTCGGCCCGATGCCGACGCCGGCGGTCGCGATGCTTACCCATTCGATGCGCGCCGATGTCGGCGTCATGATCTCGGCCTCGCATAATCCTTACGAGGACAATGGGATCAAGCTCTTCGGTCCGGACGGCTATAAGCTGTCGGACGAGGTCGAAGCCAAAATCGACGCCATGCTCGACAAGGAATTCGCGATCAAATTATCGAAGCCGGTCGATCTCGGCCGCGCCATGCGCGTCGAAGGCGATCGCGCCCGCTACATCGAGTTCGCCAAGCGCACGCTCACCGGCAATCTGTCCTTCGAGGGCCTGCGAATCGTGATCGACTGCGCCAACGGCGCCGCCTACAAAGTCGCGCCCGAGGCCTTATGGGAGCTCGGCGCGGAAGTCATTTCGATCGGCGTCAGTCCGGACGGGTTCAACATCAACCGCGATGTCGGCTCGACGGCGCCGCAGACGCTGGTCGCCAAAGTGCGCGAAATGCGCGCCGACGTCGGAATCGCGCTCGACGGCGACGGCGACCGCCTGATCGTGGTCGATGAGCGCGGCAAGATCGTCGACGGCGACCAGGTGATGGCGGCAATCGCGGAAAGCTGGAAACAGGAGGGCCGCCTCACCCGCCCCGGCATTGTGGCGACGGTGATGTCGAACCTGGGCTTCGAGCGCTATCTCAACGGCATCGGCCTCGAGCTTGCCCGCACCCCCGTCGGCGACCGGTACGTGCTCGAACACATGCGCGAGCATGGCTATAACATCGGGGGCGAACAATCGGGCCATATCATCCTGACCGACCATTGCACGACCGGCGACGGTCTCGTCGCCGCGCTCCAGCTCCTCGCGGTCATCAAGCGGCAGATGAAACCGGTGAGCGAGGTTTGCCACAAATTCGAAGCTATGCCGCAAGTCTTGAAGAATGTGCGCTTCACGGCAGGGCGGCCGCTCGAGGAAGATCGCGTCGCGCGCGTCATCGAGGACGGCCGGCGCAGGCTGGGTGCGCAGGGTCGTCTCGTGATCCGGCTCTCCGGGACCGAGCCGGTCGTCCGGGTCATGGGTGAAGGCGATGATCTCGATCTCGTCGAAGAGATCGTCGATCAGGTCTGCGATGCGCTGAGCGCGGCGGCCGCTTAAAGCAGCCATCGGACGAACCCGCTGTGCGGCGCGCTCAACGACGCGCCCGTTGCCTTGACGCTTGCGCTTCACTCGAGGGCTATCGCGAGCGCAGGTCGAGAGCCAAGCCGCGACCTTTGCTCCTGGATCCCGAATCGATGGCCCGCCTCCCGGAAAGCGCGTTCAGCTCCGGATTGCTTTGCTTCGCTCGCAACAGGAGCCCGATTAACCTTAAGAGGTAGGGTTAAGGGGCTTTTAAGCTCTTTGCGCCATCTTCCCACTCGACAGCTCCGGGCCCGTCGCCCTGCCCCGAGCGGAATGAGGGACTGATTATGGCCAGCTTGAAAGTCATCCTGATCGCCGGCGCCCTGGTGGCGGGCGCCACCAATGTCGCCGCGGCCGCTGACCTGCTGCCGCCTCCGCCTCCCGTCCCGAGCGCACCGCCGGAAGTCAGCGGCTGGTATCTGCGCGGCGACACGGGGGTTGCGATCAATACGCTGAGCCAGCAGCAATCGGTCTTCGACGTCGCCCCGCCTTTCGGTTTCGCCAACAACGGCAGCGGTGTCGGGGTGCAGGCAATCGTCGGTGCCGGCGTCGGCTATAAATTCAACAATTGGTTCCGCTTCGACGTGACCGGCGAATATCGCATGCCGACCAAATATTGGGGCATGGAGAGCTATAATTCGACCGGCTTCTCGAGCCCCAACTGCCCGGTCATCTGCTACGACAAATATTCCGGCAATATTTCGAGCGCCGTCGTGCTCGCCAACGGCTATCTCGATCTCGGCACCTGGTTCGGCGTTACGCCCTATGTCGGCGGCGGCGTCGGTGTTGCTTATAATTTCTTCGATAACCTCACCGACACCGGCATCGAGACCGGCGGCTATGGCCAGGCGCCCAATCACGCTTTCCCGACCTTCGCCTGGGCGGCGATGGCCGGCCTCTCCTACTGGATCACGCCGAACATCATGGTCGATTTCGGCTATCGCTTCCTCGACCTCGGCACGTTCGAGAGCAACCGGATCTATTGCTTCGGCGGTTGCGGCGCGAGCGGCGCCGAACATGAGCGCTTCGTGCTGACGTCGAACGAAGTTCGCCTTGGCCTGCGTTACGTCTTTGCCGAAGTTCCCCCGCCGGCCCCGCCGCTCGTCACCAAATACTGAATGCTGAGATCGCATAAGCAAATCTTGGGCGGGCCTTCGGGCCCGCTCTTCTTTTGTGCGCCACCGCTTTGCTTTCCAAAGCGCGGTTTGAATTTATTAAGGTTAAGCAGGGCTTAAGAATTATCCTTCACAATTCCTTTCGATCAAGGCCGAGAGGAATTGTCGATGTCGATCCGGAAGATTCTTACGCCCGCGATTTTCTGCGCTGTGACCTTCGCCGGCGGCCTCACCGAGCTTCGGGCGGCGGATCTGGGTCCGGAGCCCGCCTCGACCTCACTGCTGCCGGTCGATCTGGGAACGGGCTGGTATCTGCGCGGCGACGCAGCCTATGCGAACGATTCCGTGCCGCCGATCTCGCCCGACCTGACCCAATTCCTTTCGGCGGCCCGGCAGCCGAGCGCCAACCTCGACCTTGGTTTCGGCTATAAGCTGAATAATTGGTTCCGCGCCGATATGGTGGTCGATTGGTGGAAGCCGATTGTGGCATCCGGTAGCGGGACGCCTTCGACCTGCATCACGCAGCTGACCACCATCAACAATTTCCCGACTGTCACGGCAACGGACCAATGCACGCCGCGCTATCATTCCAGCGTCCAGCGCTGGGATCTGTTGGGGAATCTCTATGCCGACCTTGGCACCTGGTACGGCTTTACGCCCTATATCGGCGGCGGCGCGGGATTGAGCCTCACGCACATGTCGAGCGCCGTAAACTGGTACATGAGCAATGGCTTGCCCTACCAAGTGACAACCGATGGCTTCTATTACAACTGGGATAGAAGCGCGAGCATTACGCGCTATCAGTTCGCTTGGGCCCTGATGGCCGGCGCGTCCTACGCGATCACGCCGCAACTCCTGCTCGACGTCGGCTATCGCTACGTCAATCTCGGCAGATTGCCGAGCCTGCCGGGTGCTTCGGGCAATATCATCTGGAAGAACATGGACGCGCATGAATTGCGCCTCGGGGTTCGCTGCCTCGTCGACTGATGCGCCAGCCTTGCCTGACGCGCCCGCGCGGTCCTAAGTGCGGGGGTGATCCCTCGGCCCGCCGCCAAACCCCGCCCTTTCTTTTCGTCCGGCCCCTGCCCCAAACGACCCGGCTGGAGCCTCGAGGCTTTGCGCAACGCCCTGGTCGGGCGCTCGCATCGCTCGCCGGCTGGCATTGCCAAGCTCAAGCAAATTATCGACCTCACACGGCAAGTATTAGAAATTCCTGATGATTATCGGATAGCAATTCTGCCTGCCTCGGACACGGGCGCAGTCGAAGCGGCGCTCTGGTCGCTGCTTGGCGCACGCGGCGTCGATGTGCTCGCCTTCGACGCTTTCGGCGACACGTGGGCCGTAGATATCTTCGCACAATTGCGGATCGATACGGCGCGCGTGCTCAAAGCATCGCCCGGCGAGATTGTCGATCTGAAGAGGGTCGATTTCGATCGCGACGTCGTCTTCACCTGGAACGGGACGAGCACCGGCGTGCGCGTGCCGAACGGCGATTGGATCGCGCCGGGCCGCAACGGTCTCACGATTTGCGATGCGACCTCGGCGCTCTTCGCCCAAAGGCTCGATTGGGCGAAGCTCGATGCAACGACCTTCTCGTGGCAGAAAGGGCTCGGCAGCGAGGCGGCACACGGGATGCTGATCCTGGGGCCCCGCGCCATCGAGCGGCTCGAATCCTACGTGCCGCCCTGGCCTCTGCCCAAGATCTTCCGCCTGGCGGAAGGCGGCAAGCTCAACGAGGCCCTCTTCGAGGGCTGGACGATCAACACGCCCTCGCTGCTCTGCGTCGAAGATTATCTCGACGCGCTCGCCTGGGCACAAAGGATTGGCGGACTGGCTGCGCTCATTGCGCGGGCGGACGCGAATGCGCAGGCACTTTCGGCCTGGGTTACGAAGACGCAGTGGATCGGCTTCCTCGCCAAGGATCCGGCAATCCGCTCGAATACGAGTATCTGCCTCGAATTCGCCGATCCGGAAATCGCCGGCCTGCCGATCGAGGCGCGGCGCGCCCTTATGAGCGCAATCGTGGAAGTCCTCGCGCGCGAAGAGGTCGCCTATGACATCGGCGCCTATCGGCTCTCCCCGCCCGGCCTGCGGATCTGGTGCGGGCCGACGGTCGAGACGCGCGATGTCGACTTGCTGACGCCGTGGCTCGACTATGCCTATGCTCTTTCGCCGCGACTCAACGCTCCCCCTTAGGGAAAGGGTTGTTACGCTGGCCTACTGCGCCAGCGCGTGGACGCGGTGAGTCAGGCGGGAGACTTTGCGGGCGGCTGTATTCTTGTGAAGGATGCCGTGTTGGGCGGCGCGCACGATGATCGGCTCGGCCTCGGCGAGCGCGGCAGCGGCCGCCTCTTGGTTGCCCGAAGCGATCGCCTCTTCGACTTTTCGCACGAAAGTGCGCATGCGGCTGCGGCGCGAGCGGTTGACCTCTGTGCGCCGGGCAATCTTACGGGTGGCCTTCTTGGCCGAAGGTGTGTTCGCCATTCCAATTCCGGATGAAAAAACGGCCCCGGCATGGGCCGAGGGCTCGGAAGGCGCAGCTTATAATTTGCATGCGCCGGGCCGTCAATCTCTCAGCGGTTCTTGAATTCCGCCTTCCGCTTCCCGAGAAAGGCCGCCATCCCCTCCTTCTGGTCCTCGGTCGCGAAAAGGGAATGGAACAGCCGGCGTTCGAACAAAAGTCCCTCCGCGAGCGGCATTTCATCGGCCCGGTTGATCGCTTCCTTGATGAGCAGGACGGCTTGCAGAGGCATGGCGGCAATTGTCGCAGCCATTTGCAAAGCCTCGGCCTCGAGGCTCTCGGCAGCCACGACCCGCGCCACGAGGCCGGCGCGTTCGGCCTCGTTCGCGTCCATGAGGCGGCCGGTGAGGCAGATTTCCATGGCTTTGGCTCTGCCGATTGCGCGCGTCATCCGCTGCGTGCCGCCGGCGCCCGGCATAATGCCCAATTTGATCTCCGGCTGGCCGAATTTCGCGGTCTCCGCGGCAATAATGATGTCGCACATCATGGCAAGCTCGCAGCCCCCGCCCAGCGCAAAGCCCGCAACCGCGGCAATCACCGGTTTGCGGAAGCGCGCGAGTCTTTGCCAATCGCCGATGAAATCCTCCTGCAAAGCTTGCAGATACGTCTTGCTCTGCATCTCTTTGACGTCGGCGCCGGCCGCGAACGCCTTCGCCGACCCCAATAGGACGATGCAGCCGATCTCCGGCGCACGTTCGAAATCATCGAGCGCAGCGTTCAATTCGCGGATCAATTCCGCATTGAGCGCATTGAGCGCGTCGGGACGATTGAGCCGGATGAGACCGACCTTCGCTTGCGTTTCGACGATAATATTGCCCATGTTCAGATCATCGGCTCCGGTATTTCGCGCCTGTTCGAACGCTTGCCTCAGAGTAATCCCGCAAACAATTACGGCCGCTTATCCAATGCCGCAGCGCACATGATCTAGTCCACAGCCGCCCTGCCATTGTTACGGTTTGTAACCGGATTTGACTTATCGTTCCAACCATCTGCTTCTAAAGATCTTAGCCTAGTTCATCGGAGGGGGGCGGAGTCACACTCCTTTGAATGGGTGAGTTCCCTTTGCCGCACGGCCTTGGGAATGTTATGGCTTCGCCGATCATCGGGCTTGCCGCAGCGGCGAGCCGGATCGCTCTAGGATATCTGGGCAAAAGGCATTGGTCCCTAGAATAAACAGCCTTGCCGATTATGCGAGCAAGCGCCTCCGCCACGCGGGGAAAGGCTATCTCGAGGAATACGATCCGTTTTTCGTCGCGATCGACAGTGCGCGGCGGGAAGCCGACGCGCAGGGGCGCAGTTTCGTCAGCTTCGCCAATTACGACTATCTCGGTATTTCCGGTCATCCGGCCGTCAAGACGGCCGCAGCCTCGGCGCTGGAGACGCTCGGCATCGGCGCACTCGCCTCGCGGCTCGTCGGCGGCG
Organism: Beijerinckiaceae bacterium; assembly: GCA_021324915.1. Classification (GTDB taxonomy): domain Bacteria; phylum Pseudomonadota; class Alphaproteobacteria; order Rhizobiales; family Beijerinckiaceae; genus Methylovirgula. The sequence goes on along the minus strand of JAJPIC010000024.1, from coordinate 92,116 downwards.
AACGCTCGAGCCATCACATATTCGAAGAAAGCCTTGCTCAGTTCCTTGGCGTCGAATCGGTCCTGACCCTGGTCTCCGGCTATCTGACCAATGTCACGACGATCTCGCATGTCATGAACACGCATGACGCGATCTTCCTCGACGAACTCTCGCACAACAGCATTATCTGCGGCGCCAAAGGAACGAGCGCGACGACCGCGATCTTCCGCCACAACGATCTCGACCACCTCGAATTTCTCCTCCGCGAGAAGCGCGGCACGTATCGCCACGTCCTCATTGTCGCAGAGGCGCTCTACAGCATGGACGGCGACATCGTCGATCTGCCGCGCCTCATCGAGATCAAAGACAAATACAACGCGTGGCTGTTGATCGATGAAGCCCATTCGATCGGGGTGCTCGGCCAGGAAGGCCGCGGGCTCTGCGAATTTTCCGGCGTCGATCCCGCTCAGATCGACCTCATCATCGGGACTTTGTCGAAGACGCTCGCCTCCTGCGGCGGATTTATCGGCGGCAATGCGGCCGTCATCGAATGGCTCCGCTACACCCTGCCAGGTTTCGTTTTCAGCGTCGGCCTGTCGCCCGTGATCGTCGCCTCGGCGCATGCGGCTTTGCAAATCGTGCAGAAGGAACCCTGGCGAATCGGGCGCCTGCGCGACAATGCCGAGCTTTTCATCGAACTCGCGCGCGAGGCCGGGCTCGATACGGGGCCGGCCATAGGCCGCGGCGTCGTACCGATCCTTTTCTCCGACAGTTACGAGACGCTCGCCGCCTCGCGCCATCTGATGAACCACGGCTATTACGTGCCGCCGATCATTCAGATCGGGGTGCCGAAAAATCAGCCGCGGCTGCGCTTCTTCCTATCCGCCGCTCACAAGCCCGAAGACATCCGCAACGTCATCAATCTTCTGGCGCGCCGGCCGACCCAAGTCTCGGTATCGGCGCAACCGGCAAGCGCGGCGACTTGAGTTCGAGGCGGCCGAGGCCCGCCGCCTCCACATTAAGGTTTGACGCATGAGCATCGCGATCGATCCTGTCGCGGGACTTCGGACTTTTGCCGATTTCTGCAAAGTGCCGCGCTTGATTTATCGCGGCTGCAAAGGGTTTTCTCCGCCGCTTGACCTCGAGCGCTGGACCTTGCACGGCGCCAAGCTCAATCCGCATTTCGAGCTCGTCGAACATCAGGCCTGGGTCGCGCGAAAAGACGGCAAGCTCGCCGGGCGTATCCAGGCGCAGGTCTACAAGAACGACATCGTTCCGGTCGGCGCCTCACGCATGCAATTCGGCTCGCTCGATTCGATCGAGGACGAAGCCGTTCTCGACGCCTTGCTCACGGCCGCCGAGGCTTGGCTGCGTGCGCGCGGCGCAGGCCTCATCCATGGACCTTTCTCGCCTTCGGTGAATGCCGAGATGGGGATGCTCGTCGACGGTTTCTCGGCCGTGCCGATGATCTTCATGCCCTGGAACCCGCCCTATCTTCCGGCACTCATGGAGAAGCGCGGCTATCGCAAGGCGCGCGACGTCATCTCATATCGGTACGATCTTGGCGAGGCGGACCGCGCGGAGAAACCGGGCATCCTCGCGCGGCCGGAATGGCGCGACCGGCTGAAGATCCGCAACATCGATCTGAAGGCGATCAAATCCGAGGCCGCGGTCATCGTCGATATCTTCAACGACGCATGGAGCGAGAACTGGGGCTTCGTGCCTTTCACCTACGAAGAATTCATGTCGACCGCCGATGCGCTGAAATTCATCATGCCGCCGGAGGGTGGCTTCATGGTCGAGCTCGACGGCGCCCCGCAAGCCTTCGGCATCGTCCTGCCCAATCTGCACGAAATCACCGCCGATCTCGACGGGCGCCTTCTGCCCTTGGGCCTGCCGCGGGTGATCTCGCGCATCCGCAATTATCACTTCAAATCGGGACGGCTCTGTCTCTTCGGCATTCGCCGTGCGCTCCACCGCAAAGCCGCCGGGGGCGCCGTGATTCTCGCCTTCATCGAGGAATGTCGGCGCCGTTCGCGCAGCTACGAAGTCGAGCATGTCGAATTCGGCTGGGTTCTCGAAGATAATCTCGGCATGCGCCGGCCAATCGAGCTCTCCGGTGCGCGGGTCGACAAAGTGCATCGCATTTACGTGAAGGATCTGTCGGCGAATGCGAGCGCGCCATAGAAGCGTAAAGATCTGAATTCTCGTGCTCTGCTCAGGTGATTTGGTCCAATTCCAATCTTTCCGCCATCTATTGAAATGTGCTGACCAAAGATCGACTATTGCGGCTGCTCGAACATCGGCCCAGTTTGAGCCAATGCTCGAGCAAAGAAATCGAGCCACGTGTCGATTGGAAAGATCGAGAGGCTGTGCATGAATTTCGCGGTTCGAGAGCCGGAATCGGGAGCCGAGATCGGGCATTTTCTGCAGGCGGAGCCGATGCGTCCGCATCCGCAGCGCCGGCGCGCCATTCTCGCGGCCCATCCGGAAGTCGCGACCCTCATCGGCTATGATCCGATGACGGCAGTCATCACCATTGCCGTCGTGCTCGGCCAGACGGCTTTGGCCGCCTTTTTCGGCCATCTCGGGCTGCGATATTGGTGGCTTGCGGTCATCGGGGCCTATTGCATCGGCGCCTTCGCCAATCACGCCATGTTCGTCGTCATCCACGATGCCGTTCACAACACGATCCTCAAGTCGCCGCTCGGCAACAAATGGATCGCGATCATCGCCGACCTGCCGAACACTTTCCCAACCGCGATGGGCTTTCGCTGCTACCACCAAAAGCACCATTCGCATCTCGGCGATTACGATTACGATGCCGATCTTCCCGGCCACCTCGAGGCGCGCCTCGTCGGCAATCGTTGGTACGGGAAAGCGCTGTGGCTCTTCTGTTTTGCTTTTTTGCAGATCACGCGGCTCGCGCGGCTCAAGGGCACCGTTCCGTTTGGTGGACGTTGGACCTACATCAATACGGCAGTCATTCTCGCCTATGACGCTGCGATCCTCTATTTCTTCGGCCTCAACGGATTCCTCTATCTCTTCGCCTCGTTCTGGTTTTCGGTCGGATTGCATCCCTTAGGCGCGCGTTGGATCCAGGAACATTTCACCTTCGATCCGCATCAGGAGACCTATGATTACTACGGGATCTTGAACAAGGTCGCGCTGAACATCGGTTATCACAACGAGCACCACGATTTTCCCGATATTCCCTGGGCGAAGCTGCCGGAGCTCAAGCGCATGGCGCCGGAATTCTACGATCACCTCAAATTTCACCGGTCGTGGACGAAGCTCTTCTTCACCTTCATCTTCGATAAGCGCTACACGCTCTATTCGCGCGTCGATCGCAGCGCCGCCAATCGGGCGAGGGCCTAAGTTCCTGTCGCTCTCGGTGATGCAAACTGGCGAGAGGCTGTTTCATCGGACGGGCCCGCGGAGCGGACGCAATCGTGGCCGCGGAATTTGGAATTTGACGCCTCGGCTTCAGGATCCCGAATCGGCGCGCGGCCTCTCCGGGAACTAGGGCTCACTGCCATCTTCTCTGAATGAAGATGGCGGATCCTGCAGACCGCCCATCCGCAGAGCAAACCCGATCGCACCTGTCGCAGCCGGCGAGGATTCCGCTAAACCTCGCCGCCCTGCTCGATTGTCGGCTTGCCCAGGGTCGGCGCTACGACCGCCGATGTGGCAAGCGACGGCTTGCCTAATGCTGCTTTGGCGAGAGTTGAGGCTGTCACCGGCACGGAAACCTGGATCGGATGCCGTGTCTTCGGCGTGCGCTTGAAGGATTCCCGCCGGCCGAAGAGCGTGTGCACGATCGAGGGCGCATTGGAGACGCTGATATAGACGAGGAGCGGCGGGATCGAGGCGAGAGTGACGAAATACTGGATAAGCGTGCCGCGCTTCAGAACCAGATAGGGCACGAAGGACATGCCGATCGATACGACGAGAACCAGGCTCATGATGAAGGACATGAGCGGCACGTAAGGATGCGTGTGAAGGCCGCGCAGCAAAAGACAGACGATGAACGAGACCGTGGCGACCGCCACGCATGGATAGAAGGCTTGGATGAGGATGAGGGCGCTGGCCGAAAGCTTGCGGGGGATCGACCAATGCGAGGTCCAGACGGTCTTGAAGAGTTTGCGCGCGACCTGGACGAAGCCGTTCGACCAGCGCCGCTGCTGGACCCGCCAATGGCGGACCTTTTCCGGGACCAGGCCCGGAATGGCCGGTTCCATCAGGAAGATCCCGTGCCAGTCCGCAAGCTCGGCGCGCACCGTCAGATCGAGATCTTCGCATAGCGAATCGCCCGACCAGCCGCCGGCGGCCTCGATCGCTTCGCGACGCCAAAGGCCACCCGTGCCGTTGAACTGGAAGAGCCAGCCGGCGCGATAGCGCGTCGCCTGTTCCATGATGAAATGCGCATCGAGCATGAGGCCCTGTACACGCGTCAGCCAATTCGACCGGTAGTTGGAGAATTCGCAGCGCGATTGCAGAAAGCCGGCGCGCGGATCGGCGAGCAGATAAGGCACGCTCACCCGCAGCCATTCGCGCGGCGGACGAAAATCGACGTCGAGCATCGCGATGATCGGCGCGTCGCTCTTGGCAAGGCCCGCGGCGAGCGCGCCCGCCTTGAAGCCGCTGCGGTCGTTGCGGCACAGGTGAACGACGTCGAAACCTTCGGCGCGCAACAGCGCGGCCGCGCTGGCGCCGATCGCCGACGTCTCGTCGGTGCTGTCGTCGAGCAATTGAATGTGCAGCTTGTTCTTCGGCCAATCGAGATGGGCTGCGCTGTAAAGCGCATCGGCAACCATGTTCGATTCGTTGAAGACCGGGATTTGCACAAGGACATGTGGCAACTCGCTTTCGGCGAGCTTGACCGGCGGCAGCGGCACGCGCCAGCGCGCGCCGCCGAGCAGTTCCAAAATATTGATGGCGATCAAAAGAAGGAAACTGCCGCCGACGAAAGCAAGACCAAGGACGGAAATCGTCAGAATGGCGTCAAAAAGGATCCGCAGCGAATAGATGATGATCAAGGCCGTGTTCCCCGTCTCCGCGCATCATCTTGAACACAAAAACCCGTTCGAAAACAAGTTGAAAGCACGTGATCGCGGTCAGGAATGCACCCTTTCCTTCGTTTTGGGCACCTCCACGTCGAATTGGGCAAGCAGCCTGTCGGTGAGCCGCGCTGGCAAAACGCGCCCGAAACGCGCTGCGAAATAAAGGACGAGAGGAAAAATGATTGTCGCCTTGCCGCGCGCGAGGCCTCGGCGGATGATCTCTGCCGCCTGCGTATCGCTGAGTTCAAATGGTTTTACAGAACTGATAGAATCGTTCAACGGCGTCTTGACGAAGCCCGCAATAACCAAGCTGACGAGCACGCCCTTTCTCTCCAGCCGGCCGCGCAGGGATTCCGCATAAACGTGAACGGCCGCTTTGCTCGCGCAATAGGCGGGCGAATAAGGCAGCCCGCGCAACCCGGCGATGGAGCCAATAAAGGCGAGCTGCCCGCGGCCGCGGGCGCACATCGGCGCAATCAAGGGCTCGACCGTGTTCAGGACGCCGATGAGATTGGTGGCGATGAGTGCCCGCACCGCTTCCGGATCTTCGCTGACGGCATCATCCGAGAGTCCCGTCGTTATTCCGGCATTGGCGATGGCAAGATCAAACGGAATTCGCGTGTCCCGCTCTGCAATCCAGGCTTGCATTGCGGCGCGGTCGCGCACGTCGATTTGCCCGATATCGACGTCTGCACCTCGAGAAGCGGCCGATTGCGCCGCCTCGCGCAGGCGCTCCCCATCGCGTCCGATGAGCGCAAGACGCATCTGCGGGCCGGCATAGGCGAGCGCCAAGGCGCGCCCGATGCCGCTCGAAGCGCCGGTAATGAGAACGGACCTAGGGCGCAGCATCGGCAGATCGTTGGGTCAGTGTCGCTTCGGCGATCACGACGATCTCGCGCTTTTCATTATGCGCCAAGAGACGCAGCAGAACATAGGTGCCGACTTCCACCACCCGTCCTGAAAATTCCACCTGTTCGCCGGCCAGGACGGGGCGCAGAAATTTAGCCGAGAGTTTTTGCAAGATCCAATCCGCGCGCCAGGCGGCAATCGCCGGTTCGAACGCGGCCATCAGCAACATGCCATGCACCGGCGGCGCCTCGAGCCCTGCGCGCTCGGCGAGCGCCTCGTCGAGATGGATCGGATTGTCGTCTCCGGAAACCGCCGCATAGGCAGCGAGATCGGCAAGCCCAAAACAAAGCCTGCGGGATGCGATCTTCTCGCCGAGCCGCGGCGAATTCTCGTGGCTCATGGCTCCGGTGCGCCTCTGCCATTTCCAGAAAGATCGATGATCCGCAGCACCATTTCCATGTCGAGGCAGCGCTCGCCCGTCTGGCGCGCGACCTCGGCCCGAAGGATCAGGCGCGGCGGCGCGATCTCGCGCGACATCTCGAGCGTAAGGCGGTAGTCGGTGTCGCGTTCGAGCGGCACGACATAATCGAAGGTCTGCGATTCGTGAATCGGCACCCAAGTCTCGCCGAGCATCTCGATCGCGGCGGCACGGACGTGCGGATCGGCGAGCCAGCGCACCGGAAAGGTGAAGGGAACGGCCCCTAAGGCGCCCGTTTCGCCGCGAAAAGCCTCGACCTCGTTCTTCCCGGCACGAACCAAGAAAGGCCCGAGGCGTATCGCGTCCCCTCTATCGGCGGACATCGCTCGTCACGCCTCGACGCGGCGAAGCACGAGGACCGCATTGATGCCGCCGAAGGCAAAGGAATTGGACATCGCCGTGCGGATCGGCAGGGGCCGGGCTTCATTCGGCACCGCATCGACGGGGCATTTTTCATCCGCCACGCGCCAGTTGATGGTCGGCGGAGCAACGCCTTCGCGCAATGCGCCGAGGGTAACGACGAGTTCGAGCGCGCCTCCTGCCCCAAGTCCATGGCCGTGGATGGGCTTGGTCGAGGAAATCGGTATTTGCGAAGCCCTTTTACCGAAGACGAGCCGCAGGGCTTCGGCCTCGGTGATGTCGTTGACCGTCGTGCCCGTGCCGTGCGCGTTGACGTAATCGATTTCTTCCGGATCCGCCTCGGCGTCAGCCAGTGCGCTGCGCATGGATTGGGCCGCACCTTCCGCATCCGGCCGCACGGGATCCTTCGCATCGCTCGACGTGCCATAACCTGCAAGCTCGGCGAGCACGCGCGCGCCGCGGGCGAGCGCCAGTTCCTCGGCCTCGAGAATGAAGACGCCGGCGCCGGCGCCGAGCACCATGCCGTTGCGATCCTTCGAAAAGGGCCTGCAAAGGGTCGGCGTCAGCACGCGCAGGGATTCCCAGGCGAGCATGCCGCCGATCGTCAAACAATCCTCGGTGCCGCCGACGATCGCGCGGTCGACAAGCCCGGCGCGAATCATATGCGCAGCAACGCCGATGGCCTGAGTGGCCGAGGAACAGGCGCTGGCGATGGCAAAGCACGGGCCGGTCGTGCCGTAGCGCATGCTGATCATGGCCGGGCACGAGCTCGGAATGAGCTTCAGGATCGTGAGCGGATCGGGTCGCTCGTTTTTGACGAGGACAGCATGATGGCTCTCCTCGGTGGTCGTGATGCCGCCGACGCCCGTTCCGATGAGCGTTGCCGTGCGCGGCCCGGCGAGCGCTGCGCGCGTAAGATCGGCATCCCGCGCCGCCTCGTCGGCCGCAACGATCAGATAGCGGATCACCGGATCGGTCAGCGGCAGAATTTCCGGTTCGATCAGCGCCGCGGGATCGAAGTCGCGCACCTGCGCCGCAAACTTGATGCGCCCGCGCGAAGGACGCGGTGGGACTACTTCGGAAATGCACGGGCGGCCGTCGCGCGCCGCCATCCATAGAGCTTTTGCTCCGACACCGGCGGCGGAGACCGCTCCCATGCCGGTGACGAAGACTTTCCTCCCGGCCATTCAGGCGGTCTTTTCTTTGCTGATATAGCCCGCGACCGCGTTCACCAGGTCGTTCACATTCTTGGCTTCATGGAAGGGACCGTCCATCGGAATATAGACGTCGAATTTTTCTTCGAGGGCGGTCAATATCATTACAATATCGATAGACTTTAAGCCGAGGCTTTCGATCGTCGCATCCATCTTGATCTTGTCGCGATCGATCATGCCCTCGGAGACGATCACGTCGACGATCTGATCGACGATTTCAGCCTGTTCGGGAACCTGCGCTTCCACCGATGATCCCCCTTACGAGAGTGTTTTAAATCCAGAGCGGTCCGGCTGACGCTCGCAATGCTCGCAGCCGGAGGACTCTACGTGCCAGCGCCCCGCGCTCAAGTCAATTTCCTCAACTAATTCTTGCTTTCCATCTGCTGCTTAAGGAGCAGCAATTTGGCAAAGGGCGAGTTGGGATCGGGCTGGCGCTCGCGCGAGCGTTCGCTGGAGGCCCACACGCGGCGCCCTTCCCCGCCATGCCGATGCGGCTCGGTCTTGTCCTTACCCTTGCGTGGGCCGGAATGGCGCTCTTGCCGCTGCCCCGCATGCGGCCGCTCCTCCATTGGTCGGTCGATGGGCCTGCGCTCACGCTTGCGTTCCGCTGACTGTTCCTGACGCGGGAGGGAAGCGGGCTGCGCCTGAATTCGCGCGCGGTCGCGGGCCTGTTTCGGGCGCTGATTGCGGCGCTGATGCCGATAAGGCCGCCAGACCTCGATCAGCATTTCCTCTACTGCAGGCGGCGGGTCGGAAGTCGCAGGCAATTCGGCGCCTGGCTCGCTCGATAGCTCGGCCGAGGCCTGCGATTCGATGGCCTCCAATCCCGTGGCCTCCGATCCTGCGGCCTCCAATGCCACAGCCTCCGATTCTGCCGGCCCCACGAGTTCTGTCGCGGCAGGTTCGGACGCTTCGTCCGTGGCTGCGGTTTCGGTTTCGCTTGTGGTATTTTCGGCCGAGCTTTGTTCCTCGATCGGCGGGCCCTGCACGTCCGGCTCCGCCGCTTCCGCTTGCACCTCCCGCGCCTCTTGGGCTTGCGGCTCTTGCGTTTCCGATTGCGTCTCCCTCACCTGCGTAACGGGTTCGGTCGCGGCCTTGGGGATCAGCGGCACGGTGATTGGCGGGCCCTTGCGGCGCTCGCTGACGTAGCCGAGCCCGCGCAGGATCGAGGCGAAAGCCTCGCCCGAACAGCCGGCAAGCGATGTCATGGCGACGGTGGCGACGAACCCATCCCCGTCGGCGGCGCCAGGCGGCGGATCTCCCGGGCTCGTGCCGGGGCGATAGGATATCGCCGGCCGGATCAAGTCGACGAGTCGCTCGAGAATATCGACGCGCACGGCGCGTTCGCCGCAAACCTGAAAACCTGCCGCGCGATAAAATCCTTTCGGCACATCCTTATCTGCCGCGAAAGAAGTGCGCCCCGATGCGGCGAGATGCGGAACTTCGGCCTGACTCTTTTCGTCCACCGCGACGTTGCGCAGCGCCCAAAGTTGCGCGGCGAGCGCGCGCGGCGCCGGCTTGACGAGCGCCGGCATATAGATGTGGTAAGCGCCGAAACGCACGCCGAACTTGCGCAGCGCCGCGCGCGCCTCCTGCGAAAGGCTTTTGACGTCTTCGGCGACTTGCGCGCGCTCGAGAACGCCAAGCGACTCGGCGATCCGAAAGCCGATCCCGCGCGCTATGCCCTCGAGTCCCTCCCCCTTTTCGATCTCGATCAGGGGGCCGAGCAATTTCTTGATATGTTGCGCGGCCCAGAGATCGAGGCGGCGCTGCACCATCTCGAGAAAAGTCCCGGTCAATTGCTCGTCGGCTAGAACATGCACGCGCGGTTCGAGCAGTTTTTCGCCCGCAGCGATCTTGCCGACCGGTTCGCCGAGCCAGCGGATGATGCCGTCATTGGCGAGAACGAAGGCCTCGTCCACCGCCTCATGCACGCGCCGCGCTCGGCCTTCGATCTCGCTCGCCAAAGCTTTTTGCGCGGCGGCGTTCAGCGCCTTGGCGGCCTCGCCATCCGCATGCGGATCGGGCGCGAAACGGAAGCCCGAAAGATGCCCGACGTGCTGATCTTCGACCAGCACGTCGCCGTTTGTGGTGATCTCCGCTTCCAACATCGCATTCTCTCTAAGGCGGCGCATGAGCACGCTCGTCCTTCGGTCAACGAACCTCTGGGCGAGTCGCTCATGCAGAGCGTCCGACAATGTGTCCTCTACCTGACGCGTGACGCTCTGCCAATGCTCCGGATCACGCAGCCAGTCGGGCCGATTGGCGATGAACGTCCAGGTTCTTACCTGAGCGATCCGCGCCGATAAAGTATCGAGATCGCCGTCGACGCGATCGAGTTCCGAAATGTGACGGGCGAACCAATCCTCCGGGATATGGCCGGCCCGAATGATGAAACTATAGATCGAAAGCACGAGTTCCGCGTGGGCGCCCGGCGATAGTTTCCGGTAATCCGGAATTTGGCATGTATCCCAAAGCCGCGCCACATCGGCTTTCGTCTTTGTCTCGCGCTTGACCTTTTCATCGCGGCTCAAAGCTTCCAGCACCAATTGATCGTTCGCAATCGGGGCGCGCGTGAGGCCGCGCTCCTGCGGCGGGGCGTCCAGCGACGCGAGCAGTGCCGCGATAGAATCGAAATCGAGATCGGTATTTCGCCATTGCAACATGTTCAATTGCTCGAAGCGATGATCCTCGAGCGCTTCGACGAGGTCTTCCTCGAAGGGCGGACAACGTCCGGTTGTGCCGAATGTACCATCGCGCATATGCCGCCCGGCGCGTCCGGCGATCTGGCCGAATTCGGCGGGTGTCAGGCGGCGATATTGCCGTCCGTCGAACTTGCGATCGGAGGCGAAGGCGATGTGATCGACATCGAGATTGAGACCCATGCCGATCGCATCCGTCGCAACGATATAATCGACGTCGCCGTTCTGATAAATCTCGACCTGTGCATTGCGGGTGCGCGGCGAGAGAGCGCCGAGAACGACTGCCGCCCCGCCGCGTTGGCGGCGAATCCATTCGGCGATCGCATAAACTTCCTCCACCGAAAAAGCGACGATGGCGGTGCGCCGCGGCAGGCGCGAGATCTTCCGGCTGCCGGCGAAAGAAAGTTTCGAAAAGCGTGGGCGCGAGAGAATGGGCGCGCCGGGAACGAGCTCTTCGACACGCTTCTGCATGGTCGAGGCGCCGACGAGCAAAGTCTCGGCAGCGCCGCGCCGATTGAGCAGGCGATCGGTGAAAATATGACCGCGATCGAAATCCGCCCCGAGCTGGATTTCGTCGATCGCAACGAAGCTCAAGTCGAGGTCTCGGGGCATCGCCTCGACCGTCGAGACGTAATAGCGCGCATTCTTCGGCTTGATCTTCTCTTCTCCGGTGATCAGCGCAACGGCATCTGCGCCGGTCTTCTCCGCCACCCTGTTGTAGACTTCGCGCGCCAAGAGCCGCAGCGGCAGGCCGATCATGCCGCTCGGATGGGCGAGCATCCGCTCGATCGCGTAATGCGTCTTGCCCGTATTGGTCGGCCCGAGCACGACTCGCACGCCCCTGGCGCGTTCAAGCCGGTGGAGTTTGGCAGCGGAGAGCGGAATGTTCATCGGTTAACGTCGACCGCAAGCGGGCTTCAGCGAGCAAGATGTATGTGAAAGAGGATCAGGCTGCAGCAAACCCCGACAAGGCATTGATCCGAGAAGGAATCGTCCCCGACATTCGGGCGCGAGCGCAAGACGGGCGAAAGAAATGGGACAAGGCGTGTGTATCATATTGCAGCAGGACTCCCCGTCCAAGTCCCGCCCGTCTTGACCTTTTGAACGATTGCCGAACGAATCACGGCCGAATCGCTGACCGGGGCTGAATCCGTCTTTGTTCACCTCAACATATAGGTACCTACAGGGCAGTTCTTCCAGGACTTGTGGAATCGCGGCTGCAAGACCGATTCGCGCACGTCGAATTTCACGACGGCGCTCGGACTCCGATGCGCGTTTTTGTCAAGCCGCAGTCTTGGGAAAATAAAGCGCCATCAACCGGTCTCGATAAGCGACCAGATTGGCATGCGCCGCCGTCGCGTGGACCGGGCCCTCGAAAATCGGAACGAGAGCATGAGCGACGAAGGAAAATAGCGTCGCGTCAGCCCCGCAGGGCCGATCGCCGAAGAGATAAGGCTTCCCGCCGAGCAATGTCGCGAGCGCATCGAGATCACGTTCCGCAAGTTCGGCGATCTCGCTGGGCGAATGGCGACCTGTTCCCTGAAGGCGGCAGGTCTTGACGATCATATGACGCGCGACCACGCGAATCGCGCCCCTTACGGGTGCCGGCACCATATTGAAGATCTGCGCCGGACCCCGGGCGAAATTGGCGTCGTGCGCCCACCGCTCATGCAGCAGGGCGAAGTAGAGGTGATCTTCGCACATTCGCTCGAGCGCCCAGGCGATGGCTCTTTGCTCGACGCTGAGCCCGGCATCGAAATCAAAGCCATATTTCTTTTCGATATGGCGCCGGATGAAAGTCGAGTCGGCGATGATCTCCCCGTCATCGTCGATAAAGGGCAGCTTGCCTTTCGGCGCCTTGAGAAAGCCCTTCGAGTCCTTGGTGAAATCGAGACCTGCCATCCTCAATTGGACCATCGTCTTGAGGACGAAAGGGCTCGGGTCGGGCAGGCCGAATTGCGGGCCAAACGTGTAAAGGATGATCATCGCGCCTCTCCCTGGCGCGGCAACGAAAAGGGGAGGCCCGGCGCTTAGCGCTCCGCCTTTGCCGCGGTATCCGGCTCGACCGAGAATTCGACTGCATCGACGACCGCCATGCCGGCGAGCGTGCGCAGCGCAACATGGAAGGGCACGACCACATGTGCCGGCTCGACGGGAGCGAGCCAGGCTTCGATGTCGCGATTCTCCATCATGAAACGCGTCGAGCGCGCATCCGGCCTGTGTCCGGCGATCGGCCGATAGCGGACGTTGCAAACCGTGACCGGACCGGAATAGCCCTTGACCGAGACGTCGCGCGTACCGGCATAGGACATGGTCAAGTCAAAACGGACGACGCCATCGTAAATCGGCAATGTGCGGTTGCACGCCGCCGGGCCGACGAGCGGCTCGTTCGGCGGCACCGCCATAATCAGCGCGCTCATCGGATCGAGCACATTGCGTTTGTTGGCGGCCGTTACCGGCACCCTGCCCTCCCGATCCTCGAAGGGCGGTGTAATCTCGACCGCCTTGACGGTGCCGGCATCGAGCGCCATCCGGACGGTGCGCACTTGTTCGGAATTGGCCGAGGTCGTCGCATAGGCGCTCGGCAGAACGACGCCCTTGCGGATATGGCCGGAAGACTGGAGCGCCATTTTCACATGTGCGAGCCAGGCCGCTATGCCCGTGAGCTTGGCGTCGAGACCGATGCGATAGGCGGCGTGTTGGATGGCCCCGATTGCGTTCGCCTCGCCGATGCGCAGGCCGATGAGGCTCACCGAATAGCGCGCCTTGACGACTTCGGCGTCGGCGGGCTGTGCAAGAAGCCCCAATCCGAGAAGGACGATCGGCGGATAAGTGAAGAACCTCGGAAACATCGAAAAGCGTAGAATCCCCCCGGAGCTCTGGCCGCGCTCCCCGGCCCTACCCGTTTGGCCCGGAATTCGGCCACTTTCAAGGCCGCACCTGCAACCATATCTGCGATCCCGAAGATCACGCGCTTGTCATTCCTCGGCGCCGCAAGGCAAGAGCGCAATCGGCTATAGGTCGTCACCCGTCGGCACCTAAATTTGGCGGTCGCACAAGGAGGTAGATTGATGCCGTTTTCCGTATCGCAGGCGTCCGTTCCGGCTTTCGTCACCGGCCTTGGCGCACTCGATGGCCTCCTCGACAAGGCCGAAGCCTTTGCCAAAGCCAAGAAGATCGATCCCGCTGTTCTCCTCAATTCGCGGCTTGCTCCCGACATGTATCCGTTCACGCGGCAAGTCCAACTCGCTGGCGATCTCGCCAAGAACGGCGCGTCGCGACTCGCCGGCGTCGAGCCTCCGCGCTACGAAGACAACGAGGCGAGCATCGATGAATTGAGGGCGCGGATCGCGACGACGATCGCCTATCTCAAATCGCTCGATTCGGAGGCAATCGATGCTTCGGCCGAACGCGAGATCACCGTCCCGCTCGGCCCCAAGCGCAAGGGCCATATGAAGGGCTCGGATTTTCTCAACTTTTTCGTATTGCCGAATTTCCATTTCCACCTGACCACGGCTTACGCGATCCTGCGCCACTGCGGCGTCGAGATCGGCAAGCGCGACTTCCTCGGCGCGATCCCGATGCGGACCAGCTAGAGCGGGATGCGAAAAAATTGAACACCGATTTTCGCGCAAGTCCGGCTCCAAAAGCTGCAGAAGCGATCACGTTCATGCTTTTGGACCGATCCGATCCAAAAGCATCGTGATCTGTCGAGAATTCTTCCGCTCCTGCTTGGATTCCATGGGTTCCGGTTCCACTTAATCCTCTGCCAATCGATTGGAGGGTCTGATGTCGGTCAATGTACTTTATCGGACGAGCGCCACGGCGACGGGCGGGCGCGACGGTCATGCCGAAACCAAGGACGGAACGTTCAAGGTCAATCTCGCAACCCCGAAGGAGCTCGGCGGCGCGGGCGGGCCGGGCAATAATCCCGAACAGCTCTTCGCGTCGGGCTATGCGGCCTGTTTCCTCGGGGCCATGAAGTTCGTTGCTTCGCAAGGCGGCGGTGCCAAAGTTCCGGCCGATGCCAGTGTGACGGCGAGCGTCGGGATCGGTCCACGCTCGCAGGGCGGCTTCGGCCTCGAGGTGATGCTCGAAGTCTCACTGCCGGGATGGTCGCGCGAGGACGCGGAAGCTTTGGTCCAGAAGGCCGATCAGGTCTGTCCCTATTCTAACGCGATCCGCGGCAACGTGCCTTTCCAGCTCAACGTCGTCTGACGCACTGCCGCTCGCAAATTAGCCGGAGTACCGAATGGATTATGTGAAGCTCGGTCGCACGGGCCTCGAGGTCTCGCGCATTTGTCTCGGTTGCATGACGTTCGGCCTGCCGAACCGCGGTCCCCATCCCTGGACCCTCGATGAATCCAAAAGCCGCCCCATCATCAAAAGGGCGCTCGATCTCGGCATCAATTTCCTCGATACGGCCAACGTCTATTCCGACGGGACATCGGAAGAGATCGTCGGCCGCGTGATCAGGGATCTCGTGCCGCGCCGCGATCTCGTGATCGCGACGAAGGTGCATGGCCGCATGCATCAGGGGCCGAACGGCGCCGGCCTCTCGCGCCGCGCCATTCTCGAAGAGATCGACAATAGTTTGCGCCGGCTCGGAACCGACTTCGTCGATCTCTACCAGATCCATCGATTCGATCCGACCGTTCCGCTCGCCGAGACTCTCGAAGCCCTGCACGATGTGGTCAAGGCCGGCAAGGTCCGCTACATCGGCGCGTCTTCGATGTATGCTTGGCAGTTCGCCAAGGCGCTCTATACGTCGCGGCTCAATGGCTGGACGGAATTCGTGAGCATGCAGAATCATTTGAATCTGCTCAACCGCGAAGAGGAACGCGAGATGCTGCCGCTCTGCATCGATCAGGGCATCGCCATACTGCCTTGGAGCCCTTTGGCGCGCGGGCGTCTGGCGCGCGAACCGGACGAGACGACCGAGCGCCAGGATACCGACCAATTCGGCAAGACGCTCTACGATCTTGCCTCCGAATCGGACCGGCAGATCGTGGCGCGGGTCGGCGAGCTCGCCAAGGCGCGCGGCGTCCCGCGCGCGCAGGTGGCGCTTGCCTGGCTCCTGCAGAAGAACGGCGTCACAGCGCCGATCATCGGCGCCTCGAAACCGGACCATCTCGAGGATGCGGTCGCCGCACTCTCCTTGAACCTGACCGCCGAGGAGATCGCCAAGCTCGAAGCGCCCTACGTGCCGCATAGAATTGTCGGCTTCCAATAAAGCCGATGCCGGACGCAGTCGCGCCCGACAGTGCGGCTTCGGCTTTGCCATCGAAAAACCAGATTCCACTTGGCCTTAACGCCCTCTCATACGGCGCTGGGAGGGCCGTAGCCTATGAATTTGATCGGACGGATTTTGATTGCGAGCGCCGTCGCGTCGGCAGGTCTCTCTGCGCAGGGCCTTGCGGCGCCGACCGCTCAGCAAAAGGCGGTCGAACAAGTCGATGCGCTCAACAAAGCTTTCGGCGCGCATCCAGGCGCTCGCGCGCTCTATGCGAAAGGCTTCCTCATGCAGGGGATCTTTTCGCCGAGCCCGAATGCCGCCTCGGTCACGAAGGCGAAGAATTTCTCAGCACCTCTGCAGATCGTGGTGCGCTTTTCCGACTTCTCCGGCGATCCGAAAATCGCCGACACCGATCCGATGGCGAGCCCGCACGGAATGGCGATCAAATTCTACCTTCCGAACGATACGGAGGCCGACATCGTCGCCTCGTCCTATAACGGGTTCCCCGTTGCGACGAGCGATGAATTCCTTGCCTTCATCAATGCGCTCGCGGCCTCCGGCGCCGGTGCTGGCAAACCTACCGCGCTCGACAAGTTCGAAGCCGATCACTCCGCTGCAGCGGCTTTCCTGCAGAAACAAAATCCGCCGCCTCAGAGCTTTGCGACTGAATCCTATTACGGCGTCAACACATTCAAATTCACCAATGCGCAGGGGCAAGTCACCTACGGGCGCTATCAGATCCGGCCTGTGGCGGGCGAACATTTTCTGGGCAAGGACGAAGCCGCGAAAGCCGATCCCGATTACCTGACGAAAGAGATCAAGGCGCGCCTCGGCAAAGGGCCGATCTTCTTCAAGCTCTTCCTGCAAGTGGCAGATAAAAGTGACGACATCGCCAATCCGTCGATCGCCTGGCCGGATACGCGCAAGACGATCGAACTCGGCACGATCGAGATCGGCAAGGCGATGGACGACAACGCGATCGCTCAGCGCGAGATCGTTTTCTTGCCGACGGTAACGCCCGATGGGATCGATCCCGCCGATCCGATGATCGAAGACCGGGCGCATGCCTATGTGGAATCGTATTCGCGCAGATCGCAGGGGCAGTGAGATTTCCCTGTGTCCCCCAGCAATTAGCCACCTTCCCGGACGAGCCCGCAAAGCGGGCGAAGATCCGGGATCCAGGACCGTCTGCGTAAAGGCAGCGATCCGTCAGCCTGGATCCCGGCTCGTCGCTTCGCGCCGGCCGGGAAAGTGGCGGCTCCGACGCGATCCGCAATGGCTCGATTTACGTTTCGCTCGCCAATTAGCCACTTTCCCGGACGAGCCCGCAAAGCGGGCGAAGATCCGGGATCCAGGACCGTCTACGTAAAGGGCAGCGATCCGTCAGCCTGGATCCCGGCTCGACGCTTCGCGCCGGCCGGGAAAGTGGCGGCTCCGACGCGATCCGCAATGGCTCGATTTACGTTTCGCTCGCCAATTAGCCACCTTCCCGGACGAGCCCGCAAAGCGGGCGAAGATCCGGGATCCAGGACCGTCTTGGATCCCGGCTCGTCGCTTCGCGCCGGCCGGGAAAGTGGCGGCTCCGCGATAGCTCGATTTGTCTACTCCAGCCGAACCACAACACTGTCCGATGCGCCGCGCGTGTCGATCACCGAAATCCGGGCGAAGCCGGCGCCATCAGGCGCCCAGGCCGACTGCCGGCGCAGATCGGGCGCGCCGACCGGGGCACCATTGACGATCCAGCGGAAGGGCGGCGCCCCGCCCTGTGCCTTCAGCGCGAGATCCGTGGCATCCCCGTTCGAGAGGCCGAGGTCGATGCGTGCGCCGTCGGGGGGAAAGACGATCTTCAGCGCCTGGCTTCCGACAAGGGCCCGCGGCGCGTCTTCGTGCAATTGGCGCAGGGGCGGCGGCAGATCGGAGGTGCGCACGACAAGCGCGTCGGCCGGCTGCGGGATCGATTCATACGCGCCGCCGATCCGCGCGAATGCATCGAACAGAATGGGGGCTGCTGCAATTCGCCCGACGAGACCCGGCACCGCGCCATTGTCCGGCCGCCCGACCCAGACCGCGATTGTATTCCTGCGGTCGAAGCCCACCGCAAAAGCGTCGCGATATCCATAGGACGTGCCCGTCTTGAAGGCGAGCCGGCCATAGGGCGCGTTCTCGGGCGGCGGCGCGCCGCGCAGGATATCGGCGACATACCAGGCGGATACGGGTTCGCAGATCCGGCGCGGCTCGAGGCGGGGCGCATCGAAGCTCTCGTGCAAATCCGGCACGCTGCCGCCGCGCGCCAATCCGGCATAGAGTCGCGCGAGGTCCCACAGCCTGATGCCGAGCCCGCCGAGACCTATGGCAAGGCCCGGTTCGCTATCTTGCGGCAGCTCGATGTCGGCGCCCGCACTGCGCAGCCGCGCGAGAAAACGCTCGGCGCCGACCGCATCGAGTAGCTCGACGGCCGGCAGGTTCAGCGACATCTGCAGAGCGTGCCGCGCCGTGACGGTTCCTTCGAAGCCGAGGTTGAAATCTTCCGGCGCATAAAGCCCGTAACGCATCGGCCGATCGTCGAGCAGAGTTTCGGGATGGGCGATGCCGGACTCGAAGGCGAGCGCATAAATAAAGGGCTTCAGCGCCGAGCCGGGCGAGCGCAGCGCTTGGCTCATATCGATCGCTCCCGCCCGTTCCGCGGAAAAATAATCGGCGGCGCCGACATGGGCGCGGATCTCTCCGCTCGCATTGTCGACGACGAGGATCGCGACGGAAAGTTTGGGACCGAGCCGCTCGGCGCTTTCTCGGGCGAGCGCTTCGAGCGAAGCCTGCCAATCGCGCGACAGAGTCAGCCGATGAATGCGATGATCCGGATCGGCGCGCAGCGCCGCTTCTGCCGCGTGCGGCGCGAAAGTCGGGAAGTCGCGCCGCACCTGCGGCACGCTCTCGTGCTTGGCGCCATCGCGCTCGGCCCGCGTAATGACGCCGCGGGCGAAGGCTCGGTCGAGAACGAGATCGCGTGCCGCCCGGGCACGATCGGGGTACCGATCGGGTCGGCGCGCTTCCGGCGCTTGCGGCAAAGCGACGAGCAGCGCGGCTTCCGCAAGGCTGAGGCGTTTCGGCTCCTTGCCGAAATAGGCAAGGCTCGCGGCCCTTAGGCCTTCGATATTGCCGCCATAGGGCGCGAGGACGAGGTAAAGATCGAGGATCGCCGATTTGCGATGATGCGCTTCTATCTCGAGCGCGCGGGCGATCTGCCGGATTTTCGTGCCGAGAGATTTTTCCGGCCGCGGCTCGATCAGCCGCGCGACTTGCATCGTCAGAGTCGATCCCCCCGAGACGATATGACCGCGCAAGGCCAATTGCAGCGCGGCACGGCCGAGGGCTTCGAGATCGATGCCGTGATGGGCGTAAAAGCGATGATCCTCATAGGCGAGCAATAGAGCAACGAAGCGCGGATCGACGTCGTCGAGCGTCACCGGAAGCCGCCAGCGTCCATCCGGCATCGTGAAGGCGCGCAACAGCTTGCCGTCGCGGTCGAGCACGACGGGAGAAGCTTGCTGCGCCTGCGCAAGATCGAGCGGACCGAGCGAATGGACATAGACGCGCCATGCCGCGCCCATTCCCGCGAGCAGGATCGCAAGGCCGAGAACGGCGCCGGCGAGCCAGCGCGTTTTCATTTCGGCGCCGAGATGTCGAGCGTGCCGTAACCCGTGCGGCCATAGCGCTGCGGGCGATACATGTCCTCGATCGTTGCGGGCGGCGCGAGATAATGACCGGGCGAGACGGCGCGCACGATATAGGCGAGACTGAAGGTCGCCTGATCCTGGCCGTCGCGATCGAAGGCTGCGACGAACCGATCATCGCGATACTCGGTATGCGTCGGCTGGATGTCGCTCTTCACCCACGAGAGCGCATCGACCGAGCCGCCGTCGTAAAGATCGGGATTGTCGATCTCGAGCCCGGCAGGCAGTGGATCGCTCAAGACGAGATGGGCATAGGCGGCCTCGGTCTCGGTGACCTTGAGCGTGACGACGAAACGATCGTTTTGCTTGATTTTGGCAGGATCGAGCTTCTTGCCGTCGAGCGTGTAATAGGCACGCTCGATCTGGTAGCCGTGCCCGCCTGCGGGCTCTGGCGTCGTCGGATTGCCGATGGTCGTGAGCGCAAGGTCGGCGGCTTGCTCGCCTTGATTGCTGATCTTGATCGGCTGCTTGGCAAGAGCGGCAGCCGTCCACGTACCGTAGAAAGTGCCGGTATGCGGCATGCCCGCGACATTGAGCGCAATCGATGCATTGCGCCCAGCAAGCGCCTCCGCCGCCAGAACCATCCACGCATTTTCTTGCGTGCTCGTCAGTTGAGTGGCCGCGCGCGCTTGTTCGACCACCTCGACCGCGTGTCCTATATCGGCGGCATCTGCGCCACCTTCCGCCGCAAGCGCCAGGACGCCGGCACCGTCGCGCAGCTTTGAGCCGAAATCCGTGCGCGAAAAGGCGGTGTCCTGCAGATTTGCGAGGCTCTCGTCGGCGGCGGCAAAAGCCTTGACCGCGCGTCCGCGATCGCCGAGCAGGGCGAGCGCGCCGGCGATCTGAGCGCGCGCAAGCGGGCTCTTGAATGCGTCGAGCTGGGCGTCGGCGAGATAATGCAAGTCTTCCATCACCGGCTGACCATTGCGTGCCAGGACATAGACGGCATAGGCGAGCGCCGCGCTCTGCCCCGCTTCGACCTCGCTCGTATTGGCGACGTAATTGCGCAAACGCTCGAGCGCCATATCGAAACTCTTCTGCGGCACGTCGTAATTGTTCTCGCGTGCACGCGTGAGGAAATCGGTGACGAAAGAATCGAGCCACATGTCATTGGCGCTGTCGGCCGACCAGAGCCCGAAGGCACCGGTCGAATCTTGGCGCGCGAGCAGGAGCGCGATCGTCCTGTTCACGCGATCGGCGATGCCCGCATCGAGCGAAAGGGCCTGCGGATCTGCAAGCTTGTTGGCATAGAGGAGCGGCATTGCGCGGCTGACGAGCTGCTCCGAACATTCGAACGGGTAGACGGCGAGTTCATGGAGCAGGGCCGCAACGTCGATGCCGGAAATATTCGAGACCGCTGCGGAGACGCGGGACGTGCCAGGCACGAATTCGGCAAGGAGATCGCTCGTCAGGACGAAACTGTCGCCCGGCGCGAGACGCCGCACGACGCGCCGATAGAGGCTCGATGTGCCCGGCTCGACACTTAGGGCGAAACTCTGCGTGGCGGCAAAACCCGGCCCGCTCAATTTGAAATCGAGCCCCCCCTCGCCCACGCCGGTCGCGGTAATGGGCAGCGACAGCGCGGTCCTCTGTCCGGCTGCGAGCTTGATCGTGCCGTGGCGGGCGCCGGCCGCCATGTCGAGCGGCGCGCGAACGTCCACATCGTAAGAATAGGTGCCGGCTGCGCCCTCGACATTGTCGATCGCGACTTGGAAGCGCGAACGATCGCCGATATCGAGGAAGCGCGGGAGCGTTGCCTGCACGACGACCGGGTCGCGCACGATCACGTCGGCGCTCGTGCTCGCGGCCTTGCTCTTGCTCCAGGCAAAAGCCATGAGACGCACCGTTCCATTGAATACAGGAAGATCGAAGCCGATATCCGCCTTCCCGTCGGCGCCGACCTTCACGATCCCGGAAAAGAGCGCCAGCGGTGCTTGCGTCGGCTTGTTGCCTTCGAGTTCGCCGCCCTGGTCGCCGCCCGAGCGGATCTCGCCGCGCGTGCCTGCATGCCATCGATCAGCAGGCCATAAATGTCGCGAATCTCCGTGCCGAGTTGCCGCTGGCCGAAGAAGTAATCGTTGGGGTCCGGCGTCTCGTAATGGGTGAGGTTGAGAATGCCGACGTCGACCGCGGCGACCGTGACATAGGCGTCCTCGCCGGGCGCAAGGCCGGTCAGGGCGACCGGTACATTGAGCCGGCCGCGCGGGCGCACTTTGTCCGGCACGCCGAGCGAAATGCCGATCTTGTGCGAATCTGCGTCAATGCTGAACCAGGCGAGGCCGAGCGCGCGGCCCGGCATGCGCTGTGCCGCCTGATCGAGCGGACGATGCGCAAGGACGACCGCATAGGCGCCGGCGCCCCAATCGCCGCTCACCGGAACGCTTGCGGTATTGTCGCCTTTTTTGAGATCGATGAGCGAGGTAAAGTTCAATGCGTCGCCGAGCACGGCAAGCGTCGCCGAGCCGGCGAAATGCGAATTGATCTTGAGCTTCATCTCATCGCCGGGCTTATAGTCCTCTTTGTCGAGCGTGACATCGAGAAGATCGGGTGTATCGGCCGTCGCCTGCCCCGACCAGCCGACCGAGAAGGTCACGCTCGTCGGCGCATCGTTCGGATCGCTGCTCTTCACGTCGAGCCGATAGAAGCCGAGATCCACCGGCACTGAAATCTTCGTGGGCGCATCGGGGGCAAGATCGATCTTGCCGTCGGCGACGCGGCGCGAGGACTTCACCTGTTCGAAGCCCCAATGGCCGTCCTGATTGTACCATTGATAATCTGTGGTGATCTCATTGAGGGTCCAGGTCACACCGGATCGCGCGACGCGCTTGGCTTTGCGATCGACGCCGATGACGTCGAAATTGGCGATCGCGCCCTGCCCGAGCGTGTCGAAATCCTTCTTCACACCGATGAGCCCGCCCTTCGGGAGGATCGGCAGAGTAATGTTGCGCTCGACCGCGCGGCCGCCCGGCTCGCCGACGCGCAAAGTGACCTTGGCTTCGAGCGGCTGCGTTGCGTCCGTTTCGGGAATGAGCACGCCGATTTTGGCCTGCCCTTTGGCGTCGGTCGTCGCCTTCTCGGCGATCTCGCTCTTGACCGGCTGGAAATCCTCGTCCTGCAGCCCGGCCTCGTATCCCTCGAGTACCGGCAGGCCTTTGTCTTTCACCGACTCCATCGTGAGATCGCCGGAGATCTCGAGACCCGCACCCGGCCCGCCATAGAGATAGCGCGCGAGCGTATCGATCTCGGCAGTATCGCCGGCGTGCACGGCTTGCTGCTCCGCCTTCAAGGTGAAGTCGAGCCGCTCCGGCATATAGTCTTCGACAAGAAAGGTCGCTTCGCCGACCGGCTCGCCCTTCGGATCGACATAGGCCGCAATGCGCCAGGTGCCGCTCGCGCTCGAGGGCAGCAGGGCAAGCGCGTAGGTGCGCCCTCCTTCGCCCTGATCATCGACAAGCGCGCGCCGATATTCGACGCCGTCGGGACGCTCGACAATGAGCGTCAACGGCAGGCCCGCCTTGGCAAGCCCCTTCGCGTCGCGCAGGAGCGCGGTAATGAACACCGTCTCGCCGGAGCGGTAGACCCCGCGCTCGGTAAAGACTTCCGCATCGAGCGGCTGCTTGACTTCGCGACCGGCATCGCCGCGATCGGTCAGATCGAAGGCGGTCTGCTCGAGATCGAGAAAACCGTAATCGCCTTTGCCGTCCTCGGCGACGACGAGCCCGGGCGCCTGCCCGCCTGTGCCGCGCGCGAGACCGGGCTCGAACCGGACATGCCCATCCTCGCCGCTCTGTTTCGTCGCGAGAATCTCATTGTCGCGCGCGATGAGCCGCAGCGAGATCCCGCCAATCGGCCTGGCGCTCGTCAGCGAACGCACGAAGACGTTCACGCCGTCGCCGCCCGAGAAAGCGGTCAGACCGATATCGGATACGAGGAACCATTGCGTTGCGATATTATTGCCGATCGCCTCGTCATCGCTCGTCGCGAGCTGCGCATCGGCGGGCTCGGCCGTCATCACGTAGATACCGGCATCGATCTTGCCGAGCGCCTCCATAACGGGAAAGGCGGTCGTCACGTCTTTGTTGAGCTCGCTTGCGACCGACAAAGAGCCTGACCAGACTTTGGCGCCTTGCTTCTCGGCATAGTCCTTCAGCTGATAAGACGAGAGCTGATCGAGAAAATCGCTCGAATGGACAATCGGAGCGAGGTTGCGGTCGCCGATGCGGACGATCTTGATGGAGATCTTCTGGGTATTGACGGAGACGATCGGAATGCCCTGCTGGCCGACGCGCGGCAGAACGTAGTTCTTGCCGGTGAAATGAACCTGCGGTGCGCGATCGCGAATATAGACCGTGTAATTCGCCGCGCGCAGCAGCGATTCGCCGACCGCCGAGGGCAGACCCTGGCGCAGCGTAATCGAATAATGCTCGCCGTGTTTCAGGCCTTCGACGCAAATCTGCTGCTCTTCCGACGAGATCGCCGGATTTTCCATGCCCGCAACGCTGACATAAGAGGCAAAATCAACGTGGCCCTTCGCCAAGGTCTCTGAGAATTGGAAGCAGACGCGCGGCGTCGCGACATCCTTGTCGATCTTATAGTCGAGAATGCGGAATCCATAAGTCTCGCGCTCCTTCGAATAGGTCGCGCGCACGCTCGCGACATCGGCAAGATCGAGGCTCGCCTTATAGGCGTCGAGCGAGGCACGCCATTGCTGGCGCTTGGCGTAAAGATCCCCGATTTGAGCGAGAGCCGCGGCGGCATCGGATTTCGTCGGCGCATCGAGATAGGCAAGATAAGCTGCCGCGGTAGCGCTCGAGACGATATCGTCGGAATCTCCGGTCGTGAACTCGACGCGCGAATAGGAAAGCCACGAAGCAGCGTCTTTGGGATTGGCGGTCAACAGGCCGGAGAGCGCTTTCAACGCGGCATCCGAGTCATTTGCCGCGATCGCCGCCTGCGCCTCTTTGCGCAATTGCGCGACCGGCGTCTTGGCGAGCGCGGCGCCGTCCTTCTTCACCTGCGCCTCGAGCCGGATTGCGTCGCTCGCGAGATCGGTATTGGTGTAAGCGGCCCGCGCCGCGCCTACGAAAGAGAGGAAAGAAAGGACAATGACGAAAAAGAAAAGCGGCGCGCGCATGATCATCTCCGGTCGGCGGCGAACCACGAGGAAGCTCTTCTTAGTCAGTCGAGCAGGCGCAGCGGTTCATGCCATTTTATTGTGAGTTCATTTTCGCGTCGTGCCTTCTTCCCGTAAAGTTACAGATTCAAAATCCAAATCGTTGCCATCGCGCCGCGGTATGAAAGAATTGCACGCCTTCCCCGCCTGATTGCCGCAGGGGAACACAAATGGCGTCAATCCGTTGAATCAATGACTTATGGTCGATTGTTTCGCCAAATTAAGCACCGAATCCGAGCGCGGCGCACTTGCCGCCGTCACTTTCCCACCGCATAACCCAACCATGGATCGCTCAGGACCCGGCGGATGAAACCGGACAAATTGATGGGCTTGGAAAAGGACGCCGAGAACGCCAAGCGGACTGCCAGCCGGCGCGCATTGTCGCGGCGCAGGCCCGCCAATCTGAAGACATGGCTCAGCGACTTTTCGCGGCGCGGCGACCAGGAGCAGCAGCGGCGCCGGCGCAGCATCGCGACTTACGTCGGCGCCTTTTTCAGCTTCGCAATCGCGGCGCTCGCCATATTTGTCCTCGTACGCACGCTGAGCCACATCAATCTCGTCGAATTGCGCAATGCGATAGCCGCGACGAGCACATCGCAGATCTTAGCCGCTGCGGGCCTGACCGCCCTCTCGTTCCTCGCCTTGACCGGCTACGACGGCGTCGCCTTGCTGCAATTGCGCCAGCGCGTTTCCTATCCGACCACCGCGCTCGCCTCGTTCACGAGCTACGCGATCTGTTTCACGCTCGGCTTTCCGCTGATTACCGCGGGCACGGTGCGCTATTGGATCTATTCGGAGGCGGGCCTCTCCGCCTCGAAGATCGCGAGCCTCACCGTGATTGCCGGCGTCACCTACTGGCTTGGCATGGCGCTGATCATCGGCATCGGCCTTTTGGTACGCGGCCAGACGATCAGCAACATCGATCATCTCGATCCGCATCTCAACATGCTGATCGGCTTTGGCGTCATCTGGACCCTGCTCTCTTATCTCGTCTGGGTCTCGCTCGATCACCGCAAGACGCGCATCCAAGGCTTCAAGCTCGAACTGCCGGGATTTAAGCTCACCGTCGGGCAGATCATCCTCGGCGTGGTCGATCTTTGCTCGGCGGCGGGCGTGCTCTACGTGCTGCTGCCGGCGCCGCGGGCGCTCGATTTCTTCACCTTCGCCGCAATCTATGTTTTCGCCTGTGCGCTCGGCATCGCGAGCTATGCGCCGGGCGGGATCGGCGTCTTCGAAGCGACGATGCTGAAGGCCGTGCCAGTCCCTTCGAAGGAAGACTTGCTCGCCTCGCTGCTTCTGTTCCGCATCATCTATTATCTCATTCCCTTCGTCCTGGCGCTTGCGCTGCTCGGTGCGCATGAGGGCTTGCGACATTGGCAGAACTTGCGCGAAGTCATGCGCAAGAACGAAGATCAGGGCGAGTCGGAAAGCTGAGGCTGCAAGCGCCCTCGAATGGGGTTGCAAATGACTGGGCCGCGGATCGTCATTACATATTGCACCCAATGCCAATGGCTGTTGCGCGCCGGCTGGCTGGCTCAGGAGCTTTTGTCGACATTCGGAACGGATCTTTCCGAAGTGGCGCTTGTCCCCGGCACCGGCGGCGTTTTCACGATCAGCTATGACGGGGAGACGATCTGGGAGCGCAATGCCGACGGCGGCTTCCCGGATGCAAAAACGCTCAAGCGGCGGGTCCGCGACCGGCTCGATCCGAGCCGCGATCTCGGCCATCTCGATCGCCCCGCGCGGCGCGAGCTAAAGGAGTAATTCTTGCCGGATGCAACGACCTCACCATTTGCGAAAATTGCAGCAGTCGTCGGCGCCGACAGCACGAAAGTCCAGGCTCTGTTCGCCAAGTTGGCGGCCGACTGGCATGGCCGCGGAACGCGCGCCGTCGGCGTGGTCGCCGAGCCGCATGGTCATTCCGGCCGTAGCTGCAATGCCGGCTTTCTGCGCGACATCACCTCAGGCAATCGCTATTCCATCTATCTCGAGACGGCGCCGAACGGAACGTCCTGCCATATAGACGCGGAGGGCGTCGAGACCGCCTGCGCCGCAATCCTCGAACAGATCTCGACGGGCGACGTCATCATTCTCAGCAAGTACGGAAAGCTCGAGACAATGGGTCGCGGATTATCCGCCGCATTCGAGGCGGCGATGGCCGCCGGCAAGCCGATACTCACGAGCGTATCGGAGAAACATCTTGCCGCCTGGCAAGCTCTCGCGCCGGGCGCGCTTTCGCTCGAGGCCGATGAGGCGACGCTCGCCGCCTGGTGCCGCAGCGTGCTTGCGCGAGCGGCCTGAACTTCGCGCGCTGCCGAACGTCAGTCAGAAGCTTATGTCCTCTCGGCTAGAGCAGCGAAGGGTGCTCGGGCGGATAGGTGATCGTCTCTCCTTCGACGCGGGCGAAGGGCGTCAGCCGATGCGTCTCTATCTTGCCCTCGGCGAAAATATCGATCACCGGAATGCCGCGGATGAGAAGCGCGTCGGCGACCAGCGAACGATGGCAGCGCCAGGGGACGGCTTCCGCGCACATGATCGCGACGCGCTTGCGCCGAGAAAGCTCGATGAGATCTTCGAGCGCTTCGTGGAACGCCTCGGTCTGCATATAATCGGCATAGCCGCGAAAGCTTTCGTTGCGCCAGCCGGTGTTCGGCGAATCTCTGCGCGGGCGCCTCAAGCCGCCGAGCGCCGGCAGGTGGATATAATCGATCCGTTCTTCCTCCAAGGCCGCCGCGAGCGCCTCGGCATTGAATTGCGGATTATGACGCGAACGCGCGATGGTGCGGATATCGACGACACATTCAATGCCGTTTTCATGCAGCAGCGCCATGAAGCGCGCGATCGGCAAGATCGAATGGCCGATCGTGAAGATCGGATGTTGCGTTGAATTGCCCATCTCTTTTTCGTGCGCGAACCTCATCGGCGTCACCGGCCGACTGTCCCATTTCGCAGCCGAAAGGAACGCCTGTTGGGCCGGGTCGTTTCGAGCTAGGATTTGGGAACGATGGTCGCAGATCCGGCTTACCCAAGCCTAAGCAGGGAGCCCAAGGTGCAATTTACCGTCGGATTCAAGGCCCGAGGCAAGGCGGGCCATGTCACCGTCGCCGCGGAAGATGCGCTGATTGCGGCCCTCAAGGTCAAGATGCAGCTTCCGGACGCGCTGATCGTCTACGTTCGGCGCGCGAACCGGCGAGGCGATGCGCGCCATCCGGCCGGCGGGCTCGTCCACGAAGAAACCTGAGCATGGGGACGCGATGACCTCGATCTATCCGCAGTCGACGCCGCAGACCGCGCGCAAGAGGCGCGACCTGGCGCCCGACCAGCAAGCCGCCTTCGACGCGTTCAGCACCGCCGTCTTTGCCGACGGAGCTTTGCCCACGAAGGTCAAGCAGATCATTGCGGTCGCTGTCGCCCATGTCACGCAATGTCCCTATTGCATCACGGGCCATACAAAAGCGGCGCTGCGCGCGGGAGCAAGCCCGGAAGAGCTCATGGAGGCGATCTGGGTCGCATCGGAAATGCGTGCCGGCGCAGCTTATGCGCATTCGACCGTGATGCTCTCGACCTTGCTCGAGGCGGAAGAAAAGGAAAAGTCGCAGCCCGGGACGGCGCGTTGAGCTGGAGCGGGCGAAGGGAATCGAACCCTCGTATGCAGCTTGGGAAGCTGCCGTTCTACCATTGAACTACGCCCGCGCCCTTCCTCTCTAGGACAAGGCGCGGGCGCGATCAAGAATCGTAAGGTCCCGCCGATCGGGCGTCACCGATCACGATGCTTTTGGATCGGATCGATCCAAAAGCATGAACGTGATCGATTCTAAGGCTTAAAGCGCTCTGCCCCGACGGTTTGTCAGGGCGAGAATGATCACGATGATGAGAAGCAGTCCGAGCACGCCGGAAGGCGCATAGCCCCAGTCGTGAGAATAGCCCCATGTGGGCAGGCCACCGAGGAGGGCGAGGACCAGAAGAATGATCAGGATCGTATAAAGCATGGCGTCAGCTCCCTTGAGGCGAGGGAACGCCAGCCTGCCGATCCTGTTCCGTCGTACGGACATGCAGCGAAGCTTCCGCCCTGCGGCCTCGCGTTCGCGACATTGTTAGCGCATGCGGAAATGTTTGGAGAGTTTCAGCCCCTGGCCTTGGTAATGGGAACTGCCGGATTGGCCGTAAAGCACATCCGGCGCCTCGGCCATCTTTTCGAACACGAGCCGGCCGATCACTTGCCCGTCCTCCAGGATGAAGGGCACTTCATGGCTTCGCACTTCGAGGACGGCGCGGCTGCCCGGATGGCCGCTTTCGGTATAGCCGAATCCCGGATCGAAGAAGCCTGCGTAATGGACGCGGAATTCGCCCATCGCGGGATCGATCGGCACCATTTCCGCCGCAAGGTCGCGCGGAATATGCAACTTCTCTTGCGAGGCGAGGACATAGAATTCGTCCGGGTCGAGAATGAGTCGCTTGTCTGCCCGGGCGCGGATCGGGTCCCAAAAATCCTCGGCGTCGTAGGCGCCTTCTCGATCCACATCGATAATGTCGGTGTGTTTCTGGGCACGGTAGCCGACGATATCGCCCTCGAGCGTCTCGGCACTCAGCGCCACGCGCAGGACGAGGCCGCCGCGCACGTTCAGTTCGCCGTCGACCAGCGGGCGTTCCTTATGCCGCGCCTTGAGATCTTTATCTTCAATGGCGAAATCGGTCCGCGCAAGATGTTGCGAATTGAGGGTTCGGAAGCGAATCTGATTCAAGCGTGAACCCTCTCGCACGCGCACGCTGAAGCTGCGCGGAGAGACTTCCGCGTAGAGTTGTCCCGCATAGCCCCGGTTGACGACGTCGAACGTCTCGCTTCCGTCGGTGATGAGCCGGGTGAAAATATCGAGCCGGCCGGTCGAGCTCTTCGGGTTGGCAACGGCTGAAATACTGTCGAGGAGTTCCAGCGACTCGAGCAGAGGGATGACATAGACGCAGCCGCGTTCCAGCACCGCGCCCCGGTCTTTGAGACTGATCTCGTCCGGCTTGAGGGCCCGCAGCTGATCTTCGACAGTCCGGCTCTTGCCCGGCAGAAAGCTGGCGCGCACCCGGTAGGCGCGCGGCCCGAGGCGCAGATCGAGGCTGGCCGGCTGCACCTGGGAAGGCTCGAGATCGCTGAGAGACCTGATGAGATTGCGCCGCAACATCAGCTCGATCTTGTCGCGCCCAAGCAATCCAAAAGCATTGCCGAAGAGCCGCAGCGCGTGCTCGTCTTCAAGCGGGAGGGGATAGGCTGGCTGCATGGGCGCGATTTCTGTCTTGGGAAAGACAACGCAATCTATGGTCTTGTCCGCGGCTGAGAAAGCCGCATTTTTGCTTGTGAACGGCCTGCCAAGGGGTTATGCAGAGCTTACGTGGTCATTTGGGCCGGCCGGCTTGCCGCCACGTTAAACAAGGGACTAAAAGGGCCGTGGCAGTTCGCAACCATTCCTGGTTCCGCTTCATGCCGGCCCCGGCCGGCACGGGAAGAGGAGATGAGAATGGCGGACAAGCCTTTAAGCCGCAATCCTGAAACTTGGCACGAAGCGACGCGGCTCGTGCACGGCGGCGGCTTGCGCTCGCAGTACGGCGAGACCTCGGAAGCGCTCTTCCTCACCCAAGGCTATGTCTATGAGAGCGCAGAGATCGCCGAGGCGCGGTTCAAAGGGCAGGAGCCCGGCTTCATCTATTCGCGCTATTCCAATCCGACGATCGCCATGTTCGAGGAACGCATGTGTCTCCTCGAAGGGGCCGAAGCGGCGCGCGCCACGGCGAGCGGGATGGCGGCGGTAACTGCGGCGCTGATGGGCCAGCTGAAGGCCGGCGATCATATCGTCTCCGCCCGCGCGCTCTTCGGCTCCTGCCTCTATGTCGTGCAAGAGCTTTTGCCGCGTTTCGGCGTCGCTTCGACCCTGGTCGATGGGACCGATCTCGCGCAATGGCGGGCGGCCGTGCGGGCCGAGACCAAAGTCTTCTTCCTCGAGACGCCGACCAATCCCTGCCTCGAAGTCTATGACATCGCGGCAATTGCCGAAATCGCACACGAGGCCGGCGCAACGCTCGTCGTCGATAACGTCTTCGCCTCCCCCGTGCTGCAGAAGCCGCTCCGGCATGGCGCCGATTGCACCGTCTATTCGGCAACCAAACATATCGACGGACAAGGCCGATGTCTCGGCGGCGTCATTCTGGCAAGCCGCGAATTCATCGACAAACATATCCATACGTTTTTGCGCCAGACGGGCCCGGCGCTTTCGCCGTTCAATGCCTGGATCTTGCTCAAATCGCTGGAGACGCTGCGGCTACGCGTTGCCGAACAGGTGCGCAGTGCCGAGAAGATCGCCGATGCGCTCTCCGGCAACCGGAACATCGAGCGCCTCATCTATCCAGGCCGGCCCGATCATCCGCAAGCCGACATTGTGCGCCGCCAAATGACCGGCGGCGGCACGCTCATATCTTTCGCGCTCGAAGGCGGCAAAGAGGCGGCCTTCGCGTTCAGCAATGCCCTGTCGATCATCAAGATCTCGAACAATCTCGGCGACGCAAAAAGCATTATCACGCATCCGGCGACGACGACGCACCAGCGCCTGACGCAGGAAGCGCGCGCCGCGCTCGGCATTACCGACGGCCTGCTGCGGCTTTCGGTGGGCCTCGAAGACGCAGAGGATCTGATCGCCGATCTGCGACAGGCGCTCACCGCCATCGACCGAAAAGGGCTGGCGGCGGAATGAATTGAGCCGCCAGACGCTTGCGGCTTGCGGCAAGGCTCGGTGTCGTGCCCGTCTTTCACATGGGAGTACATTCACGCGCATTTGACCGCGGCGGCGCGGACCGCGATAGTCGCCCCATGTCGAGCCAAGGTCTTCCGGGGCTGAACAATCTCATAACCGATATTCCCGGCATTCGGATCGGCCATGCCGAAGACGTGCGGATCGGTTCAGGTGCAACCGCCCTTTTGTTCGATAGGCCTGCGACCGCATCGGTCGCGATCCGCGGGTGCGCCCCGGGCTTGCGCGACGGCGCGCTGCTCGAACCGGACTCGGCGATCGAGAAAATCGACGCCCTCGTCCTCTCGGGCGGCGCGCTATATGGGCTCGACGCAGCAGGCGGCACGAGCGCCTTCCTGCGCGAACAGGGACGTGCGCTCCTCCCGGACCGCAATCACGTGCCGATCGTGCCGGGTGCGGTCATTTTCGATCTGCAGAACGGCGGCGACAAGAATTGGGGCAATAGCCCCGTTTACTGGTATCTAGGCTATGCGGCCGCCGCCGCCGCGAAAACGGAATTTCCTTTGGGCAATGTCGGGGTCGGCCTCGGCGCCACGCTCGCCGATCTCAAGGGCGGTCTCGGTTCGGCCAGTACACGCGCGTCCTGCGGGTTTTATGTTGGCGCGCTTGTTGCCGTCGATGCCGCGGGGCAAGCCACAATCGGCGATGGACCGCATTTCTGGGCTGCGCCTTATGAACGAAACGGAGAATTTGGCGGCCGCGGCTGGCCCCAGTGCTGGCCGAATGACGTTCTGCGCGTAAAGGCCAATGCTGCTCAGAATGCGACGATCGCCGTTATCGCTACCGATGCCGCGCTCACCAAGGCCGAAGCCAAACGGCTCGCCGGAATGGCGCAGGACGGAATGGCGCGTGCATTGCGACCGGCACATGCCGCGCTTAATGGCGACATTGTTTTCTCCGTCGCGACCGGAACGGCGCTCGAGCCGCCCTCACTCGGCGACCTCACCGAAATCGGCAATTGCGCCGCCGATTGTGTCGCGCGCGCCATTGCGCGCGCCGTCTTCGAGGCCGAAGCCCTCCCCTTCGAAAGCGCCTTGCCGAGCTGGAAAGTGAAGTTCGGTTGAAGCCGGCGCCGACAGCTCAAGATCACCCGCCGATTGCAATGAATCATCAAGATCTTGACCTCACAATGCCGGCGCGGGGTTCCGATGTTTTGGAAAATCGGCGGCATTATCGTTTCAGCAATTTTGATTTTTTCAGTCGCGCTTGTCGCGAACGAGCAATTGCGTCTTGCGTCGCTGCGCAAGGACTATGTGCGCCCGGCGGAAATCCCCTATCCGGATGACGATCCTTACTCGATTGCCAAGGTCAAGCTCGGCAAGACGTTGTTTTTCGATCCTATTCTCTCGGCGACGGGCACCACGTCATGCGCAACCTGCCATCGTCCCGATCGCTCCTGGGAGGACGGACTGGCGCTCGCCGTCGGCGATAATCGCCAGGCGCTGAAACTGAAAACCCCCACTCTGATCGACGTCGCCTGGCTCGATCGCCTGGGCTGGACCGGCAGATTCCACAGCCTCGAACAGATCACTTTCGCGCCGATCGTCTCTTCGTCCAATATGAACATGTCGGAGAAGGATGTCGTCGCCCGCCTCTCCTCGATCCCGGATTATGTGCGCGGCTTTTCCGCCGCCTTCGATGATGGCGCAATCACCCGTGCGCATATCGAGGAAGCAATCGCAACTTACGAACGCTCTATCCTCTCGACCGATGCTCCATTCGATCGCTGGATCAATGGCGACGAGAATGCAATCGATGCATCCGCCAAGCGAGGCTTTTTGATTTTCAATGGCAAAGGGCGCTGCAACGAATGCCACAGCGGCTGGGCCTTCACCGACGGTTCGTTCCACGACATCGGCGTTGCGAAAGACCAGGACATGGGACGCGGCCAGCTCTTCCCGACCTCGGTGAAACTGCGCCATGCGTTCAAGACGCCCACTTTGCGCGACGTGGCGCTACGCGCGCCCTATATGCACGACGGCTCCGTGCCGACCCTCGAAGCGGTGATCGATCTCTACGATAAAGGCGGAATTGCCCGGCCGAGCCGCGCCGAGGTGATAAGGCCGCTCGGCCTGAGCGCCGGTGAAAAAGCGGATCTTCTCGCTTTCCTCAAGACTTTGACCGGCGCACCGCAGCCGATCGCCGTGCCTGTCCCGCCGCGCTGATCAGCAAAGGCGCGGCAAAGCGGTGCCGAGCAAGGCAAGGCCATAGACAAACAGCGTCCCCCCGTATTGTTCAAGCCGCATGCTGAAGGCGGGCACGCGCGGTGCCGCGCAAGCCAGGCATGCGCCGAGAATTACGCTAAGGAGGCTCAAGGCGAGGACAACATTGTTCATGCTGAAAATCTACGACAGAGAAAATTACCAATTCCTTGCTCTCGCACGCTAGCACGACGGCAAGTTAACGTAACGTAATTTATTGGTCCGGTTAACCAATCATTAGGATGTTCGCAGACACTCGCTTAAATTTAGCTTAATTTGCTCTCGCCCAGGTGCGGGGGTTTTTAAGCATGCGTGTGTTTCGAACCTGGTGGCGGCCTATAGCCGTCGCCGGAACTTCATTGGCGCTCGATCTGATTTGCTCGCCGGCTAGCGCTCACATCAAGTGGTTCTGCGCTTTCAATGTCGCCGGTCAGCCGCGCGGCCTCGAAAACGTGCTCTGCACCGACTTCGAGCTCTTGATGTCGATTGCGCTTTTGACGCTGCTTTCCGGCTATCTCATCGAGATGACGGCGATCGGCACCGCGCTCTTGGCTGCGCTCGACAGGGTGACCGGCGCCTTGCGCGACAATGCGGAAATCCTCATGCGCGCCGCCTGCGGCTTCTTCTTCGTAGCTCTCTGGGCGAAAGGCGGCATCATTCTGACCCCGGAGCTGACCACAGATCTGCCCCTCGTTTCCTGGCTGCAACTCTGTTTCGCCGCCTCGCTCGTGTGGCGACGCACGATGCCGATCGCCGGGCTCGGAATCTTCGGTCTTTTCTCCTATGCGCTGGCGAAATACGGCCTGTTCCATCTGATGGACTATCCGATTTTTCTGGGGATCGGCACCTATTTCATTCTGGTCGGCCTCGGGGTGCACGGAGGCGCGCGGCCGCTCGATCTCCTGCGTTGGAGCGCGGCGATAACTTTGATGTGGGCCTCGGTCGAGAAATGGGCCTACCCGCAATGGACCTTCCCGCTCATTCTGACTCACCCCCAAATGACCCTGGGCTATAGCGCGGAATTCTTCATGCGCGCCGCCGGAATGATCGAATTTACATTGTCCTTCGCGCTCCTTTTGACGCCGCTGGTGCGGCGCGCGTCGGCTCTGGTCCTCTGCGGCATGTTTGTCAGCGCCGTCGTGGAATTCGGGAAGGTCGATGCAATCGGCCACGCTCCCATCATCGCAGTCCTGCTGACGATCATAGGCGACGATTATGTCGGAGCTCGCTTCACGCGGATTCGTTTGGGGATCAAGGAGCCACTCGCGAAATTCAACTTGCGGCTCTCGGCTTGGGACCTCGTGCTTGTCCCTGCAGGCTATTGCGCAGCGCTCAGCACTTTTCTCGCCGTCTATTACGTGCTGCACGCCATTTTGTTCGGCACGAAAATCGTCTGACGGATCGCGTCATTTGACCTCGACGACGAGTTTCATCTTGGGATGAATGCCGCAGAGGACGTTGAAAGTGCCCCGTACGCCGAAAACAACATCCGTCCTGCTCCCCGGCAATTGATCCCCGGAATCGAAACCGAAGGTCCGCGAGTCGACATAGGCGTGATGCAGAAGATCGCCGTCATCGTTGACGATTTCCACCGTATCGCCGCGACGGATGCTGAGCGTTCCGGGATGGAATGCACGCCCCTTCTGCGAAACGATATGCGCGTTAACGTATATGTTTGGTTTCTGCTCGGAGCGTAACTGCCGGGCGTGTTGCGCGGTCCATGCGATTGCGCCAAGCAAGATCACAAGAGTGCAAGCAAAAGCGGCACCGTATCGCGCGAGCCATGATGCGTCCGCGGGCCAAAGCCGCATTTTCCCATCCATGCCCTAATGAGGCTGGCAGAAATTTCACCCTTTTCCATTAAGCAATGGTTTATGCAGATATTCTCAATATGTTAAAGACAAGCTTTAGCGCCGTTTTAACTTGAGATGAGCCAATTTTTGCGGATTGCCGCAAAGAAATGAGCTTGTCTAATGTTTCGGACAATAGCGCCGCTCGAGGCTTGTTTGAAAAGAGCGCGATCGGCCCTGGCTCCCCTAATCTTACTCCCGGGGACGATCCGCGGGCGTATTCTTTTCGCGTTCTTGGCCATGAGCGTCATTACGGCGGCTCTTGGCGGCTACGCGGCTTTGGGGCTCAAACAGGCCGGTCTCCTCGTCGCCAAGACGTTCGATGAATCTTTGATGTCGATCAACTATGCCCGTGCCGCGGCGGCCGATTTTGCTGAAATGCAGGCCGCGTTCGCGCGGCGCTGGAGCGCAAAGAGCCCGACCGTGCAGGCGAAGATCGATAAGGACATAGCAGGGCTCGAACAGACGCTTGCCGAAGATCTTTCGATCGCGACCGAACGGTCGCAATCGGCTCGCGCCGCCCGGGCCGCGACGAATGTGCAGCGTGCCGCCGAAGCCTGGAGCGAGGCTCGCCGACGCCTTCCTCCCGGCATTCAGCCCAACGCGGCTTGGGAAGCGCTCGATCCCTATGCGACGACCGTCTCCCAGCAGATCGATCTCCTGATCAATTATACTGCCGGCGACGGCTTTACCTATCGCCAGAGCGCACGTCAGGCGGTGTCTGTCGCCGTGCAGCTCGACCTCTTGGCAACCGCAGGCGCCCTGCTCCTCTCCGCGCTCGTCGCATGGCTATTGGCTCAGAGAATTACCGGTCCGGTCGCAATTGCATCCTCTGTCGCCAAGCGCATTGCGAACGGCCAGCTTGACGTCGTCATCCCGCAAGGAGGACCCCTCGAACTGAGCGTCTTGCTCGAGTCCATGCGCGTCATGCGCGACAACATTCGGGCGATGATGGAACGCGAGGTCGCTCAGCGCCGTACCGCGCAGGTACGGCTCGCCGATGCGCTCGAGAGCTCGCGCGAAGGAATTGTCGTCGTCGACTCCGATAGGCGAATCGCGCTCGCCAACTCGCAAGCTGCCGAATTTTTCGGCAGCACCGCGGAACAGATTGTCGGCAGGCCGGCCGGAGAGAGCCGGACGAGCGAACTTGCCCGCACGCTTTCCACCTTCGACAGCGATCTTCCCACGACTTTCGAAACGCGGCTCGCAGATGATCGTTGGCTCAGGGTCAGTCGCAGCGCGACACAGGACGGCGGCTTCATCGCCGTTTACAGCGACATCAGCATGCTGAAGGACCAGGAGGCAAAGCTTACGGCAGCCAATGTTCTTCTCGATGCCGCACTCGGCAATATGTGCCAGGGACTTTGTCTTTACGACAATCAGCATCGGCTCAAGGTCGTAAACCGTCGCTTCTGTGAAATCTTCGATCTTTCCCCCGAGCGCGTAAGGCCCGGTATCAGCTTCCGCGACGTCCTCGCGTTGAGCGTCGAAGCCGGCAATCATCCCGGAAAAACGGTATCCGATCTGCTCGCGGAAGAATTGCCGCTGATCAATCAGCGGACGACGGCCGCTCGCTTCCACGAAATCGGCCGCGGCAGGATTGTAGCAATCGCCCGTCAACCCATGGCGGACGGCGGCTGGGTCGCGACCTACGAGGACGTGACCGAGCAGCGGCGCGCAGAAGAGCGGATCGTCTTCATGGCGCATCATGATGGGTTGACCGATCTGCCGAACCGGCTGCTTTTCGCCGAGCGAATCGAGCAGGCGATCAGCCAAATCGGCCGCACCGGTGAATATTTCGCGGTGCTCACGCTCGATCTCGACCACTTCAAGCAAGTCAACGACACATTGGGCCACCCGATAGGCGATGCATTGTTGCGGGCGGTTGCCGAGCGGCTCACTTTCTGCGTTCGGGAGGTCGACACGGTCAGCCGCTTGGGCGGCGACGAATTTGCGATTCTTCAGTGCGGGCTCGAAAAGCCGGAGAAGGCGGCAGTCCTGGCCCGGCGCATCATCGAAGTCCTGAGTGCTCCTTATGAGATCGAGGGCCAGCGCGTCACGACCGGTGTCAGCATCGGAATATCCATCGCGCCGACCGATGGGACGAGCTACGAGAAGCTTTTGAAGAACGCCGACGTGGCCCTCTATCTCGCCAAGGCGGACGGACGCGGCACCTGGCGATTTTTCGAGCCGGAAATGGACGTGCGTCTGCAGGTGCGTCGGACCCTGGAGCTCGACCTTCGCGACGCGCTGGCAAACGAGGAATTCGAGATCTTCTATCAGCCGATCTATGATCTGTCCGAAAGCACGATCAACGGCTTCGAGGCCTTGCTGCGGTGGCGCCACCCGACCCGAGGGCTCGTTTCCCCGGCGGACTTCGTACCGATCGCGGAAGAAATCGGCCTCATCGTCCCGATCGGCGAATGGGTCCTGCGCAAGGCCTGCGCGGAAGCAAATTCGTGGCCCCAGCGCATCAAAGTGGCCGTGAACGTCTCGGCGGCGCAATTCAAAAACGAACGCCTGGTCAAGACGGTGACCGACGTTCTTGCCCTCACCGGATTGCAGCCCAGCCGTCTCGAACTCGAAATCACCGAATCCGTCTTGCTCGCCAATAATGTCGCAACGCTCAGGACCCTTCACGAATTGCGCGAGATCGGGGTTCGCATTTCAATGGATGACTTCGGAACCGGCTATTCTTCTCTCAGCTATCTGCACAGCTTTCCGTTCGACAAGATCAAGATCGATCAATCGTTCGTTCGCACAATGTCGGACAAAGAGAGCGGCTCGCGCACCATTGTGCACGCCGTCGTCGCGCTCGGCAGCAGTCTGGGGATCCGGACCACGGCGGAGGGCGTCGAGACCAAAGAGCAGCTCAGCTTGCTGCGTCGCGCCGGATGTAACGAAGTGCAGGGTTACCTCTTCAGCCCTGCCGTCCCGGCCCAGGAGATCCACCGCTTGCTGGCGCAATCGAGCGGGCTCCAGAAAATCGCGGTTTAGAACGCTTGCCTGGACTTGCCGCGCCGCGCCATGCTAGCACCGCGGCGCGCGCTCCCGTTCGCGGGAAGACTCTACGAAAATGATGCGACCCATGCGCCCGCTGGCCGTTCTCCCCTCCGTTCTTGCCGCCGACCTCGC
Organism: Beijerinckiaceae bacterium; assembly: GCA_021324915.1. Lineage (GTDB taxonomy): Bacteria > Pseudomonadota > Alphaproteobacteria > Rhizobiales > Beijerinckiaceae > Methylovirgula. Next base: position 53,357 of record JAJPIC010000024.1, on the reverse strand, counting down.
GCATATGGGCGAGGCCGTCAAAGACGTGATGGCGGGCGGCGGCGACCTCGTTCATATCGATGTGATGGATGGGCATTTCGTCCCCAATATCAGCTTCGGACCGGACATGGTGAAAGCCATCCGCAAAGTGACGGACCGGCCGCTCGACGTTCACCTGATGATCGCGCCGGTCGATTGTTACATCGACGCTTTCGCCGAGGCCGGATCCGATCTCATCACCATCCATCCGGAAGCGGGTCCGCATCTGCATCGCTCGCTTTCGCGCATCCGCCAGCTCGGCAGGAAGGCCGGGGTCGCGCTCAACCCGGCCACTCCGGTTGCGGCCATCGAGCATGTGCTCGACGATATCGACCTGGTGCTCGTCATGAGTGTCAATCCGGGATTCGGCGGCCAAGCGTTCATCTCTTCGAGCCTGGAGAAACTCAACCTTGTGCGCGCCATGACCGCCGGACGCGACATCGAGATCGAGGTCGATGGCGGGATCACCGCGGAGACGGCAGGCGCGGTCGCTGCGGCGGGAGCCAATTGGCTCGTCGCGGGCTCGGCAGTCTTCAAGGGAGGGAGCGCCGCCTACGCCGGCAATATCGCGGCGATCCGCAAGGCCGCGCAACGCGCGCGCGGCGAGATGGTGTAGCTCATGATTCCGCGCTATTCCCGCCCCGAAATGACCGCGCTTTGGGACGCGCAGACCCGGTTTCGCATCTGGTTCGAAATCGAGGCCTATGCCTGCGAGGCCATGGCCGAGCTCGGCATGATCCCGAAGGACGCGGCAGAGACGATCTGGGAGAAGGGCAGCAAGCTTACCTTCGACGTGGCGCGTATCGAAGCGATCGAGAAAGAGACGAAGCACGATGTCATCGCCTTTCTGACTTACCTCGCCCAATCGATCGGACCGGAAGCACGCTTCCTGCACCAGGGCATGACGTCGTCCGACGTGCTCGACACGTGCCTTGCCGTGCAGCTGTCGCGCGCGGCCGATATTCTGATCAGGGATGTCGATGCCGTGCTTGCCGCACTCAAGCGGCGCGCCTTCGAGCATAAGTTCACGCCGATGATCGGCCGTTCGCATGGGATTCATGCCGAGCCCATCACCTTCGGATTGAAGCTGGCGCAGGCCTATGCCGAATTTCGCCGTTGCCGCGCGAGGCTCGAGGCCGCGAAGAAGGAAATTGCGACCTGCGCGATTTCCGGCGCCGTGGGAACCTTTGCCAATATCGACCCGCGCATCGAAGCGCATGTCGCTGCTAAATTGGGGCTCACGCCCGAGCCGGCGTCCACGCAGATCATTCCGCGCGACCGGCACGCCATGTATTTCGCGGCACTTGCCGTTGTTGCTTCGTCGATGGAACGCTTGGCCGTCGAATTCCGCCATCTGCAGCGCACCGAAGTGCTAGAAGCCGAGGAATATTTCGCGGAAGGGCAAAAGGGCTCTTCCGCCATGCCGCACAAGCGCAATCCGGTGCTGAGCGAAAATCTCACCGGGCTTGCTCGCCTCGTGCGCGGCATGGCGCTGCCCGCCCTTGAAGACGTGGCGCTCTGGCACGAGCGCGACATCTCGCATTCCTCGGTCGAGCGGATGATTGGGCCCGACGCAACGATCACGCTCGACTTCGCACTCGCGAGATTGGCGGAGATCGTCGAGACCCTCGTGATCTATCCGGCGAATATGAAGAGAAATCTCGACAGGCTCGGCGGGCTCGTCCATTCGCAGCGCGTTCTGCTCGCCCTGACGCACAAGGGCATGAGCCGCGAGGCCGCGTATTTGCTGGTACAGCGCAATGCAATGGCGGTCTGGCACGGTCAAGGCGATTTCCTCACTCTGCTCAGAAAAGATCCCGAAATGAAGTTGAGCGATGCCGAGCTCGAATCCCTTTTCGACCTCGGCTATCATTTGAAACACGTCGACTTCATCTTCGACCGGGTGTTCGATGGCGGAAAGGTGCATGAATGAAGACGCAGGATCGCCTCGAAGCCGTGATCGCCGTCGTCGTGAAGGACGACCATTTGCACGCGCGTTGGCTGAACACTTTTTCCTTTCTCGAATATGTCGGCTTCCGCAAGATCGTAAAAAGCCAGAGAGCCGAGGTTCTCAATCGCACGCTTCTGATGCATGCGCTCGAAGAAGGCCGCCACGCTCTGCTCCTCAAGAAACTGGCGGTGAAGCTCGGCGGAAAGGAATTCGACTTCTATCGGCCGCAGACCATGCTTTGCTTCGAGGCTGCGAAACGCTATTTCCAGGATCTCGACCATGGCTGCGACGCCAAATTCGCCCATCTCGATGACGCCACCCGCTCGAAGCTCGTCTATCTCTATGTGACTTGGCTCATCGAGCGCCGTGCGCTCGACTTTTACGGGCGTTACAAGGATCTGCTCGGCGCTTCGGACGTCGCGCCGCGGCTCAATGCGCTGCTGGCGGAGGAGGTCGGCCATTTGCGTGCGGTCGAGGCCGGCATTGCGGCGGGCGATCCCGATCATGCCGAACGCTCCGCCGAATTCGAGGCGCTCGAGTCCGATCTTTACAATCGCTTCATCGACGCGCTCGCCGAAGAAGTCGCGCCGAGCCGCGCCGGGATTGCCATCTAGCAGAAATGCGGACGAGCGAAGCCGATATCTTGATCATTCCCGGCCTCGGCGGCTCTGGCCCCGACCACTGGCAGAGCCGCTGGCAGGCCAAGCTTGCGACCGCGCGACGCGTGGAACAGCGCGATTGGGACCGGCCCCGTCTCGAAGACTGGCGCGAGCGGATCATCGCCGCGGTCAAAACCGCCGAGCGGCCGGTGGTCATCGTCGCCCATAGTCTCGGCGTCATTGCCGCGGCGCATGCGGCCGCCGCAATCGGAGAAAAGGTGCGCGGCGCATTTCTCGTGGCTCCGCCTTCCGCGCGCGGCATCGAGAGCACCGAGGCAATCGACAATGCTTTCGCCCATGTGCCCCTGGCGCCGCTGCCCTTCCCCGGCGTGCTTGTGGCAAGCCGCGATGATTCTTACGCGACCTATCGAGAAGTGGAAGAGCTCGCCCGGGCCTGGGGCACCAAGCTTTCGGATGCCGGTGCCGCGGGCCATATCAATGCCGAGAGCGGCTACGGGCCCTGGCCCGAAGGTCTGATGCACTTCGCCGAATTTCTCAGCAAACTCTGATCCGGTTCGAAAACCTTAATTCCCGAATGTCTCGCGCCGACATGGAGACGCGCTAAGCTCGCGTCTAATCTTCGCGCGCGCCGCTCGCGGCCAGATGCAAGAGAGGTTCAGATGCGCTTTATCGCCCTTGGTCTCTTCGCCTCGCTGTCGCTTCCCTCGTTCGCTGCACAGGCGCAGGATTCCTTTTCTGCGCCGGAGAGCGAGGTTCGCGTCAACTCGAGCTTCAACATGTCCGATCCCGTGGCCGCTTCCGACGAGCCCGCACTGCTTGTGAAACAAGCGGCCGCGCGTAAGGCCGTCTATGAGATCGCGGGACAGGAATGCAAACTGCTCATGGAGACGATCGCAAGCCAATGCCGGCTCGAGTCGCTTAATGTCAACTCGAGCGTACAAGGCCAGGCTTTCCGCGATCCTGCGACGCTCTATCTGAGCACCAACGGCAACGCGAGCTTCCGTATTCTCTTGAAGCGCTGAGCCTCGGTCTCGACGCGATCAGCGCGAATAGAATTCGATGACGAGATTCGGCTCCATCACCACCGGATAAGGCACTTCGCGCGGTAGCGGAATGCGGGTGAGCTTTGCCGTCATCTTCGTATGATCGACCTCGTAATATTCCGGCACGTCGCGTTCCGGCAGATTGGCGGCTTCGAGCACCGAGGTGAGCTGGCGCGAGCCTTCCTTGAGCTCGATCACATCGCCGACCTTCACCAGATAGGAGGCGATATTGACGCGGCGTCCGTTCACCTTGACGTGGCCGTGATTGACGAATTGGCGCGCCGCAAAGACAGTCGGAACGAATTTGGCGCGGTAGACCACGGCGTCGAGCCGGCGCTCCAGGAGGCCGATGAGATTGTCGCCGGAGTCGCCGCGCATTCTGAGGGCCTCGGCGTAATACCGGCGGAACTGCCGCTCGGAAATATTGCCGTAATAGCCTTTGAGCTTTTGCTTCGCCTTGAGCTGCGTGCCGAAGTCGGAGAGCTTGCCCTTGCGACGCTGGCCGTGCTGGCCGGGGCCATATTCGCGCCGGTTGACGGGGCTCTTCGGGCGGCCCCAGATGTTCTGGCCCATGCGGCGGTCGATTTTATATTTTGCTTCTGCGCGCTTCGTCATCGCGTCCTCGGAAATTGCGCCGACGGACGCAAGCGCGCTCCCGAAGGGGCTCGACCCGCGTCTCCGCCGGCAGGGTGGCGGAGGTCGCGCCCTCCTCTGCGGAGCTTGGCTCCGCCGACAGGCGGTTCTTGAAACCGCCACGGGTGCGTATGGCTAAATGCCATGCGGCCGCCGAAGCGGCCGGAGCGGGAGCCTGTAGAGAGACCGGGCTGCAAAGTCAAGCACTTCCGGCCTCATTCAGCAATCGAGCGCCACAGGCCCCAGCGCATGCGCTTGGCACGCGAGGATCAGGCCCTCCGCTTTTTCCTCGGGCGTCAAGGCGAGATCGAAATCGACCGCGACCTCGCCTTCGAGCAATTTCATCTTGCAACGCCCGCATACGCCTGCCCGGCAGCCGTGATCAATGGCAATTCCAGCGGCGAGCGCGGCCTCGAGAAGGGTTGCCGAGGCAGTCGCGGTTCGACCGGAACGCACGAAGCGGATCTCGCGCGCCTCGCCTTCCCGCGCCGGTCTGTTGCCGCCGAATGCTTCGATCTCGATGTTCGAAGCGGGAACGCCGAGCTGATGCAGGATCTGCTGGACCGATCCCGCCATTGCCGTCGGCCCGCAAAGATGCACGCGGCGCGACGCAATATCCGGTACCCGAGCGCTGATCCATTCGGCCGAGAGCCTTCCGCGTGCTCCCGTCCATTCTTCATCTGCTGCGGTAAGAGTGAGGTGTAAGCGCAGCGCTGGAAAGAGGCGCTGAAGCTCGGCAAGCTCCTGCGCGAAAATGACGTCGCGTGAGGTCTTGACCGAATAGAGAAGATCGATCCGTCCCTGCCATTTGTTCGCGGCGAGAAAGCGGATCTTCGACATCAGCGGGGTAATGCCGACGCCGCCCGCAATGAGCACGATTTCCTCAGCGCCCTGCCCGTCGAAAGTGAAACGGCCCATTGGGCCCGATATGCCGAGCCGCGACCCTGCCTTAACTCGGTCATGCAGAAGGCTCCAGGCCGCGCCCTCACGCTTCACCGTGATCTCGCAATAGGCTGTCTCGGCGGGCGAAGAAGAGAGCGTGTAACAGCGCTGGAGCGCACTTTTTCCAGTCCCGATCGTGACGGTGACGAATTGGCCCGGCAAAAAGCGGAAAGGAATGTTCGGCTTGCTTGGATGGCGCAGGCGAAACGTCTTGACACTCGGCGTTTCATCGCGCACCGCATCGACGACAAGCTCCCCTGCCCAGAAATCGGAACTCTCGTTGATCTTGCCGGCGCCGCTCGGCTCCATGCGAGGCTCGAGAATTTCAATCGGATCGCCCACGCGAACGAGCTTGCCGCCCGCTTCGCCATCGGGCCGCGTATTGATCGCCACGCGGTAGAAGTGATCGAAGCGTGCGCGCGTCGACCATTCGGGAAGTGTCCGGGCGCGCAATTCGGCAAAGCGGCGTACGAAAGTCTCGTCCGTTCTTCCCGTCAGCGGATTTCTCGGCGGGACGACGCAGCGCTGGCACGGATTGATGCCTTGGAAAAGCGCCTCGCCTATCCGAAAGCGCACGAGGGTCCCGGCAGGTCCGAAGAGCCGGTCCTCCCAAAAGGCCGGCACGCCGCCGATCTCGATATTGGTTCTGAAACGCGCACGCACCTCTTCGACCGCCAAACCGAACCAGCGCCCGATCTCTTCGAGCGTCGCAGCGCTGATAACGGTCGGGCCCGGCGATTCCGCATCATCCGGAAAGCCGAGCTTTTCGTTCCTCCGGAAGAAGACCGGGAAACCGAAATAATCGGCAAGCCAGGCCTCGATCGAGCCACGGTCTTCGAGCGAAAAGATCTCTCCTTGCTCCTTATCGTTGTCGCGCAGGCTTAGGGTGCCGGCGTCAAAGTCGATGTTCGAGCGCAGCGCGTGAATGGCGGCGTGACGTTTGCCGTTGACGAATTTGCCCTCGGCATCGAACAGGCCGAAGGTCCGATCGCGCTCCAACGCTCCGCTCGAAAGTACGCGTGCTTGCGTCACTTCCAGCGGGTCGAGGGACTTCACCGGAAAGATCAGCAGGCGGGAGAGATAGGCCTCGGACATGGGGATCAAGAGTGGACGCCATCAGGCCGAACTGCATGCGGCTTATCGCCAAGCAACTGGCCCATGGAAACGTCCAGATCTGCCTTTGTGAGAGGGGCCAGCGCGGCCCTGGGGCGAGCGGCCCAATGCAAGGCGGGTGCCGCTATTTCCCGGTCACCAGAACGATCTTGCCGACGTGGCCGGACGATTCCATGAGCTCATGCGCCTGGCGCGCGTCTTCGAGCGGAAAGGTCGCGTGAAGGACAGGCTTCACCCGGCCCTCATTCAACAGCGGCCAGACCTTTTCACGCAATTCGCCCGCCACCGCGGCTTTCTGCGCCGGCGTGCGCGAGCGCATGGTCGAGCCGGTGAGCGTCAGGCGCTTCAGCATGATCGGCATGACGTTGAATTTCTCGACGATATTTCCTTGCAGAAAGGCGATCTGCACAAGCCGGCCTTCGAGCCCCAGGATCGAGAGGTTCCTCTGCATATAAGGGCCGCCGACCATATCGAGGATCACGTCGAGGCCGCGCGGCGCGATCCTGCCCACTTCCTCGACGAAGTCCTGCGTCTTGTAGTCGATCGCATGATCGGCGCCGAGCGTCCGGCAGAAGGCGCATTTTTCCGGCGTACCGGCGGTGACGATCACCCTCGCGCCGAAGGCTTTGGCGAGCTGGATCGCGGTCGTGCCGATGCCGCTCGACCCGCCATGGATCAAGATCCATTCGCCTGCTCTCAGCCTTCCTCGGGTGAACATATTGTCGAAGACGGTGAAGAAGGTCTCGGGGATAGCGCCCGCCTCGATCGGACTGAGGCCCTTCGGAATGGGAAGACAGAGCGCCGCATCCGCCAGCGCATATTCGGCATAGCCGCCGGAACCCACGAGCGCGCAGACATTTTCGCCGGTCGGCAGATCGACGCCCTCGCCGCGCGCGACGATGCTTCCGGCGAGTTCGAGCCCCGGCACGTCGCTCTCGCCCGGCGGTGGCGGATAATTGCCGGCGCGCTGCAGCAAATCAGGCCGGTTCACGCCGCAGGCGACGACCTCGATGAGGACCTTCCCGGGGCCCGGCTGCGGCACCGGGGCTTCCGCAATCCGGATCACATCGGGTCCGCCGGCCCCGTCGAAAACCACCTGACGCATCCTGTGAGGTAAAACCACGATGCCCCTCGATCCGCTGAGCTAAGCCGCGTCAGACACGCCGATTTCTTGCGGCCCGAGCATCTGCTGCTTTATCCAAGTGAATGTAACTTTGCGAGGGCTGGACGGCCCCAGGCTCTGATCGAAGTTCCGGGATATGGGTCCAAGCCGGAACGATGTTCGGACGATTTCGTTTCCGGCCTTGAAAAGCGCGACGGCAAAGCCGCCCATAGGCATCGGTCATGACTGCATTCAACGGAGGGCGCGCATCGGCATCGATGCTGCTCGCCGGCCTCTCCCTCGTTCTCGCGTGGGCGCTGGCTCGCGAGAGTCCAACGCTGCCTGCGTCAACGGGCAGCGAAGCTCCACCCCGCCGGCCGCTGCGGGCCATGGCCTGGGATTTTTACAATAAGACGAACGATCATCGTCTTTTGGCTGTCGCGGGCGGCGTCGCCTTTTTCGGTCTTTTGGCGCTCTTTCCCGGCATCGCCGCCTTCGTTGCGCTCTACGGGCTCTTTGCCGACTGGTCGACCATCAACGGCCATCTCAGCAGCCTCACATTCATGCTCCCGAGCAGTTCGACGCAAATCATTGCCGATGAAGTCAAGAACGTGACGGCGCAGGGCAACGAAGCGCTGGGATTGAAATTCTTCCTTGGCTTTTTCATCGCCCTCTGGAGCGCGAACTCCGGCATCAAGGCTCTGTTCGACGCCCTGAATGTCGCTTATGGCGTGCGCGAAGAGCGCAGCTTCCTCAAGCTCAATGTAGAATCGCTTCTTTTTACTTTCGCCGCCATTCTCTCTTCGCTCGCGGCTTTCCTGGCCGTAGTGGCACTCCCCATTGCGTTTCGGTATTTCGGCCTCGCCAATATTCAGCAGAATTTCCTCACCGAGGCGCGCTGGCCGCTGCTCGCCCTCGCCTTGCTGCTGGGGCTTTCGGTGCTCTACCGCTTCGGGCCGAGCCGGAAGAGAGCAAAATGGCGCTGCGTCACCTGGGGCGGCCTGCTCGCAACTTTGCTCTGGATCGGGATTTCGATCCTCTTCTCTTGGTATGTCACGAGTATCGGCAGCTATAACCGAACCTATGGCGCGCTCGGCGCGATCGTCGGCTTCATGACCTGGATCTGGCTTTCCGCAATCGTCATTCTTCTCGGCGCCGAGTTGAACGCGCAAATCGAGCGGAGCCAGCAATAGGCCAAAGTCCACACCGACCCCGTGGAGCCGGTGTGGTTCGGATGCAATCGGTCCGCCTATTTGGCTTTCAGCATCGTCGCGCCTTGCCCCATCGCATAGCCGAGCACTCCGCCACAGGCCGCGGAAACGGCAACGAGAATGAGCGGGTTGGCAAAGCTTCCGGCGGTCAGGTCGGCCATATTGCCTTTGGCAAGCGTATAGCCGGCGACGGCGGCAAAACCATAGACATTGGCCGGCACGCAAGAGAGCACGTCAACCGAGGCGACAATGACCAGAAAGAAGACCAGAACGCCGATGACGATCGCGTCCCAGATCGGGCCCATGGCGCCCTGAAACTGCGGCCCTTTGGAGATGATCATCAGCGTGATCCAGGCGACCACTGCGCCATAAATCATGCCGACAATCGTTCTTACGAGCGCTTTCTGATCGCCTCCGGCACCGAAGAAGCAAGCGGCCGCGATGAAGCCGACCCAGACCAAAAGATAGCTCGGCGCCAACCCGAGGCAGATCCAGGACCAAACGGCGCCCAGAACGGCGACACTCACGGACAAGGCCATTAATTGCGACATAGACGTCTCTCCCCGTTCGATTGCGATATTCTTTCTTAGGGGCGCGCCCGTTCCGTCCCGGAATCGAGCCCCTTACGAAAGTTAGCACAAAGGCTTAGGAGCGACCATGGGACGCTGCGACAATGCACCGCGTTTTCGAGAGAGTGTGGCAGGGATCGCTCTGATTCAGAAACCTTTTAACTTCCCGCGACTTGCTGCGCCGCGCCACGGCCCGCGACCCACCTCGGCGCGAGCGGCGCCCGCGGGAGAGATGCCGAGATTCGCGCCATGAGCGCCGCTTCGTCTCTTCCCTCGACCTTCGGAATTCTGCTTGCCGGCGGGCGCGCGACTCGCATGGGCGGCAACGACAAGGCGCTGATCGAGCTCTGCGGCGCCCCGCTTCTGGCGCGGGTCATAGCGGCCGTTGAGCCTCAGTGCGAAGGATTGCTGATCAGCGCCAATGGCGATCTCGCGCGTTTCGAGACGTTCGGTTTCGCGAGCGTCCGAGACGAGATCGAAGGCTTTGCCGGTCCGCTCGCCGGCATACTCGCTGGGCTCGATTTCATTGCGCAAAACCGGCCCGAAGTTGGGTTTGCGCTCAGCGTGCCGACCGATACGCCCTTCCTGCCGGCCGATCTCGCCGCTCGCCTCTCTGCGGCGCAGGATGATGGCGGGATCGTCTGCGCGCGATCAGGCGGGGCAACCCACCCGGTCGTCGCGCTCTGGCCGGTTGCGATCCGGGGCGATTTGCGCCGCGCGCTGATCGAAGAGCGCATCCGCAAGGTCGATCATTTTATATCGCGCCATCGGCGCGCCTATGCCGATTGGCCGATCGAGCCCTTCGATCCTTTCTTCAATATCAATGCCCCTCAGGACCTCTCCACGGCCGAAGCGATTTTGGCCCGCGTCGGCGATCCTTTGCAAAAAAGAACGCCTATCCGGCACGGATAAGGAATTGGTGACCCCAGCCGTTCTCAAGGATTTGCTCGACCTCGGCGCCCAGCTCGCCGGCGAGATGCGGAATATCGACGATGGCCAGCGGATCGGTCGTATCGACCAGAAGCAGGTCGCCGGGACGAAGCCGTGCGAGCGCTCTGCGCGTATGAAGGACCGGCAAGGGGCACTTCAGCCCTCTGAGATCGAGTCGCGTGGCGTCGGACGACATGAGGAGCTATTATTACGGTCTTTGAGGCACTTACCAGGCAACACCCATGAACAGGCATGAAAGCCTCGTCGCCCGTCAATTCGGCCCGCGCGCAGCGGCCTATGTCGAAAGCGAGGTCCACGCACGCGGCGCCGATCTCGACGAGGCGGTGGAACGCCTGCGCGGGGAGAGCCAGGCGCGCGTGCTCGATCTCGGCTGCGGCGGCGGGCATGTCAGCTTCAATCTCGCCCCGCTCGTGCGCGAGGTTGTAGCCTATGATCTTTCATCCGAAATGCTTGCCGCCGTGGCACAAGCCGCCTCCGGGCGCGGGCTCGAGAATATCGCAACCCGCCAAGGCTCGGCCGAGGTCCTGCCCTTCGAAGACGCAAGTTTCGAGTTCGTCGTGAGCCGCTATAGCGCACATCATTGGCATGGGTTCGGCCAGGCGCTCGGCGAAGCCTATCGCGTCCTGCGGCCAGGCGGAACGGCGCTCTTTATGGATGCGGTCTCGCCGGGCGCGACCCTGCCCGATACGTTTCTCCAGGCGATCGAGCTGCTTCGCGATCCCTCCCACATCCGCGATTATTCGGTCGGGGAGTGGACGCACGGGCTCGAGGCGGCCGGCTTCACGATCCGCGGCGTAACGAAGCGCCGTGTGCGGCTCGACTTCAAGAGCTGGGTGGCGCGGATGAATACCCCGCCCCTGCACGCGGAAGCGATCCGCTCCCTTCAGGCCCAAATGCCTGAGGATGTCGTGCGCCATTTCGAGATCGAGCCGGACGGAAGCTTCACGATCGATACGGCGACGATCGAGGCCGGGAGCTAGGCATGCGGTTGATCGGGCTCGCCGGATGGAGCGGCGCCGGCAAGACGACTTTGATCATCAAGCTGATCCCGGCGTTGAAAGCACGGGGTTTCAGCGTCTCGACCCTGAAACACGCGCACCACAATTTCGACATCGACAAGCCGGGCAAGGATTCCTATCAGCATCGCGAGGCCGGCGCGAGCGAAGTGCTAGTCGCCTCCGCCAATCGCTGGGCGCTGATGCATGAATTGCGCGGCGCCCCGGAGCCTTCGCTTGCCGGCCTCCTCATGCATCTCGAGCCGGTGGACTTTATTATTGTCGAAGGCTTCAAGGCCGAATCTTATCCGAAGCTCGAAGTTCACCGCGTCGAGAACGGCAAGCCTTTTCTCTTTCCGGAAGATCCGAACATCAAGGCGGTCATCAGCGATCTGGCGGATCGGCGCGCAGCCTTGCCGGCGCACTTGCGCCATGCGCATCTCGATGACATCGACGCGGTCGCAGGACTCGTCGAGGAATTTGCCGCATCTATCGAGGACGTTGCCCGCCCATAGGAAAGCCCTATCCGAACGCCTTCACTGCCGCCTCGATGCTGGGCGCCGCTTTTTGGAGATCTTCGGCGACCATGGCGGGTAGGACCTCGATGCTGGCGTTCAAGGCCAGGAACCAGGGCTCCGCGAATTTCGGAATCTCCGCAGCCTCTTTGACGTCGATGACGAGAAGCGCCGTTCGGCGCCCTCCCTCGGCGACGAAATAGGCCGCCTCGGGCCTTTGCTGCTCGAGGATCGCACGAACGGATTGAAATCCGTCCTTTTTCGCCGCCGCGTTGCCCGCTTCCACCGGGAAAGAGATCTTGAACAGAAAGCGCATGCGCCCTCCCTTGTCCTTGGACGCCGCGCGGCCGTCGCACTCCCCCGCCGAGCGGTGAGCCCCGCACGTTCTCGCGCTGCGGCGCGGCTGGGCTCCAACGCCGCAGCCTATGCATAAAGCCGGGAGAAAGGAACGGCTCGTGGCGGCTCGCGCGCACTCGGGCCCGGTTGGCGATCCCCCGTTTCCGGCGACCGAGCTCTATTTGGGCTGTTTCGGGTGGACATTCAAAAACTTGCATTAAGGAATCTTGATTTGCCGTAAGCCGGTCGATTAACATTTAAGAGTCGGGTCAGGGGCGGCCTTCGATGCAGGCCGCCGCAAGGACCGGCCAATCGCCCGCCGCCGAAAACAGCGGGCCAACCGGGAGGAAATGGGAATGTCCTTTCTTGCAAGGGAGCGGACGATTGCGCCGCCGGGCTACAATCGCTGGCTGATTCCGCCGGCTGCGCTTTGCGTTCATCTCTGCATTGGACAGGCTTACGCGTTCAGCGTTTTCAACCTGCCTATGACCAAGCTGATCGGGATCGCCAAATCAGCGCCGACGGATTGGAAGCTCACCGAGCTCGGTTGGATTTTCTCGCTCGCCATCTTCTTCCTGGGGGTTTCGGCGGCCGTATTCGGCCGCTGGGTCGAGGAAGGCGGACCGCGGCGCGCCATGTTTGCCGCAGCGCTCTGCTGGTCCGGCGGCTTTTTCGTCGCCGCTCTCGGCGTCTACGTGCACAATATCTGGATCATCTATCTCGGCTACGGCGTGCTCGGCGGCATCGGGCTCGGCGTCGGTTATATTTCCCCAGTCTCCACCCTGATCAAATGGTTCCCGGATCGCCCGGGGATGGCGACCGGCATGGCAATCATGGGCTTCGGCGGAGGTGCCTTCATCGCCTCTCCGCTTTCGGTCTGGCTCATGCACCGCTTCACAACGCCCACGCATATAGGCGTGCCGGAGACCTTCCTTTGCCTCGGCGCGATCTACCTTTGCTTCATGATGGTCGGAGCCGCGATCGTGCGCATTCCGGCGCCCGGCTGGAAACCCGAAGGCTATGTTGCGCCGGCCCAGCCCAAGCGCCTCATCACGACCCGCGACGTCTATGTCTATCAAGCGCTGCGCACGCCGCAATTCTGGCTGATCTGGTGGGTTCTGTGCCTCAACGTCACCGCCGGCATCGGCGTGCTCGGGCAGGCCTCGGCAATGAGCCAGGAAATGTTCCCAGGCCGCATCACGGCGGTCGCCGCCTCCGGCTTCGTCGGTCTGATGAGCCTGTTCAACATGGCCGGCCGGTTCGTCTGGGCCTCGACCTCGGATTTCATCGGTCGCCGGAACACTTATTTCGTGTTCTTCGTGCTCGGCTTCATCCTCTATTGCACCGTGCCCTACACGGGCAAAGCCGGCAGCGTCGCCGGGTTCGTCGCCTGCTTCCTCGTGATCATCAGCATGTACGGCGGCGGCTTTGCGACCGTGCCCGCCTATTTGAAGGACATATTCGGCACCCGCTATGTCGGCGCGATCCACGGCTTGTTGCTGACCGCATGGTCGGCGGCGGGAATCTTCGGGCCCGTGATCGTCAATTACATGCGGCAATATCAGATCGACCACAACGTGCCGAAAGCGCAGGCCTATAATCTGACGATGTACGTCATGGCATCCCTGCTGGTCATCGGGTTCTTCTGCAACTTCTTCGTAAAGGCGGTGAACGAGCGCCATTACATGAAGGACGATGCGAAGGACACTTACGGCGCGACCGCCTAGGAGAGCATCATGCAGCAGCAGACCCCGCGCAAGAACTACACGCTGGAATTGATCCTCGCCTGGAGCTTCGTCGGCATTCCCCTCGCCTGGGGCGTGATCCAGACCTGCATCAACGCCGCAAAGCTCTTTTCGAAATAGACTATGTGCGCCGGGCGGCCTTACCGGGCCGCCCGCCGAGCCTCACAGGCGCAGCGAAAAGGCCCGCGCGACCGCCGCCGCCCGTTCTGCCGCGGAAGGCGACGGACTTGCCTCGAGATGGCGCACCGCCTGCAGAGCTGCCTCGAGCCGCGGCGTCCCGGGCAAGCGAAGCTCGGTGCCTCCCGCCGCGAACGCCTCTTCAAGGGCAGCGATCTCGGACGACGTGCCGCCCTGTTCGAGCGCCAGCATGAGCGCCACGAGGCCCTTGTGCTCCGGCAATTGCGAACGCGCGATCCGATAGAGATTAACGAAGCGCTTGACGGCGCGCGGCGATCCGCCGGCCAAGGGGGCAAGCGCCGCGAGCAGCTCGGCTTCGGCCACCGACATCGACCAATCGAGTGGCGCGACTTCGCCCCGGCGCTCCGGCTCCTTTGCGCCGATGACCTGCGCGACGAAAGACGACGCAATTGCTGGCTTCGCATCGAGCCGTAACGGCACCTGGATCCACCTTCCGAACGCGCTCTCATCCGCTTCCGTCGCCAGCGCGAGCTTCATCGGATCCGCCGCGATCAAGGCAACGATGCCGCCGCTCGTCAGCGCGCGCTGCAGCGCATCGAGCAGAGCGCGCAGCCGTTCGCGCGGCAGGAGGTCGAGATTATCGAGCGCGACGAGCAGGCGCTGCGGCACTGCGCTCGGGCCGCCCGGAACGGTGGCACTGCGCTCCACGCCTTCGAGATAGGTTCCGACGGCAGCGAAGAACCGGTCTGCCCGGACTTTGAGCGGCGCCTCACCGAAGGGAGGTGGTTCGGCGTGCGCCGCGCCGCGGGACGAGGCGCCGGCGCGCCGATCGGCCTCAGCCGCGTGGCGGGCGGCGATTTCGGCCTCCGCCTCCAACCCGTCGACGCGGCGCATCTGATGCGCATAGAGCCCATCGAGCGCGCGCCGCCTGTTTACGACGTCGGCTTCGAGCAGGCGCACGCCGCGGAACAGCGGACGCAAAAAACCGATGCCGCGCAGAATGTTGGCGACAAGGGCGAGCCCCGCACCGGCGAAGAGCAAAGTGGCGGCGAGCGAAAGCCAGCTCATATGCGCGGCAAACCAGTCCGCGACAGAACCGAACCCGGCGCCCTTCAAGCTGCGCAGCCAATCCAACCATTTGTCCTGATCGGCGACAGCGATATTGAGCCCGACCCCGAGGAGAACCAGCGCGGCCGCGAGAACGAGGAGGCGCATTTGTCCGTTCAAGGCCCAGAAGGCGCGCAGCGCGGCGCCCATTCGCGCCAGAGGTCCGCCCGATTCGGCGACATCGCGGACCATGGATTTATAATTGGCGATCGCGTCGCCGCTGATCCCGAAACCTTCGAGCCGGTTCTCGATTTTGGTCCGATTGGCGCGCGCATAGGCATCGACCTGCGAACCCGCCGATTCGAAGAGCACCGTCTCGGCGAGCCGGGCGCGGCGCCCCTCGATCTCCTCGAGCTTCTGGCGTTCGGCGTCGAGCCTTCGGCGTGCCGCATCGAGCCGCTCGGCCGCTTCGCGCGCAACGATCCGCGGATCGCGCACCGCATGGCCGATCTCGTGGACGAATTCCGGATATTCGGTCTCGAGCCCGTCATAGACGGCGGCCGCGAGAGCAACCGCCGGTTCGCCCTCGAGACTTGCCGCATCGATCCGCACAATTGCGAGCCGGGGAAGGAACGACTCGCCCTTGCCGGCGCTCAAAGATTGGATCTCGGAAAGGAGCTTGCCGAGCGCAAAGCTCTTGCCCGAACCTGCCGGCCCGAGCAGCGCGATCGTCAAAGGCGTCTCACAATCGCGATGGACGGCGAGCTCCGCCAGGGGCCGCAGAATCCGCTCCCGACCCAAGGCATCGGCACCCTGCGGGCGATCGGCGGCAAAGATCTTGTTGCGCTTGCCGAGCCCGCTGACTTGAGGCACGGCGGCGGGAATTTTCGGCGGGATAGGCTCGGAACGCGGCTCTTTCGTTACGTCGCGCGGCGCGATGTTTGTCACGTTGCCGTTCCTTTCCAGAACTTCCATTGGCCTGCCCCCGCGGTCATCGGCGCTTGTCCGAGATCAAACATCGGATTGTGACCGCGAGAAGACCTGGCGCGCCGAGCGCACGGCGCTGGACCAAAGCTTGCGACTGGCGCATACCGGCCCGGCGCAGGGGTCGTTGCGCTTCGCCAATCGAGAGCATCGCAGGATTGATTCCGCGTCAACAATACTATTCTAAAGCATCGGACCCAAAAGTGGGCACCGGTTTTGGGATGATCCGATGCTCCAAGAAGCATCGGACCCAAAAGTGGGCACCGGTTTTGGAATAATCCGATGCTCCAAGAAGCATCGGACCCAAAAGTGGGCACCGGTTTTGGGATGATCCGATGCATAACCAAGAAGTAGAGCGGCTCCGATCCGTCGGAACGTTCGACGCTCCAAGCGGCGATTTCATTCCATTTCGAAGGGCAGCGCGTGGCACGCAATTTCATCTACCATATGCAGGGTTTGACCAAGGTCTATCCCGGCGGGAAGAAGGTCTTGGAAAATATCAATCTCTCCTTCTATCCGGAGGCGAAAATCGGCGTGCTCGGCGCCAATGGCGCGGGTAAATCGACCCTGCTGCGCATCATGGCCGGTCTCGACAAGGAGTTCACCGGTGATGGCTTCGTCGCGGAAGGCGCCAGGGTCGGCTATTTGCCGCAAGAGCCGCAACTCGACGCGGATCTCGACGTGCGCGGCAATGTCATGCGGGGCGTCGCCGACAAACAGGCGATTCTCGACCGCTACAACGAGCTCGCCGTGAATTATTCCGACGAAACAGCGGAAGAAATGACCAAGCTGCAGGATGAGATCGAGGCGCAAGGCCTCTGGGATCTCGATGCGCAGGTTGATCTTGCGATGGAGGCGCTCGGCTGTCCGCCCGACAATTGGCCCGTGACGCAGCTTTCGGGCGGCGAGAAGCGCCGGGTTGCGCTTTGCCGCTTGCTGCTCGAAAAGCCGAATCTCCTGCTCCTCGACGAGCCGACCAACCACCTCGACGCCGAGACAGTGAACTGGCTCGAAGGTCATTTGCGCACCTATCCCGGCGCGATCTTGATCGTCACCCACGACCGCTATTTTCTCGATAACGTGACGGGCTGGATTCTCGAGCTCGATCGCGGCCGCGGCATCCCCTATGAGGGAAATTATTCCTCGTGGCTGCAGCAGAAGCAGAAAAGGCTTGTGCAGGAGGGACGCGAGGAGGCCGCGCGCGTTCGCCAGCTCGAAGCGGAAGCCGAATGGATCGCCGCGAGCCCCAAGGCGCGGCAGGCAAAATCCAAGGCCCGCATCCAGCGCTACGAGGACTTGCTCGCTCGTCAGAACGACCGCGCGCCGGGAACCGCGCAGATCGTCATTCCTGTCGCCGAACGGCTCGGCACCAGGGTGATCGATGTCGAAAATCTCTCGAAAGCTTATGGCGAGCGCCTGCTCATCGACGATCTGTCGTTCAAATTGCCGCCTGGCGGTATTGTCGGGGTGATCGGTCCGAACGGCGCCGGCAAGACCACCCTCTTTCGCATGCTCACCGGCCAGGAGAAGCCCGACAGCGGCCGCATCGAGTTCGGCGAGACCGTGCAGCTCGGCTATGTGGACCAGTCGCGTGACGCGCTCGACGGCTCAAAGACCGTATGGGAAGAGATTTCCGGCGGCAACGACTTGCTTGCGCTCGGCAAGCGCGAGGTCAATTCGCGCGCCTATGTCGGCGCATTCAATTTCAAAGGGCCGGACCAGCAGAAGAAGGTGGGCCAGCTCTCCGGCGGCGAGCGCAACCGGGTGCACCTCGCCAAGATGCTGAAATCGGGCGCCAATGTCATCCTGCTCGACGAGCCGACCAATGATCTCGACGTCGATACTTTGCGGGCCCTCGAAGAGGCGCTGATCGATTTCGCCGGATGCGTTCTCGTCACTTCGCACGATCGGTTCTTTCTCGATCGCATAGCCACTCACATGCTCGCCTTCGAAGGCGACAGCCATGTCGAATGGTTCGAGGGAAATTTTGCCGATTACGAAGAGGACAAGAAAAGAAGGCTCGGGATCGACAGCGTGATCCCCCACAGGATCAAATATAAGAAATTCTCACGCTGAACCCTCATACAGAATTCAGGAGCAAGCCGCGCCGGCGCGGCTTGCTTATGGCGCCTCAGGGCCGCGTCAGCTTGACGGCGAGCCCGCTCACGGAGACCCGCTGCAGCAGGCCGGCGCCGGGCGCATCGCCGATTTCGGCCCGATCGATCCCGTAATCGACGCCGATAATGGCGTCGGCGTCATAATCCTGCGCAACATCGATCAGATTTTCGAGCGCCTTGGCCCTGTAGAAATCCTGGGTTACGGCCGAACGCGGTCCATGCCAGCTCGAAGCTGCTTGAATCCTGCCGATCGGGATGAACTTTTCGCCATCCATGTCGCCGTCGAAGATGATACGCATGTCGCTTCTCTTTGCTTTTTCGGCGCGCTTCGGGCGCCGTCTGGCCTCGATCTCGGACCCTCGATGCGCGTTCACCACCCTGCCGCTTTGGCCGCCTGCATTGAATCGCGGCGACTCGATCTCATTACGACCCCAACGGCGCGAGAATATGTCGTTCGGCACGCGCGTTGAGTTCAATGCGAGATTATGCAGTCACAAAGAATTAAAACTCCGTTGCATTGCGCGACGCTGACATATTGCTCCACCGCTGAATTGAAACGCGCTTCACGCATTTGCGAGCACACGTTCTCGCGAGGCGAGCGACAATAGGGCCACACGTCGGCAAAAAATTGCGCGCACTGTGCAAAGATGAACGTGCGTTCAATAATCATTGCGCCGACGCAATTGAACTCACGCAATGCCGAGCGCGGCTGCGGCAGATCGGCCTTCCGGAATCGCGGTTAAAGAGTCCTAGCGCGTAGCGCTCGGCTCCGAGGGCGAGCAAATAGCCCCGGCACATTCAGGGAGGGACGCCGGATCTGGCCCTCTCTCTGGCCGGAGGCAAGCGCCGGGTCGAGGCCGCAGCGGCTTTGAATATTGGTCCGGCCCCGGATCTCCGCTCCTGGACATGCCGGGTGCTCGTCCGGGAAGGATCTATCGACCGCGCGCGTTCCGATGAGCGGACGCGCGGTCAGTCGAGCGCAGTCGAGGTCCAAGTCGCATGCGCGACGCCCTTGGCCTTTTCCAATTCGCTCACGACCGCATCGAGCTCGGCCGGATCGGCGCTCGTTGCCGCCAATGTGGCGACAAGTTCCACCTCGTCGTCGCCGCGCTCGATGGCTTCGAGCTCGCGCAGCCGGTAGTTCTTCGCTTCCAGCGTGTCGGCGAGGAGATCGCGCACCTCGTCGCGGTCCCCGCCATCCGCGGTCGCATGGATCTGATAGGTCGCCTCGGCGGCATCCTTGCGGATCGGAATGCGGTTGACGAATTCGGCCATGGGCCGCAGGAACGTATTGCCCGCGAGAACGAAAATCGTGAGCAGGCCCGCCTCGATTCCATAGCCCGCGCCAGCGAAGGCGCCGACTGCCGCCGAGCACCAGAGGGTTGCCGCAGTATTGAGGCCCCGCACATTGGTGCCTTCCTTCATGATCACCCCGGCCCCGAGAAAGCCGATACCGGAGATCACATAGGCGAGCGCCTGGCCGGCTCCGGCCGTTTGGTTGAGCGCCATGCCGAGATGCACAAAGCCCGCGGCGCCGACTGCGACGAGCGCATTGGTGCGCAGACCTGCCGTGCGCTGCCTATATTGCCGCTCGGCGCCGATCAGAGTGCCGAGCACGAGCGCAATGGCGAGCGCGCCCAAGGTTCCGATCAACGCCGGCACATCGATGTTTTCAGCCATGGCTTCCCCCAGCTTCGGCCAGAACCCGGCACCGAATCCAGGCGCGGCCTGCCCCAGCGCGAAACTGACGATCTTCGTCAGAACAAGCCCGCCGGCGAGCACGAGATAGAGCCGCAGCGCACCCATCCACAGACGGCTCGCTCGCGATAGGCGCATGGGCGCGAGCTGGTCAAGCGGCGGCATCCGCCAGGAATTGCGCTGCGCTTCGCTCAGCGGCGCGAATGCGGGCGCGCCCGAGCGCCCCTTCGAGAGAGCAAAGAGGCTCGCCAGGCCCGCGATCGCCAGGCCCGTGAGGAAGACCGCGAGGATGAAAGTCTCGTTCACAAAGTCCGGAAACAGCACCGAGACGGTGAGAATGACGGACAAGGTCACGAGCACCGAGATCACCGCGCCGGTGAAGAGATTCATGCCGCGCGTGTTGACCCACGGACCAAGGACCGCCCTGTCATTGCAGAGAAGCAGGAGGAAGACCGTCGCGCTCGGCAGGAGCACGCCGGCAAGCGCCTGGACGGCGTTGGTCAGCAGGCCGAGCGGCGTGCCGGGGCTGAGAACAAGAGCCGCGGCAAGAAGGATCAGGCCGCAATAGACGGCATAAAAACCCTTCGCGTCCGTTGGCCTGCGATGCAGCGAGTGCTTCAGCGAAAGGACATCGCCGATCGCGTAAGCGCTCGCCAGCGAAACGGCGGCGGCCCCGATGATGCTCGCATCGATGAGCGCAATGGCGAACAGCACGCTCGGCACTCTGCCGGCGTATGCGCCAAGCCCGGCGGCGACACCCGCCGCATCGGTGAAATTGCCGAATTCGGGCCGGCCGGCAAAGGCCGCCGCCGCAAAGCCCATCATCGCGACCGCGCCGATGACGACAATGACGATCCCGAACCAGAGATCGAGCCGCTCATATTTGATGAAGCGCGGCGTGATCCTTTTGTCGATAACGTAGCTCTGCTGGAAGAAGAGTTGCCACGGCGCGATCGTGGTGCCGACGATGGCGATGATGAGCAGCATCACGTCGCCGAGCTTGGCGCCCGCCGGCACGTGCGGCACGAGGAGATCATGCGCGATCCGACCCATCGGCGGATGGACCATCAGGAAGATCGGGACGAGCAGGAGGCTGCCGGCGCAGAGCGCCAGCGCAAAGCGCTCGAAGCGGCGGAAGTCGCCGGTGCTGACCGCCCCCATGATGACGAGCGCGGCAACCGCAACGCCAATCGCCTTCGGCATGCCGAGTGCGCCGAGCCCGAGCGAAATGCCGATGAACTCGGTGACGATCGTGAGGCCGTTCAAGAGAAAGAGGTCGATGACGCTGAAAGCGCCCCAGAATTTGCCGAACCGTTCGAGAATGAGCCGCGCGTGGCCGACGCCGGTCACCGCGCCGAGGCGCAGAACCATTTCCTGGTTCACGTAGAGCACCGGGACGAGGAGCAGCAGCGTCCAGAGGAGCGAGGTGCCGTAATTCTGGCCGGCCTGCGTATAGGTGCCGAAGGCGCCGGCGTCATTGTCGCCGACCATGACGATGAGGCCAGGACCGAGGATGGCGAGGAGCGTTTGGAAGCGCTGTTTCCAGCTCGTGCGCGGGCCATGATCGCGGATCGTGCCG
This sequence comes from Beijerinckiaceae bacterium, assembly GCA_021324915.1. Lineage (GTDB taxonomy): Bacteria > Pseudomonadota > Alphaproteobacteria > Rhizobiales > Beijerinckiaceae > Methylovirgula. The sequence continues at coordinate 32,050 of JAJPIC010000024.1, read as the reverse complement.
AGCGCGCCGCGGATGTCGCCGACATGCGCCTCATCGAGCACGGCGCTGCCAAGGTTGACGTGTTGGTTCATGACTCGCCTCCTGCCGCAAGGAGGGAGCCATGCGGCTCAGCCTCGCCTGCTTATTCTTGCCTTTCCGGTCGGGGTGCCGCCTGCCGACTTGCTGAGCCGGCAGGCCTACTGGGGTCGTCCTTCATCTTTCTCTCCAGGCCGGCTTATCCGGCGCGGGCCAGCGCGTTACTTCGGCTTTCGGGCCGACCACGAACAGGCCAGATGGCCCGCATCCAGTTTCCAGAAACATACGAGGCGCGGCTTGGCCGGCCCGGAGCACCGCGAGGGCGCGGCGCAGGCCGGCATGTCTGCGCGGACAATTGTGAGCTTCTTCATGGCTCACCTCCTCTGCCTTGTACCGCGGCCGGAGGTGAGCGGCAGGCAGGAGCTAGGCTCGAGCGCCTCTCACGCGGCCTCCGAGACCGCGGGCGATTGAAATTTTGGATGGCGCCTCGCGCGCGGATAGAGCCGCGATCGAGCCGCCGAAGCTTCTACTGCCCATGACACATCGAAGTTGAGAATCGCCGAACGAATGCGTGATTCGTCCGACACTTCGCGAACTAGGTAAGTGAGCCCGGCTTGTCAAGGCTGGCGCGTGCCTCGCGTTTGCATTGCGCTCGTTGCGCGACCGACGCGCTGGAATAAAGAGCCGGGAATTCGATCGGAACGATCGCTCTTTGTGATCTCGCGCTCGAGGCTCTAAGGATTGATCATGGTCGCACCCGTCAGTCGGGCGCGTGGACTTCCGGCGGCCACGGCAGCGCATTGAGCGGCGCGACCGCCGCCAGGATGTCGCGGGCCGCGGCCAGATGGGCTGGATTGGAAACGTCGAAAGTCTCATCCGTGGCGGCCATCAGCAGTCCGCCATTGGGCTCGCGCTCGACTATGGCGCTCGCCGGCGGTGTGACGAGATGCGCGAAGCGCGGCCCTATGTAGGAAATCCACGCCAGGCGGTAATGCTCCCCGAGACCTTCATTCCAGTATTGCATCGTGGCGTGCGAATAGGCGCTGCACCAAGTCGCGTCGAAACATTCGGCGAGCGCCAGGAGCGCGGGCTTGAAAATCCGATAGGCCACGAGAGCGGGATCGGGTTTGAGATTATATGCGGTCTCCAACACAGCCGAGTTGGCGTAATGATCCGTCACGCTCCATGATCCAACGTCGAACCTGATGCTGACGAAACGAGGCTGGAATTTCATCGAGTTGATGATGGAGAAACGATAGCCGTAAATAGGCGATGGCTTGCCGTAGTCGTCGCGCGAGATGGCGGCTTCAATTTCAGCCGGCAGCCTGTTTTTGATCGCCTCGAATTGCGCAGTCCGACCTCCTCGTGCAACCCAGGTCCAGTTACGGAAGACAGGATCGATCGAACTCAGACGATCGAGCAGATTGAGAAAACGGTTGGCGAGCGCGTCCGGCGTCTCGCGTCGCGGACCCCACACGGCTTGGATGTTGAATTGAGGGTTCATGGCTGCGGACCTGCGATGAATTCGTGTTCGTCCGGACGGTCATAGGGATCGTAATAGATGCGAATTGTCGATAAGTAGCCTGCGTCTTTGAACAAGTCCCGCGCGAACTCGGCCACTTCTTTCTCCTGAAAATGCCATTCGATCGGGTAGTTCCGACCTAACTGCTTGTTGCGGAGGTCATTCGCAGGTATCTGCCTTTTGGCTTGGCCGAGAAACTCCTCGGCCATCGCGTCTTTAAACTTGGGAATTGCCAACCTCCAGGAATAATAGCCCTTATATTCCTGCATGATGCCAGTTGTGTCCTGGCAGTCGTCGAATACCGTCACATCGTCCCTGTCCGGGTCCCAGAGCGCAAAACCTAGGCCCGGCTCCAGCGGCGGGTCACGCTGAGGATTGACGATCACCTGGCTGACATATTGCGCATATTCGATAGCGTCCGGTCTGTTGGTAGCCCCTGGCCTATCCGGCTCCGGCGCGGGACAAAGCTTCGGGCCATCGTCTTTCGACTCGATCGCTGTTTTCGCGCCGGCCGCTGCTAACGCCGCCGCGGCTGCAGCGCGATCAATGTAAAATGTGCGGCCGAGAACGCGGCCGACCGGCTTGCCGGTCCTGGTGTCGACATAGACGCCATTTCGAAATTGTGCGCGGGCGGTAACTTCTTCGCCATCACGACCCACCGTCGTGAGGTCGAGCATGCCCGTATCGCGGTCGATTCTGTAACGGACATTCGGCGCGCCGGGCAGCGTGCCTTCGGAAATGAGGCTCCTGTTCGTCGGGATGAATATTGCGCCGAAGAAGGCGGCGGGACCGGAAAATCTCAGCGCGAGCGTTCGTAAGCTTGCGAGTGCGGCAGCACTAACGTCGCCGAGAAATCCGCCGGCGCTCTCGCCGCCGATTTCTACCGCGTCGCCCGTCAAAGCGTCGGCGCTCAGAACTGCAGAGGCGCTTTGGATCGAAACTGGTTCGGACGAACTCGGCCGGACGGTCTGCGTTGGCCGAGCGCTCTGCCCCGAAGCGCGCGACGACGTTCTCTGACTGGAATCGCGCGAGGGAGCGCGTCGTTCGGAACTGGGCGAGCCCCCGCCCGAACCCCATTCGCCGCTCGCGCGGCCATGTCCCGCCGGGACACGCGGCTCGTCCGGATCGTATTTTGTAAGGTCGCCGTACCCGAGCTCGCGCAGCAAACGGCGTGGCGAAAATCCCCCGTCGAGCAAAGCGCCGGCGAGGTGCAGCCGCCAGGCATCCATTTCGCTTTCGAGCCGCGGCAGGCGCGCGAAGGCGAGACGCAAATTGGCGAGCGCTTTGTCGCCCGCCCGCCAATATTCGGCGGCGCTTTGAACGTGGCGGAAGAGATCGGCCGAGGGCGGGCGCCGATGCGCGATCGTCAACAGCGCCAGCGCGCGTTCTTCGTCGGCTGCGCAAGCCAGGACCGGCAGGCCCAGCCGATCTCTCCTCATGCGGATCAATTGCGTGCCGGCACCGAGGACGAGCCCGCAATCCAGCAGCACTGCGCGTTCATCGAGCGCATGAAGCTGACGATGCGCCTCGAAGCGCTTTCTCAAATTGGCGACCGATCGCACCGAGCCCTCCGGAATTGGCCGGAAAGCTAGCCCGCACCGCTCAGGCTGTAAAGAACGTACGGAGAACACTAATCGTACAAACGACGGACCTTGCGCAGGTACAATCCGCAAAAATCCCTCTTTTGCTCAATCGGCCTCAAGCTTCTTTACAATATAAACATATCTTTATATATGATCGCGTAAGCGAACACCGAACCCATGAAGCCCGAGACCACATTCGATTCTCTCCTTGCCGCGCTCGCCGCCGCCGCCGAGCCGACGCGCCTGCGCCTGCTCGCGCTCCTCTCCGAGGCCGAGCTCACCGTCACCGAGCTCGTCACGATCCTCGGCCAGTCGCAGCCGCGCGTCTCGCGCCATTTGAAGCTGCTGGTCGAAGCCGAGCTCGTCGAACGTCATCGCGAAGGCGCCTGGGTCTTCTTTTACATCGCCCCGGGCGGGGCTGCCGCGCTCGTGCGCGATATCCTCGCCCGGCTGCGGCATCAGGACGAGGTCCTCACGGCCGATCGTGTTCGCCTTGCCGAAGTACGCCGCGCGCGGGCCGAACAGGCGGCGCGCTATTTCGCGGCGCATGCCGCCAATTGGGACGAATTGCGCGCGCTGCACATTCCGGAAGAGCGCGTCGAAGCGACAATATTAGATCTCGTGGGCTCGGCTCCGCTTCAATCCGTGCTCGACCTCGGCACCGGCACGGGACGCATGCTCGAGCTTTTGGCGCCGCATGCGGTGCGTGCAATCGGCGTCGACCAATCGCCGCAAATGCTCGCCGTCGCCCGCGCGCGGCTCGAGAAAGCCGGCCTGCGCAATGTGCAATTGCGCCAGGGCGATATCTATGCCCTGCCCGTCGAGCGCGATTTCTACGACCTCGTCGTCATCCACCAGGTCCTGCATTATCTCGACGATCCGGCGCGTGCCGTGCGCGAAGCGGCGCGCGCGCTACGCGCCTCGGGGCGTCTGCTCATTGTCGACTTCGCGCCGCATGCGGAAGAGAGCCTGCGCGAATTGCACGCGCATCGCCGGCTCGGCTTCGCGGGCGAAGAGATCGCCGAACTGATGCAAGAAGCCGGGCTCGACGTCATCGAACGGCGCGATCTCGTGCCGGATCAGGGCGAGGGCAAGCTCACGGTCTCGCTGTGGCTTGGCCGCGACCGGCGCATCATTTCCGATCCACTGCCTCTGACCTCGCGGGAGTTCGCCTGATGACTCTGATCTACCAGTCACAGCCTCGCGCCAGCCACAGCACGTGCACGGGGATCTCCGTGTCCTTCGAGTTCTTTCCGCCGCAGACTGCGGAAATGGAGGAGATCCTCTGGTCTTCGATCACGCGGCTTGCGCCGCTCTGTCCCGAATTCGTCTCCGTGACCTATGGCGCGGGCGGCAAGACGCGCGAGCGCACCCACGCGACGGTCGCGCGCATTCTGAAAGAGACCGACATCAAGCCGGCGGCACATCTGACCTGCGTCGGTGCGCCCTGTTCGGAGATCGATGCGATCGCCCGCGATTATTGGAACATCGGCGTGCGCCATGTGGTCGCCTTGCGCGGCGATCCGACCGGCGGTCCCGGCATGCCCTTCTTGCCGCATTCCGAAGGATATAAGAACTCGACCGCGCTGGTGGCCGGCCTCAAGAACATCGCCGATTTCGAGATCACCGTATCCGCCTATCCCGAAGGCCATCCAGAGAGCCCATCGATCGATCAGGACATCGACGTGCTCAAGGCCAAGATCGATGCGGGGGCGACGCGCGCCATCACTCAATTCTTCTTCGAGAACGAGGTTTACTTGCGCTTTCTCGACAAGGCGCAGGCGCGCGGCATCACAATCCCGATCGTGCCCGGCATCGTCCCGGTGCAGAATTTCAAGCAGACGGCGCTCTTTGCGCGTCGCGCCGGCGCCTCTATCCCCCAATGGCTCGCCAATCGCTTTGAAGGTCTCGACGACGATCCGACGACGCGGCGGCTGATTGCCGCGACCGTTACGGCCGAACAGGTCTTCGATCTCGTTGACGAGGGCATCGACCATTTCCATTTCTACACGATGAACCGCGCCGATCTTGTCTTTGCCATCTGCCATCTCTTGGGCGTGCGCCCGCAATACCAGCAGCCCTCGTCCGTCTCGCTGCGCGGGGCAGCTTCTTCCGCAAACGGGAGCAGGCAATAATCGTGACAAGCATGACCCATTCCGAGCCGAACGCAGAAGAGATCATCCGCGCGCAGGCGAAGAGCCGCATTCTCGTGCTCGACGGCGCCATGGGCACGATGATCCAGACGCATAAGTTCAGCGAGGCGGATTTCCGCGGCTCGCGGTTCGCCGACTGGCCGCGCGACCTGCGCGGCAACAACGATCTGCTCGTGCTCACCCAGCCCGATGCGATCCGCGCCATCCATTTGGCCTATGCAGAGGCGGGCGCCGATATCATCGCAACGAACACGTTTTCTTCGACGCGCATCGCTCAGGCCGATTATGGCATGGAAGAGCTCGTGCCGGAATTGAACCGCGCGGCTGCGCAGCTCTGCCGCGAGGCGGTCGAACTTGCGCAAGCGAAGGACGGGCGGCAGCGCTTCGTCGCCGGCGCGATGGGACCGACCAATCGCACGGCCTCTATTTCGCCGGACGTGAACAATCCCGGCTTTCGCGCCGTGACCTTCGACGAATTGCGGAGGGCCTATGCCGAATCGGCTGAGGCTTTGATCGAAGGCGGCGCCGATATTCTCTTGATCGAGACGATCTTCGACACGTTGAACGCGAAGGCGGCGCTCGTCGGTATCGACGATGTGTTCGAAAGGCTCGGCCGCAAATATCCGATCATGATCTCGGGCACGATCACGGATCTCTCGGGTCGCACCCTCTCGGGCCAAACGCCGACCGCTTTCTGGTATTCGCTGCGCCATGCAAAGCCCCTCTCGATCGGGCTCAATTGCGCGCTCGGCGCACGCGAAATGCGCACGCATCTCGCCGAGCTCGCGCGCGCGGCCGACACGCTCATCTGCGCTTATCCCAACGCCGGCCTGCCCAATGAATTCGGTCTCTACGACGAGAGCCCGGATTACATGGCAGGGCTCATCGGCGAATTCGCCCAATCCGGCCTCGTCAATATCGTCGGCGGCTGCTGCGGCACGACGCCCGCCCATATTCATGCAATCGCCAAGCGCGTGAAGGACATTCCGCCGCGCGCGATCCCGAAAGTGCCGGCGCTTCTGCGCCTCTCCGGGCTCGAACCCTTCACGCTCACCTCCGACATCCGCTTCGTCAATGTCGGAGAGCGCACCAATGTGACGGGCTCCGCGAGGTTCCGAAAATTGATCAAGGACGGAGATTTCGCGACCGCGCTCGACGTTGCGCGCGATCAGGTCGCCAATGGCGCCCAGATCATCGACGTCAATATGGACGAAGGCCTGCTCGATTCCGAAGACGCGATGGCCAAATTCTTGAACCTCGTCGCCTCGGAGCCCGACATTGCCCGCGTGCCGATCATGGTCGATTCATCGAAATTCTCGGTGATCGAGGCGGGACTGAAGACAATCCAGGGCAAACCTGTCGTCAATTCGATTTCGCTGAAGGAAGGCGAAGAAAAATTCGTCGAACAGGCGAAGGCCGTGCGCCGCTATGGCGCGGCGGTCGTCGTCATGGCTTTCGACGAGAAGGGCCAGGCCGACACGCGCGAGCGCCGCATAGAGACGCTCAGCCGCGCCTATGCGATTTTGACCGAGAAGGTCGGCGTGCCTCCCGAAGACATCATCTTCGATCCGAACATTTTTGCCGTCGCGACCGGCATCGAAGAGCACAATAATTACGGAGTCGATTTCATCGAAACGGCGCGGGAAATCCGCAACCGTTTCCCCCTCGTCCATATTTCCGGCGGCGTCTCCAATCTTTCCTTCTCCTTCCGCGGCAATGAGCGCGTGCGAGAGGCCATGCACTCGGTCTTTCTCTATCACGCGATCGCCGCGGGCATGGACATGGGCATCGTCAATGCCGGCCAGCTCGCCGTCTACGACGATATCGAGCCGGAGCTGCGCGAAGCCTGCGAGGACGTCGTGCTCAACCGCGGTCCGAATGCCACCGAGCGGCTGCTGGCGCTTGCCGAAAGCTATCGCGGCAAGACGACGGAAGCGAAAGAGAAGGATCTCGCATGGCGCGAAGCGCCGGTCGAGAAACGGCTCGAACACGCGCTCGTCGCCGGCATTTCCGAATTCATCGAGGCCGACGTCGAAGAGGCGCGGCAGAAAGCAACGCGTCCGCTCGATGTGATCGAAGGTCCGCTGATGGCCGGCATGAATGTCGTCGGCGATCTTTTCGGCTCGGGCAAAATGTTTCTGCCACAGGTGGTCAAATCGGCACGCGTGATGAAACAGGCGGTCGCCTATCTCCTGCCCTATATGGAGCAGGAGAAGGAAGCGGGCGGCGCGCGTCAGAGCGCCGGCAAGATCCTCATGGCCACCGTCAAAGGCGACGTGCACGATATCGGCAAGAACATCGTCGGCGTCGTGCTCGCCTGCAACAATTACGAGATCATCGATCTCGGCGTCATGGTGCCGGCAGCCAAGATCCTCGAGACGGCGCGCGCTGAGAAGGTCGATGCCATCGGCCTCTCCGGGCTCATCACGCCCTCACTCGAAGAAATGTGCTTCGTCGCGTCCGAGATGGAGCGCGAGGGTTTCGACCTGCCGCTCTTGATCGGCGGGGCGACGACGAGCCGTGTCCATACCGCCGTGAAAATCCACCCGAATTATCATCGCGGCCAGACCGTCTATGTCACGGATGCAAGCCGCGCGGTAGGCACGGTGCAGGCGTTGCTCTCACCGGAAGCACGTGATGCCTATATCGACAGGGTGCGTGCCGAATATCGCAAAGTGGCGGATGCGCATCAGCGCGCCGAAGCCGACAAGCGGCGATTGCCGCTCGCGCAAGCGCGCGCCAACGCCTTGAGACTCGATTTTTCAACTTACGATCCGCCGAAGCCGCTCTTCACCGGCACGCGCATTTTCGGCAGCTACGATGTGGCGGACCTCGTTCCCTATATCGATTGGACGCCTTTTTTCCGCACGTGGGAATTGCGCGGCGTCTTTCCGGATATTCTCGACGATCCGGAACAGGGAACCGCCGCGCGCCAGCTCTATGAAGACGCGCAGGATATGCTCCAGCGCATCATTGCCGAGCGCTGGTTCGATCCCAAGGCGGTGATCGGCTTCTGGCCGGCCAATTCGGTCGGCGACGATATCCGCCTTTACACGGGCGAGTCGCGCACGGAAGAGCTCGCGACTTTCCATACTTTGCGCCAGCAACTCAGCAAGCGCGAGGGCCGGTCGAATCTCGCCCTTTCCGATTTCGTCGCTCCGGCTTCGAGCGGCAAGGCCGATTATATCGGCGCCTTCGTGGTGACGGCCGGCGCCCGCGAAGAGAAATTCGCCGAGCGCTTCGCCAAGGCGAACGATGATTATCGCGCGATCCTCGTCAAAGCGCTGGCCGACCGGATCGCCGAGGCGTTTGCCGAACAGATGCACGAGCGCGTGCGCCGCGAGTTCTGGGCCTATGCGCCGGACGAGGCGCTGAGCAACGAGGAGCGGATCGGCGAGTCCTATCGCGGCATTCGCCCGGCGCCCGGCTATCCGGCGCAGCCCGATCATACCGAAAAGGCCACGCTCTTTCGCCTTTTGGAAGCCGAGCGTCGCATTGGCGTGAAGCTCACCGAGTCCTATGCGATGTGGCCGGGTTCGTCGGTGAGCGGCCTTTATTTCGCGCATCCCGAGGCGAGCTATTTCGGCGTCGGCAAAATCGAACGCGACCAGGTCGAGGATTACGCGAAGCGCAAAGGCATGCCGCCGGAAGAGATCGAGCGCTGGCTCGCGCCGATTCTCAATTATGATCGGACCGCGACGCCCGCCGCAGCGGAATAGACCCTCTTCCCATAAACGGGGAGAGGATTAAGGCCTTGCCGCCATCAAGGCCTTGAGCGTCGCGATCGTGGAGCGATCCGCCTTGCCGTCGATCCGCGCCGGACGGAAATGGCGCTGGAAGGCGGCGACGACGATTTCGGTCCTTTCGTCATAATCGCCGCTCGGCTCGACGTCATAGCCATAGGCGGCGAGCATGCCCTGCACGGCCGCGACCGCGCCGCCCTTTGCACCGCGTGCGAGCGGCGGATCATTTTCGATCGGATGCGGGCGCACATAGAGGCCGATTCCGGCTTCCGCGAGCGTACCCCACGGAAAATATTCGCCGGGATCGATCTTACGGCCAGGCGCAATATCCGAATGAGCGAGAATGCGCTGCGGCGCGATCTTATGCCGGCACGCGATGTCACGGCAGAGCGCGATGACCGCGTCGATCTGCGCTTTGGGATAGGCCGGCGCGCCGAACTCATGTCCGCCGTTCTGCAGTTCGATCCCGATCGAAGCGGAATTCATATCGCTTTCGCCGGCCCAACAAGATTGGCCGGCATGCCAAGCGCGCCGCGCTTCGGGCACCAGTTGGAGAATGTCGCCTGTTTCATCGATGAAATAATGCGCCGAGACTTCCGCCTTCGGATCGCTGAGCCTCGCCAGCGCCGCCGCGCCATCGGCCATCCCGGTATAATGAAGAATAATCGAATCCGGGCCTTTGCCCTTCCGCGCCCCGAAGTTGGGCGAAGGATGAATTTTGGCGAGAGGCGAGTCCGGCGCGAATGGGCGCATCAGAGGCGTATCGGATCACGATGAACGTGATCGATTCTGCGCGAAATGCCTTTATCCACTTTTCGCATCCCGCTCTAGTACCAGGCGACGCAGACCGGATTGCCGTAGTAATCATAGCCCGTCCTCGCGCAACGCGGCGGCGGAGGCGGCGGAGGCGGCGCATAGCCAGGCGGCGGAGGTGGCGGAGTGGTAGCTGCGCCGACGGTGGCTCCGGTCGCTGCCCCCAGAACGCCCCCTGCCAGCGCGGCGACGGGGCTATGTCCGGCGGCGGCACCGATCGCAAGCCCGGTCGCGCCGCCAAGTGCCGCGCCCGATGTGGCGCGCTGTTCCGGCGTATAGCCGCAACCGGCGAGCAGAATGGCCATGGCGAGCGCAGCTCCGAATGATCTGGTCATATTCTTCCCCTCGCACCGGCATGTTGCGGCTTGGCGGTGTCCGCAAATCCCTCAGAATTATGGCAAGTTGACGCCGGCGCGCGTCGCGCCTATCTCGATTCGGCCAGTCGGCCGGATGGCCGCCGCTCAAAGCGGAGGAAAGTCCGGGCTCCATGGAGACACGGTGCCGGAAAATGTCCGGCGGGGGCGACCCCAGGGAAAGCGCCACAGAAAAGCAGACCGCCTGCCGCTCGGCAGGCAAGGGTGAAACGGTGCGGTAAGAGCGCACCGCGCGGATGGCAACATGCGCGGCATGGCAAGCCCCACCGGGAGCAAGACCGAATAGGGGCGCACGCGGCTCGCAAGAGCCGCAGGTCCGTCTCCGGACCGGCGTCCGGGTTGGTTGCTTGAGGCGGCCGGTAACGGCCGTCCCAGATGAATGGCCATCACGCGCGCTTTCGCGCGCCATACTGAACCCGGCTTATAGGCCGGCTGGCAATTGTCATTGCGGGAAACGCGAAGCGCGACGAAGCACTCCAGGCGCCTTTCCCTGGATTGCTTCGCTTCACTCGCGCAATGACGGATCTAGTCTAGCCGCCGAGCCTGCCCGCGGCATGCGCGAGCATCGTATAGACCTTGCCCGTCTCCGAGGTGAGATAGGTGCGGGTCAGGGTGTCGTCGCGATCGTCGCGGCTCACGTCGGCCAGCAGCCGCTCGAACTCCTGCACATAGCGATCGACCGTATTGCGGAATTCGAGATCGTTGCGGTAGCGCCGGCGGATCTCGTCGAAGGTCTGCGGGCCGCGCCCGACATAAAGCGAGCGCGTGAAGGCGTTCATGTCGCCGCGCCGATAATTGTCCCAAGCCTCGGCAATCGCCGCATGATCGACCATCCGGGCAATATCGTGCGAGATCGTCTCGAGTGGCTCGTTCTGTTGCGGGGCGCGCGGCAGATGCGGCGTCGGCCGCGCCGGCTGATCCTCGCGCGAGGCGCGCGCCAGCAGATCGGAAAGCCAGCCGGAGCCGCGCTCGGCAGGCGGGCGCGGGGGATTGATCGGCCCGCGCGCCGAGCGCGAGTCGGACCGCGCAGGCTCCGGATCGCGCACCGGCTCAGGCCGGCTGCTCTCGAGCCGCCGCGAGCCGCCCTCGGAACGCGAGGCGAAGGGATCCGAAAGATCGTAAGCATGGCCCGAGCGCGCAACGATGTCGGTCAACTCGTTGAGCGCCTTGATCTGATCGGCCACGACACGCCGCATGGCCGCGGTCTGCTCGGCGGTTTCCTGCGGCAGGACCACGGAATTGCGCCGCAATTCCTCACGCGTTGCCTCAAGCTCGCGCTGGATCTCCCGCGCAAGGCCGCGCATTTCGGCGGCCGCAGTCTGAAACCGCGCGGTCGATTGGCCGAGAATATTTTCAATGTCGCCATTCGCCTGTTCGTAGGCGGCGCGCAGGAGCGCCGCGGTGCGTTCCCGCTCGCTGCCGAGCGCCTCGCGGATTCCGCCGAATTGGCGCTCGACCATTCCGGCGGTCGTCTGTGACGTCTCGGCGAGGAAGGTGCCGATTTCATGCGCACGAGTCTCGACGCGATGGAAGGATTCATCGACGAGCGCCGAGAACGACGACATCACGCCATCGAATTCCTCGCGCTGCGCCTGAGCGGAGGCGAGCAAGCCCTCGAGCGCCGCGCGGCGCTCGTTCAAGGTGCGATCGAGCTCGGACTGCGAGCGAGCGAGATCGGCAGCCGCCGCCGCAAGCTGCTGCTGCTGATGCGCGATCGTCTCGTAGAGCGCCCGAGCGCTGCCGATCGTCGTGCCCGCATTGGCGCCGAGATCCTCCATCTCTTTGGTAATGTCGGAAATCGCCTGCTCGAATTGCTGAATGCGCGCGGCGAGCGCCGTCTCGATCGCGACAAAGCTCATATCGGCATTGCCGATCATGTCCTGCAGCGCGGCGTTTCTTTCCGCAAGCGTCGCGACCGTCGACGCCATCTCCTCTTTCAGCTTTTCATTGGTGGAAATCAGAGATTCGACCGCCGCCGCGGCGCCCGAGGCAAGCGTCTCGGCGAGATTGGCGGAAGATTGGTCGATGGTGGAGGCAAGCTCGGCTTGTTTCTGGCCGAGATTTGCGACGAGGTCCGTGCCTTTCGTTTCGAGCAAGGCGTGGAATTCGTCACTGCGCGCGCGCAAGGTTGCGTGCAGGTTTTGGCTGCGTTCGTCGAGCGCGCCTTGCAGCTCGCTGAGGCGAGTAGCCAGCGCCGCGCCGATCTCGTTGACGCGCGTGGCGAGCACGCCGCCGATCTCCGTGATCCGTTCGGCAAGCGTCGAGTCGAGGTCGGTCGACGCCTGGCCGAGCAATTCCTTCAGCGTGTCGGCGCGTCCGCTGAGCAGATTGGCCAGCGCGCCCGATTCCTGGTCGAGCGCCGCGCTGATATTGGCGGAATGGTGCGAAAGGTTCGAATCGATCTCTTGCGCGCGCGTCGCGAGATTCTCGGCAAGCTCGCGCCCGCGCGTGTCGAATTCGGTGGAGATCGCTTCGAGCCTGCCGACCACCTGATCCTCGAACCGGGCAATCCGCCCATCGAGCGTGTCGGCGATGGTCGCCGCTTTCCAGCCGAGCGCCTGATGGATCTCGTCGGCCTTGCCGCCGAGCGCCTGGGTGATTTCGTCCACCTTGCCGCCCAGTGCCTGATTGATCTCGTCGGCCTTGCCGCCGAGCGCATGATAGATCTCCTCGGCCTTGCCGCCGAGCGCCAGATGGATCTCTTCCGCCCTCCCGCCGAGCACTTGATGGATGTCGTCTGCCCGGCTCGCAAGGCTCCGATTGATCTCCTCGATCTTGGCTGAGAGCGACTCGCCGATGTCGCCCAGGGTCGCGCCGAGCGTCTGGTTGACCTCGTCCGCTTTGCTGGAAAGCGTTTCGCCGACCGAGGCGGCGCGATCCAGGAGGACGCGGTCGATCTCGTCGGCTCTCGATTCGAGCGCCTGGATGACCTCGCGGCCGCCTTCGCCAAGAATCTTGGCAATATCGATGGTGCGCGCGGCCAGGGCCTCGTTAAGCGCCTGAGCCCGCCCGTCGAGGGCGGAATCGATTCGTCCGATAAGCTCCTCGAATGTATCGGCAATGGCCTGGACTTTGGCTCCCGCGCGATCCTCGAAAGCCTGCGTCTGCTCGGCAAAGAGATCGGCGGTGTGCTGCGCGCGCGCCTCGAACTTGCCGTCGAGTTCGCCGCCCTGCACCGCGAGCACGGTCTCGATCGCTTCGAGCTGTTTGCTGAGCGCCGTCGTCAAATGTTGCGCATTCTCGCCGATCCGGTCGGCAATCGTATTGCCCTGGCCGGCAATGGCTTCTTCGAACTGCCCGAGCCGCTCGGCAAGCGTCTCGGTTACACGCTCGCTGTGCGTTGCGATCGCATTGATGGCTTCGCTGACGCTCTGGCCGAAGCGGTCGTTCAGCGTGCCGGCGTGATAGGAGAAGGTCTCGAGCGAATCGTGCGTGCTCTGCGACAAGCGTTCGCTGAGCTTGTCCGATTGCATCGTCAGTGTCGAGATCGCCTCATGGAGCACCGAATTGATCCGGCCGCTCGATTCCTCGATCCTTTGCACGACATCGGTCATCAGCACGTCGCCGCTGCTGCGCAATTGCGTATCGATCTCGGCAAGCCTTTGCGAAAAGCTCTCCGACATTTCGGCATTCGCCTGGCCGACCGTGGCTTCGACTTCGGCGAGGCGCCGCGCGACCTGTTCCGAGAGCTCCGTGCTCACCTGACCGACCGTGGACTCGATTTCCGCAAGACGGCGCGCCAGCGTCTCGGCAATTTCGGTGCTCGCCTGCCCGGCCGTCGCTTCGACGCCGACCCGCGCCTGTTCCAGCCGACCGAGGACGGATTCCGCCTGGCCAGCAAGGCTTTCGGCCAGCTGGTCGCCGACCTGCGTCAGGGCGAAACGGATCTCCTCCGCCTTGGCGCCGAGCGACATGGTGATGCTGGCGGCCGCGGCGCTCAGATTTTCGGCAAGCCCTGCCGAGGCGTTCTCGAGCTCGCGGGCGAAGGAATCTTGCGCCCCGCCGATCGCATTGCGCATGCGCTCGCCATTGGCCTGCATGGACTCGCGCTCGGCTGAGAGTTCTTCGACCAGCGCCCGGATGCGCCGCTCGTTGTCCGAATAGGACCGTTCCAGATTGGAGACCTCCGAACGCACCAGCGTTTCGAGCTCTCCGGCGCGCGCCAGCGCCCGCTCGATTCCATCGCCCATCGAGACGATCTCGCGGCGGATCGCCTGCGATAGCGTGACCATCTGCTCGCTCGCGACCGCTTCAGGCTCGGCGAGCCGCATGGCGACCTCGACCATCGAGCGCGCCGTCAGCCGCATTTCCTCGGCGCGGCGGGCCAGCACACCCGTGACCAGGAAGAACGCGATCGGTGCGACAGTCGCAAAAGCGAAGAAGGCCAGTTCCGTCCTGACCCCGCCGGACCCGAGAATTTCGGCGCGGTGCGTGGCGAAATAAAGCGCCGACAATAAGAGCCATATGGCGGAGAAGACCGCCGCGACGATCAGCGAGACCGAAGTCGGTTTCTTGTTGACGGCCCGTAGCATGGCGCCGATCGAATCGCGATCGTCATTGGCCGCCGGAACCGGGGCGACCGGCGAGCGCTCGGCAGCAAAATCGGGCTTGCTCCGTTCGGGCTTTTTTGGTGCGAAAAGAGGGTGCTCCTCGATCTCCGGCAACTTGCGCGCGAGGCGTCCATTTTCGACGGCCGGCGGGGCTTCGCTCTGCCCTCCGGCAACCTGCGCGACTGGCAATTCCGAATGGCGCTTCATCATTCTCGGCGTCTTGTCTGGATCCGAGGCCTTCGGGAAAATCGGGGTCGAGATCTCCGGTGCCTTCTGGGCTGGGCCTTCGCCGGTCAGGTTCAAAGCCTCCTCAATCGCCGAGAGCGCCGCAGCCGCGGGATCTTGCGCCTTGTTCGTGGCCATGCTTGCCTCTTGTTAAATAACGGAAAAAATGGACCGAGACTTGAGCTTCGATCTCTCTCCAACGGCTTGGATCCAGCCATCCGTTAACCAAAAGCACTCTACATCTGTGCCTTGGGGATTGAAACCGCTGGGCCGGCAAGCTTTTGATTCGTCGTTAACGGCGCTTTCACCATGATCGGAAACAATTTTTCGCCAGTTCGATCTCCCGCGCACCGCCCGGTTATCCAAGCAAAAATCGTGCAGTAGCAAGGGAATAACCGGCCATATCCAACAAAGGCGCAGGGCACGTGACTTCGTCCGGAGATCAAGCCTCGCCCACCGCGACCCCATCCTCCGAAGGATCGGCCTCCGGGGGCGCCGCCCAGAGCCCTGTCAACTTTCGCCGTGATGTCCTCGATATCCTCCATCTCGCCGAGCAGACGGGCGCCGATTCGGGCCTGCAGCGCGAACTCCTCGACCTGTTTGTCCGACAGTCGGCCGAATTTATGGCGCAAATCAGGGGGGTTAGTGTCGCTGAGCCCGGTTTCCTGCATCGGCTGAAAGGCTCGGCCCGCGCGATTGGCGCCTTTGAGCTCGCCGACACCGCGGCCGAGCTCGAGCGTGGCCAGAGCCAAGCGGAACGACTCGCCGCGGCTCTTCGCCGGACGCTCGCCGCCATCGAAGCGCATCTGCGCAATCTTCCCCGCCCGCCTGAGCCGCCGGCTCAAGCTCATGATTTCCATATCGAAGCCAAGCAAAGGCGGCCGCCTCGGCAAAGACAAGGGCTGTTCATGGGCGGGGCTCTTAAGTAAAGAGGGCGCGAACGCCTGCCTAAACCAACCCCAGAGACCTATATGACGATCAAGATCACTTTCATCGATTCGTCCGGCGAGAAGCGGACGGTCGAGGCGGAAGAAGGCTCGACCGTGATGGAGACGGCGATCCGCAATTCCGTCCCTGAGATCACTGCCGAATGCGGCGGCGCCTGCGCCTGCGCCACGTGCCATGTCTATGTCGACAAGGCCTTTTTGTCGCTGACCGGGGGCCCCAGCCCGCAGGAAGAGGACATGCTCGATTTCGCCTATGCCACGCAGCCCAATTCGCGGCTTTCCTGCCAGATCAAAGTCACGCCGGAACTCGACGGGCTGATCGTTACGACGCCGCCCCGTCAGGGATAAGCGACCCTGCGCCGGCTCATTGCCGCGACAATAAATCAGGTTGCGATGCCCTGCCTTTTGAAGCCAACCGGACGGGCAAGCATTTCAGGAGTCATGAATGGAAGAAAGCATAAAGACCGATGTCGTCATCGTGGGGGCCGGCCCGACCGCCCTATTCACCGTCTTCGAACTCGGTCTCCTTGATATCAAAAGCCATCTGATCGACGTTCTCCCGCGCGCCGGCGGCCAATGCGCCGAACTCTATCCGGAAAAGCCGATCTACGACATTCCCGGCCATCCGATGATCACGGGCGACGGTCTCGTCGAAAAATTGCTTGCGCAGATCGAGCCCTTTCATCCGACCTTTCATTTCGAGCAAATGGTGACCGAGCTCGAAGTGCTCGGGAGCGCACAGACGCCGGCCTTCCGCGTCAAGACCGAAACCGGCCGCACTTTCGAATGCAAGGCCGTCATCGTGGCGGCGGGCGGCGGATCGTTCCAGCCGAAGAAGCCGCCGATCGATGGGATCGAGGCCTATGAGCAGAAGTCCGTCTTCTATGCCGTGCGCAAGATGGAAGAGTTCCGCGACAGAAATGTCGTGATTGTCGGCGGCGGAGATTCGGCGCTTGACTGGACTTTGAACTTGCAGCCGATCGCCAAGCGCCTGACGCTCGTCCATCGGCGCGATGAATTCCGCGCCGCACCGCATTCGGTCAATGCGATGCGCGAGCTCGTTTCCGCCGGCAAGATGGACTTGAGGATCGGGCAGATCATCGGCCTTTCAGGCGACAATGGCGAGCTCGCCTCGGCGCAGGTCAAAAGCGCCAAAGGCGAGGTGAGCGAACTCGCTGTCGAGCGGCTCATCCCCTTCTTCGGCCTTACGATGAAGCTCGGGCCGATTGCTCAATGGGGACTCAACCTCAACGAAAATCTGATTCCGGTCGATACTGCGCAATTCGAGACCAATGTGCCGGGCATATTCGCGATCGGCGACATCAATCATTATCCGGGCAAGCTGAAGCTCATTCTCTGCGGCTTCCACGAAGGATCGCTCGCCGCGCAGAAGATCTACCACTACGTCTACCCGGAGAAGAAGCTCGTCTTCCAATATACGACGTCGTCGACGAACCTGCAGAAGAAGCTCGGCGTGGCCTGAAGCCAGCCGCGGCGCGAGCGACTATTCCGTCGCTCCGCCCTGTTTTGCCTGCTTTGCCTCGAGTTCTTGCGCACGCTCATACCATTTTTGCGCCATGGCCTCGTCGGGAACGAGGCCGCGCACGCCGAGCTTCTCGAATTCGACGGGATCATAGGTCTCGCCCATTGCGCGCGCCGCCTCCGCGCTCCCCGCATCCGCCGCGCGCTGGAAGAAGAGCCGCGCCCCTGCAAAATAGCCGACCCTTTCCAAATCCCGGCCATGTTGCATGAGCACCTGGATCTCCTCGGGCGTCATCTCGTGCGCCGCACTCGCGTCGCTGGTGGGCAAAACCAGGCTTGCGCGCTTTTCGTTGGCAACGCGGCCGTCCGGCGCCAGCAATTGCACGACGAGCTCGCTCGTCCCCTTCGCTTCCTCACCGGGCGTAATCGATAACCCATTGCCGAGGTCGTCCGGCACCAGATACCAGCCATCGGCGCCGTCGGAGTGACCCGCCGACAGCACCGTTCCCTTCGGCAGGCCGCGGATGGCGATCAGACTATGATCCGGTACGACCCCATCGGCATTGAGGGAGAGATTGAACGGCGAAGCCTGATGCGGCTTGGCCGGGATCACTTGATCGAGCGCCAATGTCGGCATGCCGCTCGCCGGATCCTGCGGAATTTTTTTGCGCGCATCGGCTCTGTCGGAGCGTTGTGCTGCCTCGATGATCGGCAAGGGCGCCGCAACGTCCTCGACCGGACGAAGCGGGCTCGCCGCGGCCGGCGTCACGAGCAGGGAATTGCCCGCATTCGCAACAATGAGATCCCCGGCTCCCGGATTTGATTTCACCTCCGCCTGTTTCGCGGCCTTCGCCTTTGACGGCAGCGGATTGTCCTCGCTCAATAGAGCCACGGCCGCGGTCGCGCAGGCGAGCAATATGCCGACAGCGCAGATCATGCCGAACCAACGGACGAGATGAAGCAGCGAGCGCTGCCTTGGTTCAAATTCCAAATCCGAGAAACGCTCCAACCGGTTCATTGCCGCACCACCCCACGCTTGGCCTCCGGCCCCGGTCGATCAATGCTGGGCCTGCGAAGCCTTCCACTTTACAAACGCACGAAACAATTCTTCCCGCTGCGCATCGGACTGAAGTCCCTGGTCCTTGCCGCTGGTTGCCAGAAAGCGGTCGAAATCCTGCTGCGTCGCCTCTTGCGGGCGCGACGCATCGATCCAGGCCTGAGCGGCGGGAAAGCGCGTCCAACCTTCCAGCGTCGCGGCGAAGTTCACCTCGCGCCATTTCGCGCGCCGCGGAGGTTTGCGGAAATCTTCGAAATGATTGAAGAACGCGTCGACGAATTTGGCGACCTTGTTGTACCGGTCCGTATATTTCGGCCAGTTGAATGCCGCGAGAACGGCGCAATTGGCAACCGTGTCGACCCGCTGCCCCTCCGGAATGAGGTTCGGGTAATCGGCATGTTCCAACACCGCCGGATAATAATCGTTGAACAGCGGCGCAGTGAACGGAATGGGCACGAGCTTCAGTCCATCGGACGGTTTCAGCGTCGCGACAAAGCTCGACGGTTTACCGGTGATCAGGATGGTCGCGGCAATACGCCCATCCTTGATGGCGGCGACCGCGTCGGCCTGCCCCATGTTGACTTCTTTGACGTTGATGCCGAGCGCCTGAAACACGAGCTGGGAGGTGAGTTCCGTGCCGCTGCCGGTCTCGCCGAAATTCACCGGCTTCCCGCGCAGATCGTTCAGATCCTTCACGCCCGGGCCGGCTAGAATATGCATCTCTTCGTTGAAGAGCTTGCTGATATAGGCGATCTGGCTCTTGATGTCGCCGAGTTCGCCCGTCTTGGCGTAATGATTGAGAATGTTCGAATGGGTGATCCCCATGTCGATGCCGTGCAGGAGCAGGATATCGCGCACGTTCTGGGCGCTTCCCTTCCCCACCACGGGCAGCACGCGGAGATTGTCGCCGTCGTCCAGAACCTCGGAGAGATCATAGACGATCCCGAGCGAATCTCCGTCGCGGTTGCCTGAGAGAATAGTAACGACGTTGTCGTTTATGCGCTGGCGTTCGCGGTCATAGTCGCTGATCGCCTGTTGGCTATCGATGGCCTGGTGCCTCTGCCAGGCGTGCCTTCCGGCATTTCCGCCTGCCGCGCCGGCGCCGGAAATAAACGCGACCAAAAACAAGCTCAGAAACGAAGCAAGTACAATACGCATATTCGCTCCCCGGCAGCCGCAAGGCCGCTCGTACGCGCGTCCCCAACCCACTCTGCACTATGGCTGCGCAGTTACGGTACGAGAACTTATAGTGCCGACATTGTGGCTTATTCGCGGTCACATCAAGATGCGGTTGTGCGCGCCAATTCAGCACGAACCGCGTGATTATGCAAATACGTTTATGGAAAGCCGCCTCGATTCAACGCTTTCGAAGCTTTCGGCTGCTGCAACCGGCGAGCGAGCATTGCTGATCTTGGTCCGCGCGCGAAAAAAAAATTATCAGAAAATTCCTGCCGATGTGGCTGGCTCGAGGCAAGTCACCGAGCTTCGAGATCCGGTAGAGCCTCCTGCCGAGGATCTTCGAAAATCGGATCACCCGCGGCTCGCACCTTCCTCCTTCTCGGAGCGAAAGAGGAATGGCGCGACATCGCCGATGCCCGGCGTCGGCGTGACGGCAAAAGGCATCGGCCGGCAGACCGCCATTGCGGAAAGCCCCACACGCGCTGTCAGCATGCCGTTCAACACGCCCTCGCCCAATCGCGCCGAGAGTCGCGCCGCTATCCCGTGCCCAAGCACTTGTTGAATGAGCGAGTCGCCGACCGCGACACCGCCGGTGATCGCAAGATGCACGCCGACCGAACGCATCAATTTGAGAAAGCCGAAAAAGCCCGGCCGCCCGCCATAAATCTCAGCGATTTTTCGAATGAGCCGCAAAGCCTGCGCGGCGACGAAGGCGATATCGACGAGCGCGCGCGGAGAAATCGCCGTGACCATGGAGACGCGCTTGGCCGCTTGCGCGATCTCGCGCCGCACTTCCTGATCGAGCGGCAGGATCAGGTCGCGCTCGGCTATGTCGATGAGATCGCGTCCGTCGATGATTTCATGCGTGAGCTCGAGGAGCTGTGCGCTTTGCCGGCGCTTTGCCTCGATCGCAGCGAGCGCCGAGACGAGCCGGCGCGCAGCTTCGCGATCGTCCGCCGCGCGCGCCGCGGCAAAGCCCATATGGATATGCGCAATCCTGCTCTGCCGGGCGATGCCCCAAATCTCGCGGGCGGCGAGCACGCAAAGCGCAAGGAGCGCCAGCGCGGCGAGTGCCAGCGCTGCGTAGCCGAGGACGGGCGAACGCGCGAAAAGGTCCTTGATCAGGCCGGCGATCCAATTGCCGATGACGAGCAACAGAAATCCGCCGGCGGTCGAAAAGAAAAGCCCGCCCCAGGAAAGCAAGGCGCCACGCGTTATGCCGCGACGTTGCGCGGTTTCGACCATTTGCTCGCCGGGATCCACTGCCGCGGCGGCGGCCGCCTCTGCCTCGACGAAATCGGGCACCGGCTCGATGGTGAAAGCCGCGCGCGGCGCTTCCTCCTCCGCGGTTTTGCCGAGGCGAAAGGCTTGCGGTTTGATCTTCGGCTTTGCCACGGACGCTACCTTAGTCTGTCGCCGAGCAGAAATTGCAGGGCGCGATCGAGGCGGATATGCGGCAAAGGTAATGGCGCGGCGGCCGCATCGCGTGCCGCAATCGGCGGGCGAAACCGCACGAAGCGATAATCCGCGGTGCGCGGATCGACGGCGTAATCGCCGGCGAAGACTTCATCCGGATTGCTCGGCAATTCGCCGGGAAAGATCGCGACTTCAGTCGCCCCGTCGAAGACTTCATCGCCAATGCGCTCGCCTTTAAGCGGAGTGCCGATGACGGCCGGCAAAGCGGCGCCGCCGCGTCCGACATTTGCTTCGCGCGTCGCGCGCACGGCCGCAAGCGCCACGACGTCTATTGCAGCCCCAAGGCTTTCGGCGCGGGCAATGGCGCGCGCCGTCAGCCGACGCAGGATCGCCTCGAGCCGATCGTGACTTAGATGATTCAAGTGATCTGCCTTGGTTGCCGCGAACAGGATCTTATCGATTTTCGGTCGGAGCAAAGTCGAGAGGAGCGAATTGCGGCCGGTACGAAACGCGCTAAGAACGTCGGCAAGCGCTGTCTCGAGATCGCGCAGCGCCGTCGGCCCGCCGTTCAACGCGGCCAGCACATCGACCAAAACGATCTGCCGGTCGAGTCTCGCGAAATGATCGCGAAAGAAGGGCCGCACCACATGCGCGCGATAGGCTTCATAGCGGCGCGCCATCATCGCGGCGAGCGAATGGGGCGCGACCGTCGCGTTCTCCTGCAGTTGGAGCGGCGAAAAGGTCAAAAGCGGCGAGCCTTCGAGATCGCCCGGCATCAGAAAACGTCCGGGCGGCAGCGCCGAAGCCGACACCGGCTCGGCCCGGCAGGCCTTGAGATAGGCCTTGAACAGGGCCGCGGCGCGTTGCGCCACGTCTTCCTCTTCCGGCGCATTCGGGTCGAGGTTTTGAACATAGGTTCGCCATTCCGCAGCGAGCGGCGCGCGCACGCTGGAGGCGCTCGAGGCGAGCGTCTCTTGCGACCAGCGCTGATAGGATTTTTCAAGCAGCGTGAGATCGAGCAGCCATTCGCCGGGATAATCGACGATGTCGATTGCGAGCCCGGCTCTGCTGCGCCGCCCAATTCCGGCGCCCCGTTCGAATTCGAGCCAAAGCCGCAATTCGGAAATGCGCTTCGTCGATTGCGGCCAGGCGCGCGCATCGTTGTGCCCGCCCGGTCCCGTGAGCATATTGACGTGATCCTCATAGGCAAAGCGCGGCACGGCATCGTCCGGCTGCGGCTCGAGCCTTGCCCCGACGAGCCGGCCTTCGGCATGGACGCGGAAGACAGGCAGCGGGTTTTTCGTACCGAGCTCGGCGAGGCGGGCGGCGAGCGTCAAATGTTGGACGAGCGCGGTGACGAAGATCGTCTTGCCGGCGCCCGATAGGCCGGTCACGCCGAGGCGCAGGCTCCTGCCGGTGAGAAGATCGGCGAGGCTCCTCGCCGCAATGCCAGCTTCGAAAACAATATCGGAGAAAGAAGGCAAAGCTCTCTCGGCTATTTGGCGAGCGCGCCCCGCGCCTTGGCGAGCGCGCCGCGCGTTACGAATAATTCGAGCTTCCCCTCGCCGCGCGTCGCTTTCTTCCAGCTCTTGGCCTCGAATTCGATGACAGCGAGGCACGGCGTGGGGAAATGGCCGCGCATGCGCGCGAGCTCGGATTTTTTGCCTTTGCCGGCAAGCGCAATGGCCAATTCCGCAAGCCCCGGATTATGACCGATGATCAGCAGAAATTTCGCCTCTTTCGGCGCCTCGGCCAATGCTTCTTCGAGCGTGGCGAGGCTTGCGCTGTAAAGCTCTGGAAGATAATGGGCCGCGAATGTCTCGCCGGCGCCCCGCTCCACCCCTTCCAAAGTCTCGCGCGTGCGCTTCGAGGGCGAGACGAGCGCGAGGTCGGGCTTGAGGCCCGCGTCACGGAAATAGCGGCCCATGCGCTCGGCCATATCGAGGCCGGATCGGCTCAATTGCCGCTCGAAATCGCCGCCGGCAGCGACCGGAACGGCTTCGGCATGGCGCAAAATTGCAAGACGCAGCATGGGAGAGGAATTGGCGTGAGGATCCGCCATTATTGCCCGAGGTTCATAGGTTGGGAAGCCGGTCGGTGTCGGAAAAGCCCGGCAGAGATTTAGTGAGCATGCTCAAGTTGTTCCACATTCCGCCTCGATCGCGTCGCGCAGCGCCGCCTGCAAAGTGTGCACCACTTCGTTCTCGGCCGAGGCGAAGGCGTGCCTCTCGAGGCTGCCGCATGGCGCAATGAGCTTCAGGCTACTCGTTGCAAAGATCGCGTCGGCGCGGGAAAGTTCCGCGAGATCGAATGATTGTTCCGCTGCGCCGAAACCGAGGCCCGGCGCCCGCTTAAGCACAAGAGCCCGCACGGTGCCGGGGAGCACGCCATCGGCAAGCGGCGGCGTTACAATGCGCCGGCCGAAGACGGCGAAGAGGTTCGCGCTCGAAAGGCTGGCGACGTGTCCCAAGCCATTAAGAAAGAGCGCCTCCCCGGCGCCTTTCGCACTGGCTTCTCGCAAGGCGAGGATCGCGTCGAGATAGGCGAGCGTTTTCAGCCGCGCAGCAGGCGAAGATTCATTGCGGCGGATGGACGTCACGGCGAGCGCGAGGACCGGAAAAGGCGCCGGCGCGGGCGCGGCGGCGCCGAAAAGAAAAGGCTTTGGCTCTTTCGGCAGAGGGAGACCGCGCGCGCCCCCGCCGCGCGTCAAAGTCAGGCGCACAGCGCCCTGCCCGATCGCGGCGGCGAGTCTCCCGAGTGCATCAGCCGCCGCCTCCCTGGAAAACGGAATGGCAAGCGCTTCCGCCGCGAGCGCGAACCGGTCGAGGTGTGGCTCCAAAAGGAAGATGCGCCCGTTCTGCGCAAGCGAAGTATCGAAGATGCCGTCGGCCAGATTGAGGCCACGATCGGTCAGATCGAAAGGGGCGATCGGCTCCTCGTGAAGCGCGCCGTCATACCAGAACACGGGGCTCGACCGCCAGGCGCAAGAAGTTGCCGAAAAGCGCGTGGCCCTTCTCGGTCAGGATCGATTCGGGATGAAATTGCACGCCATAAGTCGGATGAACGCGATGCGAGAGCGCCATGATCTCTCCCTCTTCGGAGACCGCATCGATCGACAATGCCGCTTCGAGCGCCGGCGTCGGCTCGACGATCAGCGAGTGATAGCGTGCGACCGTCAAGGGCTGCGGCAGGCCTTCGAAGAGGCGCTCGCCGCGATGCGACACGTGCGAGGTGCGCCCGTAGAGCGGGCGCTTCGCCGGCACGACCGGCGCGCCGAACGTCGCCCCGATACATTGATGGCCGAGACAGACGCCGAGGATCGGGACCTCGCCGGAGAAAGCTTCGACGACCGCGCTCGAGACCCCCGCATCGTCCGACGTGCCGGGCCCCGGCGAAATGACGATCGCCTCCGGTGCCATCTGCCTGATTTGGGCAATATCGATCGCGTCATTGCGAAAGACCGAAACCGCGCGCCCCAATTCTTCGAAATAGCGCGCGACGTTGAAGACGAAGGAATCGTAATTGTCGATGACGAGGATCTTCTTCATTGCGCCTCTTCCAATTCCTTGGCGCCGGCGAAAGCATCGAAGAGGCGCTTCACCTTGGCTTCCGTCTCGGCATATTCGGCCGCCCAGTCGGAGAGGCAGGTGATGCCGCCCCCGGCATGCAGGCTCGCCTGGCCATCCTTCAGGATGGCTGTGCGGATTGCGATATTCATATCCATCGTTCCGTCAAATCCAAGATAAAGGATCGAGCCGCAATAATAGCCGCGCGGCGCGCGTTCGATCGCATCGATGATCTCCATCGAGCGCCGCTTCGGCGCACCGGTAATCGATCCTCCCGGAAAAGTCGCGCCGATCAGATCGCAGGCATCCTTGCCCGGCGAGAGCATGCCGGTCACCACCGAGACGAGATGGTGGACATTGGCATAGGTTTCGCGCCCGCAGAGTACCGGGACTTCGACCGAGAAGGGGCGGCAGACGCGCGAGAGGTCATTGCGCAGAAGATCGACGATCATGATGTTTTCGGCGCGATCCTTCTCCGAATTTACGAGCGTCTCGGCGCGCCAGAGATCTTCGAGAACATCTTCGGCGCGTTTCGTCGTACCCTTGATCGGCCGCGTCTCGACCGCGGCTCCGCGCTTGCGGAGCAAAAGCTCGGGCGAGGAGGACGCAATGATTGTCTCGCCGCAGGAAAGATAGGCGGCAAAAGGCGCCGGATTGGTCGCGCGCAGTCGCTCGTAAAAACTGAAGGAAGAAAAATCCTCCGGCAGATCGGCCAAGAACCTTTGCGCGATGTTCGCCTGGTAGATGTCGCCGCGGAAAATATGGTCCTGCACGCGTTCGATTGCGGTGCGATAGGTCGCGCGGGTGAAATTCGAGGTCCACCCTTTGATCGGTGCCTGCGGTGCGTTCGGAAAAGGCGCACGTTCGATCAAGGCGCAAGCCTGTTCCAGCCGCGCCTTGGCGCGCGCACCGCGCCTCTCGCCCTCTTCCGGAAAGCCCGACGCAAGGATGAAGGTGCGCCGCTGAGCGAGATCGAAAGCAAAGACGAGATCGTAGAAGCCGAGATGGAATGGCTCCTCCTGCTCGATCCGATGATTGGGCGAGGCGAGCCCATCGAGCTCCCAGCCGAACTCATAGGGGACCGCGCCGATCGCACCGCCTTGGAAGGGAGGAAGTGCGGGATCGGATTCGAGCCTGAAACGGGCGAGGAGGTCACGCAAGGCTTCGAGCGGCGGATGCCACATGGGCACGCCGTTCCACAGCGCGAGCCCTTGTGCCGCGGTAAAGGTGCCGAAAGGCTCGATGCCGATATAGGAATAGCGCCCGAGCTTCGGGTGAAACAGAGCGCTGTCGAGAAAGGCAAAGCCTGGCCGGTCGGTCAGGCGCTTGGCGACTTCGATCGGCTCGCGCCAGGCGATCTCTATTCTTGAAATTCCGTCTTCTCTGGCGAGCAAAGGGAGCCTCCCGGCTTCCGCCGATCTATCATTTCCGCGGTTTTCCTGAAATTGGGCGTGGCGGCGCGGCCTTGATCATATGTGAATTGGACGGGCGGACGACAACGGCGCCGCATGGACCAAGGCCCGCTCGAATTCCATCCGCCGGCAAACTGGCCTAGCATGAAGCCGGCTTAATCTGGCGATTCTCGATGCTGCGAATCATCTGGCGGCCGGCGGTTCTCTTCCTTCTGCCGTTCGTGCTTTATGCGATTTTGCTCGTCCTGCGCCGCGCGACTCCGCTCGCCTGGCGCAATTGGGGCCAGGGAACTTTATCGACGCTCACCCTCGTCGGACTTCTTGCCGCGGTTCTCGGCTTCTTCCTTTTCGGAGTGTTCGCCGAGCGCCATCAGGGCGCCTATGTGCCGGCGCATGTCGAAAACGGCGTCGTGATACCAGGACATATGGAATGAGCATGGTTGCGGTAGCCGCGCCTGCCCGCGCAAAGGCTCTGCTCGAGCACCAGGATCTCGCTCGAATCCTGGCCTTGCTGGACCGCGACGGGGAAGAAGCGCGCGTCGTGGGCGGAGCCGTGCGCAACAGCTTGCTCGGCCGCCCGGTGACCGAGATCGACATTGCGACGACCGCAACGCCGGAAATCGTGATGGCACGCGCGCAGGCCGCAAAGCTGAAGAGCGTTCCGACGGGGCTCGCGCATGGCACGATCATGCTCCTCGTCGAAAGCAAGCCCTTCGAAGTGACGAGCCTGCGCGAAGACATCGAGACCGACGGACGTCACGCGAAAGTCAAATTCAGTCGCGATTTCGCGGTCGACGCGCGGCGCCGCGACTTCACCATCAACGCGCTGTCCCTGAGCCGCGACGGAATGCTCTACGACTATGTCGGCGGGCTCGCCGACATCGAGGCGCGCCGGTTGCGCTTCATCGGCGATCCCGTCGCACGCATCCGCGAAGATTATCTGCGCATCCTGCGCTTCTTCCGCTTCGCCGCGGCCTATGGCGAAGGCCCGCTCGATGGACCGGCCGTGCTCGCCTGCCTGCGTGAACGCGAAGGCCTCGCACGCCTCTCGCGCGAACGCGTGCGCAGCGAAATCCTGAAGCTTCTCGCGGCGCCGCGCGCCGGCGAAGTCACGCGCGAATTCAGCGAGACGGGCCTCCTCGGAACGCTTCTTTCATCCGCACCCAATCCGGCGCGTCTCATCAATCTTCTGCGCTTTTCGGCCGACGAGCCGCGCGATTCTTTGCTCGCGCTTGCCGCACTTTGCGTCAATCTTCCGGAAGATGCCGAGCGCCTACGCGAAGGGCTGCGGCTGTCGAATTCGGAGAGCCAGAGGCTCGCCGAGGCCGCAGCCGCTTTCCTGTCCTTGCACGGAATCGAGGCCCCGCCCGTCGCGGCGGCGCTGCTGCGGCTCATTTTCCGCTACGGTCGGCAGGCGGCCGGCGATGCGCTGGCGCTCGCCGCGGCAGAGCGCGGTGGTGGGGCGGCATGGCGCGAAGCGCTCGCCTTCGTGCGCGCGGCACCAGAGCTTCGCCTGCCCTTTTCGGGCGCCGACCTCATCGCGCGCGGCGTCCCGGACGGAAAAGAGATCGGCGAAGCTTTGAAAGAGCTACGAAAACGTTGGATCGAAGCCGGGTTCCCGCAGGATCGCGAAAAGCTCCAAGCCTTGCTCGACGCCGTGGTCGCGGCGCGCTTGAAACACTGAGGCGGCTTCACGCCGCCTTTTTCGTCGCAATCGCGACGAGCGTGCGCAGGATCTGCCGCGTGCCCTCGAGCCGCGCGGCCGGATCTTCGAAATCGCGGATGAAGACGAGCCGCATATCGGGCCGCACCTTCGCCTCCGGACCCTGTTCCGCGACATAGCGCACAAGGCCCTGCGGATCGGCAAAGGAATCGTCGCGGAAGCTGATCGTAATGCCCTTCGGTCCCGCCTCGAGCTTCTCGACATTGGCCTTGCGGCAGAGCGCCTTGATGGCGACGAGCTTGAACAATTGCTCGACTTCGCGCGGCAGCGGACCGAAGCGATCGATCATTTCGGCGGCGAAAGCCTCGATCTCGGCGTCGGTCTCGATTTTGGAGAGGCGCCGATAAAGGCCGAGCCGGACGTCGAGATCGGCGACGTAATCTTCCGGGATCGTCACGGGCGTGCCCATGGTGATCGTCGGCGACCATTCTTCCTCTGGCGATTCCATGCCGGATTTGAGCGCGATGACCGCTTCTTCCAGCATCTGCTGATAAAGTTCGTAGCCGACCTCCTTGATGTGGCCGGATTGCTCTTCGCCGAGCAGGTTGCCGGCGCCGCGAACGTCGAGATCGTGGCTCGCGAGCTGGAAGCCGGCGCCGAGCGTATCGAGCGATTGCAGAACTTTGAGCCTCTTCTCGGCCTGCGGCGTCAGCGTGCGATCGGGCGGCACCGTAAAGAGCGCATAGGCTCTGGTCTTCGAGCGGCCCACCCGGCCGCGCAACTGATAGAGCTGCGCCAATCCGAACCTGTCGGCGCGATGGACGATGAGCGTGTTGGCGGTCGGAATATCGAGCCCCGATTCGACGATCGCGGTCGAAAGCAGGATGTCATATTTGCCGTCGTAAAAGGCGGACATTTTCTCTTCGAGCTCCGAGGCCGGCAGCTGACCATGCGCCGTGACATATTTTGCTTCCGGCACGCTGCGGCGCAGGAAGTCGGCCGATTGCTCGATGTCCTCGATTCGCGGACAGACGAAAAAGCTCTGTCCGCCGCGATAGCGCTCGCGCAGCAAGGCTTCGCGCACCAGCAAGTCGTCGAAGGGCGAGATGAAGGTGCGGACCGCGAGCCGGTCGACGGGCGGCGTCGCGATGATCGAAAGCTCGCGCACGCCCGTGAGCGCAAGCTGCAAAGTGCGCGGAATGGGCGTCGCCGAGAGCGTCAGCACGTGGACTTCGGCGCGCAGCTCCTTCAGCCGCT
Source organism: Beijerinckiaceae bacterium (assembly GCA_021324915.1). Lineage (GTDB taxonomy): Bacteria > Pseudomonadota > Alphaproteobacteria > Rhizobiales > Beijerinckiaceae > Methylovirgula. The sequence continues at coordinate 3,093 of JAJPIC010000024.1, read as the reverse complement.
CCTTGTGCTTGACGCCGAAATGCTGTTCTTCGTCGATCACGACGAGACCGAGATCCTTGAAGGCAACGGTCTTGCTCAGCAAGGCGTGCGTGCCGATCACGACGTCGATCTCGCCCGCAGCGAGACCCGCCTTGACCTTCTTGCTTTCGGCCGTCCCGACCATGCGCGAGACCTGCGCAACCTTGACCGGCAGTCCGGCGAAGCGCGCCTGAAAGACGCGCGCGTGTTGGCGGGCGAGCAAGGTTGTCGGCGTGACAATCGCGACTTGCTTGCCGTTGATCGCCGCGACGAAGGCGGCGCGGAGTGCGACTTCCGTCTTGCCGAAACCGACATCGCCGCAGACAAGGCGATCCATCGGCTTGCCGGAAGCAAGATCGTCGAGCACCGCTTCGATGGTCGCCGCCTGATCCTCCGTCTCCTCGTAAGGAAAACCGGCGCAGAAGGCTTCGTAAAGCGGCTCCGGCGGCGTAAGCTTCGGCGCAGCGCGCGTCTGGCGTGCGGCAGCGATCTGCAGAAGGCCGGACGCCATTTCGAGGATGCGCTTGCGCATCCGCGCCTTGCGCCTCTGCCAGGCGACACCGCCGAGCTTGTCGAGCTCGACACTGGCGTCTTCGGACCCGTAGCGCGAAAGGAGCTCGATATTTTCGACCGGCAGGAAGAGCTTAGCGCCCTCGGCATAATGGATTTCGAGACAGTCGTGCGGCACGCCTGCCGCCTCGATCGGCGTCAAGCCGATAAACCGGCCAATGCCATGGTCGACATGCACGACAAGGTCGCCGGCGGACAACGCCGTGAGTTCGCTGATCGAATCCTGGGCGCGGCGCGCGCGCTTGCGCCCATGCACCAGGCGGTCGCCGAGAATATCCTGCTCGCCGACGACCGCGAGATCCGGCGTTTCGAATCCGGCTTCGAGCCCGATGACCGCGAGCGCCACGCAAGATTTGCGCAAGCCGATGGTTTGCGCGAGCGAGGAAACCGGTTCGAGCTCGCTGATGCCGAAGTCCCTCAGCACATGACCTAAACGCTCGCGCGAGCCTTCCGACCAGCCGGCGACGACGACTCTTTTGCCCCCCGATTGCAGAGCGCGGATATGTTCGGCGGCGGCGTGAAACACGTTCGCGCCCTCGTCGTTGCGCTCGGGCGCGAAGTTGCGGCCGATCCTGCCGCCGCAGTCGATGATGTGCCGTCCTTCCGGCTGGGCGAATGGTGCAATATGCACGAGCGGCGTCGTTGCGCAGCGCTCTTTCCACTGCGTGGCCGAGAGATACAGCGTCTGCGGCGGCAGTGGCTTATAGGAGGCTTGTGCCGGGTCGGCCTCATAGGCCTGTTTGCGCGCGCCATAATAATCATCGATCTGGTCGAGGCGCTCTTTCGCCGCCTCTTCGGCCAGATGATCGAGGACGAGAGGCGCCGCGCCGATGTAATCGAACAGCGTGTCGAGCTTGTCGAAAAAGAGCGGCAGCCAATGTTCGAGACCGGGATGCCGGCGGCCTTCACTCACGGCTTCGTAAAGCGTGTCGCCGCGCGTTTGCGCGCCGAAAGCTGCGAGATAGCCTTGGCGGAAACGCCGGATCGTCTCCGACGTGACCTGGACCTCGCTCATCGGCACGAGGTCGAGCGCGCGCATCGAGGCAATGGTGCGCTGCGATTGCGGATCGAAGGTGCGGATCGATTCCAGGGTATCGCCGAAGAAATCGAGCCGCACCGGCGTCGGGATGGCCGGCGCGAAGAGATCGAGAATACCGCCGCGCACCGCATATTCGCCCGTGTCGCGCACGGTCGACGCGCGGACGAAGCCGTTATCTTCGAGCCAGCGGACGAGGCCGTCCATATCGACTGCGTTGCCCGGTGCTGCGGAGAAGCAATCGGCTGCGACTTTCTCGAGCGGCGGAACGCGCTGCAGAACGGCATTTATCGAAGTCGAAAGAATGCGTGGGCGTTCTTGCGCGCTGCGCGAACGGGCGAGCCGCGAGAGCACCGTCATGCGGCGCGCCGCAATCGCCGCATTGGGCGAGACGCGATCGTACGGCTGACAATCCCAGCCCGGGAAATCGAGGGTCTCGATTTCCGGCGCGGCGAAGGCAAGCGCTTCATTGAAGGCATGCGCCCGCTGTTCGTCGCGCGCCACATGCACGAGAACGACGGCGCGCTCGGCGCGGGCGAGCGCGCGAGTAAGATCGGCGAAACAGAATGCGTCGAACCCGTCGGGAAGCGAAGCGAGCGTGAGGGAGCCGCCTTGGGCAAGCTCGGCTATGGCGCGTTTGAGATCGGTCACGTCAATGGTTCTTGGTTGCTCTCAGGGAGCGGGAGGATGAAGGGTCAAAGCTCCAGCGGCCCGGCGTGGGTATGAAAGCGCTTCAACTTCTTGAACAGGGGCGTGTCATAGGCGGGCGGGATCTCGATCTCCCCCGTGAGCCAGCCGAAAATCTCGCGATCCGAAACCTCGAGCAAACGCTCGTATTCGATAAGCTCGGCCTCCGTGAGACCGGCAATCTCGGCATCGGCGAAACGGCCCATGATGAGATCTGTCTCGCGCATGCCGCGGTGCCAGGAGCGGAACAAAATCCGGCGCCTTCGGGCGTCAAGATCGGCGCTCGAAATCGCAGGGCCGGACACGACAACTCCGCCAGTCGGAAGCGCGGCTTTGCCGCTGTGGTTCAAGCATGATCTTTCGAAAAACCGCTATTCCGGATCATGCCCGCTCTATATAGCCACAGCCTCGACCTTCGCAAAGCGAGGTCTGGTCGCAGGGCATGCGGCTCTACTTGGTTGTTCGAACACGGGTTTCTAAGCGCGCTCCCGGGCCCGATGCTTCGGATCTTGCGCCTAACTTCCCTGAAAAACCGGTATCCACCTTTTCGCATCCCGCATTAGATCACGCTGCTTTTGGATCGGATCGATCCAAAAGCATGAACGTGATCGATTCTAAAGATTTAGAGCGGGATTTGCGCGAAAAACCGGTATCCACTTTTTCGCATCCCGCTCTAGATCACGATGCTTTTGGATCGGATCGATCCAAAAGCATGAACGTGATCGATTCTGAAGATTTAGAGCGGGATCCGTGTGAAAAACCGGTATCCACTTTTTCGCATC
>JAJPIC010000008.1 GCA_021324915.1 Beijerinckiaceae bacterium | reverse complement strand
CCCAAAAGTGGGTACCGGTTTTGGGATAAATCCGATGCTCAAGAAAGCATCGGACCCAAAAGTGGGTACCGGTTTTGGGATAAATCCGATGCTCAAGAAAGCATCGGGCCCAAAAGTGGGTGCCGGTTTCGGGATGAATCCGATGCTCAAACTTGCATTGGACCAAGCCCAAAGCCGCATCGGCTTGCGTACGATGCGATGTGTTGGAACCGAGCATGGCGCCGCTCTCGAAAGCGCCCGAGCCCTTTTTAGATTTTGAACCGCCTAGTCTAGGCGTATGCTTTCTAGTCACGCTTGGAATAATGAATTCTGTTTGAGTTTTGGATTATTCACCTGTAGCTACTTGCGCAGGACAAGTTTTCCTTCTAATAACCTCTGTATTCAGTGCCGGACCGAGCGATGACGCGTAAGCGGCGTGCCTTGCCGGGGCAAGGTAAATGCTGTCCTTAGAAACGAATCCAGATCGAAATCGCTTGCATGCCGACTGTATCTCCGGAAGAAAGCCATGAGTGACCAAACGGGTTCTGCCAATTATATCGAATTGGCTGCCGATATCGTCTCGGCCTATGTCAGCAACAATTCCGTACCCGCCAGCGATCTTCCGTCACTCATCAATGAGGTCCATTCGGCTCTGTTGCGGGTGACCTCAGGTCATCCGATCGCACCCGCCGAAACGCCGAAGCCCGCGGTTCCGGCCAAAAAATCAATCACCAATGATTACATCGTCTGCCTGGAAGACGGGCGGAAGTTCAAATCGCTGAAACGGCACCTGCGCACCCAGTACAATATGTCTCCGGACGAATACCGGGAAAAATGGGGCCTGCCGCCGGACTATCCCATGGTGGCGCCGAATTACGCCAAAGCACGTTCGACCCTTGCCAAGCAGATGGGACTTGGCCAGCAGCGCCGGCGCAAGCGCTGAGCTCTCGCGAGACGCGAGATTCATTTCTGCGGGAGAGGGCTTCCAAAAGTGCGGCGCCGCGAAGACGCGGCGCCTATTGGGCATGGAAAGACCGCTGACGCTTAGCGGCAATTGACCGAACGGCTCTCGCCTCCCATCGACGCCATCCCGTTTTCCGGCAAGGTATAGACGATGCGATGCGTGCTCGGCTCCACGATCACGATCTCGTCGTTGACCAGGAGGAAGTCGTAGCCGCGATATTGCGGCACGAGCGAAACAATATCGTCGGGCAGCGGATGGAAGTCATAACGCTCCGGCACCACCGAGCCGACACTGACGCTGAAATCGACGTTGGTGATGTTCTTTACGTCCTCCTTGCGCACCGCTTCACGGATGCGGTCTTTTTTGACCTCGGTGAGCTGCGGGGCGTTCTTGCCGTTCGACATTCCGCCCGGAACGGCATTCTCCGCATTGCGGCCCTGCTCCACGTTCTTCGTCTCGGCCTTTCCGTAGTTCTCGGAGGAAGAGTTCGGTGCGCTGGTCTCATTCGTCGCGTTCGTGCCGGCCTTTCCTTCCGTGCCGGATTTTGCTTCCGTCCCTGTCTTTCCTTCCGTCCCGGACTTTCCTTCGGCCTTTTCGTTCTCGAACGCCTTACCTTTTTCAGCTTGTTTGCCGGTCTCGGATTTTTCTTCCGTGCCTAGCTTTTTGCCCTTTTCAGAGTTTTCGCCCGTCGCGTTGCGCTCGCTTTGAGCGGTCGTGCCCATCGACTCTGATGACGCGCCTTTGGCGTTCTTTCCTTCAAACCCTTTGGCACCGCGCTCGGTACCCTTGAGTTCGCTCTTATTGCCTCGTTCGGTGCCGAGGTTCTCATTCGAGCCGTTCTCAGCCGACCGCGACGTTTCACCGTTCTTGGCGCTCCGGCCTTCTTCGAGGGCTTTGCTTCCGCGTTCGGCACGCGCCCCTTCGGCGCCCTTGTTCATGGAGCCGGATTTCTCGAGGTTCTTGTCCGATTTTCCGGATTGATATTGGTCGTAAGACGTTTGGCCAAAAGCGACCGGTGCAGCGCAAACGAGCGCTGCGGCCGCCACCGTGCTCAAGAGTATCTTAGACATTGCAGCCTCCTCTGTTTCCACAACAGATGTCTCGGCAACAGCTAGACGCGCCTCCCAGTTCCGTCTCCGATCGTGCACGGCTTTGGGCGCATGGCTCGCGCCGGAGGGATGCTAGGAATTCGGAAACCGAGCGGCGCGAATGTTTGCGGCCTGGCTCGGCAGATCGCCGGTCGATTGCGCGCGCGCAGTAATGGAAATTTCCCGGGGTCTGCGCCAAGAACGCGCATAATGGAGCTTATGCGGCCTCAGGCCTAAATGCTTTCTCCAGCCGACCTCCGGGAGCGCAGCGCTCGCCCGGGAGATTCGGGTGAGACTCACGGGCTTCGGCAATTCGGCTTTGCGCTGAACAGGATTCCCGCCGTTTCCTGTACAGCAATTAAAGTGATTGTGGTGAAGAGGATGGAGACTATGGTGCAGACTTTCCGGACCGTTGACATCCGCGCCATAGATTGCGAGCGGCACCGCAACGAACAGGATCAGCGCTTGCGCGAAGACTAAAGCCAAGAACCGCAACTTGCCCTCACTTCCGGGCAAGTTGAACTTCCAAACCGCTTCTATGTTCCTGCCGCTTTGAAGCGGAATGTTTCCCGCGCGGTTAGCCTCGGCAAGGCTCGACCACCGTTCCGGTTCGGAGAGGCTCGGCGTATTTAAGCGACCACTGTTTCGGCGGCGCGGCGTGCATCGCCCTTGATGCGCTCGACCATGGAGCGCACGCCATTTGTTCTCTGCCGCGTCAAATGTTGGGAAAGGCCGAGCTCGTTGAACAAGGCCTCGGCATCGGTCGCAAGCACCTCGGAGACCGTCTTGCCGGAATAAAGCGCGATGATCAGCGCGATGAGGCCGCGCACGATATGCGCATCGCTGTCGGCCCGGAAGGTCAGGATCGGCTCGCTTTGCCGCGAACCGTCGACCTTCGTCTCGAGCCAGACCTGGCTTGCGCAGCCGAGCACTTTATTGGCGTCGCAATAGGCGGCCTTGTCGAGCGGCTCGAGCGTGCGCCCAAGCTCGATCAGAAAACGATAACGGTCTTCCCACTCGTCGAGATAGCCGAAATTCTCGATGATCTCATCAATGTTCATGAGCAATCCAGATGGCGGTCGCAGGCCGACCCTCATAACATATTTCGCGCGCGGCGATTTCTCCAGCCCGCTCCAGCTCTTTGATCGAACAGGGGATTTGCTCCAAAACCGCTGCCCCCACTTTGGGTCCGATACTCTTCGATCTGAGCATCGGATTCTCCCAAAACCGGTCCCCACTTTTGGGTCCGATGCTTTCTTTGAGCATCGGATTCTCCAAAACCGGTCCCCACTTTTGGGTCCGATGCTTAGCGGTCGGCCAGGAAGATCGGCCGGCGCGGCGGCAGCGGCACGTGTGCCCGCATGTGCGGCATCCATCGCGCCTGAACCCTGGGCTCGACGGAGGGCGGTTGCGCCGCGCCGGAACTCGGCTGCGTCAGATTGGCCAGGCGCACCAGGCAATCGGCCCCACAACTCTCGACGGCTTTGCGTTCTGCAATGCCCAGGGCCGCGCCGATCCAATTGCGGGCCAGCGCGCCGATCTTGGCGCGCTCCGCGGTTTGCTCCTTGCTGAAGCCGGCGTCCTGCGGCTCGTCGATCTTGTGCTGAGAGAAGATGGTCGAAAAGACCACGCTCAGCCAAAAGATACAGCGGATCAGGAAGAACATCGATCGTCCCCTGCGAACCTCTCGAGCCAAGCATCGCATAGACCCATAAAACTCGTCCCATTTTCGGCAAAACAATCCGAGTCTTCGCCTTTACCTTTCGCTGACCATTTGGGCGAAAGTGGCCGGATCGCAAGAGCTTCTAAACCATAGCAGGAAGTTTCTTCGAGCGCGCCCCGTCGCGAGCGGCAAGGCTCGCGTTTCGCAAGCGCGTTTGGTGCCGCTGCTTAGGGTTCACTTAAGACGGGCCTGCGAATCTCGGGGCAATGTTTCGGCATCCCGATCGGCCCAAGTGGCCGTCAAAACGGCGACGATCGGATGCAGAGCGGCGCGTGGCTGGAGTTCGGCGTTTGAGTTTTGCGTTGATCCTCGAAAAACAGATCACGTCTCTGATCCACCCCGGCGTCCTGAACAGCCAGGTCGAGCGGACGCGTCACGAGGCGTTTATCTTGCGTCGTCTCGCAACTTCCGTCGCGGTCATTTGCCTCGCGCCGCTCTTCCTCGCCATCTATGGCGCGCCGGCGGTTTGGCATGCGCTCGTCTACGTCTGGTGCGTGCTGCCGATCGGCGCCGTCGTCCTGCTTTCGCGCAGCGGCGATCTGCTCCGCGCGCAGGCGATTTGCGTCATCGGCTTCATCGGCGCCGCGACGACGATCGCAGCCGCGGGCGGACCCTGGGAGGCCGCTCTCGCCTGGCTCGTGCTCGCGCCCTTCGAAGGCGTCCTTTCGCAGAATTACAAGCTCGTCGTCACGAGCGGTGCGCTTTCGGCGCTCGCCGCCGCGCTCCTCTCGTTTGCCGATCAGTCGGGCGTGATCAGGACCGGATTCGGCACTGGGCACGCGGCGCTCTTGATCCTGCCGGCCATTCTATATGCGACCTTGTTGGCCTATGGAATCGTCGAATTCCAGAAGAAGCGCGAGCGCTGCGCCGATCTGCGCACCGAACATTTTCGTGCTGTCTACGACACGCTCGGCGACCTCGCCGTGCACCACGACCGCAACGGCGTGGCCGAATTCATAAGCCCCAATTGCATGGAGCTGTTCGGCTTACCGACGGCGGAACTGATCGGCCGCGGCCTTTTCGAGCGCGTCCATGTCGCGGACCGGCCGGCCTTCCTCAAGGCTGTCGCCGACGCCGCTTCGTCTTCCGGAACGATCACGACGACGCTGCGCCTGCGCGCCGGCACGCCGGTTTCCCGCACAGGCGCGCGCGCCGAGCCGCATTTCCGCTGGGTCGAGATGCGTTCGCGCCGCTTCGAGGTGAATGCCGAGACTGCCCAGGGCTGCCGTGTGGCTTCCATTCTCCGCGACGTCAGCGAGGCGAAGCAGCGCGACGAGGACCTCGAAGCCGCGCGGGCGGCGGCGGAGGAAGTCAACGTCTGGAAAGACCAATTCCTCGCCAACGTGAGCCACGAGTTGCGCACACCGCTCAATGCGATCATCGGCTTTGCCGAAATGCTCGCCAATGCCCAGCTCGCTCCGCAGGATCCGGAGAAGCGGCGCGAATATGCGAGCATCATCCAGCAATCCGGCCAGCATCTTCTCGCTGTGGTCAACTCGATCCTCGACATGTCGAAGATCCAATCCGGCGCTTTCGACATCCGGCCCGAGCCCTTCGCGATTGCGCCGCTCATCGATCTTTGCTGCGACATGGTCAAGCTCAAAGCGCAGGAAGGCGGTGTCGAACTGGTGCGCGCCTATCCCGAACAGCTCGAGGAGGTCGTGGGCGACAAGCGCGCTTGCAAGCAGATCTTCCTCAACCTCTTGTCCAATGCGGTAAAATTTACGCCGCGCGCCGGGCGCGTGACGATCAAGGCACGCCCTGAAGGCACGCACATCGTGATCAGTGTCGCCGACACCGGCATCGGCATCGCGCAGCATGACCTCGCCAATCTCGGCAATCCCTTCTTCCAGGCCGGCGCCTCCTATGACCGGCCCTACGAGGGTACCGGTCTCGGCCTGTCGGTCGTCCGCGGATTGGTCGGCTTGCACGGCGGCACGATCGCGGTCGAAAGCGAGCTCGGCAAGGGCACGTGCGTGAGCGTTCGCCTGCCCCTCGACTGCCGTCTGCCTTCAAGCGGCAGACATGGCACGGCGAAAATCGAAACGGTTGGACGGCGCTCGCCTTCCGATGATCCGCGCCAATTCAGCGCCGAGATGATGGTGAAGAAAATTGCGTGACGTTCTCGACCGTGTCGAACCCGATTTCGATCTGGCCGCACCGGCGCGGCGCGGCAGGTCGAAGAAGGCGCAACAGCCGCAACGGGAGCCCGCGCCGCTGCGCTTCCTCCAGCTGATCCGGCATGCCGCCGATTATCCCAATCGCGTCGCCGGCACTTTGCTCGTCGGAATCGTCGTGGCGATCTGCATCAATGCCCTCGTGCTGCAACGAAGCCGCCATCCTGCGCCGCTTTTCCACACGGCGATCGCCGCTCCGCTCCCGCCTGCTCTGCCGGCAGCCCGGCACCCCGCAGTGTTGCGCGCGATGCCGGAAAAATCGGATCTCATCAATCAGATCTTGTCCTCGCCTCTCCCGCCGCAGAGGCCGGGCACTGAGGCGGGCGAATCCGAGGCCAAGGCCAGCAGAGATCCGATTGGCCAGCTTCTCAAGTCCGATACGCCGGAGCCGAGCAAGACGGTGCTCGCTGCGCAGCGCGCGCTCGTAAAACTCGGATTTGTCTTAAAGCCGGACGGAATTCTCGGCACGGCGACCCGCGAGGCCGTCGAGCAATTCGAGCGCGATCATGGGTTTGCAGTCAGCGGCACGCTCACCCCGAAGGTCTTGCACGAGCTTTCGGCCCAATCGGGCATTGCCGTCGATTAGCGGGATTTGCGGTCGCCGCCCTCTGCCTGTAAGTTGGGCCGAGCTCACGCCGGGAGCCTCGCGATGAACCGAGAACCTTTGGTCAGGCCCGTGCCGCTTACCGAATTGCGGCCGACCCAAATCACCGTTGGCATGCGCGAAGTCAACGAGAAGCGCAAACGCTGGCAGGAGACCAAAGACGAGAAGGGCGCCGAATTCCTCGGCAAACACATGATGCCGGTGATCCTCGGCCCGAAGGAGCACCATTACGTCATCGACCACCATCATCTCGGCCGCGCTTTGATGGAAGAAGGGGTCAAGGACATTCTGGTAACCGTCGTCGCGGATCTGCGCAAGCTGGAGAAAGAGGCCTTCTGGGTCTTCCTCGACAACCGCAGCTGGATGCATCCCTATGACGACAATGGACGTCGGCGCGGCTATGAGGATATTCCGAAATCCCTCTCCGATCTCGTCGATGATCCGTTCCGCTCGCTCGCGGGCGAATTGCGCGTCGCCGGCGGCTATTCGAAAGAGACGACGCCATTCGCCGAATTCCTTTGGGCCGATTTCCTGCGCCGCCGGATGAAGCGCAAACTGGTCGAAGAGGATTTCACCCACGCGCTGGAAAAGGCGTTGGAACTCGCTAAAAGCGAAGCGGCCGATTTCCTCCCCGGCTGGTGCGGCCCGGTCGTGCGCGACTAAGCCGGCGGCGTTCTAAGCCCGCGGAAATTCTCCGCGATTCGGCACCGTGCGCGCCGACACATACTTCGTGAAGCGCCGAGGACACAGCATTCCGCGAATGGCACACATCTGCTTGAATGCCTGAGCTTTAGGCTTGATTTTGCCTGATCGCGGCGCAAAGAAAACGGCTCGCGGAGCCCGAATGCTTCTGCCCGCAGGGCTCGGCTTACATGTCGTGGGTGGGGGAAGTTGATGAGACCTAAGCTGATTCCGAGCTTGGGCGGGGTTCTGCTCGTCTCCGTCCTTGCGAGCGTCGCGTCCGCAACCGCCGTAATGGCGGTCGCCTTATCGCATTATGATGGCGTCTATTCGATCGAGATTACGACCACAGCCGGGGCATGCGACAAAAACTATCGCGGCTCGGTTACGGTGAGCAACGGCCGTATTGCGGCACTCAGCGACCCGGGCGCGACCGCCGAAGGCGGCGTCGAGGATAACGGAACGGTTTCCCTTCTGTTTCGCGAAGGCGGTCAGATCGTGAATGTCGGCGGCAAGCTCGGCCCGAGGTCCGGGCGCGGCCCCTGGTCTTCGCCGACCGCGCAGTGCGGCGGGTGGTGGCACGCTGAGAGGCAGGAATAATCCTTATTGCACAGGCACCGGCTGCGGCTGATCCGGCGTTGGCGCTGCCGGCGTCGGCGACGCCGGAACTGTTGCGCTGGGCACGGCGGCTCCGGCCACGCCCGGCGCACCTGACGCTGAAGCCGGCTGCGCTGCGCCGGTTGGCGCAGGCACCGGCGTGCCTGCGGGCGCAAGGGGCTGGGCGGTAACGTCGGTGCTTACCGGACGGCTGCCAAGCACCGCCTGAACATCGGCATCCTGAACCCGCGAACGGCCGATCTGCGCGCCGATCGAGCGCACGACATCGGGCGCGTCGGCGTAAGTGTCATGACCGATGATCCCGGTCGATTCGCCGGAGAGGTCGTAGACTTTGACGCCGAGGCGCGCGAGCGCGGCGCGATCGGCCGGCCGCCGCGGATCAAGCGCGCCAACGCGCGGCCGGTCTCCCGCGAGCGTCTCCGAAAGCGAGAGCGCCCTGTCGCTTGCCGAGACAAGAACAGAGACATGCGAAGGATCGAGCTTGGCCAATTGTTCGCGGAAGACCGAGAGATCGATATCGGGTGCGGCCAGCATCACAAGCCCGAGCTTGCCGCCGAGATCCGGATTTCCGGCGATGGCTTCTTCCCGCAGCGCCTCCATCACGAGCCAGGTTCCCATCGAATGGGCAAGGATATGGATCCTGCCGACATCCGGCACTTCGCCGAGATCTTTGAGAAGCGTAGCGAGCGCATCGCGCGAAGCGGTCGCGCTCTCCCGCGCCGCCTCATATCTCAGCAAATTATTGCTCGCGGGCCAGGTGAAGAGCACGGGAACGCCACCGAACCGGCCATCTGCGACGACCTGCGCCAGGCGAAAACGGGCATCATCATAGCCCGTGTTGAATCCGTGCACGTAAAGGAGGATGTCGCGGTTCGAGCCAATCCGGCCCGAAATATTGGTTGCGAGCTCGTTGCGAAAGCTCTGCTCGTCGAGATCGCGCCGCGAGACTTCCGTGAAATGCTGGTTCGGATCCGCCGCGCCCCACATGGGACGCTCGATCTGGCCGATCTTGTGGTGCGGCGGCACGCTCAGGATCTGCAGCGAATAATCGGCCCCGTCGGCGCGCATCTCATTGGCGCCGGGGCCCTGTTCATCCTTGCGCGTCGAGACCACGAAGGCCAGCAGATGGTTCGGAGCTTCGGCCGATTGGCCGAAAAAGCCGCTCGGCAAATCGGTGAGCGACGTCGTGGCGCAGCCCGAAAGAAGACTGAGGCCAAACAGCAAGGACAAAACGCGGCGCGCGGATGATGCGAGCTGAAACGCCATTGTCTCTCAATCCGCAGTCACAGAAGCCGCATCTTCGCATGAGCGGCAGAGGCCCGGTTCCATGGCCGCGAAAGGTGACGAGATTGGGACCGCGCTGCGGCGCATCGAAGCCCATTGGCTGCGACCGAGCTTGGGGATTGCTGCGAAGGCGAAGAGGACTAGAATTAGGCAATCCTCCCAGCCTCATCCTGTGGGTTGCCATTGAACGCCCCCTTGAAGATTCGGATCGTGCCGGCGATTTGCGAGATCGATGCCGCCGCCTGGGACGCCTGCGCCAATCCGGAGCACGGCGCCGCAGCTATCGAAGGCCAGGAACGATTCAATCCTTTCATCACGCATGCGTTCTTGAGCGCGCTCGAGCGCTCGCGCTCGGTTGCCGGCAAGACCGGCTGGACCCCCGCACACGTCGCCGTCGAGCAAAAAGGTCGGCTCGTCGCGGCGGCGCCAACCTATCTCAAGGCCCATTCGCTCGGCGAATATGTTTTCGATCACGGCTGGGCCGATGCCTACCACCGTGCCGGCCTGGACTATTATCCGAAAATCCAGGTGGCCGTGCCTTTCACGCCGGTGACTGGACGCCGCCTCTTGCTTGCTTGCGGGACCGGCGCGCCGGTGCGCGAAGCGCTGCTCACCGGCTTGCGCACGCTGCGCGAGAAGATCGATGCCTCATCGATCCATGTCACCTTTCCGACGCAAGACGAATGTGAGGATTTGCATCGCGCCGGATTTTCTCGGCGCACCGGCCAGCAGTTCCACTTTCTCAATCCCGGCTATGCGGATTTCGAAGCCTTCTTGTCCGAGCTTTCGGCGCGCAAGCGCAAGATGATCAGGCGCGAACGCAAGGACGCGCTCCTTGGCGGAATAGAGATCGAGCTCCTGACCGGAGCCGCAATCGACGAAGAACACTGGGACGCGTTCTTCGGCTTCTATATGGATACGGGCGCGCGCAAATGGGGTCGGCCCTATCTCACCCGCGCCTTTTTCTCCGAGGTCGGCTCGAGCATGGCCGAACATATTCTGCTCGTGATGGCCAAGCGCCGCGGCCGCATGATCGCCGGCGCTTTGAACTTCATCGGCAAGGACGCGCTTTATGGTCGCTATTGGGGCGCAGTCGAAGAGCAACCATTTCTGCATTTCGAGGTCTGCTATTATCAGGCGATCGATTACGCGATCGCGCACAAGCTGGCGCGTGTCGAAGCCGGTGCGCAAGGCGAACATAAGCTCGCCCGCGGCTATGTCGCCGTGCCGACCTATTCGGCGCATGAGATCGCCGATCCGCGCTTTGCTTCGGCGATCGACGATTTTCTGACGCGCGAGCGTCTCGCGGTCGGAGAGGCGCTCGAGGAATATGCCGAGCTCGCGCCATTCAAGAAGGGATGAGCTCTCGTGCAAATCGAATTGAGAAGCGCTAGAAGGAGCAAGATCTGCGACTGTATTCAATTCGAGATGTCGTTCAGAGAGAATTTCAATGCCGCCCTCCTATGACAACGAGAACGTTTTCGCCAAGATCCTGCGCGGCGAGATCCCCTGCTACAAAGTCTATGAGGACGACGTGGCGCTCGCCTTCATGGACATCATGCCGCGCATCGACGGCCATGTCCTCGTCATTCCGAAATTCCCGGCCCGCAATCTTCTCGATGCCGAGACAGAAGGCCTAGGCAAACTCATTCAGCGGGTGCAAAAGGTGGCGCGCGCCGCAAAAGAAGCGCTGGGCGCCGAAGGCGTCACGCTCCAACAATTCAACGAAAAGGCTGGCGGACAAGTCATCTTCCACCTCCATTTCCACATCCTGCCGCGCTGGGAAGGCATCGAGCTGCGTCCCCCCGCGAGCCGCATGGAAGAGCCGGAGGTTCTCGAAGCCAATCGCGCCAAGATCGCCGCGCGGCTGCGCGATTAATCTTCCCGTTCACGGGAAACAAAAAAAGGCTCCGTCCCCGGAGGGACGGAGCCCGAATTCTTTGGCCAGTGTTGCCCCAGCTGCGAGCGCGATTACCGTGGTTTGGCTTCGTCGGTCGTTGCGCCGTCCTCCTCGGCCTCGGCATCACCTTCGGGCAGATCCGGATCATACTCCGGCTCGTCGTCGCCCTCGTCGCTGCCTTCATCGCCCTGCAAGCGGCGAGCCCGCGCCCGGCGCACTTCCGGCTCCGGACGGACCCGCTTCTTGCCGGCTTCCACAATGTCGCGCTCCAGGCGCGGCAGAACCGGACCTTCGGGGAACACGAAGCCGAGCTTCTTGCTCCCGTCTTCTTCCGCCGTGACGACAACGCGCACCGTTCCGCCATTCTTGAGCCGGCCGAACAGAACCTCGTCGGCGAGCGGCGTCTTGATCGTCTGCTGAATGACGCGCGCCATGGGTCTTGCGCCCATATGCTCGTCATAGCCATGCTCGACGAGCCAATTGCGCGCCTCGTCCGTGAGCTCGATCGTAACATTGCGCTCGGCAAGCTGGGCGTCGAGCTGCATGATGAACTTGTCGACGACCTTGGCGATCACTTCCGACGACAGATGGCCGAAAGCGACGATGGCGTCGAGCCTGTTGCGGAACTCGGGAGCGAACATGCGATTGATCGCCTCGATGTCTTCGCCCTCCCGCCGCGAACGGGTGAATCCATAGGCGGCCCGCGCCATGTCGGAAGCTCCGGCATTGGTCGTCATGATCAGGATCACATTGCGGAAATCGATCTGCTTGCCGTTGTGATCGGTGAGCTTGCCGTGGTCCATCACCTGTAGCAGGATATTGTAGAGATCGGGATGGGCTTTCTCGATCTCGTCGAGCAGCAGGACGCAATGGGGATGCTGATCGATTGCATCGGTCAGCAATCCGCCTTGGTCGAAGCCGACGTAGCCGGGCGGCGCGCCGATGAGGCGCGACACGGTATGGCGCTCCATATATTCCGACATGTCGAAACGGGTGAGCTCCACCCCGAGCGCGGTCGCGAGCTGGCGCGCCACTTCCGTCTTGCCGACGCCCGTCGGGCCGGAGAAGAGATAGCAGCCGATCGGCTTCTCGTGATCGCGCAGGCCGGCGCGCGCGAGCTTGATGGCCGAGGTCAGCGCATGTAGCGCGCTGTTCTGGCCATAGACGACGCGCTCGAGCGTCTCGCTCAGATGTTCGAGCACTTCGGCATCGTCCTTCGACACGGTCTTCGGCGGGATTCGCGCCATAGTCGCGATCGTCGCCTCGATCTCCTTGATGCCGATCGTCTTCTTGCGCTTGTTCTCGGGCACCAGCATCTGGCTCGCGCCAGTCTCATCGATCACGTCAATCGCCTTGTCCGGCAGCTTCCGGTCGTGAATGTAGCGCGCCGAGAGTTCGACCGCCGCTTTGACCGCCTCATTGGTGTAGCGCACCTTGTGGAAGTCTTCGAAATAGGGCTTCAGGCCCTTCATGATCTCGACCGCATCCTCGACCGTCGGTTCATTGACGTCGATCTTCTGGAAGCGGCGGACGAGCGCCCGGTCCTTCTCGAAATATTGCCTGTATTCCTTGTAGGTGGTCGAGCCGATGCAGCGCAGCGTTCCCTGGGCCAAAGCGGGCTTGAGCAGATTGGAGGCATCCATCGCGCCGCCCGAGGTCGCGCCCGCACCGATCACGGTGTGGATCTCGTCGATGAAGAGGATCGCCTTCTTGTGGTTCTCGATCTCCTTCATCACCTGTTTCAGGCGCTCTTCGAAATCGCCGCGATAGCGCGTGCCGGCGAGCAAAGTGCCCATATCGAGGGCAAACACCGTCGCGTCGGCGAGCACTTCCGGCACTTCGCCGCGGACGATCTTGCGCGCCAGGCCTTCGGCGATCGCGGTCTTGCCGACCCCCGGATCGCCGACCATCAGCGGATTGTTCTTGTGCCGGCGGCAGAGCACCTGGATTGTGCGCAGAACCTCGGCCTCACGGCCGATCAGCGGATCGATCCGCCCTTCGCGCGCTTTGCGGTTGAGATTGACGCAATAGGCTTCGAGGGCGCCTTCTTTCTTCTTGGAATCGCCGTCCTTTTCCTTTGCTTCGCGTGCCTCGTCGTCCTCGACGCCGCGCGGCGTCTTCGACGTATCCGAAAGTCCGGGCCGCTTGGCGATACCGTGGCTGATATAATTGACGGCATCGTAGCGGGTCATGTCCTGCTCTTGCAGGAAATAGGCGGCGTGGCTCTCGCGCTCGGCGAAGATCGCAACGAGCACGTTGGCGCCGGTGACTTCCTCGCGGCCGGACGACTGGACGTGGATCACGGCGCGCTGGATCACGCGCTGGAAGCCCGCCGTCGGCTTTGCATCTTCGCGTCCGTCGGTGACGAGATTGTCGAGTTCCTGGTCGATGTAATCACGCAGATTCTTGCGCAGAACCTCGAGATCGACCGCACAAGCCCGCAAGACCGCGGCCGAATCTGCGTCCTCGGTAAGACTGAGCAGAAGATGCTCGAGCGTCGCATATTCGTGATGGCGCTCGTTGGCGACGGCGAGAGCCCGGTGAAGCGTCTGTTCGAGGTTACGGGAGAAGGACGGCATGGCGGTCTCTCATTTCTTTTCCATGATGCATTGCAGCGGATGCTGATGCTTCCTGGCATAGTCCATCACTTGGGTGACTTTCGTCTCGGCAACTTCATAGGTGAAGATTCCGCATTCGCCGACGCCATGCTGATGGACGTGAAGCATGATTCGCGTCGCCTCTTCCGGTCCTTTGTTGAAATACTTGCGCAATACGGTCACGACGAATTCCATTGGCGTGTAATCGTCGTTGAGAAGCAGGACACGATACATGTTCGGCCGCCGCGTCTGCGTCTTCGGCCGCGTGATGACCGCCGTACCGGTACCCGGGGGGTCACCGCCCCTTTGCTGGTCCCTGGCCGCCCGTAACGGCATTCCTGGTCTCCATTCTCCTGATCGAAGCCTCTCCCTGTCTGAAGCCTCGGCCGGCTCTCGGCGCTTCGACAACCCGGAAATCATAACTCCGGTTCGCCCGCCTCGACTACCGATTTCATCGCACGCCCCCTCAAGATAGAGACTAGCGGGATTCATTCCACCCGCGGCTTAATGAGTTCAACAAATTGTTTGACGCTTTGATGCCATTGGCTAGCCGTTGCGGCATGCCGGGCAGCGGGGCTGCGCGCCGCATGATGAGCTCCAAAACAAAAAGGCCCGACCATTGTCGAGCCTTTGCCCTGGGGGCTTCAGGGGGTTCGTGTCGAACGCCGCCGTGCCTGCTGAGCTTGCGGGGCCGGCGGCAAGGTTACTTTGGGCTGGCGGCAGCCTGAACCTTTGCGAAAGCCGTTTCGACGGGCTTGAAAGCTTCCTTCGCAAGATTTGTATAAAGCTCGCCAAGCTTGGTCGCCTGAGCTACGAAGCCTTCATAGGCGGACTTGGCATATTCGGATTGAATCTGGATGGCGTTGTCGAGCGACTTGGCGCCGAGCAGCTTCTCCAAATAAGCGGAATTGCTCTCGATCGACTTCTTCGAATAATCGGTCGTCTCGGCGGCGATCGTCTGGAATCCCTTAGCAAGCGAGGCGGCAACAGAACTCGCAGCCTCGAGTTGTTCCTTCCCGAATTTCTGAAATTCATCGAAGTTTGCAGTCATCAGTCTACTCCTTGGGGCTTGGTCAGCCACTGAGGCTGCGCGCATGCAGACCTCAGACCCACGGTTGCGATATAGTGCGTCGCACAAAGATCGTCAAGGAATTTTTGCGTCGCAACATAAGTCTCATCCTGGCACTCTTATAGCGCCTTCTTCTCACCTCGTTAACGAGCGGGTAACCGGCACGCCTTAGCGTCGAGCGCCGGGCCGCTTGCATGTCTGCGCAACCGGATTGCAGCGCGGGGCCTGAGCGCGGCGGACGCCCCAATTCGGCCGCCTTCGCTCCTAACACGATGACGAAACAGGCTTTTTCCGCAAGCCAGCCGCGAACGCGGCGGCCCTGAAAAAGCGATCAGGTGGAATGGGGGCCGAGAGGGTTATGTACAAGCGTCGCGTAGGGAGGCGTTCCCTGCTCGTATCTTTGAGCGTGCTGCTGTCGCTCCCGCCTTGCCTCGTTACCCCCGCGCAGGCCCACCACCGCCACCGCC
Organism: Beijerinckiaceae bacterium; assembly: GCA_021324915.1. GTDB lineage: Bacteria > Pseudomonadota > Alphaproteobacteria > Rhizobiales > Beijerinckiaceae > Methylovirgula. The sequence goes on along the minus strand of JAJPIC010000008.1, from coordinate 57,578 downwards.
ATTATGCTTGGGCATTCCATCGGCATCATTTCCGGGCCGAGCCTCAACAGGAATCGAACATTGCCGCGATCGTGGTCGACGGCAATTCCGGGCGAGTGCTTTACGCTCGCAACGAGAACGACCTGCGCCATCCGGCCTCGATCACCAAGGTCATGACGCTCTACCTGCTTTTCGAGCAGTTGGAGAAAGGCCGGCTGCGGCTCGACTCGCGCATTCCGATCTCCCGACACGCCGCCGCGCAGGCGCCCACCAAGCTCGGTCTGCATCCCGGCGCCACGATCAGCGTCGATAACGCGATCAAGGCGGTGGTGACATTATCCGCGAACGATATCGCGGTCGCGATTGCCGAAGCGATCGGCGGGGATGAGGAGAATTTCGCCGCGATGATGACGCGCGAGGCACATGCGCTCGGCATGACGCGGACCCGCTACGTGAACGCCTCTGGTCTGCCCGACGACAGGCAGATCACCACGGCCGCCGATCTCGCCCTTCTGGGCCGCGCCATCCAGGAACGCTTCCCGCGCTATTATCATTATTTCTCGACCGAGGTCTTCACCTATAACGGCATACCCAATCGCAATCACAACCACCTCCTCGGCCGCATTGCCGGGATGGATGGGATCAAGACCGGATATACGCGCGAATCCGGCTTCAATCTTCTGACATCGGTGAAGCGCAACGGCCATTATATCGTCGCCGCGGTGATCGGCGGGGCAACCGCTGCAAGCCGCGACAGGATCATGGCAGGCCTCATCGAAAACGAGATCGGCCTCGCCTCCACCCAGCGCACCGCGCCAATGATCGCCGAAGTGGCAGCCGAGATGCGCCACGACCTGTCGCGCGCGATCGCAAAGCCGGTTCCCATTGCAGCGGCGGATCCCTCGCCCATCGGCTCGCTCGCCCCAATGCCTCGGCCTCGCCCCGCCTTCGTTTCCGGCGCGCCCCTTTCGCTCGACATAAACCAGGCCGGAGCGGCGGAGGTAAGGCGTGTCGCCTATGACGGCTCGACCGAGCGGGCAAGCGCTTCGGCGACAACGGCATCGGTGACGACGCCCTCGACGACGACTCCCTCCCCGCTGCGTTGGGTGACGGGACCTGCCGGAAAAGGCGGCGATCCGAAACTTGCAAAGCCGGAGCCGGCGAAAACAGAGCCGGCGCAAACCGCGACGGCGGAGCCGGCTGCCAAGAGTTCGCAGGAGGCGAAAACCTCTCTGCAAGCGTCTTCGCAGACCTATACGCAAGACGCCAAACTCGCCGATCCGCCGCATCCTGTCGGCTGGATGATTCAGATCGGTGCAACAGATGATGCGGCCAAGGCAGCCGCACTCCTCGAGCGCGCCAAAGCGCGCAAGCTTGGCGTGCTCGATGATGCGCAAGCCTTCACGGAAAAAGTGCAGAAAGGCGACGAGACTCTCTATCGCGCGCGCTTCGCCGGCCTCGACGCGGATGATGCGGAAACGGCTTGCCGCAGCCTGAGGAAATCAGGCTTTGCGTGTTTCGCGACTAAAAATTAAATAATTCGCGGGACAATCGTCCAATCGAGAATTGAGATCACTGCGTGCGTGGAGTCAGTGGTGTCGGCGCATCAGAACGTCCTTGGCTTCGTTCACCCGAGCAGCAAGATCGGTAGACCCTCCGCGATCGGGGTGGAGCTTCTTCATCAGCGAACGGTGCGAGCGAACGACATCGTCGCGCGAAGCCCCTTTGTGAAGGCCCAGGACCTCATAAGCCTCATCCTCGGACATCACGCCAGAGCGCGCCGCAGCCTGCGCGCCATGGCCCCACGCGTCGTACCCGCCGTCACCTGCCGCACGCCATCCGGAAAATCGGCGGTCGAAATACGTCTCTAAAAGCCGGGCGCCGTCCGGATCGTCGCGAAAGCAAAGCCGATAGAGAGCCTCGCACTGCGGCCAAGTCATCCGATCGAGGGGCTTGCCTTCGTCGGGGCCGGCGAGGATCACGCCGCGGATAAGCCCTGAGGCGGAATCGACTTCCATCTCGATCATCGCCGAGCGCATCCGCGAAATGGCGGCGCGCCGAAAAATCGGCTTCCTCGCAAAGAGCCAAGACCCCACGGCTCCCAACACGATCGCGACGTCGATCCGGCCGCGCACCAGCAGAACGAGAGCAAGGATAAGCGTCAGCCCTCCCCCGCTCGCACGCAAGGCGCGCGCGAGCTGCGCGGGATTGGCACGCGAAAAGGCTCTCAGCCCATAGAGCAGGAGCCAAAAGATCAGGAGGCCAGCCAGAAGATAAGGCATCAGCGCATCTGCGAAAGCAGGACCTATACCAGACCAAGGGCGGCCAATGTGAGACGCAATTCGTCGGGCATTTCGTCAGCCCCCTTTTCGAGATCGGCCGGCCGGTCCTTGTCGGCAAGGTAACGCCAGCCCTGGAAGGCGCGGAAAGGGCGCGGCACAACGGCAACGAGAACAGGATCGAGCACGAGCCGGCAGCGGGAAATTCCCTCTACATCAACGAAGGGCTCGATGGCCTTGAGTGCCTGGCGCACGCTGATCCGGCCCTTGATCACCCAGTAGAGCGATCCGCCGTCGAGCAATTCATCGGCGCGGCGCGGCACCATCCGCGTGACATGGACGCAGTGATCGCTGCCTTTGGGTCGCTTCTTGGCTTGGTACGCCGCGATATCGGCGATCGAGTCAGCGCCAACGCTAAGCTTGAGAAGATGCAGCGTCATGCTTTCACTTATGCTAGGAATCCCCGATGAACTACCGCAAAAAATTCATCGTCCGGCCGGGAGATAAGCTCAAACTCGCGGATATCGATCCCGCCTTCAAGGCAAGCGAGAAATCGGCGGAGACAGCCGCAGAGGCGATCGAAACCTATCGACAAAGATTGTCGAACCTGCAGAAACTGCTTTACGCCGAGAACCAGCACGCGCTGCTCGTCGTTTTGCAGGCAATGGACGCGGGTGGCAAGGACGGAACGATCGGCCATGTCATGGGAGCCTGGAACCCGCAGGGCGCGACGGTTACAAGTTTCAAAACGCCGACGCCGCCGGAAGCGGCGCATGACTTCCTCTGGCGCGTGCATCCCCACGTTCCCGGCCGGGGCGAGATTGCGATTTTCAACCGCTCGCATTACGAAGACGTGCTGGTCGGGCGCGTGCATAAGCTGATCGATAAAGCAAGCTGCAAACGGCGCTATGAAGACATCTGCGCCTTCGAGGAATTGCTCGTCGGCAACGCCACCAAAATCGTGAAGTTCTTCCTGCACATAAGCAAGGAGGAACAACTCGCCCGCTTCGAGCAGCGGCTCGACGATCCGAGCCGAAATTGGAAGATCAGCGAGGCCGATTACAAGGAGCGCCCTTATTGGGACGATTACATGGACGCCTATGAAGATGCGCTCAATGCGACAAGCAAAAAGAACGCGCCCTGGTACGTGATCCCTGCCAATCACAAATGGTTTCGCAATCTCGCGGTCTCGCAAATACTCGCCGAGACGATGGAAGACATGCACATGCATTATCCGGAGCCTTCGGTGGATCTCACCGAGATCCGACGCCAATATCACGCCGCCTTGGCCAAGGAGAGATCGAGCAGCTAGAGAGCGATGCTCACCGGCTCTCGAAGCTCGGCAGCGTGAAGCTTGCCAGCAGCACCGCTATGATGCCTGCGAGAAATATGCCGTCGAAAGTCCCTGCCCCGCCGATCGAAGCCACCGGCGCACCGAGACCGCGGACTCTGTCGAGGTTGAGCAAATCGGCGCCGATCAAGACACCCATGCTGCCGCTGATATAGGCGAGCGGTGCCGCATAGGCACGCGAGATGATGACGGATACGATCGCGGCCGCAATCGGGGGAACGAAGATCGGCTCCGCGATACCGACGCCGTGTACGGGTGTAGCCAGAAGATGGGCGATGAAGGCGACGCAGGCCGTCGCGATCACACCACTGATCCACAAATCATATTTCAGGAGAAGATAAAGCGAGAGCAGGATCGGGATCACCGCGCCGCCCACGTTGATCGCGACAATCGTGCCCGGCCATTGGACGACAACAGGCACCGTATATTCCATGCCGAAGAACATAATATGTTCGCCCGAGACGACGTTTTGTCCAGGCAATTCGGCGATCGGGATATTGATGGAACTGCCGATCAGCGAGGCGAGGAGAAAGAACAGAACCGAATAAGCGCCGATTCCGGCGCGCGCGAAGGCGTAATGGAGAGCGCGGAGCTCGATGTAGACGACGAGCGCCACAAAGGCCAAAACGAGCAAAAGGAAGAACGGCAGCGAGAGCGGCAGATAATGCAGCTGGCTGACATGCATCGCTTGCCTCCGCGGCCGACCCCTTTAAGAAACCATGCGACGGAAAAAGAATCTAGAGCGCCCGGGCGCGCAAATCCTGCTCCTTCCGGCAGGCAATCAAGCAAGCTCGTATTTTTCGATACGCCAGGTCTCGGCCTGCGCGCCTTTCAGCCAACCGCGATAGGCCGCAAGCGCCATGATTGCCTCCATATAGGCGCGGGCGGGCTTGCCGACTTCGACGTCATAGACATGGAACCGATTGACGACCGGCGCGAACATCGCATCGGCCGCGGAAAATTCCCCGAAGAGAAAATTACCGCCGGCGCCGAATTTCTGCCGCGCATCGACCCATGCGCCTTCCATCCGCTTGACCTCGGCCCAAACCTCCGGCGGCAGGTCTTCGCGCGCCCTGACCGGCCGGCGCATATTCATGGGAAAATTCGTGCGCAGCGCCGGAAATCCGGAATGCATTTCGGCAGCGAGCGAACGCGCTGTCGCGCGCGCTCGCTTGTCGCGCGGCCAGATCGGCAGATCCGGAAAACGCTCCGCGAGGTATTCGATAATGGCGAGCGAATCCCAGACGACCAGATCGCCGTCGCGAAGCGCCGGAAGCTTGCCGGAAGGCGAATGGCGTAGAATATCCGCCCGCGTCGTCTCCTGCGCGAGCGGGATGACGGTCTCGGAAAACGGGATGCCGAAATGGCGCATCAGAATAAAAGGCCGCAAGGACCAAGAGGAATAGGCCTTATTGGCCAAGATCAGAGTGAGCGACATCGTCGGCCGAGCGGAAATGTGGAAGAGGAAGGCAGGATCGGCGATCCTGCCTCTGAGTTGATTACTGCGAGGACTTCGGCGCTTGCGCGCTCTGCCCTTCGGCTTCGGCGCCTTGTGCTTGAAGCGGCTCGCCCATGGCCCTGAGCTCGGCGCTCGCCGCGGCGTGTTCGTCGGCGGTCACTGGACATTCCTTGACCGAGCGCTGGAAGAGATCGACCGCCTGGTCTTTGTCTTCCTTGCTCGTGGCCGGCATGTAGGATTCGCCGATGTAGAAATAAGCGTCGCAGAGCCGCGCCTGGCTGATCACCGGATCGATATTTTGCGCCGCGACCGCGACTTCGTGCGGCGTCACGCGGCCGGCATAGAGGAGCAGAAGCGGCGCGGGCCAAGCACCCATATTGACGCGCAACGACATTTCCTTGATCCGGCTCGGCTCGTGATTGCGCCGCATCGTCATGTCGAGCCAGAGCGCGGCATAGGGATCGCTCGGATCGATTGCAATCGCCTGTTTGAAATCGGCTTCCGCCTTGGCTGTCTGCCCGCTCAGAAGAAGCGCGATGCCGCGCCCCTTATACGCCGTCGCGTGACTGGGATCGAGCTTGATAGCGTCGGAATCGTCGGCGATGGCGAGCATGTAATCGCCTTTCGCGCGATAGGCCTTGGCGCGATTGTTATAGGCATGCACATAGGTCGCATCGAGCTTGATCGCAGCGCTCCAGTCTGAAATGGCGCGCTCGAGATCGCCCCGAGAATAATAATCGACGCCGCGGTCGAAATAGGCGACGGCGCGGTCATGCGGCAATCCGCTCTCGTCCTGCGCGATATGCGAGCAGCCGGTAATGCCGCGATCGAGATCCTGCATCTGCATGCAATCGGCGAAATCCGTTTGGCTCGCCGCGAAAGCGGGACTGCCGAACAGAACAAGCGGAACAGCCACAAAGCCCAAAAACCAACGCATGTTTCCTCCCTTTCCGCCAACGATGCTCTGTTTGAGCATGATCTTTTCGGAAAACCGGGGTTCCATTTTCCGGATCATGCTATGCTTATGCATGATCCTGCCAGAGAACCGGTTTCCACTTTCCGGATCATGCCGAATGGAGATCGCATCCGGCGGGAATTCCAGTTAGCCCCGTCAGTTCGTTGCGGAAGCCGCTGATTTATTTCGGAATGACGGCCTACGCAAGGATTATGGGTGCGGGAACCAAGCGTTCGTCTTGCCGGTCAGGTGATAGGCGAAGAGCCCGATCCATTCATGTACGGCAATTTCGAGCATGCCCATTTCCTGCAGGCCCGCCCGGTCGGGGAGGAAATCGCGAGAATCGCCATAGGTGTGGTAATCGACCGGATAGGCGATGACGTTGAACCCGGCGCAGCGGAAAATGCCCATCGCGCGGGGCATGTGCCAGGCCGAGGTAACGAGCAGAAAGGTCTCGTCCGGTTTCGGCGCGATCAAGGCGCGCGTCAGAACCGCGTTCTCCCAAGTATTGCGCGACCTCGATTCGAAGGTCATGCGCTGCGCCGGCATCCCGAGAGAAATCCAAAGGTCGCGCACGCCCGCCGCTTCATTGCTGCCGCCGGGAAAGAGCCGGGAGGCACCGCCGGTGAAGATCAGCTTCGCCTCGGGAAAGCGGCGCGCCAGAGCGACGCCTGTCGTGAGCCGGGCGGCGAGCGAGTTGAGCGTCGGCTGCTGGCGCGCGAGCGTCAAGCCGACGTCCAGCGCGCCCCCGAGCACGATGATCCCGGCCGGCGGCTTAAGATCCGCTGGCGGGGGAAAACGGTCCTCCAGGCGACGCAGCAGGATACTGCCGAGCGGCGAAAGAGATTCGATCAAAAGGAGGCTCACGGCGGCGAGGCAGAGCGCGCGCCCGATTGGCGCCGGCCGGCCGAAGCTCAATGCGAGGCCGAGAAGAGCAAGGCCGAGAATGAGGCCGAAAGGATCCGCGACGATCTCAGCCAGTTTTGCGATGGTGAAGAACATTGGCGCGCCCGAATCAAAGCCGCAGCATGGCTTTCATCGGGCGCCGAGCAAAGCCCTCGCCGCTCACTCCTCCGGCCTGCCGTCGTCCTCGTCCTCGCGCGCCTCGTCAGTCTGAGGACCAGCGGCCCTGCCGGCTATCGTATAAGCTCCGCTCAGCCAGCGATGCAGATCGATCTCCGCGCAGCGTTTCGAGCAAAAGGGCCGGTCCTCGAGCGTCGCGGGGCGGCCGCAAATCGGACATGGCCGCACCTGCCGCGGCTCTCCTTGCTTCCTGTCTTCCATCGCACGGCCCTAAGGTGACGCGCTCAGACGCGATTGAGCCATAAGACATGGACAGGGTAGCCCTCCCCCGCAAGAAGCGAGAGGGTCTCGTAAAGTGGCAGACCGACGACGCAGGAGTAGGAGCCGATCAGCTTGACCACAAAACCGCCGGCGAGCCCCTGGATGGCATAGCCTCCTGCCTTGCCACGCCATTCGCCCGAGGCGAGATAGGCATCGAGCTCGGTGCTCGAGAGCCGCTTGAAGCGCACCCGCGTCTCGACAATGCGGTGGCGGCGCGCACCTTTCGGCGTGATGAGCGTCAGCGCGGAATGCACGCGATGGGCGCGGCCCGAGAGGAGGCGCAGACATTGCGCGGCCTCGTCGACGACTTCGCATTTCGGCAGGATGCGGCGTCCGACACTGACCACAGTGTCGGCGGCGAGCAGATAGAAGCTCGTGAGTTCCGCATGCGCCTTGGCGACTTTTGCAGCGGCCTCGGCCTTTTCGTCGGCGAGCCGCGCGGCGAGCACGCGCGGCAGCTCGCCCTTTTTCGGCGTCTCGTCAAGATCGGCAGGCAGGAGCGCGTCGGCATCAAGCCCGACCTGTTGGAGCAGCTCGAGCCGGCGCGGCGAAGCCGAAGCAAGAATAAGCTTGGGCCGCCAGGTTTTTTCGCCGCTCAAGGCTTCCTGCTCCGCACGCTCTGATCACTTGAAACGATAGGTGATGCGACCTTTGGTCAGGTCGTAAGGGGTCATTTCGACGAGGACCTTGTCGCCGGTCAAGACACGGATGCGGTTCTTACGCATCTTGCCGGCCGTATGCGCAATGATCTCGTGATCATTCTCGAGCTTGACCCGAAAGGTCGCGTTCGGCAGCAACTCGGTAACGACGCCTGGAAATTCGAGCAATTCTTCTTTCGACATTTGCTTCCTTCTGTTTGCGGCCCTCTTCTGCGCAGGATCGTGCAATCTCAAATAGGTGCGGATCGGCGCGGACCCTAATCGAGAACGGGGCTTTTGTGAACTGGCGAAGCTTTCGCTCCGGCATAACTTGCACCGCTCAATCGGGCCCTGCGGCATGGGTGACCGCAAAGCGGCGATAACGGATCACGGCCAAGGGAATCGTCGCCAAATAGACGAGACTGAGGACGGCCAGCATTTCCATCGGGAAAGTCGCGAGCAAGAGCACAACGACCGCGACCCCGAACAAAACGGCGATGACATATTCGCGCGGTACGCGTCCGATTCGCTTGCCGGAGAAATGCGGAATGCGGCTCGCCATCAAGAGCGCGATAGCGAGAACATAGGCGATCTCGAACGGCGCGAACCAATGCGTCGCCGGCACGTCGAAGACCGACAGATTGAGATAGAGCGGCAGCAATCCGACCACGGCGCCGGCGGGCGCCGGCATGCCGGTGAAAAAATGCGCGTGCCAAGACGGCTGGCCCTGATCCTCCGCCGTGACGTTGAAGCGCGCGAGGCGCAATGCGCAGGCGATCGCAAAGACGAGGACCGCGAACCAGCCGAGACTCTTCAGCTGATGCAAGTTCCAGAAATAGAGGATGAGGCCAGGCGCCACGCCGAAATCGACGAAATCGGCGAGCGAATCGAGCTCGGCGCCGAAGCGCGATGTGCCGCGCAGCACGCGGGCCAGGCGCCCGTCGAGCCCATCGAGGATTGCGGCGATGATGACCGCCAGAACGGCGATTTCGAACTGGCCTTCGACCGCAAATCTGATGCTGGTCAGCCCCATGGAGAGTGCCAGCAGCGTCACGAGATTGGGCAGAATGATGCGCAGCGGTACGGGGCGGAACCTGCGGGTGCGGACAAGGCCGAGGCGCCGCCCCTCGCCCTCGATTCCCTCGCGGGTGGTCAATGCCGGCTCGTCCGGGTGCAGCGAGAATTTACGTTGGGATGATGGATTCATCGCGTCCAGCATAAAGCATGAGAGCGGGATGCGAAAAAGCCAATCGCGGGCCTTTCGCATAATCAGCCATCAAGCTATTGAAATCGATATGATTTTAGATTTTTGACCGTCCGATCCCAAATCGCCGCATCAGCTCTGTTTGAAGGCGCGCGGCAGCCCCGGACGGAAATCGGCGATTACCGTCTCCCCCGCGATTGCGCGCGCGCCCGCCTCGACGAGCAGGCGCGTGCCATGCGGAAGATAGACATCGACGCGCGAGCCGAAGCGGATGAGGCCGAAGCGGTCGCCCGCCCCGATCGTCTGCCCGACCGCTACGAAACAGAGGATGCGGCGCGCGATAAGCCCGGCAATCTGCACAACGCCTACTCTTCCCTGCGCCGCATCGATGACGAGCCCATTGCGCTCGTTATCCTCGCTCGCTTTGTCGAGATCTGCGTTGATGAAGAGCCCCGGCTTGTAAACGATCTTGCTGATCCGTCCGGCAACCGGCGCACGGTTCACGTGACCGTCGAAAATCGACATGAAGATCGAAACGCGCGGCAAGGGCTCGGGGCCGAGCCCGAGTTCGGGGGGTGGGACGCTCGCCCCCGTCGAAGCGATCAGCCCATCGGCCGGCGCGATCACCAAGTCATGATCGAGCGGCGTCACGCGCAGCGGATCGCGGAAGAAATAGGCGCACCAGATCGTCAGCACGAGAGCGATCCAGCCGAGCGGCGCATAAATGAAGAAGAGCACCAGCGTTACTATGGCGAAGATCGCGACGAACAGATAGCCGTCGGGATGGATCGGGACGATCTGCTTGCGAACCGAATCGAATATGTTCATGGCCTACTCGTTTGCAGCGCGCGCAATAGGCTTTGCGCGCGGATCACGGGATGATCACAAGAAAGATCACGGGATAACGACAGAGTTCAGCCGAGTGCAACGTCGATATCCTCCGGCGTATAGGTCTGCCCCACTTCATTCGGGCTATCGGCGAGGCTGACGTGCTGCGTCGCGGGCTCCGCTTGCGCAGCGCGACGCAGGATCTCTTCGGCGCGCCGCACTTCATTCTGCCGGTTCCACATCGCCGCATAGACGCCGCCCTGGGCAAGAAGCGCGGCATGCGCACCGCGCTCGACGATCTCGCCTTTGTCGAGCACGAGGATTTCATCGGCATTGACGACCGTCGAAAGGCGATGGGCGATGACGAGCGTGGTTCTGCCTTTCGAGACGCGATCGAGCGCCGTCTGAATTTCCTGCTCCGTGAACGTATCGAGCGCGGAAGTCGCTTCATCGAGCACGAGGATCGGCGGCGCTTTCAGGATCGTGCGAGCGATGGCCACGCGCTGCTTCTCACCGCCCGAAAGCTTCAGGCCGCGCTCGCCGACCTGCGCGCCATAGCCGCCAGGTACGCTCTCGATAAAGCGATCGATCTGCGCGAGCCGCGCGGCCTCCTTCACATCGGCCTCGCTCGCCTCGGCGCGCCCATAGCGGATATTATAACCGATCGTATCGTTGAAGAGCACGGTGTCCTGCGGCACCATGCCGATCGCGGCGCGCAAGGAACCTTGCGTCACGTGCTGGATATCCTGCCCATCGATCATGATCCTTCCAGACGAGGGTTCGTAGAACCGGAAGACCAGTCGCGAAATCGTCGATTTTCCGGCGCCCGAGGGCCCGACGAGCGCGACCGTCTTGCCGGGCGGCACATCGAAGCTCACGCCCTTCAAGATCTCGCGCGCCTCGTCATAATGGAAGAACACATTCTCGAAGCTGAGATGGCCGCCGGATACGATCAGCGGCTCGGCGTCCGGCCGGTCGGCGATCTCCGGATGTTCGGCCAAAATATCGAACATCATCTCGAGATCGATCTTCGCCTGGCGAATGTCGCGATAGACCATGCCGAGGAAATTCAACGGCTGATAGAGCTGGATCATCATGGCATTGATGAGCACGAAATCGCCGACGCTGTTGTGTCCCGCTTTTATGCCGGCAATGCTCATCGCCATCACCCCTGTCAGCCCGAGCGTGAAGATCACGGCCTGGCCGAAATTGAGAAAGGTGAGCGATGTATAGGATTTGACGCTCGTCTCCTCGTAACGCGCCATGGATTTGTCGTAGCGGCGCGCCTCGCGCGCCTCGGCGCCGAAATATTTCACCGTCTCGTAATTGAGCAGCGAATCGAGCGCCTTCGTGTTGGCATCCGTGTCGCTCTCGTTCATCGAACGCCGGATTCCGATCCGCCAATTGGTGGCGCTGAATGTAAAGGCCGTATAGGCGAAGATCATCCCGGCAACGGCCAGCGTGTAGCGCCAATCGAACTGAAAGAAGAAGACGGCGAGGATGAGCATGAATTCCACGCCGGTCGGCACTGCGATGAGCACGACGGTGCGCACGAAAGTCTCGATCGCATTGCGCCCCCGCTCGAGGACGCGGGTGAGGCCGCCGATCTTTCGCTCGAGGTGGAAACGCAGCGAGAGAAGATGGAGATGGACAAAAACGTCGTAAGCGAGCCGCCGTACCGCGTGCATCGCCACGGCGGCAAAAAGAGCATCGCGCGCCTGCGTGAACCCGGCCATGGCAATGCGCAAGAACCCGTAGGACAAGGTCAAGAGCAGCGGCCCGGCAATGAATCCGAACATTCGATGCGGCGCATGCCCATGTCCGACCAGGGCATCGGTCGCCCATTTGAACGAATAAGGCACCGCAATCGTGACGACCTTGGCGAGAATGAGCAGAACGAAGGTAGCAAGAACCCGCCATTCGAGATCGCGCCGGCCGCTCGGCCAGAGGTAGGGCCAGAGCTTGCGCCAGGTGTCGGAAAAGCTCGGTTGTAGCGGCAAGCGCGCAGCCGCCTTCACTTTTTGCAGCATTTCAACTCGTCAGCAGGCCGAGCGGCCTTGCAATTCTGGGTCAGGGCTCGAGGCTTTCAAGCGGGATATAGGCGCCAGCGGGGCAAAGCGCACGCCGAGCCCGGCGCTCAAACCTAATTGGTGACATGCGGCAGGACGAAAACCTGCCCCGGATAAATGAGGCTCGGGTCGCGAATCTGGCTGGCATTGGCCTCATAGATGAGCGTGTAGCGAATCCCATGGCCGAAAACTTTGCGGCTGATCCGCCAGAGGCTGTCGCCGCGCGCCACCGTGGTCGTCTGGATCTGCGGGACGACGGCATCATTGACGCTCGGGGAGGACGGCGCTGCCGCGGCGACCTCTTTGCCCGAGCTCTCGTTCGCCTGGTTCGTCTCGAGCGCGTTCTGGCTCAGCGCAGGTGACGCGGGCGCAGGCGCCGGTGGCTGAGCCGGCGCGGGCTGCGGCGCCTTGGGCATGGGTTTCAATGGCACGTCGGCCTCAGCCACATTGAAGGGAACGTCGAAAGGCACTTCGGCGCGCGCCAGCACCTTCCCCGAGTCGTCGATCAGATCGGCGCGCACTGAATAATGGCCCGGCGACACGCCCCTTTCTATCGTCAAGGACCAATGTCCGTCGGGTCCCGCCGTCACGTCGGCGAGCGGCGTGCCATTGAGATAGATTCGCAAATGCGCGCCGGGCGTCGCCGATCCAGAAGCATAAAAGCCGCCGTTATCGACTTCCGCAGTTTTGAACGTGACTTGCGGCTGGCCCGTCTGAGCTTGCGGCGGCGCAGGCGGCTTCGCCGTATCGCTCAGCACGACGCTGGGCTTGCCCGGCTCGGCGAGGGCCACGACGACATTCTTCTGCCCTTTCGGCGGTACCGAAACGGCGACGTTCTGATGCGAATCGATCGGCGTTCCATCCTTGCCGGTGCTGCGCAGGAGGAGCACGTAACTGCCCGGCGCAAGCGGCGGCGGAATGATCACGAAATTGCCGGCACCGTCGGCGCTCACTTTGGCAATGATCCTGTCCCCGGCAACGAGTTCGATCTTCGCGTCCGGCGGCCCATGTCCGGCAACGACCGCATCGCCGGAAGGCTCGACGCGCACCGTATCGAAGGCGGGAATGTCGGGGGTGGCCGTCGGTTGCACGGGCGGGGCTTCGGATTCGGCCGTGATCTCGGGCTGCGGAGCAGGCGCGGTGTTCGGCTGATCGGGTTCTGCCGCTGTCTCCGGCGCACCGGATTCGTTCTGCGCCTTGGCGTCCGGCGCCTGAACCGAAGGCGGCACGACCGCCTGTTCATTGGCCGGCGCAGCGGGGCTCGGCGCCGACGCGCCTTCCTGTATTAAGCTTGATGCGGCAAGCGGATGCGGCGGCCAGCCCGGCAAAAGGCCTCGCCAAGCGAGACCTGCGCCGACCGCCACAACGCTTCCTCCCAACAGGAGAGCTATGATCTGCGAACGCGTCATGAGCCACCCTTCGCCCGGATACATAGCCTGACTGTCATCGAGCCGCCACACGATTTACGGCCGTTTCTTCCTGTTGGCGCGAATTTGCGGCCGGTCAAGCCAATTTTGGCCGAACAACAACGGAAATTGCACGCTGCGCTGCCAAAGACGGGGCGATTTCGCCTTGACCGCAAACGGATGTGCGGCGACAAGCGCGCCATGAATGAACTCAGTCAAACCGCCCCTCTCGACACTCAATCGACACGCTTGATTCGCAACGTCTGCGTCTATTGCGGCTCTTCCTCCGGAACCGATCCGATCTTCAAAGAAGCTGCGCGCGCGCTCGGCCGCACGCTCGCCGCGGCGGGGATCGGGCTCATCTACGGCGGCGGGGGAACCGGGCTCATGGGCGCAATTGCGCGCTCCGTCCTGGAGGCCGGCGGATTGGTGACCGGAATCATCCCGGAATTCCTGATCGAACGCGAGGCGATGTTGGACTCGGCGCAAAATCTTCTCGTCGTGCCCGATATGCATAGCCGCAAGCGGCTCATGTTCGAAAAGGCCGATGCCTTCGTCGCCCTGCCCGGCGGTATCGGCACGCTCGAAGAGCTGGTCGAGCAATTGACGTGGGTCCAGCTCGAACGCCACACCAAGCCCGTGCTCATTGCCGATGTCGCGGGCTTCTGGCGGCCGCTTTTGGCGCTCTTCGCCCATATGCGCGCACATGGCTTTATTCAGCCGAGCTTCGAAGTCCGTTTTCTCGTGGCGGAGAAGATCGAGGACGTGCTCCCGATGCTGGAAACAGCCGCCGCCAGGACGGCGGCGCGGGGGCGGCGGGAGAGCCTCGATCCACGACTTTAAATTCCGCGCCTTTAAATCAGACGGCCGGATTGCGCTGGCATTTCCGCCCTCCCGCTCTAATCTGAAATCATGGCCTTGCCCATCCATGTCATCGGCGCCGGGCTTGCCGGGTCGGAAGCCGCCTGGCAGATCGCCCAGAACGGCTTGCGCGTCGTCTTGCACGAGATGCGTCCCGTTCGAGCGACGCCCGTGCACAAAGGCGGCGATTTCGCCGAGCTCGTCTGCTCGAATTCTTTCCGCGCCGACGATCCGCTGACGAGCGCGATCGGCATTCTGCATCGCGAAATGCGCGAGCTCAATTCGCTGATCCTGACCGCAGCCGATGCGCATAAAGTGCCGGCCGGCGGCGCGCTCGCCGTCGATCGCGAAGGCTTTGCGCGGTCCGTAACGGAGCGCCTTCTTGCCTGCCCCAGCGTCGAAATCGTCCGGGAGGAGATCGGCGCAATTCCGAGCTGCGAATGGGATCAGGTCATCATCGCTACCGGGCCGCTCACCGCACCCGGTCTCGCCGCGGCGATCCGCAATCTCACCGGCGAGGAAGATCTCGCCTTCTACGATGCGATCGCACCGATCGTCTATCGCGACACGATCGACATGTCGAAAGCCTGGATGCAGTCGCGCTACGACCGGCAGGGGCCTGCGGGCGACGGCGCCGATTATATCAACTGCCCCCTCGACCGCGCTCAATACGAGGCCTTCATCGACGCTTTGCTCGCGGCCGAAAAGACGGACTTCAAATCCTTCGAAGAGACGCCCTATTTCGATGGCTGTCTGCCGATCGAAGTGATGGCGGAGCGCGGCCGAGAGACGTTGCGGCACGGGCCGATGAAGCCTTTCGGCCTCACCAATCCGCATTCAGCGCAGAAACCCTATGGCGTCGTGCAACTGCGCCAGGACAATCGGCTCGGCACGCTCTTCAATATCGTCGGATTCCAGACCAAGCTGAAACACGCGGCGCAAATCGCGCTCTTTCGCACGATCCCGGGGCTCGAACGCGCCGAATTCGCGCGCCTCGGCGGCCTGCATCGGAATTCTTTCTTGAACTCGCCGAAGCTCCTCGACAGCCGCCTGCGGCTCAAGGCCGATCCGCGCCTGCGGTTCGCCGGCCAGATCACGGGCTGCGAAGGCTATGTGGAAAGTGCCGCAATCGGCCTGATCGCGGGGCTTTTCGCGGCCTCGGAAAGGCTCGGCCGGCCGCTTGCGCCGCCCCCGCCAACGACCGCAATCGGTGCGCTGCTCAATCACAACACCGGCGGACACATCATGACGATCGATGCCGGACATTCGTCGTTTCAGCCGATGAATGTCAATTTCGGCTTGTTTCCGCCGCTTGCCGGCCCGCTCGATGGCAAAAAGGGCTTCGACAAGGCGCAAGGCAAGAAACGGGCGATCAGCGCCCGCGCCGCAGCCGATCTCCAAGCCTGGCGCGCCGGCGCCTGGCCGATTGCAGCCGAATAGCGTCAGGTCAAGCCTGCCTCGACTTTGCCGCGAGTCGTCTCTATTGGCTGTTTAATGCCAAGCTCAGCCTTCGCAGAACCGAGCATGCCGCAAGCTCCCCGCTTCTCCAGCTCCCGCACGGCCGACGCTCTGCGTTTCAGCCTGGCTGGAAGCTGGACGATCGATGCGGCGCAAATCCTCGAGGCCAATATCGCCTCGCTTGTCGCTCAAGCGCAAGGCTGGCGCCGCGCGATCTTCGACCTGAGCGGGCTCGAGCGGCTCGACACCTCGGGGGCCTGGCTCATCGATAGAACGCGCCAGAACCTCAAGACCAAGGGGGTCGAGACGCGCCTCGAACATGTCCGGCCCGAATATGAAATACTGCTCGCCGAAGCGCATTACCGCGCCTTTCCGCAATTGCCGCGCCGGCACAAACATCTCGCGTTCGAAATCGCCGCGGACGTCGGCGAAAGCATCGTCGCGACGGGCCGGGACATTTTCAATGCCACCGCTTTTCTCGGCGAGGTCGTGACCTGTTTTCTCAAGACGCTGATCGCGCCCGCCCGGTTTCGCGGGACCTCGGTGATTTTCCATCTCGAGAATTTCGCCTTTCGCAGCATGCCGATCATCGCGCTGATCAACTTCCTCGTCGGAGGGATTGTCGCGCAGCGCGGCATTTATCTGTTGCAGAGATTCGGTGCGCCGACTTACGCGGTCGATCTCGTCGGCATTCTCGTTCTGCGCGAATTGAGCCCGATGCTGACGGCGATCATGATTGCCGGGCGCTCGGGCTCGGCGATCACCGCCGAGCTCGGCTCGATGAAAATGCGCGAGGAGGTCGACGCGCTGCACGTCATGGGCTTGCGACCTGTCGAAGTTCTCGTCGTGCCGCGGCTCTTGGCCCTGATTCTCAGCTTACCGATCCTGACCATCGTTGCCGATTCTGCCGCGCTCTTCGGTGGATTGCTCGTCGCCTGGGGTTACGGTGGGATCAGTCCGGAAAGTTTCATGAACCGCCTCCAGAACGCCGTCGAAACGAGCGATTTCTGGGTTGGCGTCGTCAAAGGGCCTTTCATGGGCCTCGTCATCGGCCTCATTGCCGCAACCGAAGGTTTCGCGGTCGCGGGCTCGGCCGAATCGCTCGGCCGGCAAGTCACCGCTTCCGTCGTCAAGGCGATCTTCATGGTGATTGTCGTCGACGGAATCTTCTCGCTGTTCTTCACCTCCATCCATTTTTGAGCATCGGCCCGTAACGGATAAGTTTCGGCAAACCAAAGACCTGGAGCCAATGGACAAGCTGAACGACAACGAGACGGCCCGCCCGTCCGCGGCGCAAGGACAACTTGCGATCCGCGTGCGCGATCTCGTCGTCGGCTTCGGCGAAAAGCTCGTTGTGAACGGCCTCGATCTCGACGTTCTCAAAGGCGAGGTCATGGGTTTCGTCGGCGGCTCGGGAACGGGCAAATCGGTGCTGATGCGCACCATTCTCGGTCTTATCGCCAAACGGCGCGGCACGATCGAGCTTTTCGGCACGGATCTCGACCGGCTCGATATTTCCGAACGCAAGCGGCTCGAGCGCCGCTTCGGCGTCATGTTCCAGCAAGGCGCTCTGTTCTCCGGCCTGACCGTCAAGCAGAACGTGCAAGTGCCGCTCCGCGAACACCTCGACCTGTCGGGCCGGCTCGCCGACGAGCTCGCCATGCTCAAGATCGAACTGGTCGGACTGCAGCCCGATGCCGCGGATAAATATCCGTCGGAATTATCGGGCGGCATGATCAAGCGCGCGGCGCTCGCCCGCGCCCTCGCGCTCGATCCCGAGCTCGTCTTTCTCGACGAGCCGACGTCCGGATTGGACCCGATCGGCGCGGCTGAATTCGACGAATTGATCGCTACGCTGCAGAAGACGCTCGGCCTCACCGTCTTCATGGTCACACACGATCTCGACAGTCTCTACGCGACCTGCGACCGGGTCGCGGCACTCGCGGACGGAAAAGTCATAGCCAGCGGCCCGATTTCCGCCATGCTTGCCTCCGATCACTCGTGGCTGCGCGCCTATTTCCACGGCGAGAGGGCCCGCCAGCGCGATTTGGAAGCAAGGCCAACCCGGTCAATAGCTCTACGCGCGAGATGACGTGATGGAAACTCGGGCAAACTACGCTCTGATCGGAGCCTTCACTCTCGCGGTCCTCGCGGTGGGCTTCATCTTCGTCTATTGGCTGCAAGGCACCAACCATTCCTCGGCCGGCACGAACACCTATAAAGTGATCTTCTCCGGCTCTATCGCGGGTCTCGGCGGCGGCAGCTGGGTCACCTTCAACGGCGTGCGCGTCGGCGAAGTCAAAGAGATCGACCTGATGCCGCAGGATCCGGCGCGCGTCTATGCGCTCATCAACGTCGAGGGACGCGTGCCGGTGCGCACCGACACGAAAGCGCGGCTCGCATCTTCGGGACTGACCGGCGTTGCATCCGTCGCTTTGCAAGGGGGCAGCGTGAACGCACCTGCGCTCGGGAAGGCGGAAGACGGCGGTCCGGGCGTCATCATCGCGGAACGTTCCGATTTTCAGGACGTGATGGAGGCGGCTCGCCATATCGCCGGACAAGCTTCGGATCTGCTCGATAAGACCAACAAGCTCGTCGACAACAATTCCGGGCCGCTCACCGCCTCGGTGAAGAACGCCGAGAAATTCTCCGACGCGCTCGCCGCCAATTCCGACGGCATCAAACAATTCATCGCCGCCGTGACCCAGGTCGGCCAATCGATCGGGCCGCTTTCGGAAAAACTCTCGAAACTCGCCGATGACACGGACGCAGTCGTCAAGGCCGTCGATCCGGAGCAAGTCAAATCCACCCTGAAGGACGTGGCCGATCTCTCGGCCAAGCTCGATGCCGCCGCCGGAAAGATCGACGGGGTTCTCACCAATCTCAACGGATTCCTCGCGACCGGCGATTCGAAAGGTGCCTTCGGAGAGATCGCGGCCGCCGCAAAGTCCATCCACACGCTCGCCGACAACCTCGATCTGCGGACAAAGGAATTGACGGCCAATCTCAACCACTTCACCGGCTCGGGCCTCAAGCAATACGAGGCGCTCGCGGTCGATGGCCGCAAGACTCTGCAAGACATCGACGAAGCCGTGCGTTCTATCGAAGCCAATCCGCAACAATTCATCTTCGGCAAAAAGCAGGACGTCCCGGAATACAGCAGCCGCGCTGAGCCTGATCCCAAATTGCGCTAGCGACTTGCCGCCTCTCCTTGGTACTATTCCGCCGCCTTCCGATGGCGATTCGTCGCCAGGAGGTCCTTAGCGCAAGGGATTTTCGCTACGCCTCGAGCTCTTGCCGTCGACCGGGCACTTGCAAAGGCAATCGGGCGAAAGTTTCCTTTGTTTTAACGTGTCGGGGGTAGCTGTCGCGCATAGGTTGCAGCGCTGCGTACGAACCTCCTCCAAGTCCATACTTGGCCATGACGGCCAGGCCACCGATCCGCCTTCGACGATACGAGTCCACGGGCGGATAAAGGTGCGACATGCTTTCTTCTCTGAATGCCTACGGCGGGTTGTCCGCGGCCGAGATCCTGACGTTGTTCGGCGCCAATTCCTCATCCTCACCATCAAGCGCCACGTCCGCGAACGCCGGCCAATCGGCGTCGGCCGGGATCTCCGCATCAAGTGCCAGCGACCCGGCAAATGCCATCAGGGCGATATTGGCGCAGGCGCAGCTCACACAGGCGCCGACGGAATCAGCTGGGGCGGTTCGGCGATTGCTCTCGCTGCACAGGCGGCCTATGCCGCTCAGATGGGCAGTTCGAGTTCTCTTTTTGGTGCAAGCGTCACAGTCTTATCGCCGGACGCCATTCAGCAAATCGCCGATTCCGTCTCGGAGATCAATGAAGATAAAATAGGTATTTATGCTCAAAATGGGGACGTTTCGAGTCGCATCATCGTAACGGCAGCCGACGCGGTCAATATCTCGATTGGCAACGGTGCCTTGTCACTAACAGCTGCAAGCGCAGCGATTCCAAATGGACTTCCGTCACTAACAAGCATTCAGCAAGCCTACAGTGAGCTGAAATCTGAAGATGAGGGGACTAACTGGGGCGGCATATTTGATGGGAATTTCACACTCGTTAAGCTTCCGCCGAACACCTTGGGTGCGCTCGGTGGCAACGTTGTTACGTTTGGGTCAAACGGGAACAATTGGGCTCTCGTGTTACCCCAAAACACGATCAGTATCACAGTGTCAGAAGCTCTAATTAGAGACTGAGCGCCTTAGTTCTTGTCGCCGGTGCGCTTACGGGACGACCTTGAATATGACCCCGTCTCCTGATGCGCCGCCACTATTCGTTGTGCCGTAGAGATTGCCAGCCGAGTCCATCGTCAGGCCGCCATCTGGAACGGCCCCGTCGCTGCTGCCTCCGGTAAAGAAGTGCAAGACAGTGTAGTTATAGCCGCCGGTCCCGTTCGGTGAGAACTCGAACACCATCCCGTCGTTTGAAAAGAATCTCAGCAGGATTGCCCGCGATCCGACAGAAAACCTGCCTAGCGCTTTCGTGCCGAGATCTTGTTTTTCGCGGGCCGGCCGTGCCCTTTCGCCAGATCGCCTTTTTCCTCGCTTTGTGCCTTGCGGCTTGCACCAGCAAGCCGCCCGCTGCCTTCGACCTCGATCCGGCGGTTGATTTTACCCCGCAGCACGCCCGCCGCGGCCAGCTTGCAGTCGGCCTGCCGGAAGCTACAAAGCTCATCGATTCGAACCGGATCGTCGTCCGTACAGGCGCGGATTCGGTCGCCTATCTGACCGGCGCGCGTTGGATGCAGCGCCTCCCGCCCCTGGTGCAGGCGCGGTTGATCGAAAGCTTCCAAAACGCCCACGTGCTGCGCAGCGTCGGGCCGCTCGGCATCAATGCCGATCGGACGCTGAACACCGAGATCCGCCGTTTCGAGGTGGACGTGGTGAGTGACAAAGCCTTTGCCGAAATATCGGCAACACTCGTCGGAGCCGACGGCCGGGTCGTCGCCACCAAGACCTTCTCCGCCGAGGCGCCGGCACCGCATGACGATGCGGCAACAGTGACCGGCGCGCTCGATAAGGCGCTCGCCGAAATCCTGCACGAAATCGTGGTTTGGGCCGCACCGAAAGCTGAATAATCCGGTTCCCAATTCCGCTTCCAATGCACTAGAATCGGCGCGCGCGGTATCGGAAGCAAGCTTCCGAGGAGGAGGGAGGTTCCGTATGTTTAATTTAAACGAGATTTTGCAAAATGCCCAAGGCGGTCAAGCAATCAACAACTTAGCGCAGCAATTCGGCCTATCGCCGGAGCAGGCGCAAGCCGCAGTCCAGGCTCTGATCCCTGCCCTTTCGGCAGGACTTGCCAAAAGTGCGGCGCAGCCCGGCGCGCTCGGCTCGATCATCTCGGCCGTCACCGATACCGACCACCAGGCTTCGTTTTCGAGCCCGGCGGCGGCGCAATCGCCGGCTGCAGCGCAAAAAGGCTCCGATGCACTCGAGCAGATTCTAGGCTCGAACCATATCGTGCAGCAGATCGCCCAGCAGGCGTCGCGCGTGACCGGGCTGCGTCCCGATCTTCTCGCCCAAATGCTGCCTGTGGTCGCTTCGATCATCCTGGGCGGCCTTGCCACTTCGCTGCATAATCAAGGGCTAGGCGGCGTGCTCGGCCAATTGGCGAGCGCGGTGGAACAGGGCAATGTCGGCGCGGCGACCTCGAGCGGCGGCGGGCTTATGGGGATGCTGACCAATTTCCTGAACAGCCTCCTCGGCGGGACGTCGAGCACGACTTCGACCAACGCCGGCGTCAATGCGCTGACCAAAATGTTCGCGCCAGGCAACCTTCCGGCGAATATCACCGAGTCGGGATTGCAGGAATCGATCGGCAAGATCTTGAGCAGCGGAAAGCCTTGATAAGGCCAATCCTCAGGTCAAATTGGAAGCGATCGGACCATAAAATTTCGACGAGATCGCAACTCCGATTGCGCGCGCGCCGACGACGATCACGACGGATATCAATCCGGCAATGAAAGCATATTCGATCGCGGTGGCCGCGCGCTCGTCAGATAAGAAATGACGGATGATCCGCATGTCTGCCTCCGCCCTCCTATCTGCGCAAGGAGGAATGGAGAAAAGGTTAAGCGCGGGGCGGCGAAGCCCGCTTCCCGCCCGCCATTGCAGCCGAATGCCGGCTTGTTTATTTAACCTCTCGCGACGGCGACGGGGGTTGCGGCGTTCCCGACTTTGGGAACTAGAGCCAAAGGATTGAATCCATTCAGTCTTTGCCGAACAGACCTCGCCGATCGCCGGCTGGCGTTCGGCCAAGCCGTCTCATGCCGACAGAACAGCGAAAGCTAGGACATGGCCCGTGACGTTTCGGATCTGACACCCATCACGTCGCGCGATCAGCTTGTCGCCTGGTTCGAAGCCGGGACCAAACCCGCGGATCGATTCCGGATCGGCACCGAGCACGAGAAAATTCCGTTTTATGTGCGCGATCATGCGCCCGTACCCTACGCGGGCGACAGCGGCATTGGTGCGCTCCTCGAGGGCATGAAGGATGTGCTCGGCTGGGAGCCGATCATGGAAGCCGACAAGATCATCGGCCTCTATGACGAGGCGAGCGGGGCTGCGATTTCGCTCGAACCGGGGGGCCAGTTCGAACTTTCAGGCGCGCCGCTCGATTCGACTCACGCAACGCAAGCGGAGATCGAACGCCATTTTGCGGCACTCGCCAAAGTGGCCGGCCCGCTCGGCATCGGCTTTCTCGCATTGGGCATGTCGCCCGCCTGGCGGCGCGATCAGATCCCGAGAATGCCGAAGCGCCGCTACGAGATCATGTTCAAATATATGCCGAAGGTCGGCGCGCTTGGCCTCGACATGATGCTGCGCACCGCGACCGTGCAAACCAACCTCGATTATGCGAGCGAAGCCGATATGGTGAAGAAGCTGCGCGTTTCCTTGGCGCTGCAGCCGCTGTTCACCGCATTCTTCGCCAATTCGCCCTTCGCCGACGGCAAGCTCAACGGCTTTCTCTCGATGCGCTCGGAGATCTGGCGCCATACCGACCCCGACCGCACCGGAATGCTGCCTTTTGCCTTCGAGCCGGGGATGGGCTTCGAGCGTTATGTCGATTACGCCCTCGACGTGCCGATGTATTTCGTCAAACGCGGCGAGCACTACCACGACGTCGCGGGGGCAAGCTTCCGCGATCTCCTGGCCGGCAAACTGCCGGACCTGCCGGGCGAACAGGCGAGACTCTCGGATTGGGCCAACCATCTGACGACGATCTTTCCCGAAGTCCGCCTGAAGCGCTTCCTCGAAATGCGCGGCTGCGATGCCGGCCCCCTGCCCTTCCTTTATGCGTTGCCGCCGCTTTGCGCGGGCCTCTTCTACGACAAGGCTTCACTCGATGCCGCCTGGGATCTCGTGCGGCCCTGGAGCGAAGAAGAGCGTGCGCGGCTTCGCGCAGAAGCGCCGCGGATTGGACTGGGTGCGAAGATCCGGGGGCGCAGCCTGCGCGAGATCGGCGAGGATGTGCTTCGCCTTGCGCGGCAAGGCTTGGCAGGTCGCAACAAACGCGATTCCGCCGGCCGCGACGAGACCCATTTTCTCGACCCGCTCGATGCAGTCGTCAGCGCCCGCACGCAAGGCGAAGATCTGATCGAAAGATTTAAAACGCGATGGGCAGGCTCGGTCGAGCCCGCCTATCGAGAATGCGCCTACGAGGCTTGATTAGGGATTAAAAGAATCGTCGCCGCCCACGCGCAGATGCTGCGGGAAGTCGGTCGGCTCGAGCGTGTTGGTGCGCATCGCGGCGGTCGTCGCCCCGGCACTATTGCTGCCCGGATCGTAATTGAGGCTGCGGGCGCCGAGTTCGACGCGCAAATGGCCGCTGGTCCGCACGCAGGCGGATGTGCCTTCGACCGGAACGAACCCTGGCCCATAGGCGGCGCAATTATCGATCGCCATCCAACGCGCCGCATCGGGAGGCAAAGCTTTTTCGCCGGCCTGGCTCGAAGAAGCCAAGGGCAAGACAAAGAGGCTCGAGGCAAAGAGGACGCTCGCGCGCGTGATCAAACTCATGGTTCCGAAAGCCTCACGGGTCGCCCCAGCGCATAATTTCGTAAGAATCGTTTGAGGCAATATCGTGGAGCAGATGTGCAATTGTTCGGAACGCGCGATTGTTCACAGTGAATGCGCCGCGATCGCGCGAGCGTAATCCGCAAGATTATGCGCTCGTGACCAGGATGCTTTGGGTCGGATCGATCCAAAAGCATGAATGTGATCGATTCTAAAGATTTAGAGCGTCGATTCCGATCTAGCGCCAATCGCCGAGAATTGCCTGCACGAGGGCAAGGGCGGCAACCGCTGCGGTATCGGCCCGCAGGATTCGCGGACCGAGCGAGAGGCGAAGCACGCAAGGCCCGGCAAGAATTGCGGCCCGTTCCGCCGCATCGAACCCGCCTTCGGGCCCTATCAGAAGTGCAAGTGGCCGCGGCTCGGCTTTGACCTTTTGCAGTTCGGCCACAGGATTGCCGCCATCCATTGCTTCGTCGCAGAAGACGAGAAGCCGTTCTTCCGGCCAACCGGCGAGGATCAAATCGAGCTTTCTCGGCGCGGCAATTTCCGGAACCGTAAGGAGCCCGCATTGCTCGGCGGCTTCGATGGCATTGGCGCGCATCCGTTCGAGGTTGACCCGCTCGGCCTGAGTGTGGCGCGTCAAGACCGGCTGCAACAGGCTCGCGCCCATTTCCACAGCCTTTTGCACCATGTAGTCCTGGCGTGCGTGTTTCAGCGGCGCAAAGAGATAATGCAGATCGGCGCCGGGCTCCTGTGGCCGGATCTGGGCGAGCGCAATGAGCTCCGGATGGCGCGAACTCGCCGACAGCCGCGCCCGCCATTCCCCATCGCGGCCGTTGAATACCGGGATTTCGGCGCCATCGGAAAGTCGCAATACGTTGCGCAAATAATGGGCTTGCGCAGCATTGAGCTCCACCCGGCCGCCGGTCGAGAGCTGCGCCTCGACATAGAGCCGGCGCGGGGTGAAGTCATTGCGTGCCATGTGATTTCTCCGGCCGGTCAAGTTGCCGACCGCATGAAGGATTTGCTAAAGCATCGGACTCGAAATCAGGTATCGGTTGGAATGAATCCGATGCTCGAACCAAGTGTAGAGCGGCTGGTCCGATTTAGTTCCGCTCTACGGGAGCGAAGGATCACGTTCAAGATATGAGGGCTTCTATGCCGCCAAAATCCGCGGGTCGCCCGCAGACATTGGTCGCGCTTTGCGCCGTTTTGGCGTTAGCGCTGCCCCTCTCTTTTGCGATCGTTGCGCCGTTGCGCGCGGCCGAATGTAGCGAGGACATCGGCAATCTGGCGAAAAAGCGCCAGGGGATCATCGACGACCTCAACAAGCTCGCCAAAGCTTCGCCCAAGGGCCAGCTCGATCCGGCCGTCTCCTGTCCGAAGCTGCGCAGCCTTGCAACGGCAGAAGAGAACCTGCTCGCCTATCTGCAGAAGAACAAGGATTGGTGCATGGTGCCGGACGAGGCGATTGGCAATCTCACCAAGAGTCTCGGCCGTTCCAAGACAGTCGCGAGCCGCGCCTGCGCGATGGCCTCCGCGATCAAGAAGAACCAAGAGGCCGGCGGCCTCGGCGCCCCGCAGAAATTGCCCGCCGGACCGCTGTGAGCGCACCGCCAGGCCTGCCGGATGCTGCGATTCTCCTGCGGCATGTGCCGGAACCTTGGCATTCCTATATCCAGCTCGCCCGGCTCGATCGGCCGACCGGCTGGTGGTTGCTTCTGCTTCCGTGCTGGTGGTCCTCGGCTTTGGCGAGCCTCGCGCAGCATGCGCCACTGAACCTCTTGCACCTCGCACTCTTCTTGGTCGGCGCGATCGCAATGCGCGGCGCCGGCTCGACCTATAACGACCTGATCGATCGCGATATCGACGCGAAAGTCGCGCGCACGCGCGGCCGGCCTTTGCCCTCCGGCCGCGTCAGGCCGCGCACAGCCGCGATCTTCCTTGTCGCGCAAGCGCTCGTAGGGCTCGCCGTGCTCCTCTGCTTCAACCGTTTTACCGTCGTGCTCGGCATCGGTTCGCTGGTTCTGGTTGCGATCTATCCATTCATGAAGCGCGTGACCTTCTGGCCGCAGGCCGTTCTCGGTCTTGCGTTCTCTTTTGGCGCCTTGATGGGCTGGGCGGCCATTTACGGCCGCCTCGCGCCGGCACCACTGCTCCTCTATCTCGGTGCGATCCTTTGGACCATCGGCTACGACACCATCTATGCGTTGCAGGACTTGACCGACGATGCCATTGCCGGCGTGAAATCGACCGCTTTGCGTTTCGGCGGGCAGGTCCGCAATGCCGTCGGATTGGCCTTTGGGCTCGCGCTTGTCGCAATGCTGCTCGCGCTCATTGCGGCGCACGCCCTGCGGCCTTTTGCGCTTGCCGGGCTCCTCGGGATGGGCGGACATTTTGTCTGGCAAGTGAGCAAGCTCGACCCCGCAGATCCGGCCCTGGCCCTGCGGCTCTTTCGGTCCAATCGCGATGCCGGATTGATCCTGTTCGCGGGGCTCGCCGGCCAGGCTTTGGCGGCGATGGTTTGATCAAGGGCAAAGGGGCAAATCACATTGCCCTAGCCCTCCCCGCGAGCTGGGAGAGGGCATCACCATTCGAGCTTTTGCGGCTTAGCATCGGTAATTTCGTAAAAATCCGATTTCGAGCCGACGAAAATATGCTCCTCGATCGCAAGGCCGGTCGGCCGGTCTAGCGTGCCGAGGGTCACATAGGTTTCATTGCTTGGCATGGCCTTCCAGAACAGATTGCCGCCGCAGCGCGTGCAAAAGCCGCGTTCGACATTCTCGGAAGAGCGATACCAGGCGAGAGTCTCGCTCTTGGCGAGAAGAAGGTGCTCCGACCGGCAACTCGCCATCACGGCGAAATTGCCGCTGGTTCGACCACATTGCGAACAATGACAGGCAAGCGGCGACGAAAGCTCGCCATGAATCTGATAGCGGACCCCGCCGCACAGACAGCCGCCGCTTTTCATAGCCCCTCCGGGAATCGGCCCGTTTGCAGGAAAGCTGCCCGAGCGAGCGCCAGCCGGCTAGGTGCCAAACGGCAGGGCTAATCCTTGCAGGTGACGACGAAAGCGTCGGGATCGAGCTTCGCCGGCTGCACGCCCGCAATGGCGCCGGCCATGTCTTCGGCGCGGCCATAGGCCAAAGGAGCCGAGAGCCCATGTGCTTCGCACCAGGCGGAGGCGACGACTTGGGCGCAGGCCTGGTCCTTGCCGAGACAATCCTGAACGCCATAGCCGTCGTCGGCGGGAATTACGAAAGTGCGTGTTTCATCCGCCATGACCCGGCCTTCGAATGCCGCGAGCACCAGCAGGCCCGCGAGGATCGAAAGCAGGACGGGCAGAAACCTGCAGTAATGGCGCAGCGAAAGCGGCATGATTTCTTCTCGCGATCTGGCGCGGACGAGTTCCAAAGTCCTGATTCCCAAGCACATTTAGAATGCGCGAAGGCGCAGCGAAGGCTCGCCGCTCACCTGCCGATTCGATTTGGAGCAGAGCCGGCGCGTGCTTTTCCAATTCTTGGGCGAGGCCGCTAAGATAAAGTTAAACTGCCGAGCTTTCCGCCGGCGCCGATCTCTTGACCCTCAAGCGGTTCTCGCGCATGGTCCCGATATGACGTGCCCGATCCGCATCCGCCGGACCATTATCGGCTAGCTTCATCGCTGGCCTGAGCCGTCTCGTCTCCTAAAGAGTTCCGATCCGACCTCAGGGCCAGAGCCAGAGGAAATCATGGCCTTGCAGCTCTATAATACGTTGACGCGGCGGAAGGAGGAATTTGCGCCGATCGATCCGGCCAATGTGCGCATGTATGTCTGCGGGCCGACCGTC
Organism: Beijerinckiaceae bacterium; assembly: GCA_021324915.1. Classification (GTDB taxonomy): domain Bacteria; phylum Pseudomonadota; class Alphaproteobacteria; order Rhizobiales; family Beijerinckiaceae; genus Methylovirgula. The sequence goes on along the minus strand of JAJPIC010000008.1, from coordinate 29,875 downwards.
TACGATTATGCCCATATCGGCAATGCGCGCCCGCTCATCGTCTTCGACGTTCTGTTCCGGCTGCTGCGCCATCTCTACGGGCCGGACCACGTCACTTACATCCGCAACATCACCGACGTCGACGACAAGATCAATGCGCGCGCCGCCGAACGCGGCATTTCGATCCGCGAGCTGACCGAAGAGACCAATGCGATCTTCCAGGCCGATGCCAAGGCGCTCGGCTGTCTGGAACCGACCGTGCAGCCGCGCGCCACCGAACATATTGCCGCAATGATCGCCATCATCGAGCGGCTCATCGCCTCGGGCCATGCCTACGAGGCCGACGGACACGTCCTCTTCGACGTGCCGTCCATGCCCGATTACGGCAAATTATCGAAGCGCCCGCTCGACGAAATGATCGCCGGCGCACGCGTCGAAGTCGCACCCTACAAGAAGGGCCCGATGGATTTTGTGCTCTGGAAGCCTTCCTCGTTCGATGAGCCCGGATGGGAAAGCCCCTGGGGCCGCGGACGGCCTGGCTGGCATCTCGAATGTTCGGCGATGAGCTGGAAATATCTCGGCGAGACTTTCGACGTTCATGGCGGCGGCATCGACCTCGTCTTCCCCCATCACGAGAACGAGATCGCGCAATCCTGCTCGGCGTTCCATCGCGAGGCGATGGCGAATTTCTGGGTTCACAACGGCTTTCTCCAGGTCGAAGGCGAGAAAATGTCGAAGAGCCTGGGGAATTTCGTCACCATCCACGAGGCGCTGAAAGATTGGCCGGGCGAAGTCCTGCGTTTCAACATGCTCAAGACGCATTACCGGCAGCCTATCGATTGGACGCTCGCCGGCCTGCGCGAGAGCCAGCGCGAACTCGATCGCTGGTATCCGCTCGCAAAGCAATTCGCCGCTTCCTCCTCGATGCTGGCCCCGGAATTCGTCGCCGCACTCGAAGACGATCTCAACACGCCGGAGGCGATCACTGGATTGCGGAGGCTCTATCGCGAAGCTTCCGACGATGTCGCCTTTGCGGGCGCAAGGCTCGCGTCCTGCGGGCACCTCGTCGGACTCTTCGAAAAAGACTTGGCTGACTGGCAGGCAGCGCCCATTCCGATCGACAAAGCCCATGTCGAGGCCCTTATCGACCTTCGCCTCAAAGCGCGCGCCACCAAGAATTGGGCCGAGTCCGACCGCATTCGCGATGAGCTCGCTGGGATGGGAATTGCGCTCAAGGACAATAAGGACGGCACGACGAGCTGGGAGCTGAAGCGATGAACGGCGCCTCCCTGGAAGCCGCGCTGCGGCCTTTTCTGCCCGCTGACACGCCGGTTCTCGCGCAGATCTTCCGCGACTCGGTCGAAGAGTTGACGAGCGAGGATTACGACGAGGCGCAACGCACCGCCTGGATCGCCAGCGTCGACGATGAAGCCCGCTTCGGCAGAAGGCTTGCCGAACAGCTCACGATCGTTGCGACGCGCGGCGGCGCGCCGGTCGGTTTTGCGAGCCTCAAAGGCGCCGATCACATCGACATGCTTTACGTGAGTCCCGAAGCCGCGCACGAGGGCATCGGCACGCTTCTCTATGCGGCGCTCGAGAAGCTTGCGCGCAATCGCGGCGCGACGAAACTCACGGCCGACGTCAGCGACACGGCCCTGCCCTTCCTCGAACGACACGGCTTCCGGCCGCGCGAGCGGCAGAGCATTGCCGTCAATGGCGAATGGCTCGCCAATACGCGCATGGAAAAGAAGCTGGGGAGCCCGCCCCAATGACCAGAGCCCGGCTCTATCTCTACGACACGACGCTGCGCGACGGCGCGCAGACCACGGGGGTCGATTTTTCGCTCGACAATAAAAGGCACATCACGGCGCTGCTCGACGCGCTCGGCCTCGATTACATCGAGGGCGGCTATCCGGGCGCCAATCCGCTCGACACACAATTCTTCGCTAAGAAGCCGCGGCTCGAGCATGCGCGTTTCGCCGCTTTCGGCATGATCCGCCGCGCCGGACGCTCGGCCTCGAACGACCCGGGCCTTGCCGCGCTCATCGAAGCAGAAGCCGACGCCATCTGCTTCGTCGCCAAGGCCTGGGATTTCCATGTGCGTGTCGCGCTCGGCACGACGCTCGAAGAAAACCTCGAAGGAATCGCGCAGTCGCTTGAAGCCGCGCGGGCGAAGGGACGCGAGACCCTGCTCGATTGCGAACATTTCTTCGACGGCTACAAGGCCAATCCGGCCTATGCGCTCGACGTCGCCAAGACCGCCTATCGATCCGGTGCGCGCTGGGTCGTGCTCTGCGACACCAACGGCGGGACGCTTCCGCATGAGATCGAGCGCATCGTCGCCGAAGTTGCGCAGCACGTTCCGGGCGACAATCTCGGGATCCACGCACATAACGATACGGAAAACGCCGTCGCCAATTCGCTCGCGGCGGTGCGCGCCGGCGCGCGCCAGATCCAGGGCACACTCAACGGTCTCGGCGAGCGCTGCGGCAACGCCAATCTTGTCTCTATCATCCCGACGCTTCTCTTGAAGAAGGATTATGCAGAAGCTTTCGAAATCGGTGTGTCGCGCGGGCAGCTCGCAAATCTCACCAAGGTCAGCCACACGCTCGACGAATTGCTGAACCGCGCGCCCGACCGGCACCGGCCTTACGTCGGCGCCTCGGCTTTCGCCACCAAGGCAGGCATTCATGCTTCCGCGGTGATGAAGGAGCCGGCGACCTATGAACATGTGGAGCCCGAAAGCGTCGGCAATCGCCGCCGTCTGCTCGTCTCGGGCTATGCGGGAAAATCCAACATTATGGCCGAGCTCGAGCGGCTCGGCGTCAGCCTCGAAAAGGACGATCCGCGGCTCGCGCGGCTGCTTGAAGAGGTGAAGGAGAAGGAGGCGCAGCTTTACGCTTATGAAGGCGCGGATGCCTCGTTCGAATTGCTGGCGCGGCGCAGCCTCGGAACGCTGCCCGATTATTTCGAAGTCGAGCGTTTCCGCGTGAACGCCGAGCGCCGCCACAATGCAAAAGGCGAGCTCACGACGATTTCGGAAGCGGTGGTGAAGATCCGCATCGACGGCGACGTTTCGATTTCGGTTGCGGAAGGCAATGGGCCGATCAATGCGCTCGACCTCGCGCTGCGCAAGGACCTCGGCAAATATCAGCCTTTCATCGAGGACCTCGAACTGGTCGATTACCGCGTCCGTGTCTTCCAAGGCGGAACGGATGCGGTGACGCGCGTGCTCATCGAATTCCGCGACGGCAGCGGCGAGACTTGGTCGACTGTCGGCGTCTCGGCCAACATCATCGATGCCTCGTTTCAGGCGCTTACCGATGCGATCAATTACAAATTGCTGAAGGCCGGCGCAGCCGGTGCCGAGCGGAAAGATCTCGACCGCAAAAAGTAAGACGCCCGCCGGGGGGAGGAATCCAGCGGGCGTCTTTGGTACGCGAGCGACAAGGGCGGGGCTCGCGTTGGGTCCGGCCGCCTACAGGAGTATTGCCCTAGGCGAACCGGCCGGTGCGGGAGACCTAAGCCATTTTCATGCGCGGCACAGCAGCCGGAAGCGAAAGGCTGCCATGCAAGAACCGCATGCCAATGCAGGCACTCTACCACGTTTCCAGATGAACATAATATGAATTTCGTGACAAATCGGCGCGTCTCATAGGATGTTTCTATATGGCGATGCGAAACACGCATGGAAGCGTCCGTGAGCCGGGACAGAACATGAGATCGACCAGTGCGAGCCTGGTGCGCAATTCCGAGGCTACGGGCCGATCTATTCCGCCGCCTGTTTGCGTGCAGCGGTCCGCGTCAGGACCGGCTTCAAATAATGCCCGGTATAGCTCTGCGCCACTTTGACGATGTCTTCAGGCGTCCCCTGCGCGACAATCGTGCCGCCGCCGTCGCCGCCTTCCGGACCTAAATCGACGATCCAGTCCGCCGTCTTGATGACATCGAGATTATGCTCGATCACCACCACGCTATTGCCGGCTTCCACCAATTCATGCAGGACTTCGAGCAGCTTTGCCACGTCGTGAAAATGCAGGCCCGTGGTCGGCTCGTCGAGAATATAAAGCGTGCGGCCGGTCGAGCGGCGCGAAAGTTCCTTGGCGAGCTTCACGCGCTGCGCTTCGCCGCCCGAGAGCGTCGTCGCCTGCTGGCCGAGCTTGATATAGCCGAGCCCCACGCGCGCAAGGGTTTTCATTTTTTCGCGGATCGACGGCACGGCTTTGAAAAAGCTCGTGGCTTCTTCGACCGTCATGTCGAGCACGTCGGCAATCGATTTGTCGCGATATTTGACTTCGAGCGTCTCGCGATCGTAGCGCTTGCCCTTGCAGACGTCGCAAGTGACATAGACGTCGGGCAAGAAATGCATTTCGATCTTGATGACGCCGTCGCCCTGGCAGGCTTCGCAGCGCCCGCCCTTCACATTGAACGAGAAGCGCCCTGGCTGATAGCCGCGCGCCTTCGCTTCCGGGAGCCCGGCGAACCAGTCGCGGATCGGCGTGAAGGCGCCCGTATAGGTCGCCGGGTTCGAGCGCGGCGTGCGGCCGATCGGCGATTGATCGATGTCGATGACCTTGTCGAGATGCTGCAGGCCCTCGATGGCCTCGAAAGGTGCCGGATGCTCCAGCGCGCCATTGAGCTTGCGCGCTACGGCCTTATAGAGCGTATCGACGATCAAAGTGGATTTGCCGCCGCCTGAAACGCCGGTGACGCAGGTGAAGAGGCCGAGCGGAATATCGACGCACACGCGCTTCAAATTATTGCCGCTCGCGCCAATGATCTTGAGCTTGCGCCCGGGTTGAGGCTTGCGCCGCGCGCGCGGCACCGGAACTTGCTTCTCGCCCGAAAGATATTGTCCGGTGAGCGATTTCGGATCGGCCATGATTTCGGCGGCCGTGCCCTGCGCAACGATCTCGCCGCCGTGGATTCCGGCGCCCGGCCCGACGTCTACGACGTGATCGGCGGCAAGCATCGCGTCTTCGTCATGTTCGACGACGATCACGCTATTGCCGAGATCGCGCAGCCGGCGCAGAGTCTCGAGCAGTTTCGCATTGTCGCGCTGATGCAGCCCGATCGAAGGCTCGTCGAGCACGTAGAGCACGCCGGTCAGACCCGAGCCGATTTGCGAGGCCAGACGTATGCGCTGGCTCTCGCCGCCCGAAAGCGTGCCCGAAGCGCGCGAGAGCGTCAGATAGTCGAGGCCGACATCGAGAAGAAACGTCAGCCGGTCGCCGATCTCCTTCAAGATTCGCTTGGCGATCTCGCCGCGCTTCTCGTCGAGCTTGCCGGGCAGCTCGGCGAACCAGCGATGCGCATCGCGGACCGAAAGGTCGGTGACTTCGCCGATATGATTGTGATCGATCTTGACCGCCAGCGCCTCGGGCTTCAACCGATAGCCCTTGCAAGCGCTGCACGGGGTCGCCGTCATATAGCGCGAGATCTCTTCGCGCGCCCATTCGCTTTCGGTTTCGCGATAGCGACGCTCGAGATTGCTGATCACGCCCTCGAATGGCTTCTTCACCTCGTAAGAGCGAAGCCCGTCATTATAAGAAAAGCGGACCGGCTCTTCGCCAGATCCATAGAGGATGATCTCTTGCACGTTCTCGGGCAGCGACTCGAACGCCACGTCGAGCCGGAACTTATAATGTTTGGCGAGCGATTCGAGCGTCTGCAGATAATAGGGCGTTGTCGAGCGCGACCAAGGTGCGATCGCGCCCTTGCGCAGAGTGAGTTTCGTATCGGGAACCACGAGATCGGGATCGACCGTCTCTTCGCTCCCGAGCCCGCCGCAGGCCGGACATGCGCCGAAAGGATTATTGAAGGAAAAGAGCCGAGGCTCGATCTCCGGGATCGTGAAGCCCGAGACCGGACAGGCAAATTTCGAGGAGAAGACGATCTGTTTCGGCCTGCCGCTCTCCTTTTCGTCGGCGAATTCGATGATCGCGATGCCGTCGGCGAGCTCGAGCGCGGTCTCGAAACTTTCAGCCAGTCGCGCCGCCATGTCGGGACGCACGGCGATCCGATCGACCACGACTTCGATATCGTGCTTGATCTTCTTGTCGAGCGTCGGCGTCTCGGCGATCTCGCAGAATTCGCCGTCGATCTTGAGCCGCTGGAAACCGCGCTTCATGAAATCGGCGATTTCCTTGCGATATTCGCCCTTGCGCCCGCGCACGACGGGAGCGAGCAGATAGAGCCGCGTGCGCTCGGGGAGCGCCAGCACGCGATCGACCATCTGGCTCACCGTCTGGCTTTCGATCGGCAGACCGGTTGCGGGCGAATAGGGAATGCCGACCCGCGCCCAGAGGAGGCGCATATAGTCGTAGATCTCGGTAACCGTGCCGACGGTCGAGCGCGGGTTTTTCGATGTGGTCTTCTGTTCGATCGAAATAGCGGGAGACAGCCCGTCGATCTGATCGACGTCCGGCTTTTGCGTCATTTCGAGGAATTGCCGGGCATAGGCCGAGAGCGATTCGACATAGCGGCGCTGGCCCTCGGCATAGATCGTGTCGAAGGCGAGCGAAGATTTGCCCGAACCCGAAAGCCCGGTGAAGACGACGAGCTTGTCGCGCGGGATCACAAGATCGATGTTCTTGAGATTGTGCTCGCGCGCGCCGCGAATGGAGATGACCCGCAGATCCTTGGCGAACGGCAGGTCGAGTTCAGGCTCGGGTTTACGGGCTGATTTGCGTGACGTCTTCATCGATGTGCGTAGATTTGCCGCCGGGCACCGGCCGCCTCATACCAAGATAAGCCTTTCGGGCAAGAATTGCGAATTCCAAGGGGGCGCGCCTCCCGGCGGGCCGACCCGTCTGTGGGGCTTTGGTCCGCCCGGGATTGCCCCGGCCATCCTCGCCATGCAATCTGAGAGGCGGGTGGGATAATGAAAGAACAACAATGGTCGCTCCTGCCCCAGCCGTCTCCCTCCGCATGAGCAAGCCCTTCTACAGACACCTTTATGTCCAGGTTCTCGCCGGATTGGCGCTTGGCGTGCTCGTCGGCTGGCTTTTTCCGCACGTTGCGACGAGCGATTGGGTGAAGGCGCTGGGCGATGGTTTCGTCAAGCTCATCAAAATGGTGATCGCGCCGATCATTTTCCTCACGCTGAGCTCCGGCATTGCCCATATTTCGGATGCCCGGAAAGTCGGACGGATCGGCATCAAGGCGATCCTCTATTTCGAGATCGTCTCGACGTTTGCGCTCGCTATCGGACTCGTGACCGGCAATCTCCTGCGTCCCGGCGCGGGACTTGCCTCCGGCGCCAACCAGGCCGCGGTAGCAACCTATGCCAAGGCAGCCGGGGCCGAAAACCCCGTGCAATTCATTCTCGACATCATTCCCGACAGTGTCGTCGGCGCCTTCGCGCGCGGCGACATTCTGCAAGTCCTGCTTTTCGCGATTCTGTTCGGCTTCGCGCTCCTCGCGCTCGGCGAAAGAGTCAAGGCTTTGCGCGCGCTGATCGACGAGGCTACGCACGCGATTTTCGGCGTCATCAACATCGTGATGCGTGCCGCGCCGATGGCTGCTTTCGGCGCAATGGCCTATACGATCGGCGAATACGGACCGCAGGCGCTCGGCTCGCTCGCCGGCGCGATCGCCACCTTCTATCTGACTGCGGCGGTCTTCATCGTCTTCGTCCTCGGGACAATTGCGCGTCTGGCCGGCTTCAACATCTTCAAGTTTCTCTCCTATATCAAAGACGAGCTCTTGATCGTGCTCGGGACGAGTTCGTCCGAGAGCGCGCTGCCGCAGTTGATGCAGAAGCTCGAAAGGCTTGGGTGCTCGAAGTCGGTCGTCGGATTGGTCGTGCCGGCCGGCTATAGTTTCAATCTCGACGGAACGAACATCTATATGACGCTCGCCACCCTCTTCATTGCTCAGGCGCTCGGCTATCATCTTTCTCTCGGCCAACAGATGACGATTCTGATCGTCGCTATGCTGACCTCTAAGGGCGCGAGCGGCGTCACCGGCGCGGGCTTCATCACGCTTGCCGCGACGCTCTCCGCCATTTCCCCTGCCCTTGTGCCCGGCATGGCAATCCTCCTCGGCATCGACAAATTCATGAGCGAATGCCGCGCGCTCACCAATTTCGTCGGAAACGGCGTTGCGACCGTCGTCATCGCGCGCTCCGAAGGCGAGCTCGATCGCAAGAGGCTCGCGGCTACGCTCGATGCCGGGCCGATGGGGGAGAGCGCGAAAACCGCAGCGGATTAGAACGCGCTCTCCCGTTTGCGGGGAGAAGGCTACTTTTCTCCCCGTGTCTCGAGAAGCTCAATCCGCCGTCACGGCGAGGGCGATCGCATGCGCCGAAGTTCCGCTGACCTGGATGACGAATGGCGCCGCCGCGAGCTCGAATTTCACGCTCTTGGCGAGCCCGCTGCAATCCCTCGCGCCAGTGAAGGCCACGGACCTCAGCTCATGCCCGTCTTGCACGACGTCGGTCCAGGCAGCGTGGGAGAGCGTAATTCTATAGGTGCCAGCTTGCGGAGCCGGAGCACGCAGGAAGCCGGCATAAGAATCGGAATATCTCGGTGCCCGCGAGGGCGTCAGCGGCAAGTTCGCTTTCGCCAAAGGCACCAGACTGAGGAGCGCTGCAGCCGGCGTTTGCGCCAGCTCGCCGCCCGAGGCGATTTGCGACGGCTTGGCGAGTAAAGCGCGCTCTTGATCGAGCGGCCACTTGAACTTGTCGCAACCGCTGGGCTCTTGCGCAAACGCCGGCGCAGCGGCAAGCGCGAAGAATGCGAATATGAGAGGTGTCATTTTGCGAACCATACATTCCCCCTTGCATTGCGATTTGGAGCCTGCTAGAACAAATGTAGAACACTTAAGCACGCGCTTGTCAATTCGCTTGTGGACAAAAAACTTGATCGAGGCGCGGGCCTGGGCTTGCGAGTAAGGTTCGCCGGTCTCTTAAAGTGCAATCTCTTTGGTGATGGAGAAGTGCCATGTCGGGGAGCGTCAACAAGGTCATTCTGGTCGGCAATTTGGGCCGCGATCCCGAAGTGCGGCGCTTGAATTCCGGCGATTCCGTCGTGAGTTTCAGTGTCGCGACGACGGATTCCTGGCGCGACAAGGCGACGGGCGAGCGCAAGGAGCGCACCGAGTGGCACAATGTCGTGATCTACAACGAGAACCTCGGCAAGATCGCCGAGCAATATTGCAAGAAGGGCTCGAAGATCTATCTCGAGGGCCAATTGCAAACGCGCGAATATACGGATCGCGACGGCAATCAGCGGCGCACGACCGAGGTGGTGCTGCAGCGTTTCCGGGGCGAGCTCACTCTGCTCGACAGCCGCGGCGGTCCCCGCGGCGAAATAGGCGATGAGCGCGCTGGTGCGCTCGATGTTTCGAGCGGGGCGAATTTCGGCCGCTCCTCTCCGATGGAGCCGACGGAAAAGCGCGGTGGCCGCGTCGCCGATATGATCGATGACGATATTCCGTTCTAGGCGCCGGAATCGGCTCTATCCCGCCACGGGAACGAGGCCTTGCGATGCGGCCCACGAACATTCATGGCGCATCGGGTAAGCACCTGAGAGAGCGTGTGTTTTCGTCATGGCCTGCAACGCGGACCCCTGGCTTTTTGCGGCCCGATTGATTATATCTGGAAGTGCTCTAGAGCATCGCCTTTGCTCTAATTTCCGGATGATTTGCCTTGGCCGATAACGAAGAAAATAACGCCGGACCCGGCGGGTCCGACGTCCGCCCGATTTCGATTTCCGACGAGATGCGCCGCAGCTATCTCGATTACGCGATGAGCGTGATCGTAAGCCGCGCTTTGCCCGATGTGCGCGACGGCTTGAAGCCGGTGCACCGGCGCATTCTCTTCTCGATGTACGAGAACAATTATACGCCGGACCGCCCCTACAATAAATCGGCGCGCGTCACCGGCGATACGATGGGCAAATACCATCCGCACGGCAATCTCGCGATCTATGACGCGCTGGTGCGCATGGCGCAGCCCTTCTCAATGCGTCTTCCCCTCATCGATGGGCAGGGCAATTTCGGTTCGGTCGATGGCGATCCGCCCGCGGCGGAACGCTACACCGAAGCGCGCCTTGCGAGCGCCGCCATCCCGCTGCTTGACGATCTCGACGCGGAAACGGTCGATTTCCAGGCCAATTATGATGGCCGCGAACGCGAGCCGGTGGTTCTGCCGGCGAAATTCCCGAACCTCCTGGTCAATGGCGCAGGCGGAATTGCGGTCGGCATGGCGACCAATATTCCCCCGCACAACCTCGGCGAGGTCATCGATGCCGTGATCGCCCTCATCGATCAGCCCGACATCGGTGCGGAAGCGCTGATGTCGATCATTCCCGGGCCTGATTTTCCGACCGGCGGCACGATTCTCGGCCGCGCCGGAATTCGCGCCGCCTATCTCACGGGGCGCGGTTCGATCATTGTGCGGGCCAAATATGAGATCGAAGAGCTCCGCAAGGAGCGCGAGGCGATCATCGTCACCGAGATTCCCTATCAGGTGAACAAGTCGGCGCTGCTCGAGCGCATTGCCGAGCTCGTGCGCGATAAGAAGATCGAAGGCATTTCGGATCTGCGCGACGAATCCGATCGCCAAGGCATGCGGATCGTCATCGAGCTCAAGCGCGATGCCGTCGCCGACGTGGTGCTAAATCAGCTCTGGCGTTTCACGACGCTTCAGGCGACTTTCCCGGCCAATATGATCGCGCTCAACGGCGGCCGGCCCGAGACGCTGACGCTCAGGGATTTTCTCACCGCCTTCGTCGATTTCCGCGAGGAAGTCGTCACGCGGCGCACAAAGTTCAAGCTCGCCAAGGCGCGCGATGCCGCTCATCTCCAGGTCGGACTTGCGATCGCCGTCGCCAATATCGACGAGGTCGTGCGCCTCATTCGCTCTTCTCCCGATGCTGCGGCGGCGCGCGAAGCTTTGATGAGCCGCGAGTGGCCGGCACATGACATGGCACCGCTCGTCGCGCTGATTGCCGACCCGCGCCATGCGTTGAGCGAGACCGGCACATGCCGTCTCTCGGAGGCGCAGGCGCGCGGGATTCTCGATTTGCGCCTGCAAAGGCTCACCGCGCTCGGCCGCGAAGAGATCGCCGAAGCGCTCGAAAAGCTTGCGGCCGAGATCACCGATTATCTCGATATTCTACGCTCGCGCGCCCGCGTCTTCGGCATCATCAAAGACGAGCTTCTGGCGATCAAGCGGGCGCATGCAACGCCGCGACGTACGATGATCCTCGAAAGCGACTCGGATGCCGAGTTCGAGGACGAAGATCTCATCCAGCGCGAAGACATGGTCGTCACCGTCTCGCACGCCGGCTATATCAAGCGGGTGCCGCTCTCGACCTATCGCGCTCAAAGACGCGGCGGCAAAGGCCGCGCCGGCATGCAGACGCGCGATGAGGATTTCGTCGCCCGGCTCTTCGTCGCTTCGACCCACACGCCCGTTCTGTTCTTCTCTTCGCTCGGCCAAGTCTATAAGGAAAAGGTTTGGCGCATGCCCGCCGCCGCGCCGCAGTCGCGCGGAAAGGCGCTCGTCAACATCCTGCCGCTCGAACAAGGCGAGCGGATTACGACCATCATGCCGCTGCCCGAGGACGAAGCGCAGTGGGAGAAGCTCGACGTGATGTTCGCGACGACGAGCGGCACGGTGAGACGCAATAAGCTCTCCGATTTCACGCAGGTCAATCGCTCGGGCAAGCTCGCCATGCGGCTCGACGAGGGCGAAGAGATCGTCGACGTGCAAATCTGCACCGAGGCGGACGACGTGCTGCTTACGACCGCGAATGGACAATGTATTCGCTTCCCGGTCACCGATGTGCGCGTCTTCAAGGGGCGCGATTCGATGGGCGTGCGCGGCATTGCGCTCGGCGAAGGCGATCGTGTGATTTCGCTTGCTATCCTGCGCCATATCGAAGCCGAGAGCGGCGAGCGCATGGCCTATTTGAAGATGCGCCGCGCGGTCGCGGGCGAGGCGACGGCCGAAGCGCCCGCGGAAAGCGTCGAATCAAACGAAGAAGCAAATGGTGAGGAAACGACGCCCTTGACGCCCGAGCGCTATGCCGAAATGTCGGCAGCCGAGGAAATCATCCTGACGGTCTCCTCGAAAGGCTATGGCAAGCGCACGTCATCATACGAATATCGGATCACCGGACGCGGCGGCAAAGGCATTGTCGCCATGGCGGTCAATCAGCGCAATGGCCCGCTCGTCGCCTCCATGCCGGTCGAGGAGAGCGACGAGATCATGCTGGTGACGGACGGCGGAAGACTGATCCGCTGCCCGGTCGAGGATATCCGCGTCGCCGGCCGCAGCACCCAGGGCGTCATCGTCTTCAGCACGGCCGATGGCGAACGCGTCGTCGGCGTCGAGCGGATCAGCGAGGAAGAGGCCAGCGGCGAAGCGGCGATTTGAGCCCTCTCCCGCCTGTGCGAGAAAGGTTCACGCCATCATTGCCAGCAAAGCTTCGGCCGCGCGGCTTCGATAGCGCTCGCGATGATGGAGAACGTGGAACTCGCGCTCCGGCAGGCGGAAATCCGCCTGGTGGAGCAATCCGGCTTCGAGGCTCGGCGCGGCAACAGAGGCGGAAAGCGCAGTCGCCCCGAGCCCCGCTTCGACCGCCGCGCGCACGGCTTCATTCGATGGCAATTCGAGCTCGATCCTGAGATTGCGAGGATCGAGGCCGAAGCCCACGAGCGTGTCCTCGAAAGCCGATCGCGTGCCGGAGCCCGCCTCGCGCAGGACCCATTCGGTCTCCATCAAATCGGCGGGCGAAAGATCGGTCCGCTCGATCCAGGGATGATTCATGCCGACGACAAGCACGAGCTGATCGCGAGCCACGCGGCTTGACTCGAAATCGTCGTACTTCACTTCGCCTTCGACGAAGCCCAGTTCAGCCGCGCCTGTCTCGACTGCTTCGGCGACTTGCGCCGTATTGCCGATGGCGACGTCGATCCAGATCTGCGGATAAGCCCGGCGAAAGGCAACGATATGGCGCGGCAGCCAATAGCTCGCGATCGTCTGACTCGCCTGAACCTTCAGCGTGCCGCGCTGCAACCCGGCAAATTCGCTGAGCTTCAATTGAGCCGCTTCCGCCCGCGCCAGCACGGCACGCGCTTCCACCAGGAAGACGCGGCCCGCCTCGGTCAATTCTATCCGGCGTCCAACGCGGTTGAACAATTTCGTGTCGTGCTGCGCTTCCAGCGCCGCAATCGCATGGCTCGTCGCCGATTGGGCGAGATTGAGGACGCGCGAGGCCTGCGTGACATGCTGGCGCTCGGCGACCGCGACAAAAATCCGAAGCTGTTCCAGGGTCATGTCTGCCCCGTGTGCCCAGCAGTTCGATCTTCCAGTTCGATCAGACAGCGCTATAGCATCTATTGAGCCGATCGGACAGACGCATCCGGCCGCTCGTACCGGTTCTCGATGAACGGCGGATCGCGCGTTGTCGGTTCATCCCCAATCAGGACTGCTGAAGGGGGCTGGCCGGGACCGCTTGCCTCAGCCATTCGCGACCCGCGCACCGCGCGTGCGGCTTTGGCGAAGAGCGAGGATCCGATGCGTGCGCGAAAAAGCGAAGCGGGAGCTGCGATTGCATCGGGGCCTTGGCCGCTCTAGAGAGAGACGATGATCCGCAAGGCGCTCTATACCGGCTCGTTCGATCCGCTGACCAATGGTCACATCGATATCATCACGCGCGCGGCGCGTTTCTGCGACGAGGTCATTGTCGCAATCGGCGTGCATCCGGGCAAACAACCGTTGTTCTCGCCCGAAGAACGCGCCGAACTCGTACGAAAATCCTGTGAGGGCCTGGTCGCGGCGCAAAGCTGCAAACTTTCGGTCATCACCTTCTCAGGTCTTGCGGTGACGGCAGCGCGCGAGGCCGGCGCAAATCTGATCTTGCGCGGCCTGCGCGACGGCACGGACCTCGATTACGAATTGGAAATGGCGGGCATGAATGCCGTCATGGCGCCCGATGTCCAAACCGTCTTTCTTGCCGCTTCCCCTGGCCTTCGTCACATTGCCGCGACATTGGTTCGGCAAATCGCCCTGCTCGGTGGCGATGTTTCGAATTTCGTACCGGACGTCGTGGCGCGCGCCATCGCGGCCAAGACGCGCAGCCCGCAATGAGGACAAAATGAAGTTGAATCGACGCAATCTGCTTCTCGCCCTCGCCCTCAGTTCCTTCGCGGCCCCGCTCGCCGCCGCGCCCAATCTCAACGACATCATCTATCTCGACACGAAGGACGGACGCATCACGATCCTCCTGCGCCCCGATCTCGCGCCCAAGACGGTCGCGCAGATCAAGACCTTGACGAAGCGCGGTTTTTACAACGGCATTGTCTTCCATCGCGTGATCGAAGGCTTCATGGCGCAGACAGGCGATCCGACCGGCACGGGCACGGGCGGCTCCGATCTGCCCAATGTGCCGGCGGAATTCTCCAACGCGCCGTTCAAGCGGGGCGCCGTCGGCATGGCGCGCGCGCAGGACCCGAATTCAGGAAATTCGCAATTCTTCATCTGCCTCGCCGATTCCGATTTCCTCGACGGTCAATATACGCTGTTTGGCCAGGTGATCGCCGGAATGGATGTCGCCGACAAAATCAAAAAGGGCGACAAGGAGCAGAACGGAATGGTCACCGATCCCGACAAGATCGTGAAGATGCAGCTCGCCTCGGACGCGAAGCCCGCAAGGGCCGCGAAACAGAAATAGCTGAGAAGCATAAGCCGGCGGGGCGCGCAGCGCTTCTCCGAAAAGATCACGCTCTCGTGCTCACGTCGCCGGCAAGTCCGCGATAGGACGCTCCATGCGCCCTTAGATCGACGCCCTGCGCTTCGCGCAGGACACGACGGGCGCAGATCCCGGGGCCAGGGAATCTAAGCCTTCAGACTCTGGATCCCGGATCGGCGCTGCGCGCCGTCCGGGAAAGGCTACTCGACTTCTAAAGCTGCACGATATCATCGAGATCATACGTGCTGCCTTCCGGATTCTCGCCGATGCGCAACATCGTATCGCTGACGAACCTGTAAGGGGGCACCGGCAAATTATAGGGGGCCGGGACGCCTCTAAAGACGCGCCCGGCGAGATCATATTTCGAGCCGTGGCAAGGGCAGAAATAGCCGCCGAGCCAATCCCCCGTCGGCGTCGTCGCGCTGGGATTGGGAAAGAATTCCGGAATGCAACCGAGATGCGTGCAGATGCCGACGAGGACGCCATAGTCCGGTTTGATCGAACGATGCCAATTGGCGGCATAATCCGGCTGCTGATTGACGCGCGAGAAGGGGTCCGACAGAAGCGCGACGAGTTCCGGCGATTGCAATGTCTTGAGAAGGCTCGGCGTCCGCCTGATGATGAAGATCGGCCGCGAGCGCCAGCGCGCAATGATCATTTGACCCGGCTGAATTCCCTTCAGATCGATGTCGATCGGGCCGCCCGCAGCGATGGTCGAAGCATCGGGCGTGAGCTGGGCGAAAAGCGGCACCAGCGCCGCAATCGTCCCGACGACCCCGAAAGCGCCGGTCGCGAGAAACAGAAAGTCGCGCCTTCTTGGCTCCGCCTCGTGCGGCGTTCCCGGCAAAGGATCGGAAGCAAGAAGCGGATCGGGAGAAGGAACATGCGGCATGATTTCCACCCTGTCGTCGGCGCGAAAACGCTAACATATTAGGGCGCTCGCAGAAATCGGCCATCGGCTTGGCCGATGCAGAGAGGCCTCGGCCATCGGCCGAAAGAAATGTTTACCTGGGTCGGCGTTTCGACTATTGGGCCCTCGCAGAGTCTTGGGAGAAAACCATGGTCGCACCCGGCAATAAGCTCACGCTCGAAACGACGAAAGGTGAGGTCGTGATCGAGATGCGGCCCGATCTCGCGCCGGCTCACGTGTCCCATATCAAGAAGCTCGTGGGCGAGAAATTCTACGACGGTGTCGCCTTCCACCGGGTCATCGACGGATTCATGGCGCAAACCGGCTGTCCGCACGGCACCGGAACGGGTGGCTCGAAATATCCGGATCTCAAGGCCGAGTTCAATGCCGAACCGCACGTGCGCGGCACCGTTTCCATGGCGCGCGCGCAACATCCGGATTCAGCCAATTCGCAATTCTTCATCTGTTTCGACGATGCCCGCTTCCTCGATCGCAAATATACGGTTTGGGGGAAGGTGGTCTCCGGAATGGAAAACGTCGACAAGATCAAACGCGGCGAACCGGCGAAAGACCCCGACAGGATCGTCACGGCGACGGTGAGCTGAACGCCTCGTTTCTCAATGCCTCACGCTTGCGGGCTCGCTAGAGGAAGATGCGGTCGCTTTGAGCACGATCTTGTCCGAAAACCGGTAGCCACTTTTCGGGATCGTGCTTAAGGAACACGCAAATCCCGGCGTGAGGAACATGCGCGTCGACGTCTTCGATTTTCATCTGCCGCCGGAACGCATCGCACTGCGCCCGATCGTGCCGCGCGATGCAGCGCGCCTGCTCGTCGTGCGCCCACGGACGAAGGATTTCGAAGATCGGACAATCCGCGATCTACCGGATTTGCTGAATCCAGGCGACGTTCTCGTCGTCAATGACACCCGCGTGATCCCCGCGCGGCTCGAAGCCTATCGTCGGCGCGGCGAAAATCGCGCAAGGATCGAAATCCTGCTGCATAAGAGGCTCGACGCGACGCGCTGGCTCGCGTTTGCCAAGGGGGCGAAAAAATTGAAAAGAGGCGACAGACTTCTCTTTTCCGGCAAGAGCGCGGAGCTCGAAGCAGAAATCCTCGAAAAACATGCCGAGGGCGAAGTCTTGCTCGGATTTTTTGCGACAGGCGAAAAGCTCGACAGGGCGATCGAAGCCTTGGGACAGATGCCATTGCCCCCGTATATCGCCAGCAAACGCGCGCCAGATGCGTGCGACGCGCAAGACTACCAAACGCTATTTGCGCGTCGGCCGGGCGCGGTTGCGGCACCGACCGCCAGCTTTCATTTCACGCCCGAACTCGTGGGCGCACTCGGCGCCCGCGCGATCGAGGTCGCGCAGATCACGCTCCATGTAGGCGCCGGTACCTTTCTGCCGGTGAAAGCCGAGGATACGAGCGCCCACAAAATGCACGCGGAATGGGGCGAGATCAGCGAAGAGGTAGCTGCGCGGCTGAATGGGGCGCGCGCTGAGGGACGGCGCATCCTGGCCGTAGGCACGACGTCGCTGCGGCTTCTCGAATCGGCCGCGCGGCAAGACGGAACGATCGGAGCTTATAGCGGCGAGACAAATCTCTTCATCACACCCGGATATAAATTCAACGCGGTCGATCTTTTGCTCACCAATTTCCATCTGCCGCGCTCGACCTTGTTCATGCTCGTCTGCGCGTTTTGCGGGACCGAAGTGATGAAAGCCGCTTACGCCCATGCCATAGAGACGAACTATCGATTCTATTCCTACGGCGATGCGTGCCTGCTCTTCCCCGGAGGGTGACGTGTTCCAGTTCGAGATCGCCAAGCGGGACGGCGCGGCGCGCACCGGCGCCATCACGACGCCGCGCGGGAAAATCCGAACGCCCGCTTTCATGCCGGTCGGCACTGCCGCGACGGTTAAAGCCATGTATCCGGGCGACGTGCATGCGCTCGGCGCCGATATCGTGCTTTCCAATGTTTACCATCTCATGTTGCGGCCGGGCGCTGAGCGCATCGCCGAACTCGGCGGCTTGCACCGATTCATGGACTGGCCCTGGCCGATCTTGACCGATTCCGGCGGCTATCAAGTGATGTCGCTCGCTAAGCTGAGAAAGATCGATGAGAACGGCGTCACCTTCCAATCGCACATCGACGGCGCGCGCCATCGGCTTTCGCCGGAGCGCGCCATGGAGATCCAGCGGCTCCTCGGCTCCGACATCCAGATGCAGCTCGACGAGTGCGTGAGATTGCCCGCGCCGGACACCGAAGTCGAACGGGCAATGCTGCTGTCGCTGCGATGGGCGGAGCGCAGCAAGCGCGCCTTCGGCGCTGAGCCCGGCCACGCCCTCTTCGGCATCGTTCAGGGCGGCGCATCGCCTCATTTGCGCAAGGCGAGCGCGCGGGCCCTCGTCGACATGGATTTCGAAGGCTACGCTTTGGGCGGCCTCGCGGTCGGCGAGCCGCAAGCGGTCATGCTGGCGACGATCGAAGCTACCCTGCCCCATCTGCCGGAGGCGCGCCCGCGCTATCTCATGGGCGTCGGCACGCCGGATGATGTTCTCGAATCCGTGCGCCGCGGGATCGACATGTTCGATTGCGTTTTGCCGACGCGCGCCGGCCGTCATGGGCTCGTCTACAGCCGCTACGGCCGGATCAATCTGCGCAATGCGCGCCATGCCGCGGATCCGCGCCCTATCGATCCGGAATCTTCCTGCGAAGCGGCGCGTAATTTCTCCCGCGCCTACCTGCACCATCTCGTCAAGGCTGGCGAGATTCTCGCGATGATGGCGCTCACCGCGATCAATCTCGCCTATTACCAAGAGTTGATGGCGGGCATGCGCGCCGCGATCGAGCTTGGACGTTTTGACCTATTCTGCGTGGAGACAAAACGTGCTTGGGCAGAAGGCGAGATAGGTTAGTCATTACGACGTGCGACAGTGATGCAGCGATCGACGACTGAAAAAGGAAAAGGCGAGGCGGATGAGCGCCTCGCCTTCTCTCCCTCGTCCTAGACCTTCTTCGGGCTCGTTCCCTCTTGGGGGAAAGGGCGCCTGGCGACGCCGGCACGCGAAGAAGGCTTCCTCCCACGACTTGGACAGTGCACATCCCGGATTGGCCAGAGGCAGTGCCGGAGGCCTGTTTGGATGGCGGCGCGTTTTTAGCTTAGACGTGACGCAATGTCACGCGTCTTGAAGCATCCTGCCCTCAAAATCAGCATTCCGGAGGTATTTTTTCTTTCTGTCGCGCGGAAATCGATTAATCTACAGCTCCGCTAGACTAAACTGGAAGTTTCGGTTGGGCAGTGCAGAAGCGGCGCGGGAATTCGCGTATTTTTCGCCGCACCGGCAGCTCTCCTGCTAAGAAGTCTCGGAAGCGAGACGATCTATGACGCAATTCTCCCCGGCCGACGACCCACCCCCGAAAGGTGCGAGTATCGGCGCCCATATCCGTAATTGGTTCCTGGCGGGCCTAGTCGTCGCAGGCCCGCTCGCGGTCACGCTCTACCTCGTCTGGTGGTTCATCGATACGGTCGACGGCTGGGTCAAGAAGCTCCTTCCGACACGCTTCTGGCCCGACACCTACCTCCCCTTCCCGCTTCCGGGCCTTGGCGTCATCGTCGCCTTTCTCGGCCTCACCCTCCTCGGCTTTCTCGCCGCCAATCTCGCCGGTCGCAGCCTCATCGCGCTCGGCGAGGCTCTGCTCGGGCGCATGCCGATCATCCGCTCGATCTACAAGAGCGTGAAGCAGGTCTTCGAGACCTTGTTCTCGCAATCTGCAACGTCCTTCCGCAAGGTCGGCCTGATCGAATTTCCGGTCAAAGGCACATGGACGCTCGTCTTCATCTCGGTAACGCCGGCCGATGCCGTTGCCGCGAAACTGCCGCCGGTCGGCGAACCCTACGTCTCGGTCTTCCTGCCGTGCACGCCCAATCCGACGACCGGATTTTATTTTTTCATGCCGGCGAGCTCGGTGATCGAAGTCGCGCTGACGCCCGACGAGGCCGTCAAGCTCATCGTCTCCTGCGGCGTAATCCATCCCGAGAGCTTGGCTCCGCCCTTGGCGGAACCCACGGCGGATGTCACGATGCGCCAAGAAAATGCGGCCTAGAGCATGATCCGGAACAGTGGAAGCCGGTTTTTCGAAGTGATCATGCTCAATCAAAAGAGCATGATCCGGAAAAGTGGAAGCCGGTTTTCCGAAGTGATCATGCTCAATCAAAAGAGCATGATCCGGAAAGGTGGAAGCCGGTTTTCCGAAGTCCAATCGGAATGCCGAAGCGGGACGCCAGAAATGGCCGCCGGTTTTTCACTTGAATTCCGCTCTTTAGAGTCGATCACTTTCATGATTTCGGATCGATCCGATCCGGAACCAGCGTGATCCCGGGCGCAGCATGGCCGTCTATACGGAAGTCTCCGACGTCGAGCTCGAGGCGTTTCTCGCCGATTACGGTCTCGGCCGCTTGCTCTCTTACAAAGGCATTGCCGAAGGGGTTGAAAACTCCAACTTTCTCCTGCACGTCGAAGCGGGCCTTTTCATTCTGACGCTTTACGAGAAGCGTGTCGCCGCCTCCGACCTCCCCTTCTTTCTGACATTGATGGAACATCTCGCGGCGCGCGGCCTGCCCTGCCCGCAGCCCGTCAAGACGCAAAACGGCGTGACGCTCGGCAAGCTCGCCGGACGCCCGGCGGCGATCGTCACCTTTCTCGAAGGCGTCTCGAGCCGCAGGCCGAGCCCGCCGCAATGCGCTGCGCTCGGCCTGGCGCTCGGCCAATTGCATCGCGCCGGCGCCGATTTCGATCTGGTGCGGCCGAATGCGCTCTCGCTCGAATCCTGGCCCTCTCTCTTTGGAACGGCGAAGGAGCGTGCGCGTGAAGTGCAGGCGGGACTTGCCTCCTTTATTGCCGATGAGCTCGCCTTTCTCGCGATTGCCTGGCCGCGCGATCTGCCGCGCGGCACGATCCACGCCGATCTTTTCCCAGACAATGTTCTCTTTCTAGGCGACGAAGTCTCGGGGCTCATCGATTTCTATTTCGCCTGCACGGATTTCCTCGCCTATGACCTTGCGGTCTGTCTCAATTCCTGGTGTTTCGAGCCGGATCTCTCCTTCAATGTGACGAAGGGCATGGCGCTGATCGACTCCTATCAGCGCATGCGCAAGCTCACCAAAGCCGAAATCGAAGCGCTGCCGGTTCTGGCGCGCGGCTCGGCCCTGCGCTTTGCGCTCACGCGTCTCGTCGACTGGCTGAATGTACCGCCCGGCGCGCTGGTCAAGCCGAAAGACCCGCTCGACTACATCAAGCGCCTGCGATTTCACCAGCGCTGCAAGAGCGCGCGCGACTTGGGGCTCAGAGATCCGGGGCGCGAGCTTTGAGTGAACGCGTCGCGATCTGGACGGACGGGGCCTGTTCGGGCAATCCCGGCCCCGGCGGATGGGGCGCCGTTTTGACCTTTGGCGCGCATCGCAAGGAGCTTTCCGGCGGCGAGCCGATGACGACCAACAATCGCATGGAGCTCATGGCGGCAATCAAAGCGCTCGAAGCTTTGACGCGCGCCTGCGAGGCCGACGTCTATACCGATTCCGCTTATCTGCGCGGCGGCATCACCACATGGCTCAACACGTGGAAGAAGAACGGCTGGAAGACGGCGGAAAAGAAGCCGGTGAAGAACGCCGAGCTTTGGCAGAGACTCGAAGCCGCCGCGGTTGCTCACAAAGTGACGTGGCATTGGCTCAAGGGCCATGCCGGAGACCCGAACAACGAACGCGCCGACGAGCTCGCACGCCAAGGCATGCGGCCCTTTCTGAGAAAGACGTAGACGCAAAAAGAAGAAGCCGCCGGCTTCTGCCGACGGCTCCTCCGTCTTCAGTGTTATATGCGCTCACCAATAGGCGACCGGATATCCATAGCCGCAGGCATAACCATAAGGATAGCCATAGCCATAGCCGTAATAGCAGGGATATCCGTAATAGGGTGCAGCAGCCAGGTCGACAGCAAGGCCTAATCCGAGGCCTGCATCCCAAGCGGCCCAGCCCCATCCAGGCCCCCAGCCCCAGCCGCGGCGCCAACCCCAGCCGCCATGGCCCCAGCCGGCGCGCGCATAGCCGCCGCGCCAACCGCCGCCCCAGCCTCCATGCCAGCCGCCGCCGCGCCAGCCGGCGCCCGCGAAGCCGCTATGGAAGCCACCGTGGACGCCAGCGAAGCCTCCGTGGAATCCACCGCCGAAGCCTCCACCATGGAATCCGCCACCAAACCCGCCGCCGACACGCGCCGCGACGGGGCTCGCGGCTGCAGCACCCAACAAGGCCGTTGCAGCCGTAACGGCCAGCGCCTTTTTCAGGACGTTCTTCATTGCATCCACTCCTTCTGCGGCACCGCATCAAGCAAAGCGAGACGAGGCTTTGCTACGCCGCTTTCTCCTACGTGGCCAACTATGTGGCCGATAGTTAATAATGCGGGTCGTGGCTTGAAGTTCGCGTACATAGCTCGCGCCTTAAGGCCTCGCTGATTTGCCCGCTCCGAGCTGCATCGCTCGCGCGCGATTGGCTTCGAGCTCGTCTTGGCGCACTTGACGGGCGGGGGCGTGCGCCCAAATCAGCTCTCGCTCGCAGAAGCACAAGATGAGGTGCAGCGAGTATCGTCCCAATCCTTGTCGCGGCGGCCTCGAGCGGCAGTGCGGCACCACGAAAAGGTTCAAGCCATGCAGGTTCAAGAAGTGATGACAAAGGATCCTGTCTGTTGCAGCCCGGACACGAGTTTGGAAACCGCCGCCGCACTCATGGCGGATCAGAACTGCGGCGCAATTCCGGTCGTCGACGGCGATCATCAGCTTGTCGGCATCGTGACCGATCGCGACATTGCCTGCCGAGGCGTCGCAAAGGGATTGGACCCGAGCGCAAATGTCCGCTCGGTGATGTCGAATCCGATCGTGACCGTCACGCCGGAGATGGACCTCGACGAATGTTGCGGCATGCTCGCCGACAATCAAATCAGGCGAGCGCCCGTCGTGGACATCGACGGGGCTTGCTGCGGCATGATTGCGCAAGCCGACATCGCGCAATATGTGCCGGAATCGGAAGTCGGAGAGCTTGTCCGCGAAGTCTCGCAGCCCTCGGATCTGCCGTCGCGCATCTTGAGCTGAAACGCTTCGCTCAGGCGCCTTGGCCCCAATTCATCTCAAGGCCGCCGTCGATCGTGAAACTTTGGCCTGTGACATAGTCCGCATCGTCCGAAGCAAGATAGACGGCGAGCCGCGCCACTTCCCAAGGCTCGCCCGGCCTTCTCCAGGGAATGTGCGGCAATTCCTTGCGGCGCGTCGCAGGATCATCGGTTCGCTTCTGGGTCATCGGCGTGCGGATGAGACCAGGTGCAATCGCGTTCACATTGATCCGCATCGGCGCGAGTTCGAGCGACAGGCTCCTCGTCAAGGCGAGAAGGCCGCCCTTCGCCGCGCCATAGGCGGCGTGTTGCGGACTTGGAATGGCCTCGTGCACCGAAGTCATGTTGATGATCTTGCCCTTCCCGCCCGCGGCCCGTCTGCGACGGATGAATTCGCGCGCGCAGAAGAATGGGCCATAGAGATCGGCCTTGATGATGGAATCGAATTCCTCCGTGCGCAGATCGGCGACAGGCGCATCGCCCCCACCCACCCCGGCGTTATTCACCAGGATGTCGGGCGTTCCCAACTCGCGGTCCACCGTTTCGAAAAAGGATGCGACGCTCGTCTCATCGCGCACGCCGAGTTGATGGAGGCTCGCACGTTGTCCGGTCGACGCGACCCGCCTATGCGTCTCCTCCGCCCCGTCGCGATCGCTGTGATAGGTGATGGCGATCGAAGCGCCCTCGCGCGCAAATTCCTCCGCCATTGCTTGTCCCATACCTGAATCCGAGCCGGTGATAACGGCGATCTTGTCGGCAAGCTTCGGCATGTCGATAGCTCCGAATCCGCGAGGTTCCGCGCCAACGCGGCCCACAGGCCAAGGTTCCGATTGCGCGCGCCACCTCAGAATATCCTGGCAAGCGAAGCAACATCCAAACGGGTTTGGCAGCCGCTCGAGAAGAACCCTTCCCAAGTCCAGTTGAAAATTCGTCAATGAAATCCAGGGAATACGAGATCCAGGGAATACGATCATGATCAAGAGCCTAATCCTCGCGACGGCTTTGGCGACGGGTTTTGCTTCAGCCGCAAGTTCCTCGATGGCAGCCACGGGTTTTCGACCTAGCGGAACAAGCGACCGCGAAGGCGGAAATGGCATGAAGGCAATCGCACCGCATGCGCCCGAAGGTGTTGCGCCCGGGCATGTTCAAGGCGCGCTTCAGGCCTGTAACGCCGATAAGAGTGGGACCAGCGACCGCGAAGGCGGCAACGCCAGAATGTCGATGGACTCGAATGGGAACCCGAATGGCAAGATCAAGAGCTGTTAATGGCAGCTCTCTTTGCCCCGCATCAGCGGGGCTTTTATTTTCGGACCGTCGTCCTTCCGAATTCAAGCTCTTGAATTCAAGCTTTCCGATTCGAGACACCATAGAGAGAAGGCCGCCCTTCAAGGCGGCCTTCGTTTTACTGCGCCTTTTCGGCGCTCGAGCTATTCTTCGGACTTGAGTCCGGCGATTGGCCTTTCGCATAGGCGGTCTTGCTGTAATGATCGCCTTCTTTCGTTATTTTGGTCGTCCAGCCGGTCGTCCACTTTATGACGGCGGAATCGCCTTCTTGCGACCAGGTTCCGGTCATTCCTTCCGCACGCGTTGCTTTTGCGGTGCCATCCGGGGATAGCGTGATCTGGAACGGCTTGCCGGCGCTATCTTTCACGTTCCAGACACCTTCGAAGCCGGTCGCGGCGAAGCCGATGCTCGGCATCAATGCGAGCAACGAGGCCGCAATAGCCATTCGTACATTTCTCATGTGTGCCTCCTCAATCGCAACTTCCATGCTGTAGAACATGGGAAGTGCCGAGCGTTTGATAATCGGGGTCCTGCAGAATTAGTCCGACGAGCGGCTAAGCATGTGCTCGCGGGCGTCGCGAATTGCTCTTGCGCGCGGCTGATTCCGTCTCCGCTCCGCTGTCGGCGGTCTCTTGGAAATCACCCCGCAGCGCCCGCAATCTTTGGCGCTCGTCTTCGATTTCGTAAGTCGTGCGGAAACCTAAACGGCGCAAGACCGGCACAGGCGGGCACCAGCCTTGCAATGCATGTTGCAGCAGAAGGCCGGAAACGAGCGCCGGAACGATCAGCCAAAGCCTGCTGCGCAGGCTGAAGGCGAGGCCAAAGAGGCCAACGACGGCGGCATTGGATTGGATGGCGCGTTCAATGTCCCATTCTTCGTCGAGCTCTCGCAACCGGCATGGGATCAGGTCTCGATGCGCGCTGTAATATTCCACATTCCGGTTGATGGAGTGCCGGATGCGCTCGTTGACTTCTTCGGCGGTATTGATCGGAACTCTTTCGCGCGTGGTCGGCATGTGGGACCTACAACGCCACGGGAATGCGCTCCCTGCCCGGTTTGTTCCAGAGCGGAGCTCGCTTCCGATCAAGGCGCAAACAACAGCTCGCGCCTGAGACGAGCGTAGGCACTTTCAGCGACGGATCCCGAGCAAATTATTTGCCCGGCTCCAGCTTCCCTTTCGGCATCTTGCTGCGCCTATCGCCTGCGCTGCGCTCCAGCTGACGCTTGTGCGAATCGAGGAGAAACCGCTCGAGGCTTTCCACGGAGGCATAGCTCTTGCCGAGCTGCGTCCAGGACTTCTCCATATGGAGATAATGGGCCTTGAGGTTCGGATCTTTCTCGACCTTCGCAGCTTCGGCGCAATCAGCCGCGCGCTCGTAGCAAGCGCGAATATGGTCGTCCAGCTTCTGCAACATGACGCGCACCCCCTTTATAGGTAGGCCGCCTTCGGCGAGAATAGCATGACCTCATGGGTCCGTACCCGCTAAAATTCAGCGCGTGCCTGAGAGTTCACCCGAAATGCCCAGGCGAGCCAAATTCATCCCTCGCGCCCGCAATTCCGGAGGTGCGAGAGCGCATAACATAGTGCAGCGCTCTAGGTCCGTTGCGCCCGCGGTCCCTCGCCAGCGCCGCGGTCCCGAAGCGCGCCCAAACTATCCAACATAGCTTGCAAAGTTCATTGAACGTTCTCCCGCCCCTCACATGCGCGCATGCGCCAGCGAAAAGAGCCGATGTGGACCGGCGGTCGGCCTGCTCCCGGACTTGGAAAGCGGTTTGAAATGTCTTAGGTGTGGCTCGCGCCGGTCGTGGCGACGACGCCATGCGGACCCGCCACTCGCCCGAGTGGCTTGCGGCGCGAGCCGCGTGCGGCCCTTAAGCCGGTCGGCTTTGGGGGATAGTTCAATGGTAGAACAGCGGACTCTGACTCCGTTAATCTTGGTTCGAATCCAGGTCCCCCAGCCAAATCCCATTTCTGGCCGTTTTCGTCGTCTCTCCCGCCTCAACGCGCGAAGCGGTCAAGGCGGTTTCCGACAACAGATCAAAGGGTTGGCGGAAGGTGGCGACCACCTCGCCATCCTCCCAAGTGCAGTTCGATAGCAGGAAATTGAGCAGGCGGCGTTTTTCGCGCGGTTCCTGCTTCGCGAACAGCCTTTGGGCGTTTCGGGCGAGTTCGAGAAGCTGCACGCCCTCGTCCATGTAGGACTGCTCGGCCTGTTGATGGCGTTCGATGTCGCTCAGGCAACGGCTTTGCTCCTCGCGCCATTGCCGCGCCATCCGCCCAAAGAACTCGTCGCTGATCGTGCCGTCGAGCTTATCAACATACATGGCATCGATGCGAGCTTGCAAGCGCTTGTGCTCGGCCTTGAGCCGCTCGATGGCTTCCTCGTGCTCGCGGCGCTCATCGGCGTGGCTGGCGTGCAGCGCGTCGCGCACCCATTCGAGCACCTCGTCGTCGAACCTCAGACGGCCGAGCAAGTCGGTGAACTGCGCTTCGAGCACTTCCTCGCGCACATGCTTGCGACGGCAGGAGGCCGGATTGCCCGCGCATTTGTCGGCGTAGCCGGTGCAATGGTAATAGACGTAGCGTTCCTTCTTGATCTCGCCGACGATAGCGCAACCGCATTGCGCGCAGGCGATCAGACCCGAGAAGGCGAAATCGTGCCGCCCGCGCTTGGCCTTCCTGGCGAAGCGGCCGTCGAGCACGCCCTGCACCCGCTCCCATAGCTCCATAGGGATCAGCGCCTCGTGCCGGCCTTCGATCAGCTTGCCGTTCCATTCGAACCAGCCAGTATAGAGCCGGTTGCGAAGGATGGTGTGGATCGTGCTCATCGGCACCTTGGCGCCGCTCTTGGGATAGACGAGGCCTTCCGCGTGGGCCTTGCGCGCCGCTTCCTTGAGCGAAATGTCGCCGCGCGCATACCACTCGAACAGCTTGCCGATCATCGGTGCGGTCGTGGGATCGGTGGCGATGATCTTCTTGCCGTCCGGCCCGGTGACATTGCGATAGCCGAGCGGCGTCTTGGTCGGCCAGATACCCTGTTCGGCCTTTTCCTGCATGCCCTTGCGCGCTTCTTCGGACAGGTTGTCGATATAGTTCTTCGCCATCAGCACCTTGATGCCGTGCATGAACTTTTCCGAGGAGCGGGACTCGCGGGAAAGCACCACACCTTCCTTCGGGAAGTGCATTTCCACATCCAGCTCGTCCACCGTCACCCAATCCTTGAGGTTGCGATAGAGCCGATCGGTTTTCTCGACGAGCATCACGCGGACGGACGGATGCTCCCGGACATAGGCGACCATTTCGCCGAAGGCGGCGCGGCCGGTCTGCTTGGCCGTTTCCACATCCACATATTCCTGCGCGATCGCGAAGCCGTTCGTGGCGGCATATTCCTTGAGAAGCTTCAACTGCGCCGGGATCGAAAAGCCCTCCTTCTCCTGTTCTTTCGAGGAGACACGGGCATAGATCACCGCCTGGCGGCGGGATGGTTCGGCTGCGGGTGCAGGTTTCGAGGCTCGCTTCATTCGTTTAGGTTATACTAAACAAAATTGACCAGCAAGTATCAAACATAACTAGCGCACTGGCGAGCGCGATCATCGGCGCGTTCGCTCATCCAACCGAGGACAATACCCGCTCGGCCAACCGCTCATTGACGATGCGAAACTCGGGCTCGGCTACCTTTGCAAAAAGGAGCCTGTCGAGTCCGTCTTCGGTCCACATCCACGTATCCGGAGGGTTCATAAAGCGGGTCCACTGAAAAACTCTGCCCTTGTAGGGATGCGTCGCCGCAAACAGCGTGCGGTGATCCGCCCCCACTGCTCCGGGGTATCGGATGAAGGAGTCTCCGACCTTCATCGGACCCGTTGCCGAAACGACCAGTCTGGTTTGCGGAACATCGCGATAGCCCCATCCACGCATACGCTCCATTTCAGCGTCCGGGATACGTTTCTCGACGATTTCAACCTCCGTCCCGAAGACGCCAGGAATCGTTGAAGCCTCCAGCCACAAGGGCACCGATGCGCCTTGCGGGAACCTCAGACGGATCGTCTCGTCACCAGTACCGGGCACCGCCGTGCGGGCGTCGAAACCGCCCAGCGCGCAAAGCCCGGCGGCGGCACCGAAAGCCAGAAATGTCCGGCGGTCCAAAGCTGATTGGATCATGTCGAGGCCTCTGCAATTAAAGCCGAAATCTACCATTTCCGGTGCCGGAACACACGCGGAAACGCTCATTGCAGGTCAGATTATAATGTCCATAATCATTTGATATAAAAATGAAAATATCCTTCAGATAGCCTGAGAAATGCTCGCCTATCCGGCCGCGCCCCGAGGCGGGCATCCTTGACATTTCGGCCGTTCGGCGACATATAGGCGGCGTCTCACCTGCCATGCGTAGGAGGAGCATTCGAGGCCGCCCCGGTTCGCTTGGGCGGCTTCAGCCGTTTTAGGGGTTGGCGCGGCGGAACGCATCCCGTTCCTTCCTGAGCTGTGCAACCCGCCCGCTTTTTTCCGTGCAATAGGCCGTTCTCAATAGCCAATAGCCCTGGCGGTGGCCGAGAATCACAAGATATTCCTCGCGAAACCACAGCAGCGTGTTGACCTCGGTGCCGCGCGTGTTCTGCCAGATCTCGATCTCGGCATGGGCCGCCGCGTTCTCGATCACCCATCGCACCCAGCGGATGCGCTCGCAGCGGCGAAGATCGGGCAGGCGATCATCCTCGACGCGCCCTTCCTGCACCAGATGCCAGAATGACGCCCAACGGCCAGCCGCTTCCGGCAGCCGGCGGCAGTTCACCCGAAACCCGTTGAACACGATCCCACCCCGCGCAATCTCGGCGATGAAGATGCGGTGGAGTTCGGTTTGATAGGCGGGCCAATCGCCGCCGAAGGCAGCGAACGGCACAAGGTCCGGCGGATTCATCCAGCCGCCTCCTGCGCCCGCCAAACCAGAATGTTGAATTTGGTTGCGGCGAAGGTGGACGTTCGGACAAGCGCCTGTTGCCCGAGGCTGGCGCGAAATCGCGCGATGATCGCGGCCTTGGCCGCGCTGGTGGCAAGGTTACGATTGGCATAGGTCAGCGCGCCGATCAGAAGATCGGTGATCTGCAATAATTCGCTTTCGTGGCTGCGCACCTGCTGCACACGCTCGACCGTCTGGCGTTCGAAATCGAGCAGGCTGTTGGCGAGCACATCATGCAGCTTTCGGGTTTTCGACCCGCCTCGCGTATCCTTCACGTCGAGATAGATGCGATAGCGATGCGGCGCCGTGAAGATCGGGCGTAGCATCGTAAAATACATTTTGTAATACCATTCGTCGTGTGATTGTTCGAACCGTGCATGATCGAGCAGCCCCTTGTCAGGCACCACCAGCCCGCGAAAGCGCAGCCGCTCGTCGCCGAGGAATAGATCAACCATTGCCAGATAGAACGCCGCTTTCGCCGGCGAAATCTTGGTCCATTTCGCCTCGAAGTCCGGCGCAAGCCCGTGCTCGGCCTTGAGCGCCCGCACGGCCGCGGCGATGGCGCGCGCGTCGCCCAGCGGGCAAGAAACCGCACCCCATGCCATCACCGGGATGTGGTCACCCTCCAGATGGCAGCTTTCGTCGCAATAGACGTTGAAGGTGCGCGGCGCGGTCATTCCGCCGCCTCCAATTCGCGCACTGCGTCCGGCCCGAGCGCCTCGGCGCGGAGGGCTTCGAGCAGGCGGCGGCGGGTGTCGTCGGCGCTGGCGAGGCTTGCCTCCAGCCGGTCGCACAGCGTCATCAGCTCATCGACCTTGGCGACGATGCGGCGCTGCTCGGCGAGGGGTGGGAGGGGAAATGGTAGAACCGCGAAGTCCGAGT
>JAJPIC010000009.1 GCA_021324915.1 Beijerinckiaceae bacterium | reverse complement strand
GCGTGTTCGACGACGATTTCATCGACAGCTATATCGACCTCAAGATGCAGGAAGTCCTGCGCTTCGAAATGACCCCGCACCCCGTCGAATACGACATGTATTATTCGATCTAGAGCATCGGACCCAAAAGTGGGTACCGGTTTTGGGATAATCCGATGCTGATCCAGTGCATCGGACCCAAAAGTGGGTACCGGTTTTGGGATAATCCGATGCTCGATCAGACCCATCGGACCCAAAAGTGGGTGCCGGGTTGGGATAATCCGATGCTCGATCCAGAGTCATCGGACCCAAAAGTGGGTACCGGGTTGGGATAATCCGATGCTCGAAAATCGCTTCTCGGCTCCCTCCCGATCTTCAGCGCTCCCTTCGGGGAGCGCTTTTTTCGATGCGCATGGAACGAGATGATGGACGAGCCGATCTCGCGATACAGCAATCTTCCGGCGGTACCGAACCTTTGTTTGCATTGCGCGTTGACAAAGGATTGAAGCGCAAAGCATACGAACTGCGCTAAAATCCGATTGCGGTAATCGGCTGCAAAATAATCCGAGGGAGCCGGATCTGCGGCAAGCCGCTTGGCGAAGGAGCGAAGGCTTATGGCGTTCGACTTCGTTTTTGGATCAGCCGTTCTGATCGCTTATTTC
Organism: Beijerinckiaceae bacterium; assembly: GCA_021324915.1. Taxonomy (GTDB): domain Bacteria; phylum Pseudomonadota; class Alphaproteobacteria; order Rhizobiales; family Beijerinckiaceae; genus Methylovirgula. Next base: position 128,167 of record JAJPIC010000009.1, on the reverse strand, counting down.
TCTTATCTCGTTTACGGGCTCGTCCGCGCGCTTCTGCAGCATGACTTGCGGCTGCGCCGGATCGTGAACCGCTGATCAGACCTGCCATTAGCGTGGAACTGGGGAGGCTCTGTGCTCGCCACCTGCGTGATCGCGCAGTGATCGAGATCGCTTTCCCCAAACAAAAACGCCGGCCCGAAGGCCGGCGTTTTCGCTCTGAGCTTTGGTCTTAGAACTTCAAGATAACGTCGCCGCCGAGCGTCAATTGATCGGACTTCGTGCCGACCGACCCGGGAGCGCGTCCCTGGAGATCGAAGGGCGTCGTGTTGTTCAGCGACGCATCGTACCGCACTTCCGGCCGGATGATCACGCCTTTGAGGAAGGGGATCGACTGAGGAATGGTCGGCGTGATGTTCACGCCGCCGGTGACCTCGAAATAGGTCGTGGGCGGCCCGAAGAGGGCGGTGTTCACATAGCCGTGCTCGACATTGGCGAAATCGAAATTGCCCGGGAAAACGCCGACGAAGGTCGAGGGGCCGTTGTCGCGATAGACTTCCGCGCGGCCGTTGATTTTCAACCAATCGAGCGGCGTCTGGTAAGACGCATAACCTGCCGCGCCGTAAGTCGTGGCCGGCAGGGCATCGTCTCTCGTGTAATTGCCGTCGAGAGTGAGGGTGAGCTTGTCGGTAGCTTTCCAGGTGATGACGATGTCGTTGGCGTAGCGCAGGCCGCTGTTGCCGCAGAAGCCGCCGCAACCGGCATAGAAGGCCGGCACCTGGCCAGCGCCATTCGGCTCGACGCCGCCGGTAAAGAACGGATTTTCCGGCCCGATATGGGTGGTCGCCAGCACCGTGACCGCGCCACCCGGGCCTAGATTATTCAGACCGACGCCGCCTTCGAATGCCGGCGAAGCATTGTTGTCGCCGTAGGGGAAGCCGATGCTCGTGTTCTCGCCGCTGACCACCGACGCATAAAGGTCGATCGTGGGATTGACGTGTGCGATCGCCAACACGCCGGTATCCTGGAAGGGCTCGGCGTAATTGAAGATGTAGGAATGCGAGTAGAAGAGGTTGAGGTCGGATTCGATCAGCTCGGCCCCTTCGAGCGTCGGCCATTGACCGATTTTCCAGTCGATGCCGCCCGGGAACACCCAGGGCGTATGTGCCTGGACGTAAGCCTCGACGAGCGCGACCTGATAGAGGCTATTGATGCAATATTCGCATTCGCCGAGATAATGGACGAAGCGCGCGTCCGAGCCGTACATCACCTGGACGGCGAAACCGACGTCATACTGGGGCTTGGATGAGTCGATCGGCCGCTGGATTGTCAACAGGCCCTGGTTGAACATGGGCTCGTTGGCGTGATCGGTGAAGAGGCTGCCCCAGTTCATTCCGCTCGGCGGATTATCCGGGTTCCAGGTGATGCCGGCGTCGATCTCGCCATTGACCGTGATGGTCGACCACCACGAGGGCGGCGGGGGCGGCGGGCCTTTCGTCGTCGGCAGGTCGGCGGCTGCCGCATAACCGCTCCCTATGATCGTGCCGGCGACCAGCACCACCGCAGAGAGAAATCCGCGCAAAAAGGTCATGATTTGCCCCCAATTCAACACGCGTCAATTGTGACAAGGGGAACATATCGCGGCCGGGGGTTCAATCGAACTTAGCTGTTTTGACTTGCTTTTCAGTGATGCGGTGCTTTCCTGCAACGCTTCGACAAAACTTGCGTCAACTTGCCTGGCCAATTGGCACATTCTGGCCAATTCTTGGCCTGGTTAGGTCATGCAAGAGGGCTTTGCGGCAAGCGATTTTGCGCGTTCGCGGCGTCAATGCGGGGCGCCCGAATCGAGTGCTGCGACGATCGCATCGAGCCCATCGGTCAGGGCGGCGGGTCCCGGCTGGAGAATCAGCGCCGACTTGATCTCGAAAATTCGCCTCTGCCGGACCGCAGGAATGCAATCGAATCCCGGGCGTTCCTCGATTTTCTTCTGAACGACCTTCTTTCCGCACCATGAAGCGAGAATAACGTCCGGCGCGGCGGCGACGACCGCTTGCGCCGTCACGATTCGGCCCTTGGCCGACCTTTGCTGGCGCAGTTCCGCGAAAATGTCTTCGCCGCCCGCAATCTCGATCAGCTCCGACACCCAGCCGATTCCAGCGATCAGCGGATCGTCCCATTCCTCGAAATAGACGCGCGGACGCGGCTTTCCACTGGCGGCTTGGGCCACAAGATCAAGGCGCTGCTCGAGCGAATCAGCGAGCGCAGCGCCTCTCTCCGGCGCGCCGACGAGCGCACCGAGCGTGCGAATCATGGCCAGAATGCCGGCGATGTCGCGCTGGTTGAAAATGTGGACGGCAACTCCGGCGCTGACGAGGTCCGCCGCGATATTGGCCTGTAGGTCGGAGAAGCCGAGAACGAGATCGGGATCGAGCGCCAGGATTTTCGGAATATCGGCAGAGACGAAGGCGGCGACCCGCGGCTTCTCCCGCCGCACCCGCGCCGGGCGCACGGCATAGCCGGAGACGCCGACGATCCGCTCTTCCTCGCCGAGCAGATACAGGGTTTCCACCGTTTCTTCGGTGAGGCAGACGATGCGGCGCGGCGGAAAATGGCGCATGGGGCGGTCCCACGAATTCACTTTACCGGAGGGCGGCGAGCCGATCCGGTCTCCAGGCAATCTGGTCCCGGATCTTCGCCCGTCGCGGGCCCCTCCGGAAGTGGAGCACGGTTCTCCCTTGCCGGAGAAGGACCTACGCGCTTTCCTTCGCTCGTTCGGCGCGCTTGCGCTCGTTCGGATCGAGCAGCGCCTTGCGCAATCTGATCGATTTCGGCGTTACTTCGACAAGCTCGTCGTCCTCGATATAGGCGAGCGCCTTCTCGAGCGTCATCTTTATCGGCGGCGTCAAGCGCACCGCTTCGTCCTTGCCGGCGGCTCGAATATTGGTGAGCTGCTTGCCCTTCAACACGTTGATCTCGAGGTCATTGTCGCGCGTATGCTCGCCGACGATCATGCCGCGATAGACCTTCTGCCCCGGCTCGATCATCATCGGCCCGCGATCCTCTAATTTCCACATCGCGTAGGCGACCGCTTCGCCCTGTTCGCTCGAGATGAGCACGCCGGTGCGCCGCCCGGCGATCTCGCCCTTGAATGGCGCGTAAGAATGAAACAGCCGGTTCATCACCGCGGTGCCGCGCGTATCGGTCAGCAATTCGCCCTGATAGCCGATGAGGCCGCGGGTCGGCGCGTGGAAGACGAGGCGCAGGCGAGCGCCGCCCGAGGGGCGCATTTCGATCATATCGGCCTTGCGCTCCGCCATTTTCTGCACGACGACGCCGGAATGTTCTTCGTCGACGTCGATGACGACTTCCTCGATCGGCTCGAAGAGCTGTCCGCTTTTGGAATCTCTCTGGAACACGACCTTGGGGCGCGAGACGCCGAGCTCGTAGCCCTCGCGGCGCATTGTCTCGATCAGAATTGCAAGCTGCAACTCGCCGCGGCCCGAGACGATGTACGACTCCGAGCCCGGCGAATCCTCGACCCTCAGCGCGACATTGCCTTGCGCCTCCTTCAAAAGCCGATCGCGGATGACGCGGCTCGTCACTTTATCGCCTTCCGTGCCGGCGAAGGGCGAATCATTGACCATGAAGGTCATGGAAAGGGTAGGCGGGTCGATCGGCTGGGCCTGCAAAGGCTCGCTTACCTCGGGAGCCGCGAGCGTATCGGCGACATTGAACTTTTCGAGGCCGGCGATGGCGACGATGTCGCCTGCTTCCGCCACTTCGATGGGCGTGCGCTCGATGCCGCGGAACGCGAGGATTTTCGAGACGCGGCCTTGCTCGACGACGCTCCCGTGCCGGTCGAGCACTTTGACCGACTGGTTCGGCCGAATGCTGCCGGAAAAAACGCGGCCCGTGATGAGCCGGCCGAGATAGGGATTGGCCTCGAGCAGCGTGCCGAGCATGCGGAAGCCTTCGCCTTCGATCTTCGGCGCCTGGACATGGCGCAGAACGAGATCGAAGAGCGGCGCCATTCCGTCCTTCGGTCCGTCGGGGCTCTCGGCCATCCAGCCCTGTTTGGCCGAGCCATAGAGGATCGGAAAATCGAGCTGTTCGTCAGTTGCATCGAGCGCGGCGAAAAGGTCGAAGACTTCGTTGACCACCTCGCTCGGCCGTGCATCCGGACGATCGACCTTGTTGACCGCAACGATCGGCTTCAGGCCGATCTTCAAAGCCTTGCCGACGACGAATTTGGTCTGCGGCATCGGCCCTTCCGAAGCATCGACGAGGACGATGGCGCCATCGACCATGGAGAGAATGCGCTCGACCTCGCCGCCGAAATCGGCATGGCCCGGCGTATCGACGATGTTGATCCGCGCGTCTTTCCAGGCGACGGAGGTCACCTTGGCCATGATCGTGATGCCGCGCTCCTTTTCGAGATCGTTCGAATCCATGACGCGTTCGGCAACGCGCTGATTTTCGCGGAAAGCGCCGGATTGCTGCAGCAGACGGTCGACGAGGGTCGTCTTGCCGTGATCGACGTGCGCGATGATGGCGATATTGCGCAGGTTCATAAGGCTTCCAATTTCCCAGCGGCACGTCGCGCGAATCACGCCGGCAAGACCGGCCGCGCGCGCCTTGCCGCAAATGACAAATAAAATCAGCAGATTAGGGCGATTGCCCGGCGCATCCGGGCGGCCTCACCCTATATGGGCTCTTCTTTTCGCAATTGCAGCGCTCCCATATACGAATCGGAGCGATTTGGGAACCTCACGCCCCAATGGCGCTGCGGGCGGACTCGCCGTAAAGTGAATCGGGGCGGAAACCATCGACAGGCCGATGCGGGAAATTCAAAGAACCCTCTCTACTTGGGCGAGCGCCCCGCCGCGGCTTTCGACCGCGATCTTCGCCCGCATCCTGCGTCATGATCGCGACCTCGCTTTGACGACGCTTTTCTTCGAAGACGGCGAATTGCGCGTGCCGATGATCGATCTGCCGATCGATGCGGGCGTGAAAGTCAGGATCGATGCGCGCGACGTCTCGGTCGCGCTGTCGCGGCCGATGGACGTCTCCATCACCAATCGCCTGCCGGGCGAAATCGCCGAACTGGAACTGCTGGTGCCGCCCTATGTGCGCGCCACGTTCAACCTCGGCCGCACCCGGCTCAATGCTCTGATCACGAACGAATCGGTCGAGCGTTTGGCGCTCGTGCCGGGGCTCAAGGCTTGGGCGATGATCAAGACGGTGGCCATCTCGGATCTCAGCCAAGATCGCGCGCCGCGCCCGCGGCCTTGGCCTCTTTCTCGAACGACCAATCGAGAGAGGCCGTAAGCTCTTCGAGCGATTTCTTCGCCGATAGGCTCGCGTGCCGCTCGATGGACCGATAGAGCGCGACGAGCCTTTCGCCGAAGGCGGTGACCTCCGCGCCGCCGCCGCGCCGCCCGGGGAAGGTCGCAATGGCCGGAGCCTCGAAAGTGCGGTTCAAACTGTCGACGCAGAGCCAGCACTTGCGATAGGAAAGGCCCAGCGCCCGGCTCGCGCCGATGATCGAGCGCTGCGCGCGGATCGCGTCGATCAAAGCAAGATCCTGCGGCCCGAAACTTCCGCCGTTCGGCAGAGCGATCTCAAGGAGGACCTGAGCTTCGCCGTCCTGCATGGGGTTTTCCTCCATAGCAGCAAAGATAACCAGCGGCAGAAAAAGGGCAACTCGTCTCGCCAGTATCGTTATGATCGGTCGGAACGAGGGGAGCTTAAGCCAATGGACGCAATTTCGGAACTCTTCGCTGCCGCCGCGGCGGCGCGGTCCAATGCCTATGCGCCCTATTCGCGGTTCGCGGTCGGCGCCGCGATCCGCAGCGCGTCGGGCGCCATTTATTCCGGCGCCAATGTCGAGAATGCCGCCTATCCCGTCGGTATCTGCGCGGAAGAAAGCGCGATTGCCGCGATGATCTCGGCCGGCGAGAAGGAAATCGCCGAGGTCCTCATTGTCGCCGAGAGCGCCGAGCCCGTGATGCCGTGCGGCGCCTGCCGGCAGAGACTCTTCGAATTCGCGACGAAGGATACGAAGCTCCACAGCGCGGGGCCGGAGGGTTGGCGCAAGACCTTGGCCTTCGCCGAGTTACTGCCGCATCCTTTCGGCCCGCATGATCTTAAGTAGCCTAAGGAATTCCGTGAGGGCGCCAAATTCGGCGTCATGGGCGCTTTACCGGCGATCGACGCAGTCTCACCCGCGGGCGGAGAAGACTAAAGCCGCTTGATGCTCATGATCTCGCCGCCGCCCTTCTGTCGAACGCGGTCGCGCACTTGCGCCAAAGGCTCCGAGGCAACGAGCATATGATGCGCATTGGCGTGAATGAGTTCGCGCGCATCGCGCATGATGCCCACATGGCCCTTCCAAAAGACGAGATCGCCGCGCCTTAATCCTTCATCTCTGATCGGCAGGGCCTCGCGCAGCGCTTCTTCCTGCAGATCCGTATCGCGCGGCGCTGCGATGCCGGCCTCGGCGAGCGAAATCTGCACCAGGCCCGAGCAATCGAGGCCGAGACTCGATTTGCCGCCCCAAAGATAGGGGCATCCGATATAGGCCTGCGCCACCGCGACGAAATCCTCCGCCCTTTCCGTGATCGGCTTGAGATGCGCCGCAAACACGAAGCCGTCGGCGAACTTGGCGAACTCGTTCTGCTCATCGATCATGCGCAGGCCGGCGCCGCGGGGCAGGGCGGCGAGCACCGGGGCTTTGATGTCCGGCCTCGGATAGACGAAGGTGCGGTTGACTCCGACGCGATGGGTCGGCTCGGCAAAGCCGGTGGCGAGCGCATCGCGCGCGACATAGCCGACGTAATCGTCGCCACCAAGCTGGACCCAGGCCCAGCCTCCGCCTTCGTCATAGAGCATCGCGTCTTCGCCGTAGAGCGCCTGGGTATCGAGCGCCGCATCCTGCGAGGGCCGGCGCCGGAGGTCGGCCAGTCCAACGCGCACATGCATCGGCCGGCCCTTCGCATAGCGGTCGGCTGCAATCACGTCGCGCAGATGTTCGGCTGCGAGATCAGGGCGCGCCGGCGTCAACCGCGGGTCGCGTTTCATCAGAGCCGTTCCGTTCTTGCGCGATCCGCCTGCGCGGCGCGGCTTTCGACGAGATCGAAGAGCGCGCGGGCAACCTGAATTTCGGCGCCTTCCGGGCGCGCCGATTTTGCCGTCGGCGTCCACGCATAAATGTCGAAATGCGCCCAGGCCTTCGTCTTTTCGACGAAACGGCGCAGGAAGAGCGCGGCAGTGATCGAGCCGGCGAACGGGCCGCCGGCGACATTGCAAAGATCGGCGATCTTTCCATCGAGAAGCTTATCGTAGGGCTCCCAGAGCGGCATGCGCCAGACCGGATCGAAAGCCTGCGTCGCAAACCGTGCGAGATCTGCGGCGAGGGTCTCGTCCATGGTGTAGAAGGGCGAGATGTCGGGGCCGAGCGCTACGCGCGCCGCGCCGGTCAGCGTTGCGAAATCGAACAAGAGATCGGGCGCTTCTTCGTCCGCCAGCGAGAGCGCATCGGCGAGAATGAGCCGGCCTTCGGCATCGGTGTTGCCGATTTCGACGGTAAGCCCCTTGCGGCTCGGATAGATGTCGCCGGGCCGCATGGCGTTGCCGGAAATCGCGTTCTCGACGATCGGCAGGACCACCCGAAGCCGCACGGGAAGACCGGCGTCCATGATCATATGGGCGAGGGCGAGCGCCGTCGCTGCGCCGCCCATGTCCTTTTTCATGAGCAACATCGCGTTCTCTGGCTTGATGTCGAGCCCGCCGGTATCGAATGAAACGCCTTTGCCGACGAGCGTGACTTTCGGCGCGCCAATCTGCCCCCAAGAAAAATCGACGAGCCGCGGCGCCTTTGCGGCCGCCTGGCCGACGGCATGGATCAGCGGAAACTCGGGAAGCAGCGCGTCTCCGCGAACGACGGAGACTTGCGCCTGAAATTGCGCCGCGATCGTCACCGCTGCCTCTTCCAGCGCATCGGGACCGAGATCATTGGCGGGCGTGTTGATGAGGTCGCGGCCGAGGCAAACGGCATCCGCGATCCGGGTGATGCGGCTTAGATCGATCCCTGCCGGCGGGCAGAGTTCCGGAAGGTCTGCCTTGTCCTTTTTGTAGCGGCGGAAGCGGTAGGAGGCGAGCGCCCAGGCGAGCACCCCCAAAGTCACATCGTGCGGATCGTTGGCGAAGCGATAGATGCCGGCGGGAACGGCACCGACGATCTTGCCGGGCAGGAAAGGATCGCGGCTTCGCGCCGATTTCTCCTCGAGCCCGCACAGCACAGAGCCTATGCCGCCGTCCTCGGCGGGGAGGACGAGAACGCGCCCTGGCCGCGGCTCGAATTTCGAGGCGCGCGCGAAATTTGCGGCACTCGGCAGCAGGCTTGCTTCGACCCTCGGCCAGGATTCGCATGTGACGAAGAAGATTGGCACCGCATGAGTGGGGGAACCGAGGTGAAACGGCATTCGAAACTCCAGCGCCGAGCGGCGTTTACGCCCTTAACCGTTTTTTAGGGTTAACATTTTATTGCTGACAAGCGGTACCTCCAGAGAAGCCGCTCATGCTCAGCGTTTGGTCTCGCAGAAAAGCCGCCGGATTGTGGCCCAGCACAATTCTTCTCACCGCTTTGCTCCTTGGCGGTTGCCAGGGCATGGGCCTCGGCGGGATCGACCCCGGCGTCGCTCAGAACGGTGCCTTGCCGACCTCCCAAACCGAATTGGAACGCGACGCCGAAGCGCTCGGCGACCGCTATCAATCCAATCCGGACAATAAGCGCGTCGCCCTGAATTATGCGCGCGTGCTGCGCGCCCTCACGCGCTATGCACAAGCGGTGGCGGTCACGCAAAGGCTCGCCGCGAAATATCCGAACGACATGGAAGTGCTCGGCGCCTATGGCAAGGCATTGGCCGAGGACGGTCGGCTGCGCGAGGCTGCAACCGTTTTGCCGGAAGCGCATACGCCGGAACAGCCCAGTTGGTCGATCCTTTCCGCGCAAGGCGCCGTGGCGGATCAGCTTGGAGATCACGATCAGGCCCAGGCTTATTACCAGGCGGCGCTGAAAATAATGCCTGATCAGCCAGATGTTCTTTCGAACCTCGGCCTTTCCTATGCACTGTCGAAACAATTGCCGCTCGCCGAATCAACGCTTCAGAAGGCGGTGGCGCAGCCGGGCGCCGATATGCGCGTGCGGCAAAATCTTGCACTGGTTCTGGCGCTCGAAGGCAAGTTCGATGCGGCCCAGACGCTTGCCCAGCAGGACCTATCACCGGTCGATGCCGCGGAGAACGTCGCGGCCATTCGCCAAATGATCGCGCAGGCCGATCCTTGGGACCAAATTCGCAAGATCGATACGAAGGTCGCAAGCCGCCAGACGAAGCCGCGTCATCTCGCCAAACGCATGCCGCAAGCCGAGAAGGTGGGCGCGGCCGACATCCTCCAATAGGGGGGTGGCGAAAGGCGAAGGGGCCGCGTCAGTGTGAGATGCCGGTGATCTGAATGACGGCGGGGGTAATGATCACGGCAAAAAGCACCGGCAGGAAGAAGACGATCATCGGCACCGTCAGCTTGGGCGGCAGGGCAGCCGCCTTCTTCTCCGCCTCGCTCATTCGCCGGGTGCGGCTTTCTTGCGAGACGACGCGCAGGGCCTGCCCGAGAGGCGTGCCATAGCGCTCGGCCTGGTTCAGGACCGTGACGATCTGTTTCAACGATTCGACTCCGGTCCGTGCCCCGAGGTTTTCGTAGGCAATCCGTCGATCGGGCAGATAGGAAAGCTCGGCGGTCGTCAGCGTGAGCTCCTCGGCGAGCGGGATCGATTGCGCGCCGATCTCCTGGGCGACCTTGCGGAAAGCCGGCTCGATCGACATGCCCGATTCGACACAAATCAGCAGGAGGTCCAGAGCGTCGGGGACCGCGCGGCTCATCGATTTCTGTCTTTTGGCGGTCTGATTGTGCAGATAGATTTCCGGCGCCTTGATTCCGAGATAGGCGGCGCCGATCGCCACGCCGATTTTGAACATGAGCGGCCAGCCGAGATTGCTCAGGAAGAAAACATAGATCAGCGCCGCGACAAAGAGGCCGATCGGGGTGACCAGCCGAAAGAAGAGAAATGCCACTTCGGCCTGCGCGCCGCGAAAACCCGCCATGACCATCTGATGCTTGGCTTTTTCCGTGCCCAGCCATTTCGAAAGATTGAACCGCTCGACGATGTCTTTCATGTACGCCTTCGGCTCTTGCCGCAGGCTGACTTTTCGGCTGTTCGAGAGCCGTTCGCGTTCGCGGGCGCGAATGCGCTCGCGCTCGCTCGCCACGCTCTTCATCCGGCGGGCGAGCGTGTCGGTTTGCAGGAGCGGCATTGCGAGCGTCAGGATGGTGGCGACCGTTGCAATCGCGACGAGAAGGCCGAGAAGGACACGCCGGTCGAGCAGCGAATACAAAAGATCGATCATCTCAGCTCCGTCCGCCAAAAGATTAGAAGTCGAAGCTCACCATCTTCTTCATGATGAAAACGCCGACCGCCATCCAGAATGCGCTGATGCCCATGACGACTTGGCCCGTCGACGTCGTCCAAAGAAGCTCGATATATTTCGGGCTCGTGAGATAGACCAATCCGCCGACGACGAAGGGCAGGGCGCCGATGATCATCGCGGAGGCCCGGGCTTCGGACGACAGCGCCTTGATCTTTCCCTCCATCTTTTTGCGTTCGCGCAGAACAGTAGAAAGATTGGCCAATGCCTCGGAAAGGCTGCCGCCCGATTTCTGCTGAATGGAGATGACGATCGAGAAGAAGCTCGTCTCGGAAATCGGCACGCGGCCAACGAGGCGATCGACGGCCTCGCCGACCGAGAGGCCCATCGCTTGCATCTCGACTATCTGGCGGAACTCGCTACGGACCGGCTCGGCAGTCTCGGTGGCGATGACGCGCAGACAATCGCCGAGCGGCAGGCCGGCTTTCACGCCGCGCACGATGATGTCAATGGCTTCGGGAAAGAGATTCGTGAATTTCTTCAAGCGCCGTTTGGCCAGGAATTTGAGCAGCCAGAGCGGCAGGCCGGCGCCTCCGACCAATATCGCAGCCAGCGCGACGTAGGGATTTCCGTCGAGGAAATAGACGATCCCGCCGAGAAGGATTCCGGCGCTGGCGGCGATGACCAAGAACCGGGTGAGTGGCCAATCGAGGCCCGCTTGCGTCAGCATTTGATCGAGCGTGGCGCGCTTGCGGGCATTGCGCGTCTCGATCTCCTTGAGACTCTCGACGATCTGCTTGCGGCGCGCGGCCGCGTCGGCCTGTTTGTCCGATGTCCTCTTTGCCGGGCCGCTGGCGAACGCCGCCTGGCGCTTTACGGCTTTGCGCTCGCCGCTCAGAAACGGATAGATGGAGACGAAGGCGACGCCTCCAGCCGCAAAGGCCGCCAATAGCGCTGCCAGCAGGACAGTGATGTTCATGCACAACTCCGTCGTGCTGCGCTCATGCCTCATTCCTCGCTTCGCTGGCGTCGAGCGCTTTGGCGAGCCGTTCCTCTTCGCCGAAATAGCGTGCCCGTTCCCAGAAGCGCGGACGCCCGATGCCGGTCGAACGGTGCTTGCCGCGAATCCGGCCCGAGGCGTCCTCGCCCAAGATCTCGTAGAGCATGAGGTCCTGAGTGGTGACCACGTCGCCTTCGAGACCCATGATCTCGGTTATGTGGGTAATGCGACGCGAGCCGTCGCGCAGCCTGGCCGTCTGGATGACGACGTCGACCGAAGAAACGAGCATCTCGCGAATGGTCCTGATCGGCAGGGCGAATCCGCCCATGGTGATCATCGACTCGAGGCGGCTTAGGGCTTCGCGCGGCGAATTGGCGTGAACCGTGCCCATCGAGCCGTCATGGCCGGTATTCATCGCTTGTAGCAGATCGAAAGCTTCGGGTCCGCGCACCTCGCCCACGATGATGCGTTCCGGTCGCATGCGCAGGCAGTTGCGCACCAGGTCGCGCATGGTTACGGCGCCGGTGCCTTCGAGATTGGGCGGACGCGTCTCCAGCCGCACGACATGCGGTTGCTGCAATTGAAGTTCGGCGGCGTCTTCGCAGGTAATGACGCGTTCGCCGGCATCTATAAAGTTGGTGAGGCAATTGAGCAGGGTGGTCTTGCCGGAGCCGGTACCGCCGGAAATGAGGACGTTGCAGCGCACGCGTCCGATGATCTTGAGGACCTCCCCGCCTTCCGGCGAGATGCAGCCATATCTGATCAATTGCTCAAGCGTCAGTTTGTCCTTGCGAAATTTGCGGATGGTGAGGACAGGGCCGTCGATGGCGAGCGGCGGCGCGATGACGTTGACGCGCGATCCGTCGGCCAGGCGCGCGTCGCATATCGGCGAGGCTTCATCGACCCGGCGCCCGACCTGGCTGACCATCCGCTGGCAGATGTTCATGAGCTGCGCATTGTCGCGGAAGCGCACATTGGTCAGCTGGATCTTGCCGCCGACTTCGATATAGGTCTGCATCGCGCCGTTCACCATGATATCGGCGATCTCGTCGCGGGCGAGCAGCGGCTCGAGCGGGCCGTAGCCGAGCACGTCGTTGCAGATATCCTCGAGCAAGTCCTCCTGCTCGGAGATCGACATCACGATATTCTTGATCGCGATGATCTCGTTGACGATGTCGCGAATTTCCTCGCGCGCGCTTTCGGCATCGAGACGCGCCAATTGCGACAGGTCGATCGCCTCGATCAAGGCGCCGAAGATCATGCTCTTGGTGACGTAATATTCGTCCGAACGGGTCGATTCGGCCGGCGGCGCGCTCGGCTCGATGATGGTCGGCGGGCTCTTCTTGGACTCGGAGACGCCGCGAAACGCCGGAGTCGCGCCCGGCGCAGGCCGCGTCGGCGCTATTTCGGCAATACTCGTTCGCCTACCGAACATCGCCTTATCCTTTCCCTCAGGCCCCAAACGCCGCTCGGTTCAAATCCTCAATCCGGCGCCGGAGCGAAATCGGAGCCTTACGCCCGGCACCGCCTGCCCTCGGTTAGGAAATCGCGGAAGAATTTAAAAAAGACCTACTTCGGACGACTTGTTTGAGCAGAGCACTTCCAGAAGCTGCCATACGGCGCCTTCGAGCCTACCCGCTAAGACGCCTTGCTGAGGCCGAGGAGCTTGAGCGGGTCGAAAAGGGTCTTCTTGGATTTCCGGACTTCGAAACGACCGGTAACGAGCCTAGCGATTTCCAGGATCGCCTCGTGAGCCTTGCTCGCCGGCTCGACCTCACCGATCATCTGGCCGTTATTGGCGGCCGTGCCGAAGAGCTTCGGATCGAAATTGATGATCGCCGCCGGTTCGAGATCGACGGCTCTGGCGAAATCGGCGGTCGAGATCTCCGGCCGTTTCGGAATGCCGACCAGGTTGAAGACCAGCTTTGGCTTCGCGTCATTCGGCCGAGCGGCGCGAACCGTGTCGACGATGCTCTTGGCGTTGCGCAGGTTCGCCAGATCGGGCACCGCAACGACGACGATTTCGTCGGCGCCGATCAGCATGCGCCTCGCCCAAGCCGTCCACATATGCGGAACGTCGAGGACGACGCAGGGCGTGGAAGCCCGCAGAATGTCGAGGATCGCATCGAACGCCGTCTCGGTGAAATCATAGACGCGATCGAGCGTGGCGGGGGCGGCGAGCAGGCTCATCTTGTCGGCGCAGCGCGAGAGCAGGCGATCGACCAGGTTTGAATCGACCCGGTCCGGAGCGAAGACCGCCTCGGCAATGCCTTGCGGCGGATCCTGGTTGAAATCGAGCCCCGCCGTTCCGAACCCGAGGTCGAGATCGACGAGCACGCTTTGAACGTCGAGCTGGCGCGGGATCGCCCAGGCGACGTTATGCGCCAGGGTCGAAGCGCCGACGCCCCCTTTGGCGCCGGTGAAGGCAATGATCTTGCCGACCGGTTCGGCGCCGGCATTCGTATAGAGGTGCGATATCGTGCGGATGAAGTCGAGCACCGAAAAGGGCGCGACCAGATATTCGCTGATCCCGTGCGCCATCAGCTCGCGATAGAGCACAATGTCGTTCATCCGTCCGGCAACCACCACCCTGGTGCCGGGATCGCAGAACTCGGCGAGCGCATGGAGATAACCGAAGAGCTCTTCGCGCGCTGCTGTGGTCTCGAGGAAGATCACGTTCGGCGTGGCGGCCGACCGATAGGCTTCGATCGCCGCCGTTGCGCCGCCCATGTGCACTTTGACGTGCGCGCGTTCCATCCGCCGGTCGGCGATCGCTTCCTGGATGACCTGCGCGACCTCCGGGGTTTCGCAAAATGCCTGCATCGAGATGCGCGGCAGCGGCGCGATCTGCTCGGTCGTCGTCTCTGGCTCGTGGCTCATTACTGGGTTCCGACGTTGCTGATCGAGGTGTTCTTGGTCTTCCAATCCGTGGTCGGATCATTGCCCTTGCGCATTTCGGAAATGCTGCGACCGAGCATCAATGTGTCGGGCTGGTCCTCGGCTCTCGGAGCGACGAGATCGCGCGGATCAGCGACCTGTTCCGCCAGCATGCTCTGATAGGAGCAGCCGAAATTCCAATAGGGCTTGTTTGCCCAACCTTGGATCGAACTGCCGGAGGCGAGATCGCTCGGCCATTGGCCGCATTGGTCCGCGACTTTGGATTTGAGGCCGACGAAGCTCAGCCGGATCGGCGAGGCAAGATCGGGATTGACGACCGGGTAGGTGCTGACTTCGAGCGGCGCGTGCGCGCCTCCGGCCGCCAGCGCTTGACGGATAGCGGCGACCGCGGCGCGGGGAACTTCGCCGCGCACGGCCGGCAAGAGAATGCTGATCGGGCCCTCGCCGGACACGCGATAGAGCGCGCCGAACTCGACGACTTGCGCGGCGCTGCGGTGGTCGAGGCCACGCAATTGCGGCGCCGGAAAGAGGTCGAGCCGCCGCGTGCCTTCCGCGAGCACGATCGGATGGCGATTTCGGTAATCGTCCATCGGGATTGACGATGTCGACATGCGGTCGATATCGGCGCATCCGCCAAGGGTCAGGAAGACGCCGATCGGCAGGAGAAGAGCAAGGCTCTTGGCGCTCTGGTGCGGCGTGATCGGCATCGGTCGTTCCTGGGTTCGCACGGGGGCCTAGTCGAGAATGAAGCCGATACGCCCTTTGAAACTCTTAATGGCTTCGGGATTGTTGGGAGAGGCATAGAGACGGTTGATGCGGCCGAGCAGGATGGCCTGCGGATCGCTCGAATCGGCGAAACCATCGTCGGGCTTCGGCAGGGCGGCCGCGGTCGTCGCACGCACCAGATAGGGCGTGATGACGATCAGAAGCTCGGTCTCTTCCTTCTGGTAATCACGGGAGCGGAACAGAGTGCCGAGAATCGGCAAATCCATGAGGCCGGGAAAACCGTTGATGACCTGCTGTGTCGTCGACTCGAGCAGGCCGGCCGAGGCGATCGATCCGCCGGAGGGAATTTCGACCGTCGTCTCGTTCTTGCGCGTGCGCAGACCAGGGACCGGGACGCCTTGGATGACGGCGGACGTCTGGTAGTCGAGCTCGGTGACTTCCGTAGCCAGATGGAGAAGAATGCGCCCCTCAGACAGAACGATGGGCGCGAAATTCAAGGTAATGCCGTAAGGCTCATAGGTCGCCCCGCCCGGGCTGCAATTGGTGACCGTGCCATTGGTCGAGCAGACCGGGGCGGCCGGGATCGGCACTTCGCCGCCGACCGTGAATTTGGCACTCTGGCCGGACACGGCCGAGACCGTCGGCTCGGCGAGAATATGCGAGACGCCATAGCGTTCGAAAGCCTGGAGCGTGGCGCTCACCGTGCCCGAGGGATTGCTGAGCGTAATCCCCGAGGTCTGGTTGCTTCCCGAAGTGGCGATCGTTCCGTTGATGCCGAACGGGTTATATTGCGTGAAAGGGCCCCAGGTGCTGGAGGTCAGGCCCAGTTGCTTGGCGATGTCGCGGCGGATTTCGGCGACGCTGACTTTGAGCATCACCTGATCGCGGCCGCGCACGATGAGAGAATTGACGACGGTGCCCTGGACATTCCCGCCGAGCGAGAGGTCTTTGACGAAGCCTTCGGCGATGTCTTCGGCGCGCTGCGCGTCTTCCGGGGAATCGACGTTTCCGTTCAGGATGATCGTGTCGTTGATCGTGCGCGTGGTGATATCGGATGTGGGCAGAGCGGCTTTCAGAATCTCCTGCAGCTCGCCGATATCGCGGCCGATGGTAATCTCGAGGGCGGCGATCTGGCGTCCTTGCGCGTCGAGCGCAAAGACGGTCGTTGCCCCGTTCTCCATGCCGATGACGTAAAGCTTGCGGGGGGAGCGCACCACCGCATTGGCGATCTTGGGATTGCCGACGAAAATCTCGGCTGCGTCCTCCGGCAGATCGACGATGACCGATTTGCCGACGCCCATCGAAATTTGTCGGGTGATGGCCGAATTGCCGGATTCGATCTGCGGCGCCGATTGGGCGAAGATCGGCTGACCGGGCGAGGCGATCATCAGGCTCGCCGCCAATCCGCAGAGGAGGGCGCGCGATTTCGATCCTACGTGTGCTGGAGCTCGTTCGTTCACTTGGGGCATCCGATTCACTGTGAGTGCGTCTGGACCGGAATCCCGAAGCGAACGATGGTCATGTCGCCGGATTTACCCGATGGCAGGTCGTCGCTGTCGGTTTGGGTTGCGCTGGTATCCGCCATGCTGCGCAGACTGAGCGACAATTGCCCGTTCCTCTGCGCGAGCACGATTTTCTCGACTTGCGGGGGGGTGAGCTCCAAGGTCGCATTCGATCCGACCACGACGCGCTGATCGCCCTGCTGCTGGATGTTCTGGCCGATGGCGAGGACCCGGATATTGCGCAGGATGGTCTCGCTGACGAGACCATCGCCGCCCGAAGCGGCCGCCGCCGTATCCTTATAGGTGTGGATCACGTCGACGCGGTCGTTCGGCAGGATGAAGCCGCCCGCCGTCGTCGCGCCCTGCTGATCGATGTTGATCGCAACCGCTCGCATGCCGGGAGGCAACATCGCCGCCATGAAACTCGCAGTGCCCGGTTGAATGAGCTGATTGGGATAAAGCGGCGCGCCTTGGGCAATCGGATCGCGCGTCAACGAGCCCTTGAGCTCGGCGATCGCATCGGGCTTGGCGGCGCGCAACACGACGCCGGGCGGCAAGCTTGCCTTCGGCCATTTCTGCCAGCGCATATCGTCTTCTTGAACCGTGCCGCCGAATTCGATCGGCTTGGACGCGACGAGGACTTCATCCATCGGCACGGCGGGAGCCTGGGCGATGACCTTGACGGGCGCGGGAGGCTTCGATCCGGCGACCATGAAGGCGGCCGCGATTCCGGCCAAAAGCGCCGTTGCGAGAATGAGGAGACGAGCCGGTTTCATGCGCGACATCCATGTCAACTTGCGCCATCGCTGAGACGCAGCTCGATACGACCACGCAAACGTCAAATTAAGGTTAACCGATTATGTCTAAACGGAACGGATCGAGGCCGCGGGGAACTCAATAGCCTGCGGCGGAGAGCCAAATTCGCGTGTCCGGGTAAAGGATAAGACCGGCCACGGCGAGGGCGATCCCATAGGGCACACCATTGTCGCGGTCGTGGATGCGGGCGATCCACGCCTGGTTCATGAGGAAGCTCGGCAGAGGCCAGCGCCGCATGACCAGAACGAGCAAGGTCAGCCCGCCGCCGAGCAGCGCGGCGCAGAGGCCATAATCGGCGAGATGGTCGAAGCCGAGCCAAAGAGCGGTTGCCGCTGCAAGCTTGGCATCCCCGCCGCCGATCCAACCGCGGCTAAAGAAGAAAAAGGTCAAGGCAAGCACGCTGACCCCGCAGGCGGCATGCAGGCCGATGTCCTTCGCCGGCACGCCGAGCGCGATCGCCAAGACGAAAAAGCTCGCGGCAAGCGCGATCGACAGGCGATTCGAAATCGTCATGGTGAACAGGTCCGAGAACGCGGCGAAGACCATCAGCGCCGGAAAAAGGATCAATGTCGCGAGAATGAGCATGCGTCGGTCCGAAGCGAGGAGATCTCCACCTTAGACGGCAGCCATTTACCAAGCGTTAACAGTGTGGGCGAAGCGCACGGTCCTTCGTTCGAGCTTAATCAATGCCGGCAAGAGTCATCAGGTCCGGGTCCGCGATGCGCGAGGCGCGAGGCCCATAAACCAACGGCCCGCGGAAGGGGCTCTTCCGGGGCCGTCGGTCACGCCAGATCTCGACCTGATATTAGGTGAGGTTGTTAGCAACCGCGTTGAACTTGCCCGAGATCCTCGTGCCAAGCGTCGTGACGGCGCTGATGATCACAACCGCGATCAGGCCGGCGATCAGGCCATATTCGATGGCCGTAGCACCGGACTGGTCAGCGGCAAAACGCGCGAAAAGCTTCTTCATGTTTGCACTCCTCGTTCCCGACCTTCCACAAATTTCCAATTGCAAGGCATCATTTCTGTCGGCTGGAACCTCGTGGAACATAGGAGGCACTGATTGCGATCACGTTAATCCGTTCGGCCACGCGTTAGGCCAATTATTCTTGTCGGTTGAAAGTTCTGAGCAATCTCCAGTTAGGGAATATGCCTCGTTTCCGCTGCGCCGAAAGGCGGCTAATTCTCTTGTAAGTGCATGAAGTGATTGGTGTTTATCACATGACCCGTGGCCCGCAGTGAAACGCGTGCAAGGACCGGGTGCTGCAGCAGCGGACCGAAATCTTTCAAGTGTTTTTCCAAGAAGCGCACGTCGTGAAAGCGTGCCTTTCAGCAATAATTCACCATTCGGCATTCAAATGGCGGAGTTCCGCGTATTGCGAGGT
The DNA here is from genome assembly GCA_021324915.1 of Beijerinckiaceae bacterium. GTDB lineage: Bacteria > Pseudomonadota > Alphaproteobacteria > Rhizobiales > Beijerinckiaceae > Methylovirgula. Next base: position 109,383 of record JAJPIC010000009.1, on the reverse strand, counting down.
AGGCCATGCGTTCTCCGCTCACTCTGCGCTTCTATCGAATTGGTGCGAAGATAGGGCTCGCCGCTACGCTCTTGCTAGCTTCGCTCGCCCAGGGCTTCTCGGACGACATGCTCGTCGTCACGGTCGATCAGGCGCGTCTCGTAAAAGTACCCGCGAGCGCCAGTGCGCTGATCATCGGTAATCCGATGATCGCCGACGTCACCTTGTTGAAGCAGGGCGGGACGATGGTGATCACCGGCAAAGGCTTCGGCGAAACCAATCTCATCGCGCTCGACCGGAGCGGCAATCCGGTGGCGCAATCGACGATCCGCGTCGTTGCCGGCAGCAATGCGCTGATCGTGCAGCGCGGCATGGAGCGGGAGTCTTATACCTGCGCGCCGCGTTGCCAGCCTACGGCACGGCTCGGCGACGACCCGGGCTTCTACGGGCAGGTCACCGGGCAGATCCTGCAGCACGCCTCACAGGCGACGTCGCACTAGATCACGAAAGCATGAACGTGATCGATCCTAAAGACTAACGCGGGATTGCGCGAAAATCGGCGCCCCGCTCCAAGTCAGATCGTCTGGTTATAGGCGCCGACTTCCTTATGTTCGCGCAGGATCGCGTCGATCGCCGCGAACATTTCGCGCATGCGCGCCTCCGAGGCCGGGCTTTCGACCACGACCACGAGCTCCGGCTTGTTGGATGAAGCGCGCACGAGGCCCCAGGTACCGTCGGCGGTCGTGACCCGCACGCCGTTGACGGTCACGACGTCGCGGATGGCCTGTCCGGTCAGCGGCTCTTTCTTCTCGTACATGGATTTGAGTTTGGCGAGGACTTGGCCGACGACCTCGTATTTTCTTTCATCGTCGCAATGCGGCGCCATGGTCGGCGAACCCCAGGTCCTCGGCAGATCGGCGTAGAGATCGGCCATGGACTTATCCGGGTTGCGGTCGAGCAGTTCGATCACCTGGACGGCCGTCAATAATCCGTCGTCATAGCCGCGTCCGATCGGCTTGTTGAAAAAGAAATGGCCGGACTTTTCGAATCCGGCGAGCGCACCGAGATCATTGACCCGCCGCTTGATGTAGGAATGGCCCGTCTTCCAATAATCCGCCTTCACGCCATTCTTCAAAAGCACGGGATCGGTGAGGAAAAGCCCGGTCGATTTGACATCGACGACGAATGTCGCGCCCGGATGGAGCTTGGAGAGATCGCGCGCCAATATGACGCCGATCTTGTCGGCGAAGATTTCCTCGCCGCGATTGTCGACAATGCCGCAGCGGTCGCCGTCGCCGTCGAAACCGAGCCCCACGTCTGCGCCGGTCTCGCGGACTTTCTCCGACATGGCGTGCAGCATCTTCATGTCTTCGGGGTTGGGATTGTAATGCGGGAAGGTGTAGTCGAGCTCGGTGTCGAGCGGCACGACTTCGCATCCGAGTTCAGCGAGCATCTTGGGCGCAAAGGCGCCGGCCGTTCCATTGCCGCATGCGCAGACGACTTTGAGCCTGCGCCTGATCTTCTTGCCTTCGGTCAGATCGGCGAGATAGCGCTGGGCGAGATCCGGAACGAAGCGGTAGGCGCCGCCGTCCGCATACCGATAGGCGCCGGAGAGCACGATCTCCTTGAGCCGGTTCATCTCGTCGGGACCGAAGGTCACCGGCCGTTGCGCGCCCATCTTCACTCCCGTCCAGCCATTGTCGTTATGCGAAGCCGTCACCATGGCAACGGCCGGCACGTCGAGCGCGAATTGGGCGAAATAGGCCATGGGCGAAAGGGCAAGGCCGATGTCGTGTACTTTGGCGCCTGCCGCGATGAGGCCGGTCGCGAGTGCATATTTGATCGAGGCCGAATAGCTGCGGAAGTCATGGCCAGTGACGATCTCCGGCCGGACGCCGAATTCGTGGAGCAGGGTCCCGAGGCCGAGCCCCAGCGCCACAACACCCATCAGATTGATCTCTTTTTCAAAGAGCCAGCGCGCGTCATATTCGCGAAAGCCGGTCGGCTTCACCATCGGCTCTTGTTCATAGGCGAACGTGTTGGGCTTGAGCACGGAATGCGGCTTCGGGAACATGAATTTTCTCTCGGCTTGCAATCTCGATTGAGCGCCCTTGAAATCGCATGCCGCGATTTTGGAGGCAACTCGAGACAAGGTGGAGCGTTGCAGTGAACGGTCGAAACTTCGTTCCGTTCCCGCGGCAATTGGCGCCGCTACTTGTCATGCCATCTCAACAAATCGATGACGCGCGGCGCGCCGCCGAAATTCAAGCCGCTTGCGAACTCAGGCTCGGATGAACTTTGAATGTCGCTTCTGTCTTGCGGGTAATCTCTTCGATGCTGACGCCGTCGGCGAGCTCGATCAAAGTCAAGCCCGTGCCGCCGTCTTTATCGAGGGTGAGGACGCCGAGGTCGGTGATCACCATGTCGACGACGCCCGATCCGGTGAGCGGCAGCGTACAGCGGCGGAGAAGTTTTGGTTCGCCCTTTGCAGTATGTTCCATCAGCACGACGACGCGCTTCACTCCGGCGACGAGATCCATGGCGCCGCCCATGCCTTTCACCATCTTGCCGGGGATCATCCAATTGGCGAGATCGCCATTTTCCGCCACTTCCATGGCGCCGAGAATGGCAAGATCGATATGGCCGCCGCGGATCATGCCGAAACTGTCAGCCGAGGAGAAATAGCTCGTCGTCGGCAATTCGGTGACCGTCTGTTTCCCGGCGTTGATGAGGTCGGCGTCTTCCTCGCCTTCGAAAGGGAAGGGGCCCATGCCGAGCATGCCGTTTTCGCTCTGCAATTGCACGTGCATGCCGGGCGGAATGAAGTTGGCGACGAGCGTCGGGATGCCGATGCCGAGATTGACGTAATAGCCGTCGCGCAATTCCTTGGCGGCGCGTTCGGCCATTTGATCCCTTGTCCAGGCCATGGATCCTCCTTTACGCCGCAACGCGCGGCCGGGTCGTGCGCTTTTCGATCGGCTTTGCCGGGCTTGGCGCATGGACGATGCGCTGCACGAAAATGCCCGGGGTGTGGACCGCGTCGGGATCGATTTCGCCGGGCTCGACCAGGTGCTCGACCTCCGCGATCGTGATCTTGGCGGCGGTCGCCATCATCGGATTGAAGTTGCGTGCCGTCTTCCGATAGACGAGGTTGCCTTCGAGATCCCCCTTGTAAGCATGGACCAGCGCCATGTCGGCAAAGAGGCCGCGTTCCATGAGATAGGTCTCGCCGTTGAACTCGCGCAATTCCTTGCCCTCGGCGACGATCGTGCCGACGCCGGTCTTTGTGAAGAAAGCGGGGATTCCGGCACCGCCCGCCCTGATGCGCTCTGCGAGCGTGCCTTGCGGGTTGAATTCGAGCTCGAGCTCGCCGGAAAGGAATTGCTCGGCGAAAAGCTTGTTCTCCCCGACATAGGATGAGACCATCTTCTTGATCTGCCGGGTCTCGAGCAGAATCCCGAGGCCGACGCCATCGACCCCTGCATTATTCGAAATGACGGTCAGATCTTTCACGCCAACGTCGCGGACGGCCTCGATGAGACTCATCGGAACCCCGCAAAGTCCGAAACCGCCGGACATCAGCGTCATGCCGTCCTTCAGCACGTCGGCCAGCGCCGCGCGCGCGTCGGGATAAACCTTGTTCATTTGCCGATAGCCTCCGGATCATTCCTATGACGCTCCTTGCTGCAATGCAAGAAGTTCGCCGCATGGCCGCGCGAAAAGGCTAAGCCCTGACCGCGACGAGGAAAAGTCGCGGGAAAGGAAACAGCACCCGCCCATCGTTCCGCGCCGGATAGGCGGTGGCAAGGCGCGCGCGATACGTATCGAGAAAGGCGCGGCGCTCAGTCTCGCCGAGCGGTTCGAGATAAGGCCGAAGGCCGCTCCCCTTGACCCATTCGATGATCGCCGAAGCGCCGGCGAGCCTGTAGTTATAGATCGTGTGCCAGATGTCGACATGCCGGCAGAGCGGGGCCAAGCGATCGTAATAGACGGAAGGCGCAGGCAAAGGTTGGCGCGCGACGCGCGCGGCGGCGAGCTTCTCGGCCCAGGGCCGTTCGGCCGCAATCTCGCGCATCAGCACGTGCGAGGGCTCATCGAGATTATCGGGCATCTGGACGGCAAGGACGCCGCCCGCCGGCAAGGCCGCAAGGAGCGCTTCGAAGACGTCGAGGTGATCCGGCAGCCATTGGAAAACGGCATTGCCGAAAAGCAGCTCGGCCGGGAATTCAGGACGCCATGTGGCGAGATCCGCGCGCTGGAATCTGACGTCAGGCAACGCCCGGCGCGCCTCTTCGAGCATTTCCGCCGAAGAATCGACGCCGATGATATCGGCACCCGGAAAGCGCGCAGCAATGAGCGCCGTCGAATTTCCCGGTCCGCAACCGAGGTCATAGGCGCGCGCCACCTCCGCTCTTGGCACTTGCGAAAGGAGGTCGCGCGCCGGGCGCGTGCGCTCATCGGCATATTTGAGATAAATCGAAGGATCCCAGTTGGACACGTGCTTCTCCCGGGCCGCGGCTCTCCCGCGATCGTGAGACTGCGGAACGATGAGGCGCCTACCTCGAAGAGAATTGGATCGGGCGGCTCGCCCGCCGCGCGGCTGCGATTTACCATTTCGATTCACGAATTGCCCGGCATCTTCATGACGAAGGTTCGGCGAGAGAGCGGCAGTCGCGCATCTGTGATGGAAATCGCGCGGCGCAGCATGGACGCAGAGCGAAAGAGCCGGAAACCAAAAGTACAAATTTTCGTTTCGACATACTGCAAAGAATTGCAGGCAACCTAGTTATTCAGTGTCGGCTGATCGCGGCTGTTCGCCAGGAGTCCAGCCGGCCGTTTGAAGGAAGACGCCCATGGATTCGAACATTTTGAAGAGGACCTTAGCGGGCTCGGTTGCCGTTGCGACATTGGTCGCAACGCTGGCCGCAACCTCAACACCCGCGGCGGCTTGGCATGGCGGCTGGGGCTGGGGCTGGGGTGCGGCCGGGCTCGGCCTCGGACTGGCTCTCGGAGCCGCGGCGGCAGCGCCCTATTATTATGGCGGCTATCCATACGGATATGGATATGGCTACCCCTATTACGGTTACGGCTACTATCCGTACCGGTGCCATCGCGTCTACGATTATTACGGAAATTTCGTCGGCTCCCGCTGCTACTGAGGGCCGATCCGGCACGACTCGCGCGCCGCGAATCCGGGCGCGCGAGCCGGCTCTCGTGCTCTGTTCGTCTGCGCAGCACAGGGCCGCGGCACGCGTGAATGAACGCACTCTCCCCATTCGATCTCGATTTCTTCCGTCTGCTCACCGGCAGCCATGAGCGCTTGCTCGGCACGGAGCTCGTGCCAAAGGACGAAGCCGGTCCTGACGAAGCAGGCCAGGCGCGATGGCTCTATCAGGCAGCGCCTTTTTGCACGCTGGCGCATGACACAGAGGCAGATCCGCGTTTCATCTACGCCAATCGGGCGGCGCAGGCCTGTTTCGAATATGATTGGGACGAGATAAGGGGCCTGCGCTCGCGTCTATCCGCCGAAGCCGAGAATCGCGGCGAACGCCAGCGGCTCCTCGATTCTGTCGCGCGCCGCGGCTTTGCAACCGGCTACCGGGGGCTGCGGATTGCCAAGTCGGGGCGCCGGTTCTGGATCGAGGACGTCACCGTCTGGCAATTGATCGATGCGGCCGGCCTGCTGCACGGGCAGGCGGCAACATATCGAGACTGGCGCGACGCATGACGCTGCGCTCGGTCTCGACTTCTCGCGCGCCTACGTTCTGCCTTGCGCCAGAACCTGCACGAGCTCGGCGACCTTGCGCCTCTGGTCCTCCGCATCACCCGACACGATTGCGCCTTCGACGCAATGTTCGATATGGTCGCGAAGAATTGCATCGCCGACTTTTTTGAGCGCCGCGCGCGTCGCTTCGATCTGATTGATCACATCGATGCAATAGCGGTCTTCCGCGATCATGCGCGCTATGCCGCGCACCTGGCCTTCGATGCGGCTCAATCGTACACCGGCCGACTTCTTGACAGGGTCTCTCATGCGCTCGATATATACCCCCCGCGGGTATACGTCCAGTTGCGGAGAGCCACATGAGCGAGGCTGCCGACTATCATCATAGCCATGATCATCACGACCGCGCGGATCACGCATGCGGCGATGGTCCGGCGGGCGCGAGAGATCCCGTTTGCGGCATGCGCGTCGATCCCGCGACGGCAAAACATCGCGCGGATTATCGGGGCAAGACTTATTTCTTCTGCTGCGCGGGCTGTCAGGCCAAGTTCACGGCCGAGCCTGCCAAATACCTGATGCCGCAAGCGCCGCTGACGGCTCCGCAGGGCGTGATCTATACCTGTCCCATGCATCCGGAAGTGCGCCAGGTCGGGCCGGGGAATTGTCCGATCTGCGGCATGGCGCTCGAACCCGAGAATGCGGCCGAAGATGCCGGGCCTAATCCCGAATTGATCGACATGACGCGGCGCTTCTGGATAGGTGCGGCGCTCGCCATTCCGCTCGTCGCTCTGGACATGGGCGGCCGTTTCGTCGCGCGTTTCATTTCGCCTGAGCTCTCGGGCCTGCTGCAATTCGCGCTCGCAACGCCTGTGGTCCTCTGGTGCGGACTTCCATTCTTGGCGCGCGGCTGGGCCTCGCTGAGGAACCGCTCGCTCAACATGTTCAGCCTCATCTCGCTCGGCGTCGGCGCGGCCTATCTCTATAGTCTTGCCGCCACTTTCGCGCCGCGACTATTTCCGGCGGCCGTGCGCGAGGCGGGCGCAATCGCGCTCTATTACGAAGCTGCCGCCGTCATCACGGTGCTCGTGCTGCTCGGGCAAGTCCTCGAACTTCGGGCGCGGGAGAAGACCGGCGGCGCCATTCGCGCGCTGCTCGATCTCGCGCCGAAAACGGCGCGCCGCCTCAATGACGATGGGATGGACGAGGACGTGCCCGTTGCGGAAGTGCAAATCGGCGATCGATTGCGCGTGCGTCCGGGCGAGCGCGTTCCGGTCGATGGCGTCGTGCTCGAGGGCAGAAGCGCAGTCGATGAATCGATGGTGAGCGGGGAGTCGATGCCTCTCGATAAGGAAGTGGGCAGCATGCTCATCGGCGGCACAATCAATGGAACGGGGGCTCTTCTGATGCGCGCCGAAAAAGTCGGCGCCGACACGATGCTCGCGCGCATCGTCGCCATGGTCGCCGCGGCACAGCGCAGCCGCGCGCCGATCCAGGGCCTCGCCGATAAAGTCTCCGCCTGGTTCGTTCCGGGCGTGATCCTGGCCGCCGCTGCGACTTTCGTCGCCTGGATGATCTTCGGTCCGGCTCCGGCCTTTGCTTACGCACTCGTCGCCGCGGTTTCGGTCGTGATCATCGCTTGTCCTTGCGCGCTTGGGCTCGCGACGCCGATGGCGATCATGGTCGGCGTCGGCAGGGGCGCGACGTCTGGAATTCTGATCAAAAATGCCGAAGCGCTCGAGCGGCTCGAGAAAGTCGACACGCTTGTCATCGATAAGACCGGGACCTTGACCGAGGGCAAGCCGCGCGTGACCTCAATGATTGCGACCGAGGGTTTCGACGAGACGAAGATCCTCGCGCTCGCCGCCAGCCTCGAAAGGTCGAGCGAACATCCGCTCGCTGCGGCGATCCTGAGAGAAGCGCGTGCGCGCAATATCGCGCCGCAAGAGGTCGCCGATTTCGCCTCGATCACCGGAAAGGGCATTGCGGGAAAGATCGGCACCAGTCACGTCGCGCTCGGCAACGCACGGCTTCTTGAAGATCTGGGCATTGCGACCGCCGCGCTCGCGATAGAGGCGGACGAATTGCGGCGCGCCGGCGCAAGCGTGATCTTCCTCGCGGCTGCAGATCGTCTCGCCGGCCTCATTGCGATTGCCGACCCAATCAAGTCCACAACGGCCGAAGCACTCGCAAGATTGCGGGCGGACGGAATCGGGATCGTAATGTTGACGGGCGACAACCGCGCCACGGCCGATGCGGTCGCCGCCAAGCTCGGCATCCAAGAGGTGGAGGCGGAAGTCTTGCCGGAAGAGAAAAATGCGATCGTGCGCCGCTTGCGCGGCAAGGGCAGGGTGGTTGCAATGGCCGGCGACGGCGTGAACGATGCGCCGGCGCTTGCCGAAGCCGACGTCGGCATTGCCATGGGCACGGGCTCGGATGTGGCGATCGAGAGCGCCGGCGTGACGCTGGTCAAGGGCGATCTCGCCGGCATTGCGCGGGCCCGGGCTCTGTCGCGCGCGACCATGCGCAACATCAGGGAAAACCTGATGCTCGCCTTCGTCTACAATATGTTCGGCATTCCGCTTGCGGCGGGGGTGCTCTATCCGGCGTTCGGTCTCTTGCTCAGTCCGATGGTGGCCGCGGCGGCAATGAGCTTGAACTCCGTCTCGGTGATCGCCAATTCGCTTCGCCTGAGGTTCGTGCGCCTCTGATAATGGCTGCGCGCGAAATCGAGCACCTGCGGTTCAATCGGTTTCTAGCCCCGGCCGCGTTGCTCTTCGGCTTTCTCGCGCAGCACCGCATTCACCGGCACGTCGAGCTCCCAGGAAACGCCGTCAGGCGAAAAGATTGCCTTTGACTGCCCGCCGAGCGCTTGGCCGGCGATACGATCCATGACCATACGGCCGAAGCCCTTGTGCGTCGGAAGAACGACCGGCGGCCCGTTCCGCTCCTTCCAGCGCATTTGCATTCGGCGCCCGTCCTCGCCGTCGACAATGCGCCAGGACACGGTGACCGTTCCATTCTCGGCCGACAGCGCCCCGAACTTAGCCGCATTCGTCGAAAGCTCATGCAGGACGATGCCGATATTCTGCGCTGCTTCCGGTCGCAAAATGAGATCTGTGCCTTCGAGCCGAATGCGCGTATCGAAGAGATCGTCGTAATGCTGGAGCTGCGAGCGAATGAGCTGCACGAGCGATGCGCCGGCCCAATCGTCGCTGAGCAGAAGGTCATGCGACCCGGCAAGCCCGTTGAGCCGTTCGGTGAATCTCGTCACGAATTCCTCGGGCGTCGTTTGCGCCGAGAGCGATTGACGCGCCATCGCCTGAATGACGGCGAGAAGATTTTTCGAGCGATGCGTCAGCTCGCGCATCAAGAAGCGCACGTGTTCCTCGCGCTGCTTCTGGGCGGTCACGTTGCGGATAATGAAGGACGCGCCGAAGAGCTCTCCATCCGGGCGGCGCAAGGGCGCGCCGCGAATCCAGACGTCGATCAATTCGCCGTTTTTATGCCGGCGCTGCGTCTGATATTCCACAGCTTCGCCGGCCATCAATTCTTTAAATTCCACGCTGCGTTCTTCCTGAAGTTCGGGAGGAACGAAAAAGTCCGTCTTGCGGCCGAGGACCTCATAGGCGGCGAAGCCGAACAATTGCTCGGCGCCATGATTCCAAGTTCGAACCCGATCGGTCATATCGACGCTGACGATAGCATCGATCGAAGAGGCGACGATTGCCGCCAGTTGCGCATTGCGCGACTCGGCCAATTTGCTTTCCGTGACATCCGAGCAAAGGCACAGGATGCGATCGATACGGCCGGAGTCATTCTCGATGAAACTGCCGCGCGCATTGATCCAAAGGACCGAATCGTCGCCGCGCTTGATGCGAAAATCGCGCTCGAATTGGCCGCCCTTGCGCAGCAGCCGGCGATACTCGGTCAGCAGTGCCTCTTTGTCGTCCTCGTGAACCATATCGAGAATGGCATCGAGATTCGGCGCTCCGTCCGAGTCCGGCGGAAGGTGAAAGAGCTCGGCAAATTTACGTGACCAGGAGGTTCGACCCGTCGTGAGATCGCAGTCGACAATCGCCAGGCCGCCGGCGTCTTGCACCAATCTCAAACGCGCCTCGACGTCGTGCAATTGCGCTCTTACTCGATGGAGTTCGAGGAGCGCATGGACGAGCGAGAGAAATTCGGATGGCTGCACCGGCTCATAGAGCAAACCGTCGGCATCGACCGCTGGCGGAATGTCCGCATCGGCCCGGGCTATGCACAAAATGGACGTGGAAGCGCTTTGCTCCTTGATAGCCTTGCAGAATTCAGGGGTCGCACCATCGAGCGCGTCGAGAATGACGAGATCGAAGGGCGTAAAGCGCGCCGGCGCGCGCTCCGGTCCGACCGCGGTCGTACTGAGCCCGGCGCCTTCCAAAAGACGGAGCTTCGCGTCTCGGAAAGAAGGGCTGCGATCGACGACCAGAAGCTTGGCAGTGCTTTCCATGACGCAACCAGTTCGACGGATCGAGCGCCTGCCGGCCGGCGCGCCACGAGACTTACGTCGCAAACCCGCGCGAGGATATGGTGAGCCCATTCATTCCACCATATCCAATCAATTGAATAAACCCAACATGGGCGGCCGGAAACTCCCTGTGGTCCTTGATAGATCGGGACTTGCCGTCAGCTCGCCGTAAAGCGCCGGCCAGCGCGCTTTGCGAAGCCTAAGCCATGGCCAAGACAACGCGGCTTGCGCCTATTCGTTGCATAGCGTCTCATGAAGCGGCGATCGCGCCGTTCAGAGGATTGGCTTCATCCCATGCGTAGGCGACATGTTCGAAGCGAAGGTTGAACGCATCGACAAGCAAAAGCCGGCCGACGAGGCCATCGCCGAAACCGACGATCTCGCGCATGACTTCGAGCGCCATCAGGGCACCGAGCAGGCCGGCGAGCGCGCCCAACACGCCGGCTTGCGCGCAATCGGGAATAGATCCGGGCGGCGGCGGTTCGGGAAAGAGGCAGCGATAGGTCGGATTGGGCGCGCCGGAGGCCGATTTTTCGTAAGGCTTGAGTGTGGTGAGCGAGCCGTCGAACGTGCCGATCGCGCCCGTGACCAGCGGCCGCTTCTCGTAAAAGCAGGCATCGGAAACGGCATAGCGCGTAGCAAAATTGTCCGAGCCGTCGGCGACGACATCCCAGCCTGCGACGAGCCTGCCGGCGTTTTCCTGCCCGATGCGCAGGGCGATGGGCGTCGCCTTCACGTTGGGGTTCAACTGCGTGGCCGCCAAAGCCGCGCACGCGGCCTTCGGCCGGCCGACGTCCGCCGTTGTGAAAAGCACCTGGCGCTGCAAATTGGAAAGCGAAACCTTGTCGTCGTCGACAATCCCGAGCTCGCCTATTCCGGCCGCAGCGAGATATTGGATGAGCGGGGCGCCGAGGCCGCCGGCGCCGACGACCAGAACGCGCGCGCCCTTCAATTTCTGCTGGCCGGGGCCGCCCACGTCTCTGAGCACAAGGTGGCGCGCGTAGCGCTCGACTTCTTCGGATGAGAACATGGGCTTCACTTAATACCGGAATGCGAAAATATCGAATCCCTCGCGCGAGGGCGGGCGGATCGGCGCTTTGCCCGTCGAGGAATATCTAAGCTGATCTAACGCGCGAGCTCCTGGAGGCCGCGCTTGATCAGGGCCGCCGTCTCCGCCGCTTCGCCAAGCACTGAGCGCGAGTTCGCGACCGCGTCCGCCGCCTGCGGTCGACTGTAGCCGAGCCGCATGAGCGCGGCGATTGCATCTTCGGCGGGCGTGTCCTGCGTACCTGCAGGCGTCAGCACGATTGTGCTGGAATCGGCAGTCTTATCCTTCAACTCGGCGAGGATGCGTGCGGCAAGCCTCGGTCCGACGCCCGGTGCGCGCGAAATCGCGGCCTTGTCCTGCCGCGCAATCGCCGCGGCGAGCGCGCCGACGTCGAGCACGCCCAAAATCGCCAGAGCCACTTTCGCGCCGACGCCTTGCACGGTTTGCAGCAGGCGGAACCAATCGCGTTCCGCATCGGTCAGAAAGCCGTAGAGCCTTATCGAATCCTCGCGCACTTGCGTTTCGATTGCGAGCGCGACGGGTTCATCGGTGCGCGGCAGGTGTGCAAGCGTGCGCGCCGAACATTGGACGATGTAACCGACGCCGTTCACATCGAGGATCAGGAAATCCTCGCCGACCGAATCGATCTTGCCTTTGAGCTTGCCGATCATGCGCGACGTGCCGCTCTTGTCGTGCAATAACGCGCATGGGTGATCGCGACGGCGAGCGCATCGGCCGCATCGGCCGTCGTCTCTTGGCACCGCGGCAGAAGCGCCTTCACCATCATGGCGACTTGCCGTTTTTCTGCATGTCCGGTGCCGACCAAGCTCTTCTTGATGAGATTGGCCGCATATTCGGCAACGGGCAAGCCAGCGAGCGCGGGAACCACGAGTGCGATGCCGCGCGCCTGGCCGAGCTTCAGCGCCGATTGCGGATCACGGTTGACGAAAGTCTCTTCGACGGCGGCTTCCTGCGGTCGATATTCGGCGATGATACGGCTTAACCCTTCGTGCAGTTCGCATAGGCGCGCGCCGAGCGCGCTCTTGTCATTGGAGCGTAGCGCGCCGCTTGCGACATAGGCGAGATGCGCGCCGGCGACGTCGAGAATGCCCCAGCCCATGTGGCGCAGACCGGGATCGATGCCAATGATGCGAATCGCGCCCATATCCGGTTCTTACTCCGTTGCGCCGGCTTTGCCGAGGCCCGGAGAAAGGGAAGGATCGCGGACGCAGGGGAGATAGGGGTGAATTTCCTCGTGCGATCCGCTCGGAAAAATGGGCGTCCCGCCCTTTTAAGGGAGCGAGACGCCAGTGCAGGCGTGGGAGGAAACGCGCCTGTCTAATTCTCCGTGAGAAGCCGCTTCAAGAGATCGATCTCTTCCGAAAGCCGCCCGTCGGTGCCGGCCAGAGCCTCGATCTTGCGCACGGCGTGAAGCACCGTTGTGTGGTCGCGGCCGCCGAACCGCCGGCCGATCTCGGGCAGCGAGCGCGGCGTCAAGGTTTTCGCCAGGTACATCGCGATTTGCCGCGGCCGCACGACATTGGCGGTGCGCCGGGCCGACAGGATGTCGGCCTTGGTCACGTTGTAATGGCTCGCGACGAGCTTCTGGATGTCCTCGATCTTGACGCGCTTCGGCTCGCGCGTGCGCACGAGATCGCGGATCGCAGCCTCGGCGGTCTCGACCGACAACGGCAAGCCGGTGAGGCAAGCATGCGCGACGAGCCGATTGACGGCGCCGTCGAGATCGCGGCCGTTCGTCTGGATGACGCTTGCCACATAGGCGAGCACGGCGGGCGACATTTCGAAATTCGGATGCAGCAGCTTGGCGGCAGCGACGCGTGCCTCGAGCAATTTGATCCGCAAGCTTTCGTCGAGTGCGCCCATCTCCACGCAGAGCCCGCCCGCAAAGCGCGAGCGCACGCGCTCGTCGAGGCTCTCGAGATCGGCCGGCGGCCGATCGGCGGCGATGACGATCTGCCGTCGCGCGTCGATGAGCGCATTGAGTGTATGGCAGAATTCCTGCTGGATCGACTTGCCTTGCAGGAATTGCACGTCGTCGATGATGAGGATGTCGATCGAGCGCAGCTTCTCCTTGAACGCCATTGCTGTCTCGGCCTTCAGCGCGCAGACAAATCCATGCATGAATCTTTCGGCGGTCAGATAGATGACCCGGCGTTTCGCGCCCGTGGCGGCATGCGCGATCGCCTGCAGAAGATGCGTCTTGCCGAGCCCGACCGCGGCGTGAATGTAGAGCGGATTGAAGCGCAGCGTCTCGCCGGGCATGGCGTTGCCAACCTCCTGCGCGGAAGCATAGGCGAGCTGGTTCGACCGGCCGACGAGGAAGGTCGAAAAGTTCAGCCGCTTGTCGAGCGGCGAGCCGGTCAAGGTTTCCCCGTCGGCCTCGCGCGCCTTCGCCTTATGCGTTGAATGCGAAGCTGCGGGCTTCTGCGGCTCGGCAATGGCGACAGGTTTCGGCGCCACGTCGAAATGGGGCTCCGGCGAGCGTTCCTGCTCGCCGACGCGGGCGAAATGAGGACGCGAGGAAGAGCGAACGCCGATGGCGATCTGCTTGACGCTACGGAACTCCGCGGCGCAGGCCGTCAGGATCCGTTCGGAATAATGCGTCTGGATCCAATTCTTCAGGAATTTCGTCGGTACCGTGAGATGCGCGACATTGTCGCCGAGATGTTCGAGCTCCAAACGGGCGAACCATGAGGTGAAGACAGCTTCGCCCAGTTCGGCGCGCAGACGGCGGCAGATCGCCGCCCAGGATTCCTCCTTGCGAGTATCGCGCGAGGCGGGTTCGTCGTCGATTTTGCGGGATTCATTTCGGCGTGGGTTCAACATCGATCTTCTTCTTTGCAATAGTGGAGCGACCGGCGGAAAGACCGTCGGGAGACTTGTCCGTGAAGACGACGAGAAGCTTGGGCGCTCAGGACAAAGCGAGCCCTCGACCCGCGCGAGCCGACATTACAGAGCGCGGATTTGCGGCCCTATCCCGAGTGGCAAGAACGCACTAGCGCATCAGGCGCTTTCGGTATCGCGAAAAGAAACGACGCTTGGAGCAAACTTTTTGAACAACGAATTGACGTAGGTGTGATCGACCGGCGTTGGTGTTCATAGTCAAACAGCCCCCTCTTCGAAATCGCAATTTCGAAGCCCCCATTCCCCGAACCTAACGGAAGTCAATACGACGGACGTTACTGTGCCCCCTCCGACTGCACCGAAACCCTCACGCAAACATCCTAACGCCTCTCCCTGCACAAATTGCGCTGCGTATGCGCAACGAAACTATCTGCACTTAGGAAACACGCTCGAAATTCGCCTCGGAGCCTCGCGCAATCGGCACGTCCGACCGCTTGGGGACTTTAACATAGAACCGGTGGGTCGCAACAAGCTTGTGTCACGAAAATTTCACCACGACGAAATTCTGCCGCTATTCTGATCGCGATCACGCCCGGCTTTGCTCCCCTAAACGCCTGATTCGGCGCAAATCTATGAATGCGCCGAAGCCCGACTGCGCAAATCTGCAACGGCTCCGCGCAAAATGAATCGAAGCCCACGAGACCTCGAAAAAGCGCGTCCTTCTCGCGCGTTCATTCACCGGAAAGGTGCTTTGGGTTTAAAGCTTTGAATCGCATAGAAATTGAATGCGAGCTGAGCAGCAGGTCACTGAATAATCACTGCGCGCGGTCGCATCATTCTTCGGCATCGCGCCGATCGCGAAAAAATTTGACATAAGCATGTTATGTTATTGTCTTCAGATGCTAATGGCGGAAGATGCGGCATGCGCTCGCCGGAAGGATTGTATGGGCTCGGACAATGCAGAGAATGGCTCTGCGTCAACTCATCCGCTCATCTTCCTTCAACAAAGCTTCGAGCGTCTCGAGCCGATCCGCTTCGCGCGATGGCTTGTCCCATCGGATTCGATTGATGCGCGGAAAACGCATAGCTACGCCCGACTTGTGACGGCCTGAACGGTTCACGCCGTCGAAGGCGATTTCGAGAACGAGGCCCTCGTCTTTCCCATGCGCAACTTCGCGCACCGGCCCGTATCTTTCGCTCGTATTGGTGCGCACATAGCGATCGAGACGCCGCAACTCCTCGTCGGTGAAGCCGAAATAGGCTTTTCCGACGGGGACGAGCTCGTCGCGCTCCGTTTGGCCCTGCCAGAGGCCGAACGTGAAATCGGAATAGAATGAAGATCTTTTTCCATGCCCGCGCTGCGCGTACATGAGCACGGCGTCAATGGTGAAAGGATCGCGCTTCCACTTGTACCAGAGCCCTTTCGGGCGCCCCGGTACATAGATGGACTCGGCGCGCTTCAGCATGACGCCTTCGACCGCCGTTGCATCGGCTCCCGCGCCGGCCGATGCCGGGTCGCGCCGCGCGGCCGCGAGGCGGTCCCATGTCGCAAAGTCGATCTGCGGCGAAAGATCTAATCTCGCAGCGCCGGCGCGCGCGACGAAAGTCTCGAGCCTTCCGCGTCGCTCGACGAAAGGCAGGGCGCGCAAATCCTCACCTTCGAAAGAGAGGAGATCATAAGCGCGGATATGCGCGGGATACTCGGCGAGGAGCGACGCGGAGACCTTTTTGCGGTTGAGCCTTTGTTGCAACACGCCAAAGGATTGAACAACGCCGTCGCGCCGGATGAGCAATTCGCCGTCGAGCGAGAAGGCGCGATAGGGAAGCTCGGCAAACATCGCGACGAGATCGGGAAAGGCGCCCGATATATCTTCGCCGGTACGCGAGAAGAGCCGGATGATCTTGTCGCCCGATCGCCTTTCTCCGACAGCCGCCTGGACGCGAATGCCATCCCATTTCCATTCGGCACGAAAATCGTGCGGATTCAATTCGGCGAGCTCTTCTTCGGTGATCGCATGGGCGAGCATGGCGGGCGAGAAGGGCGCAGGATCATTCGTCACCGGGCGCGGCTCGCGGCCTTCGAGCCAAGCGAAGAGGTCGAGATAGGGCGGCTTCAGCCCATGCCAAATATCTTCGATGTCGTTCGCGCTCTTGCCGCCGAGGTCGGCGAGCGCTTGTTTGGCGAGCCGCGCCGAGGCGCCGATCCGCATGGCGCCGGTAATGAGCTTGAGAAGCGCCCAGCGTCCGGTCTCGTCGAGCCCATCGAGCAATTCGGCCAGCACGCGCGGCAGATCTATCTTGCCCGATTCTGCCAAGCGGCGGACGACTTCGGTGAGAGAGGCAGGATGGTCCGCACCGCGCGCCGAAGCTTCGACAGGCCAGAGCAATGCGACTGTTTCCGAAAGATCGCCGACATAATCGTAAGAGAGTTCGAAGAGCACCGGATCGATGCGCGATACGATCAGCGCCTTGACGAGACCGGGCTTGGCGTATTTGAAGGAGAGCGCGCCGGTGAGCGCCGCGAGCCCATAGCCGCGATCGGGATCGGCCGTCGTGCGAAAGTAATCCGTCATCAGCCGCAATTTAGCGAGGCGCGACGGCTCGTGTTGCAACCGATCTAGAAGAGAAGCGAAACGGTTCACCTAAGTCTCTTCCGGCGCTTCGTCCTCGCCATAGCCGAGCATATGCAGAGGTTCGGCATCGATGCCGCGGTTCTTGAAACAATGAACGAGCGCGTCGGCTTCGCCATGCGTCACGAGCAGCTTGCTGCAACCCGTTTCGGAGATCGTGGTGCAGAGCGCGTCCCAATCGGCGTGATCGGAAATGACGAGCGGCAATTCGATCCCGCTTTGCCGCGCCCGCGCCCGCACGCGCATCCAGCCCGAGGCGAAGGAGGTGACGGGATCGGCGAATTTGCGGCTCCAGATATCGCTTACGGCCGTGGGCGGGCAGAGTACGATTTCGCCCGCGAGGTCGCCGGCTCCCGCCGCTTTGCGGATGTCGCCGAGCGCGATGCCGCGACGGACGTAATAATCGGTGAGCTTTTCGAGCGCGCCGTGAAGAAATACCGGCCGGTCGTAACCTTTCTGGCGCAACAGAGCGATCAGGCGTTGCGCCTTGCCGAACGTATAGGCGCCGACGAGATGCGCGCGCTCCGGAAAGAGACGCAGCGAAGCGAGAAGCTTTTCGATCTCCCCCGCTGCATTGGAATGACGGAAGACCGGCAGGCCGAACGTCGCTTCGCTCACGAATGTGTCGCAAGCAATGAGTTCGAACGGCGCGCAGGTCGGATCGGGCTCGCGTTTATAATCGCCGGAAACCACGGTCCGCGCGCCAGGGCCGCGGATGAGAATTTGCGCCGAGCCGAGCACGTGGCCGGCGGGATGGAGGCTCACCGCGACGTCGCCGATGCGCAGTTCTTCGCCATATTCGACGACTTGCGCTTCATGCGCGAATTCCGCGCCATAGCGCAGCGCCATGACGGCGAGCGTATCGCGCGTTGCAAGAACCTTGTCGTGTCCGGCGCGCGCGTGATCGGAATGGCCATGAGTAATCAGCGCGCGCGGCACGCTGCGCAATGGATCGATGTAGAAATCGCCCGCCTCGCAATAGAGGCCTTGAGGTCTCAGCGCGAGAAAAGTCGCGGCTTGCATGAGTTGAAGATAGGCGCTGGTCCGCGGCTCTGCGAGGCCTCACCAATTGGGATAGGGGCAGCCGTAATAAGCGAAATAGCCATAGCCGCAGGGATAGCCGCCGGCATAGAGATTGGGGTGGTCGAAAACCGGATAGTCGATGAAGGGACGCCCGCTCCATCCCCAGGCGTCCCAGCCCCATCCGTAATATTGCCGGTAAGTCCCGCTCCACCCGCCGTGCCCCGCCCAATTCCGATAGGCGGCCGGCCCATGCCACGCGTTCCGGCTGTGCCTTGCCGGATGATGATGGCCGGCAGCGGCAGCCGCAGCGGAAATTGCGCTCGCGAAGAAAGCGCTTGCGATGATCGATTTCAGAAATCGCGCCATGGCCCGCGTCCAGAGCGGTAAGATGTCAGATAAATCGGGTCGGAAGCAACCCGCTCGGGCGAGCAAAGGCGGGCGGCAAGTCCGCCGCCCAGCGAGGCTCACCAATACCAAGGCGTATAGCCGCATCCGTAGCCGGGCCAACCGTAATAATAAGAATAGCCATAGCAGGGATAGCCCCAGCCCCAGCCCCAGCCGAAGGTCGGGCCCCAATTATAGCCGCCCGGCCAACCGTAGCCGCGCCCGTAATAGCCGCGATGCCAGCCGTAGCCGCCATGCCAACCGCGATAGCCCCAGCCACCGCCATGCCAGCCTCCGTGCCAGCCATAGCCGCCGTGATAAGCCGCAGCCGGGCTCGTGGTCAGGGCGAGCGTTCCACCCAGAACCGCCACGGCGGCCGCGGCGCCAAGTATCCTTTTCGTTACCCGCATAAGCTGCTCCTATTCCCGCCGGTCCGCGGCTCACATCCGGCCAGGCTCTCCTTGCCGAAGCGCTCCGAAGAGCAAAGCGCCTGGTCTCGGTTTACTCGCCCAACAGAGTTGAACTCACGATGAATGGGCGGGGCGGCTCGATCCGCTTCAGACGACGAGGTAAGAATGACTTGGCTGACCTGCGCAACAGGCGCCGCAATTCATGATGAATGTTACGGATACGAAGCCTCGCTGCGCGCGACCGCGCGCGGACGAACGTCAATTCTCCGCACTATCAACTCTCGTCGAGCCGCGCCTCAGGAGCGCCGGTCTTGCAGGGCGAGCCGCTCGCGCGTCGTCGCGGCAAGCCGCTGTTCGAGCGGACCTGCAAGGCGCGCCAAGAGCCAGGGCAGGACAACCTCGATGCGTACATTGTCCGCCGTGACGTCGATATGCGCCTTTGCTTCCTGGGCGAGGGCGACGACGCGGATGTCGGCGCTGTCGCCGGTCCACGTGACTTCGGAATGGGCGAATTTCTCGACATAGGCCGAGCGCAAGAAATCGATCTCGGCGGCAATACGCCGGCGTGCTTCGGCGAGGGTCAAATGATGCGGCACGCTGATCACGATCGACTTGGTCATGGGCTTCTCACATCCGCGCGGTCTGGCCGAATAGGATCTTCCGCGCCTCGTCATCCATCTGGACCGGCTGACCCGGGTTGACCTCTTTCGCTTTCTCATAGGCCGCAATCGTGGCGGGGCGCGAGCGGATCGCCTCGAACCAGCGTTTGAGATGCGGGAAATGGTCGAGGTTCTGGCCCTGGTTCGCATGCGATACGATCCAGGGATATGAGGCCATGTCGGCGATCGAATAATCGCCGGCAAGATAGGGGCGCTCAGCGAGGCGCTTGTTCAGCACGCCGTAGAGCCGGTTGGTTTCTTTTTCATAGCGCTCGATGGCGTAGGCGATCTTTTCTTTCGCGTAATTGCGGAAATGATGGTTCTGTCCGGCCATGGGGCCGAGCCCGCCGACCTGCCAGAAGAGCCATTCGAGCGTCTCGACGCGCTTGCGCAGATCGGTCGAGATGAATTTTCCGGTCTTCTCGGCAAGATAGAGCAGGATGGCGCCGGATTCGAAGATGGAAATCGGTGCACAGCCGTCTTTCGGCGCGCGATCGATGATCGCTGGAATGCGGTTGTTCGGCGAGATGGCGAGGAACTCGGGCGCGAACTGCTGGCCTCTGCCGATGTTCACCGGATGGATCTCATAAGGAACGCCCGTCTCTTCGAGGAAGAGAGTGATCTTATGTCCGTTTGGCGTCGTCCAGTAGTAAAGCTCGATCATAAGTGCTCCCGCCATTGCGTCCGCTCCGTCATGCGCGGAATTGATACGCGCATCGAGGCGCCGCGTTGAGCTTGTGCCTGGACAGCCGGGCCGAGCCCGGCCATGGCGATTTCCCCACGCGGGGAGGCAATCACCCCATAGATAGAGGCAATCACCCCATAAATAGGAGCGCCCGCTCTACTTTCATCCGCGGCCTTCGCCGGCTGCCCAGAGCGCGGCGAGTCCTTCGCGATAGGTCGGAAAGCTCAAACTGACGCCAAGCATTTCCTTCATCTTGCGGTTCGACGCGCGCTTGTTCTCCTCATAGAAACTGTGTTGCATTTCGGAAAGTTCGGCTGCGCCATATGTCTCTTCCGGAGGCGGCGCGATTCCCATGAGTTCGGCCGCATAGGAAATGACGTCCTGCGGCGGCGCGGGCTCGTCGTCCGCGATGTTCCAGATTTCGCCGCTCTGGCGGGCGATGGCGGCGGCAATCGCGGCGCTCGCATCGGCGACGTGGATGCGGTTGAAGACCTGATCCTCCTTGATGATGCGCCGCGCCCGGCCTTCTCTGAGATTGACGAGGGCGTTGCGCCCCGGACCATAGATGCCGGCGAGCCGCAGGAGGTGCACGATCTTGCCGTCGCGCGCCAGCGCCGCCCAGGACTTTTCGGCGCGCAAACGGGCGATCGAACGCGGTTGTTTCGGTATCGGAACGCGTGTCTCGTCAACCCATTCGCCGCCGCGATCGCCATAAACGCCGATCGTCGAAAGATAAATGACGACGCGCGGCCGCTCCTGCTTGATGAGCGTGCGGCCGAATTTGGCTAGCACCGGGTCGGTCGAAGGGCCGGGCGGTATGGAGACGAGCAGAACATCCGTTTTGGCGAGCGCCGCCGATATCGCAGGATCGGCGCGTTCGCTATCGAAGACGAAAGGCTTGATGCGCGGATCCTTCAGACATTCGGCGGCATAATAGCTGCGCACGGTTCCGGCGATCTCGTCGAACATGCCACCATAACGAGCGAGAAAATATTGTGCAGTGTAGCCGAGGCCGAATCCGAAAAAATTCACGCGCGCGCCTCCGAGCCGCGAAGCGCAGCCGCCCATTCCTCCTGCACATGTGCATCCCTCTCACCGGGGCGCAATCGCCAAGCGAGATCCGCGAGCCGTTCCGGCGCGAGCCGGCCGAGCGCCCAAACCGCCATGCCGCGGACAAGCGCTGAGGGATCGGAAAGCCGCGCTTCGACGCCCGGCGCCAGCGAGCAATCGCGCGAATTACCGGCGGCGATGAGAAGATTGCGCAGAAAGCGCGCGAGGCCGATGCGCTTGACCGGACTGCCGGAGAAGAGCGCGCGGAAGCCGGCGTCATCGAGCGCGAGCCAATCCTCGGTTTTCGGCGCGAGGAGATCTTGGCGCGGCTGCAATTTCGCTTCGCGCGCGCTCTGCGCAAATTTGTTCCAGGGACAGACGGCAAGGCAATCGTCGCAACCATAGATGCGATTGCCGATCGCTTCGCGGAATTCTACCGGAATGGGTCCCTTATGCTCGATCGTCAGATAAGAAATGCAGCGGCGCGCATCGAGCAGATAGGGCTGCGGAAAAGCGCGCGTCGGACATATGTCGAGACAGGCGCGGCACGAACCGCAATGATCGGTCTCCGGCGCGTCGGCTTCGAGCGGCAGATTGGTGAAGAGCGAACCGAGAAAGAGCCAGGAGCCGAATGAGCGCGAAACGAGGTTCGTATGCTTGCCCTGCCAGCCGAGGCCGGCCGCTTCGGCAAGCGGCTTTTCCATTACCGGCGCCGTATCCACGAAGACTTTGAGCTCGACGTCATGCGCTTGCGCGGCGAGCCAGGAGGCGAGCTGCTTCAGCCTACCTTTGACGAGATCATGATAATCGCGATGCCGCGCGTAGACCGAGATATTGGCGCGCGAGGGATCGGAAAGAAGCGCCAGCGGATCGCCCTCGGGCGCGTAATTCATGCCGAGGAGAATGATGCTCCGGGCGTCCGGCCAGAGCGCGCGCGGCGCGACGCGGCGCTCGCGCGTCACCTCCATGTAATCCATATCGCCGGCGTGACCTGCCGCGAGCCAGGCTTCGAGCCGCGCGCCGGCATGCGGGATCGCATCGGCGCCCGTCACGCGGCAAAGGTCGAAGCCGAGGCTCAGCGCTTTCCCGGCGAGTCTTTTCTTGAAGCTCGGCTCTAGAAATCGAGATCCGCGTAGACCGCCGGCGGCGTGATGCCCGGCACGCGGTCGTTGAGGAGCGCGCGGAAGCTCTTGCGCGATTTCACCCGCGCATACCAGAGCTTGGCTGTTTCGTCCTCGTCCCATGGCACGTCGCCCAGAAAATCCGCCACCGAGATATGTGCTGCCGCGGCGAGATCGGCATAGCTCAGCTTGTCGCCGGCGAGCCAATTCCGCTGCTGCGTGAGATAGCCGATATAATGCAAATGATAGCGGATATTGGCCCGCGCCGCGCGCACCAAGTCCATGTCGGGGGCGCCCCCGCCATTGGTCATGAACCGCTTGTTGATCTTCTCCGTGAGCAGCCAGTTCGAAACTTCGCCGTAGAATTTCTGGGTGAACCAGGAAACGAGCCGGCGCACCTCGACCCGTCCGGCAAGATCGCTCGGCAGAAGCCGGTTCTCGCCGAGCGCGACGCCACCCGTTTCGTCGAGATATTCGGCGATCGTTACGGCGCCCGGCACGATGAGGCCGGTATCATCGATGAGCAGCGGCGTCTCGCCCGCCGGGTCGAGCGCCAGGAACTCGCGCCGGCGTTCATAGGGCCGCTCCTCGATGAGCTGCGGTTCGACACCATGTTCGGCGAGCGCCAAGCGAATGAAGCGGGACTGCGGGCAGAGCGGCTGATGATAAAGCGATGGCATGAGATGAAAAGATGAGGAGTGGCAGGAAGGTATAGGCCGGGCAGGGGGCGGGAACAAGGCGGGGCGCAGCCGGCAAGCTTACGCACAGGGCGGGAAATTGCTTCCTGTGGAGAGGAGGCGATCACCCGAGGTGCGCGTCCCCAAACTGGTGACAAATAAGCCACAGGTGCCCAGAAAACGCGCTAACCGCCCAATTCGTCGGAGCTTTTCGCTTTTCTGCCTTTTTCTTCGGAATAACAATGTACGCGTGGCTGGCACCACCTTGGAGGTGGAGCATGATCGACCCGAAGACCTATTCTTCGCTACTCCAGGTTTCCGCGCAGGAGACAGCACCCTCCGCCGCGGAGATCGCCAAGTTGGAACGGCGGCAGCTCTCGTTCATCCTGCATTCCTGGAATCAGTTTCGTATGCAGGAAGCGCTCGCCGTCATGGAAGAGCGGCGCCTGGCGGCACGCCACAAAGTGCTTGCCGAGCTCGGCCGTTTCGACCGCACGCACTGAAGCGAGATGCGATCAAGCTCAATCGCTATCGCCTTGGATTTTGTTTGCGCATGATCTTTCGGAAATCCGGTTTCGACTTTTCCGGGTCATGCTTTTAATCCTCCTTCGGGAGGGGACCGGCACAGCCGGATCAAACGGGGGCATCGGACGGTCTCGTCCGTTGGTGAAGCCCGCCGCGTTTTGCGGCGGGCTTTTCTTTTGAGGGCTTCTCTCGACTGCGGAAGAAGCTCATGCCTGCGCGGCGCGAACTTCCTCGGTGAATGTGCGCACCCGTTCGCGGATCGTCTTGGTCTGGCTCGACACGTCGGCTGCGGCGGTATTGAGCTCGGCCGCCGCCTGCGCGGTCTTATCGGCAACGGCTTCGATTTGGCCGATCGCTTCGTTCACCTGGCTCACGCCGCTCGCCGCCGCAGTCACATTGCCGGCGATCTCGCGGGCGGCAGCGGCTTGCGCTTCCACTGCCTTGGCGATCAAGAGCGCATAATCGTTGAGCTTGCGCACTGTGCTCGTGATCGCCTGAATGGCGTGCACGGAGCGGCCGGTCGCGTTCTGAATTCCGGCGATACGCGTCGCAATATCGCGTGTCGCGGCCGCCGTCTGACCGGCCAAGGCCTTCACTTCCATCGCCACCACGGCGAAACCGCGGCCCGATTCGCCGGCACGCGCGGCTTCGATCGTGGCATTGAGGGCGAGCAGGTTCGTCTGTTCGGCAATGCCGCTGATCAGGTCCGTCACCTTGCCGATCTCTTGGGCGACGGCTGCCATTTCGTCGATGGTCGCATTGGTCAATTCCGCTTCGCTCACCGCTTCGGCCGCGAGTTCGGAAGATTGCGCCGCATGCGTGCCGACTTCGCTGATCTTTTGCGCAAGCGCCGAGCCGGCGTTCGCGGCGCCGTTGACCATGCTGTTCGTCTGCACGGCCGCCACTCCCAAGGCGACGGTCTGCGCGCGCGTTCGGGTCGTGTCCGAATCAAGGCCGCCGGCGTTGCGTTGCAGATCCTCTGCCGCGGTATGCAGGCTGTCGATCGAGGCGCCCATTTCACGGCGGAAGCGCTCGAGCAGGGCGCCCGTTCGCTCCGCGCGGCGGATCTGGGCGGCGAGCTCTTCTTCGCGCTGCGCTGCAATCCCTTTCAGGTCCGCCGTCGCAATCTCGACTTGGCGCTGCGTCGCACGGGCATAGAATTGCACCTGGCCGAAAGCGCCGCGGATCACGCGGCCGATGCCGATCAGCATCGCGGTTTCGGCGACCACGAAGAGCGCGTGGACGAGGACCCGCACGACATTGGCAGGGCCCGGATAGACGGCAGATGGCAAAAACAGATCGAGGCTCAAATGATGCAGAGCAATGAGCGCGCCGGCGAAGACCAGAACGCGCCAATCGCAGAAGCCCGATAGCATCGCGAGCACCGCGAAATAATAGAAATGCATCTCGACCTGCCAGGGGTGATCGCTGAAGGCATAGACGAGCAGCGAAGTCTGGCCGACGAGGGTGACGGCGAGCGCGAAAGCGATCACGCTGATCGGCCGGCCGGTCGCGGAGAGAGCAACGGGAAGAGCGGCAAGGCCGGCAGCCGCGAACATGAAGAGGCGCGGATCGCGTCCGATCGACCAGCAGATCAGGCCGAGGATCGGGACATGCGCGACGGCCAGCGCCGTCAGGATCCGCGCGACGGAATTTTGAAAGGCGTCGAAATCCTTCACGGCAGCACCGACAGGCAGGCTGAGAGGGCTTGCGGATCGACGACGAGCAGCGCGCCTTCGCCGAATGCACGCGATTCATAGTCGGCCACATCGGGAACGACGACGACGATAAATGGGCGCTTACCGTAGCGCACGAACCGCGCACCCGCCGATACCGCGTGAACGAGAGCCGAAGCACCATTCGTCCAAGGTGCAAAAACCACGGCGACGCCATCGGCAGGATGGCGGGGTTGAAGGGCAACACGGGCGATCATGTAGAGGCTGCCGACCGCCATCACGATGATGATGACGGCGTCGAAAAACCGGGCGCGTTGAGGGCTGTCAATCGGCATCTAATCGAGCTGCAGGGCTGATCGAGTTTTGGCGACGTAGCGTAAAGAATTGGTTATCGCTTGCGTCGCGTCATTTACCCTGTCGGGCTTGCCGGGCTCTGGCGCGGCACGACATCGACCTTCACATCGATGTCCTGATCGCCGGAGCCGGAGATGATGCCGGCGACCGGCGAAATGTCGGCATAATCGCGGCCGCGCGCGAGCATGATGTGATCGTCGCTGATCAGAAGCGCGTTGGTCGGATCGAGCCCGATCCAGCCCGTCTCCTCGCCGCACCAGAGCGAGACCCAGGCGTGCATGGCGTCGGCGCCTTCGAGCACCGGCACGCCGCCGATCGGGAGCGTACGAATATAGCCCGAGACATAAGCGGCCGGCAGGCCGAGGCCGCGCAGCCCCGCGATCATGATATGTGCGAAATCCTGGCACACGCCGGAGCGTTGCGCAAAGGCTTGCGAAAGCGGCGTCGAGACGACCGTCGCACAGGGATCATATTTGAAGTCCGTACGCATCCGGCGCATGAATTCGCTCGCCGCCTCGAGCACCGGGCGGCCCGGCGCAAAGAAATCCTGCGCATAGGCTTGCGCCGGCGGAAAGCGTGGCACGTAGCGGCTCGGATGGAGGAAATGCGCCGGCGACAGGCGCGTGAGCGAAGCGCTCGCATAAGCGGCTTCGCGTACTCTTTCCCATGCGGGCGTCGTCGCAGCATCCGGGGATCGCGGGCGATTGACCTCGACGCTCGCCGAGGCGTCGACAACCAGCGTCTGATGCGGCGTCTCGATGGTCATCGAGGTCACGCGATTGCCGAAGAAACAGGCGCGTTCGCTGATTTCTTTCGGCGCCGGGTCGATCGAGAGCTCGGTTGCAAGGACCTTCTGTCCCGGCCCGTCCTGCGGCAGGAGCCGCAGCGCGCAATGGCTGAAGGTGACGATCGAGCCGTATTCGTAGGTCGTGACGTGATGGATGTCGTAGATCACGCAAGCCCGCTCGCCGTCTCGGCGCGCGCCACATGCGGGCCTTGCAGGAAATAACGCGCCGCAATCGCGTCGGAGAGCGACAGGAGCGTTTGTTCGAAGGCGAGCACGCGCGAATTGTCGAGAGCATCGGCCGTCGTTGCGGCGATCTCCGCCGCAAGCTTGAGGGCCATGCGGCGCGGCGTCTCGACCATCCCGTCGTCGGCGAGCGTCGGCAGTTCGCCGATATATTGATCGAGCCGCTCGACCTGGAAGGCGACCGAGCGCGGATTAAACGGATCGAGCAGGGCCATATCGCGCACCGGGCCGAGCGCGACACCGATCATATAGCGCGATCGATAGGTGATCGGCGAATCGATCAGATCGAGGAGAATGTCGAGTTCCTCGGCCGGCGCTTCAGGACGGGCGAAATGGCGGGCGAAACGACAGGTGTTGATCGCGCGTTCGAGCCGCCTCCCGATCTCGAGGAAATACCAGCCCGCGCCGCGGTTCATGTTCTCCTGCACGAGGCCGGCGATGGCGGCGATCGTGCGCAAGGCGGCGTTCGCGCGTTCGAAAGCTTCCGCCTCGGTCAGCGTTGCTTCTTCGTCGCGGTCGAGCCCGCTGCGCAATTCATCGATGAGCCGCCATGTGTCGGGCGACAGGCGCTCGCGTATGAAGGAGGCGGCGCGATGCGCGTCGCGCACGAGCGCGAGCGCGGAGCCGAATTCCTGGCTGCTGTGCAGCCCCGTCGCGGCAAGACGCATGGCTTGTGCCAAGGCTTTGGCGGGCGCCGCGCCCCAGGCGACGAAGAGCGCCCCGATCCGCTCGACCGCGGATCGCGTATCGGCTTGCGTGTCGGTGTCGATCAGCCGTCCCGCGAGGCAGCGGATGAGCCGCAGCGTCGCCTCGGCGCGCTCGAGATAGCGGCCGAGCCAGAAGAGATTGTCGGCGGCGCGGCTCGGCAGATGGCCCATCAGCCGGCGGATGCGCACGCTCTCGTCGGTCGGCAGAAGCGAGACATGTTCCACCGGCCGTTCCGACAGGACCCAGACGTCGGCCGAACGCACGCCTTCGCCCATCGAAATGGCGCGCGCATCTGGCCGTCCGGAAATGCGGCAGAAGCCCCCTGGCATGATCGTCCAGCCGTCGGGAGTGCGCGCCGCATAGACGCGCAGCACGAAAGGCCGCGGGACGAGACGGCCATTTTCGAGCATCGGCGTCGTCGAAAGGTTCACGACTTCCTGCCCGACATAATCGATGCCGCGTCGGGAAATATCGGCGGCAAGACGCTCTCTTTCGGAAGGGGAGAGGGTCGCGAGAACGCGCGCTTGGTTCGGCGGGGAATCGAGAACCGGATTGCCGAATGCGCCGGCCACCGCGATGCCTTCGGGGAAGGCCAGCACTTTCTCGCGTTCGCGCTCTTGTCCGCACCACCAGGTCGCGACGTTCGGCAGAGCCAAATCCTCGCCGAGCAGGACTTGGCAGAGCCGCGGCATGAAGCTCATGAGGACGGGGGCTTCGAGCACGCCGGTGCCGAGCGCATTGGCGAGCACCACGCCCCCCTCGCGCAAGGCGTCGACGAGGCCGGGCACGCCGAGCCGCGATTGTGCATTGAGTTCGAGTGGATCGGCATAATCGGAATCGA
The DNA here is from genome assembly GCA_021324915.1 of Beijerinckiaceae bacterium. Classification (GTDB taxonomy): domain Bacteria; phylum Pseudomonadota; class Alphaproteobacteria; order Rhizobiales; family Beijerinckiaceae; genus Methylovirgula. The sequence continues at coordinate 81,489 of JAJPIC010000009.1, read as the reverse complement.
TGCGCCGCCAGATCACGTCGGCGCGTTTCAGGCCGGCAATCGTACGAACATGGATCTCTCGGTCGCGCATGGTGAGATCGCCGCCTTCGACCAGCAGAAAGCCGAGATAGCGGGCGAGATAGGCCTGTTCGAAATAGGTCTCGTTATAGGGGCCGGGCGTCAGCAGGCAGACGCGCGGTTCGGGATGCGTCGCAATCGCGCTCAGCCCGTCGCGGAAACCCTGAAAAAAAGGGGCGAGCCGCTCGACGTTCATATCGCGGTAAAGCGCAGGGAAGGCGCGCGAGAGGACGAGCCGGTTGGCAAGCGCATAGCCGGCACCGGAGGGTGCCTGCGTGCGGTCGCCGACGACCCACCAATTTCCGTCGGGACCGCGGCCGAGATCGGCCGCATAGAGGAAAAGAAAGCGTCCGCCGGGCGGGTTGACCCCTTGGAGGGGCACGAGAAAATCCGGACAGCCGGTAACCGCGGCCGCGGGCAGGTCGCCGCCGGTCACGAGGTTTCCAGGCCCGTAAATGTCGGCGAGCACGGCCTCGAGGAGGCGCGCGCGCTGCGCGACTCCGGCGGCGATCGCCCGCCATTCCTGCGCCTCGATCAAGAGCGGGAGATGGCTCAGCGGCCAGGCGCGTTCGCTCGTGTCCCCATAGGCGCGATAGGAGACGCCGGTGTCGCGAATATGCCGGTCGGCGGTGGCGAAGCGCCGTTCGATCTCTTCGGGGCCGAGCTCGGCAAGCGCGCTCAAGAATTTGACCCAATGCGCTCGCCGCAGGCCTTCTGCGGTGACGAATTCATCCGGAATATTGGGCAGTGGCCGATAGGCCGCCGTCAGCGCGTCGAAGCGCTCGGCGGCCATTTCGGCGAGGGTGGGGGAAGTCGCAGTGCGCATTAGGATTTGGGCCTGAAGGAGATGAGCACGGCCGGATCGGTTTCGATCCGCGCCGCGCCGAGAAGATCGAGACAATAAGGCACGGCGGGGAAGACCGCCCTAAGACAGGTTTCGATCGAAGCCGGCTTGCCCGGCAGGTTGATGATCAGGCACTTGCCGCGATGAGCGGCGATCTGGCGTGAGAGGATCGCCGTCGGCACCTGTTTCAAACTCTCGGCCCGCATCAATTCGCCGAATCCGGGAAGCAAGCGCGATGCCGCGGCCTGGGTTGCCTCGGGGGTCAGGTCGCGCGGGCTCGGACCGGTGCCGCCGGTGGTCAGGATCAGATCGCAGCCTTCAGTATCGGCGAGGTCGATCAGGCAATCGCGCACCGATTCGAAGCCGTCCGGAATGATGCGCTTCACAATCGCAATCGGGCTCCTGACCGCCCGTTCGAGGAAGGCGACAATCGCCGGGCCGCTTTCGTCGCGATAGGCCCCCGCGCTGGCGCGGTCCGAGATGGTGAGGACGCCGATGACCGCTCCGCGTTTCAAGTCTTCCGCCATTGCTCAGCTCCAGAAGAATCTCAACCTTTGCAGCAGGTTCGACAGGGTTGATGCATCAAAACAAGAAGTCGGACTGCTGGTTCGGACGCCTGAACAAGCGGATTGGAGACGCAAACCGGATCACGCCCGATCCGAAGTGACCGCCGCGCCCCGGAAGTGGTCGTCCGCGCGCTCGATCGTGAGGACCCTCGCGTCGTCGAAACCGACAAAATGCGCCTCGGTGGCCGGCGGCGTCGCCGCCTCGCCGCGCCGGCGCTCGGCGACCGCGGCCGTTTCCCCGAGGGCGTAGAGATCGATGAGCGGACAGGGCGCGGAAAGCGCAGGCGGGGCGAATTCCGCTGCGGTCGGGGAGCGCGAGACAAGAACCGCGGAAGCAAGCCCGTCGAGTAGCGAGGCGCCGGCGAATTCCGCGGCGAGCGCGGCGGGGATGACGAGATGCGCGCCCGCGGCATGCGCGCGGACTTTGAGAAAATCTTCCGCCGCGAAAGGGCCGTGGAGATGCAGGGTCACGCCCGAGAGAAGCGCCGCGAAGGGTCCCGCGACGAGCCCGGCGAAGCTCGTCGGCGGCACGGTCGAAATGATGGGGGTTGCCCGGCCGATCTCGGCGCGCGCCACAAGATCGAGGCCCGCCGCCATCAACGTGGTCTGTTCATGGGCGACCGGCCGGCCGCGGCGCCGGTCGAAGGTGAAAATCCGCGCCGGGGGAGGCACGGGTTTGCCGCGCTCGAGCCCGTCACCCGGATTGGCGGCGGCATAGCGCAACACCGCCGTTGCGCCAAGATCGGCGGCCCCATCGATCTCGCCGGGGCCGAGCGTCGCAAGGAGGCGGATCGACGGCGCGGCGGCGGCCGCGGCGAAATAGGTTTCCGCGAGCTTGAAGTCGCCATAGGACGTCGGACCGACGAGCGCGACGGCGCCGAGCGCGCGCGCGTAATTGGCGAGATCCTCCGTGCCGAGATCGAGGGAGGCGAGCGCCGGCTCAAAACCGCCGCGCAACATCGCGGCGAGCGCAATAATGAGCGAGACTTCGGCACCCCCGGCAAGCACCAGCCGGTCTCCAGGCTTGAGGCCGAGATCGGTCAAAAGCCGCGCGAGCGCTGCGACCTGTCCGGCAATCAGCCCGTAGGGACAGATTGTCGTGCGATCGGCGAAGGCGATCGCCTCAGGGCGCAGCCGCGCCGCGCCGGAGATAAGGTTCTCTAGACTATAAGGCGCAAAGGCGCGGGCGCCCGAGGCCGTTTGCACATTCATGGTTTCCTCCACCACGTGTCGAGCGTCGCATCGACGGTCGGTGAACCATAGGCGGGCAATTTTCTCGGCCTCTGCAGGAAAGCGGAGGCGGCGATCCATTGATCCGGCGAGTGAAAGAGCGGGACGACATAGAAGCCGGAAAGAAGCACGCGGTCGAGCGCCCGTACGGCCGTGACGAATTGATCGCGCGAACGCGCCGCGAGCACGGCATCGATCATGGCATCGACGGCCGGTGATTTGACGCCGGCAAGGTTGAAGGAGGCCGGCTCGTCGGCGGCGGCCGAGCCCCAGCGCGTGCGCTGTTCGCTGCCGGGCGACGCCGAGGCGGTCCAGCTGCCGATCATCACGTCGAAATCGAAATTCTGCCGGCGCCGCTGATATTGCACTTCATCGACGAGCCGCACGCGCGCGTCGATGCCGATGCGGGCGAGCGAATAGGCGTAATTGAGCGCGAGGCGTTCCTGCAAACGGTCCTCGACCATGATCTCGAATTGGAAGGGCTTGCCGTCCTTGATCAGTCTGCCGTCGTTCAGGCGATAGCCGGAGAAAGCGAGCAGGTTTAGGGCCCGGCGCGCCCAAATCCGGTCGCGTCCGCTGCCGTCCGTCTTCGGCGGGCGCCAACGGCCTTCGAGAACGTCTTTCCGCACTGCGCCGGGAAAGGGCGCGAGCAGCGTCCGTTCCGCCGGACTTGCCGGCCGGCCGGCCGAAGCGAAAATCGAATCGTCGAAGAAGCTTTTCGTGCGCGTATAGAGGCCGGCGAAGAGATTGGCGTTCACCCATTCGAAGTCGAACATCATGCCGAGCGCTTCGCGCACTCTGACGTCGTCGAAAAGCGGGCGGCGCAGATTGAAGACGAAGCCGTCGAGACCCTTCGGGCCGCCGATCGGCAGGCTTTCGCAGACGACGCGGTGCTCGCGCACGGCCGGAAAGGTATAGGCCGTCGTCCAGATGAGCGGGCTCGTCTCGACGCGTAAATCGGTCAGGCCCGCCTGGAAGGCTTCGAAGAGCGAATTGGCATCGCGATAATATTCGATGTCGATTTCATCGAAGTTGAATTGTCCGCGCTGGCTCGGCAGGTCCTTCGCCCAATAATCGGGATTGCGGCGCAAGACGAGCCTCTTGCCGGGATCGACCGCCGTGATCCGATAGGGTCCCGAGCCGACCGGAATTGCAAAACTCGCATCTTCGAAAGCGGCGGTGTCCGTCGCATGTTTGGGAAGGACCGGCATCAAAGCGAGGATCAGCGGCAATTCACGGTCGTTCAGCCCGGGGAAGTCGAAGCGGATCGTCTCGCTATCCGGCACTTCGACGCGCTCGACGAGCGTATAGGCCGAGCGCTGCTGCGGCCGACCTTTGTCTTTGAGGAGATCGAAGGTGAAGGCGACATCCGCCGAAGTGATCTGAGTGCCGTCGGAGAACCTGGCGTGCGGATCGAGATGGAAGGTGACGTAATTGCGCTCCGCATCCGTCTCGATGCTTTTGGCGATGAGGCCGTACATGGTGAAGGGCTCGTCGAGCGAGCGCGCCATCAGCGTCTGGAAAACGGCAGGGACGAGGCCTTGCGCGGCCGAGCCGGACTTGACGTTGAAAGGATTGAGACTGTCGAACGTGCCCTGAAAGCCGAGTACGATACGCCCGCCTTTGGGCGCGTTCGGATTCGTATAGGGAAAATGGGTATAGGCCTGCGGAAGCGCCGGGGCGCCGTGCATGGCGATTGCGTAAGGCACGAGCTCGTCCTGCGGTGCCGTTTCGCCGAGCGCCGCAACGAGAGTCTGCCGCCCGGTTTCCCCGGGCGCGTCGGAGACCTGCATGAATGCCTGACATCGGTCCGCGCTTGCCGCATGCGTCGGAAGCACCAAAGCCCCCGTCAATCCGAAAAGGATGAAGGCGGCGCCCGCCGTACGGGCGAGCGTGTTGGCAGAGGCCGCTCCAAGGCGGCGAATCGCGCCCGATCGCATGCGCCAAATCTACGGCTTCGCGGCATCGCTGAACAGGTGCGCGGCACCCGGAAGGGTCAATCGACGCAAAGAACCCAAGAATTTAGAGACCGGGCCTTCGTTTTCGGTAAAACCAGCCGGCTGCGGTCGAATCGGCCAATATGTCGCCGCATTCGGAGCCGATTCGCGGGGCGCATTCTTGACTAGGACGGGACTCCGCGATTTGTAGCGGCCGTCGCGCGCGCTGCGCCAAGCAAAAACCTCGGGTCGGAGCGCCGATTACCGGAAAGGCTTTACTGATGGCATTCTCGTTAACGCGTCTCGGCTTCATCGGCCTTGGCCTTTTTCTCTTGGCAGGAGAACAGGCCTTCGCTCAGCAGCCGCAGCGACTTGCCCAGGCGGTGCCGACCAATCCGCCTGCCGCAGCGCAGACGCAGGCCCAGCCGCAGGGGCCGATCAGGCTCGAATTGATCGGCACCCAGTCGCAATGGACGAAGGTTTGCGGTCATGATCAGGCCGCCAACAAAGACGTTTGCTATACCACACGCGATTTCAGCACCCAGGCCAATCAACCGCCAGTTCTGGCGGTGGCGATTTATGACATCAAAGGAGACGACACGCGCATCGTTCGCATGTTGATGCCGGTCGGCCTCATGTTGCGTCCGGGCTTCCGCTTCTGGATCGACAAGGGCACCACGATGGACGGTGCCTTCGAGATCTGCTTCCCGAACGGCTGTTTCGCGGAGGCGAAAATCAAAGGCGCGACAGTCGACGAGATGAAGAAAGGCACGACGCTGAACGTCGCGGTTCGCAACCAGGCCAATAACGAGGTCACGTTCGGCGTCCCGCTCGCCGATTTCGGCAAGACTTTCGACGGGCCGGCGGTCGACCCGAAGGTGCTCGAAGCCGAGCAAAAGAAGTTCCAGGAAGAATTGCAGAAGCGCGCGGAAGAGGAGCGCAAGAAACTCGAAGCGCAGCGGCAGAGCACGGGTGGCGCCGCGCCGCCGGTTGCGGCGGCTTCGCCGCCTCCAGCCAAGAAATAAAGCTTCACGCGAACGTGAGGCCGCGATCCGGGACGAGGGCCCGGATCGCCGGCGCAAAGCTCAGTTCAGGCGCGCCGATTTGATGTGATAGCCGCCATCCTGCGCGCGGGTGAACATTTCTTCGACTTGCGGATGGCGCACGGGATCGCCGGATGTATCGGGCAGAAGGTTCTGCTCCGAGACGTAAGCCACGTATTCCGTGTCGGCGTTCTCCGCGAAGAGATGATAAAAGGGCTGATCTTTGCGCGGCCGTACTTCCTCGGGAATTGCGAGCCACCATTCATCGGTATTCGCAAAAACCGGATCGACATCGTAAATGATCCCGCGGAAAGGATATTTCCGATGTCGCACGACTTGGCCGATACCGAACTTGGCTGTGCGAAATTTCTCGTTCACGGGAAGCGCTCCGCAGAGCAAGGTCCGCCTGCCGAAAGTTACGACAATTCAGCGCCCAGGCGGAAAATTGTCTAACTCCGTGCGAACGGGCGTGTCAACAATATGACGCGAGGCTAACCTGCCTGCGTTTCTCATTAGATTTCGATCATGCTGGCGTCGAATCTCCCTGCGGAACTGCTCTCAACGTCCGAAATGGCATTGGCCGACGGGCTGACCATTTCTTCCGGCATTCCCGCTGCCACTTTGATGGAGCACGCAGGCGCTGCGGTCGCGCGTGCCGTGACGCGGCTCTTGGCCAATCGCCCGCTCGGCGGGCGCATCGCCGTCTTCTGCGGCCCTGGCAATAATGGCGGCGACGGTTTCGTCGCTGCGCGCTATCTCAGGGCGGACGGGTTCGATGTTCGCGTCGGGCTCCTCGGCTCGCTGCAAGATCTGAAGGGTGATGCCGCGCATGCGGCGCGGGCCTGGAGCGATCCCGTCAGCTCTTTTGACGATCTCTCTTTGGACGACGCCGATTGCGCGATCGCCGCGATCTTCGGCGCGGGGCTGACGCGCGACGTCGAAGGTCCCGCGCGTGAAGCGATCCTGCGGCTCAACGAATGGACCAAACGGACGCGAAAGCCGACCGTTGCAGTTGATATCCCGTCCGGTATCGACGGATCGACGGGACAAGTTCGCGGCCTCGCGGTCCAGGCGAGCGAGACTGTGACCTTCTTCCGCCTGAAGCCCGGCCATCTTCTGCTTCCCGGCGCCATGCATTGCGGCGAGATCCATCTCGTCGATATCGGCATCCCGGATTCGGTGCTCGCCGAGATCGCGCCGGCAACGTTCATCAACGGGCCGGCGGTCTGGGGCAAACATTTCCCACGCCCGCGGCTCGACGGGCACAAATATGATCGCGGCCACGCAGTCGTTCTTTCGGGCTCGCTCGCACATACGGGTGCGGCGCGGCTTGCCGCGCGCAGTGCCCTGCGGAGCGGCGCCGGATTGGTCACTGTCGCAACGCCAAGCGATGCGCTGCCCGCACACGCAGCGGCGCTAACCGCGATCATGACGCGGGTTGTCGACTCCGATGAAGATTTCGCCGAGCTCCTCGCCGACCGGCGCAAGAATGCAATCGTGATGGGTCCCGGTCTGGGCGTCGGCGCTCGCACGCGCTCTTTGGTGCTCGAAGCTTTGCAGAGCGGCGCCGATGCGCCGGAGCCGGCGCGTGCGATCGTTCTCGATGCAGATGCCTTGACCAGTTTCGCCGGCGAACCCATGCGGCTCGCGCAGGCCGTGCGCAATTCGAGTAAACCGGTCGTCATGACGCCACATGACGGCGAGTTCGCGCATCTCTTCGCGACGAAGGAGGGCGAATTGCGCGATCATCCCTCGGTCGCGCAGCTGACGTCGCCTTCCAAGCTCACCCGGGCGCGAGCCGGGGCCGCTCTGATGGGTGCCGTCCTTCTGCTCAAGGGGGCCGATACGGTGGTCGCCGATCCCCAGGGCCACGCCACGATCGGTCACGGCGCGCCGCCTTGGCTGGCGACGGCCGGATCGGGTGACGTGCTGGCCGGCATGATCGGCGGATTGCTGGCCCAATCCATGCCTGCATTCGAGGCGGCAAGCGCGGCAGTCTGGCTGCATGCGGCGGCGGCGCGCGAATTCGGCCCCGGACTTATCTCGGAAGATCTGCCGGAATGCCTGCCGCCGGTTCTGCGGCGCCTGATTGCCGGCACCGACGGATGAATGCGCCGCTCGGATGAATGCGGCGCCGCGGCTCAATTCAGATCCGGTTCATGCGCAGCATCACATGCAGCTTGAAGACATTGACCATGCGGCGGGATGAGCAGATCGGATCATGCGGGAACCGAACGAAGTCGATTTCTGGCGCGGCTTTGCGCTGATCACGATCTTCATCAACCACGTTCCGGGCATTTTCTACGAGCGCTTCACCTATCGCAATCTGTCGCTGTCGGACTCGGCCGAACTCTTCGTCTTCCTGGCGGGTTGGTCTTTGCGGCTCCTGGTGGACGGGCCTGGCGCATCCATGTCGACGGCGCGGCTTTTCAAACGGCTTACCGGACGCGCGCTCACCATCTATTTTGCGCAGCTGGTGATTACCGAGATGGCGGTGGCGCTCCTTGCGGGCGCCTCGCTCCATTACAACGCCTCGTTCTTCCTCGACATGCATAATGCCGCGGCCGTGTTCACCGATCCGGTGCGCGCCCATGTCGGCCTGGTTCTGCTGTCGCATCAGCTCGGCTATTTCAACATCCTGCCTCTCTACGTCGTGCTGATGTTCGTGGCGCCGCTCATTGCGCTCGGTTCGCGCTATTGCCGCTGGCTGCTGCTTCCGTCATCTCTCTGTCTTTATTTCTTCGCATTGGCCAAGGGCATCAATCTCCCGACTTGGCCCGTCGAGGGAACCTGGTTTCTCAACCCGCTCACTTGGCAGCTCATTTACCTTCTCGGCTTCCTGCTCGCCGGCAAGGACGGGGTTGGCGGCTTCGTGCGGCGCCACCAGCGTCCTTTGTTTTTCGCAGCCTTGCCGATCGTCGCGCTCGGCGTTTTCGTAGGGGCCACGCATTTCTCGCCGCGTCCGACGGACGTTCCCGATCCGAAACTTTTCTTTCTCTTCGACAAGACATTCTTGTCGCCGGCCCGACTCCTCCATATGCTTTCGTTAGCCGCCGTTTTCGCCGGGCTCTTCCGGCCGGTCAGAACCTGGTTCGGTGCCGTGGCGGTCTTTTTTTGTTTGCTCGGGCGCAATTCGCTCAATGTATTTTGCGCCGCTTCTCTGCTGAGTCTCGCCGGGCAGATCTTTCGGTATGTCTACGGCGGCCTTCTGGTGACGGACACATGTTTGCTCATTGCGGGACTGACGGGAATGGGACTGGTCGCTTGGCTTTCGGATGGGCGGGATCGGTTGCGCACCGCTTCGGTCAAGCCGCCGTCGTTGCCGCCTTCCTGAGCGCTCCGGCATTTGCCGATCAAAATCAGCCGCCGGCGACGGCGCCGCTCAGCCCCGCCTGCGCGGTTCCGGCCGATGCGATTGCAACGCCCGCGCCGCTCCCGCATCTCGCAGCTCTCCTGCCGAAGAGCCGCACCATCCACATTCTGGCGATCGGCTCTTCTTCGACCTATGGAATCGGCGCTTCTTCGGAAGCGCAGAGCTACCCGACGCAGCTCGAATCGATGCTCGAGACCGACTTGAAAGGGGTCGATGTCGAGATCATCAATCGCGGCATCGCCGGCGAGGTGGCTGAGACCACAGCCGAGCGGATCACGACCGAGGTCGCGCTTTCGAAGCCCGATCTCGTGCTCTGGCAATTAGGCACCAATGACGCGCTCGAACGCGTGCCGCCGGAGGAATTCGCGGCGACCGTGCGCAGCACGGTCGAATGGTTGAAATCGCAGGGCATCGACGTCGTGCTCGTCGGCCTCCAATATACGCCGCTCTATGCCAAGGACGCGAATTATTTCGCCATTCGCCAGACCTTGAGCAAGATCGCGGCGCAGGAGAACGTCCTCTATGTGCGCCGCTACGACGCCATGCAGTTCATCGAGCACGCGAGAGCCAACGAACAGCTCATGGCGCGCGATGATTTCCACCTGAACGATCTCGGCTATCGCTGCATGGCCGAGCACGTCGCCCGGGCAGTCGTAGTCAATCTCTTCGTCAAGCGGACGGTCAAACGCGCCCCGGCGGCGACAGCGGAGTAAGGAGGGCTGCGAGGCGCCGGGGGCCTATGGGAAATTGCCTGTGTACGACTATTTTTTGTAGCGGCGGGCGGCGCCGTGCTATAGACGCGGCCCCGATCGGTACGCGAGCTTCGATGCGCTCGCGGGCGTGGCGGAATTGGTAGACGCGCCGGATTTAGGTTCCGGTGGTGAAAATCGTGGGGGTTCGAGTCCCTCCGCCCGCACCAGAGCTCCAAAATCCGGGATTGAGCGGCAAGCGCGGGCTTGGAAGAAGAAGGTCAGAGGCAGAGTCGATGCAAGTCACTGAAACCCTCGCGGAGGGATTGAAGCGCGAATACAAGGTGGTGCTCGCGGCCCAAGATCTCGCGTCGCGGGTCGACAGCCAGCTTGCCGACATCCAATCCAAGGCGCGCATCAACGGCTTCCGTCCCGGCAAAGTCCCGGTTGCGCATTTAAAGCGCCTTTACGGCCGCTCGATCATGGCCGAGGTCGTTCAAGAGGCGGTCAACGAGGCCAATCGCAAGATTATCGAGGACAATAATCTGAAGCTTGCCGGCGCGCCGAAGATCGAACTGCCCGAGGACGCCGACGAGCTAAAAGAGGCTTTCGACGCCAAGAGCGATTTTGCCTACAAGGTGGCGGTCGAGCTTCTGCCCAAGTTCGAGATCGGAAGCTTCGATACGATCGAGATCGAGCGGCTTGTCGCCGATATTCCGGAAGAGGATGTCGATACGGCGGTAAAGAATATTGCCGAGCGCAACCGCCCCTATACGCCGAAGGAAGGCGAGGGCGCCGCAGAGAAGGGCGACAAGGTCACGGTCGATTTCATCGGCACCATCGACGACGAGGCCTTCGAGGGAGGCAGCGCAACCGATATCGACCTTGTTCTGGGTTCCGGCTCCTTCATTCCCGGATTCGAGGATCAGGTCGAGGGAATGAAGGTCGGCGAGACGCGCAAGATATCGGTGACTTTCCCCGAAACCTATGCCGAGCCGAAACTTGCCGGCAAGCCGGCGCAGTTCTCGGTCACCGTCAAGGCAATCGCGGCGCCCGGCGAACTCAAGATCGACGATGAATTCGCCAAGAGCCTCGGCTTCGAAGATCTCGCCAAAATGCGGGAGGCGGCGCGCACGGCCTTCGAGCGGGAGGAGGAGGCGATCTCCCGGCGCAAGTGGAAGCGCGAGCTTCTCGATGCGCTCGACCAGAAATTCACCTTCGAATTGCCGAGCTCGCTCGTCGATCAGGAATTCGATCTCATCTGGCGCCAGGCCGAAGCCGAGCGCAAGGCGGAGGGGCGCAGCTTCGAAGACGACGGCACGACCGAAGAGGCCGAGCGGGCCGAATATCGCGCGATCGCCGAACGGCGCGTCCGCCTCGGCCTTGTGCTGGCGGAAATCGGCGAGAAGGCCGCAATCAAGGTCTCCGACGAGGAAGTCAATCAGGCGCTTTACCTGCGGGCGCGCAATTTTCCCGGCCGCGAGCGGCAGTTCGTCGAATATTACCGAAAGAACCCGGAGCTCATGAACGAGATCCGCGGCCCGATTTTCGAAGAGAAGGTGGTCGATCACATTCTCACCCAGACGAAGCTGACCGATCGTCATGTCAGCAAGGACGAATTGCGCCAGGCGGTCGAGGCTTCGGAAAAGGAAGAGGAAAGGCCGATATCCGCCGCGTGAGGCTTCCGGCATTAACGGCGTGGGCGGGGCGCCGTTGCGAAAGCTCCGGAAGCTATTATCTTGGACCTGAAGCCGGCTCCAGCTTGGCCCCCGCAAGCTCGGAAGCGGTCGCGAAACTCGAGAAAAACCATGTCCGATCCGCTCGAAATCTACGCCAATTACCTGATCCCCCAAGTCATCGAGAATACCAGCCGCGGCGAGCGCGGATTCGACATCTATTCGCGCCTCTTGCGCGAGCGGATCGTCTTTTTGACCGGACCGGTCGACGACCACGTCGCCTCCGTCGTCGTGGCGCAATTGCTCTTCCTCGAGGCCGAGAATCCGAAGAAGGAGATCTCCCTCTACATCAATTCGCCAGGCGGGGTCGTAACCTCGGGCTTGGCGATCTACGACACGATGCAGTTCATCCGCCCGAAGGTCTCGACCTTGTGCATCGGGCAAGCAGCCTCGATGGGCTCGCTGCTTCTGGCGGCCGGCGAGGCGGGCATGCGCTATGCGCTTCCCAACGCCCGGATCATGGTCCATCAGCCTTCCGGCGGCTTCCAAGGCCAGGCATCGGATATCGTCCGCCACGCCGAGGACATCATGAAGGTCAAGCGGCGGCTGAACGAGATCTATGTCAGGCATACGGGTCGCGACTACGACGCGATCGAGAACACGCTGGATCGCGACCACTTCATGTCGGCCGAGGAATCGCGCCTTTTCGGGATCATCGATCAGGTGCTCGACAAGCGGCCCGACGAGCCGGCGGCGACCGGCAAGGCGGCAGCCTGAGGCTCAAGCTGGGGTAGGCCCGCCGGTTTGGCGAATCGATATTTCCCGGCAGCAACTGCCAGAAACCGGAATTTCGTGCCGCGGGCCGGCTGGCATATCGCTTGCTCGAAACCCAAAGGAATTGGCGACTTAACCGATTGGACGCAAATTTGGGTCATGATGATCCGCGACTATTGCGCCCATGTGACGCAGATGTCGCAGCGTCTGGAGGAAATGGGTTCGAGGGCTTGATCCCGGCTTCCCGGCATGTTTGCATCGAAGTTGAGAGGAAACGCCAATTTCCAGGGAGTTTTGGGACGGAACAAATGGCGGTCGGATCGAAAGCTTGGCCGTCAATGAACGACGGCGGCTCTCAACGAGTTCTCGCCACGGTAACAAGAGGTCGCGCCCCGGTCGGGTAGCGGCCATAGGAGACAAGCCATGACCAAGGTCGGCGGGAGCGACTCGAAGAACACGCTCTATTGCTCGTTCTGCGGCAAAAGCCAGCACGAGGTTCGCAAGCTGATCGCTGGCCCGACGGTTTTCATCTGCGATGAATGCGTCGAGCTTTGCATGGACATCATTCGCGAGGAGAACAAGTCCTCGCTGGTCAAGAGCCGCGACGGGATCCCGACACCGAAGGAGATCTGCAAGGTTCTGGACGATTACGTGATCGGCCAGGCCTATGCGAAGCGCGTGCTCTCGGTCGCCGTCCACAACCATTATAAGCGGCTCAACCATTCGACGAAGCACAACGACGTCGAGCTGGCGAAGTCGAACATCCTGCTGATCGGGCCGACCGGCTCCGGCAAGACCTTGCTCGCGCAGACGCTCGCCCGGATCCTCGATGTGCCCTTCACGATGGCGGACGCCACGACGCTCACCGAAGCTGGCTACGTCGGCGAGGACGTCGAGAACATCATCCTGAAGCTGCTCCAGGCATCCGACTATAACGTCGAGCGGGCGCAGCGCGGCATCGTCTATATCGACGAGATCGATAAAATCTCGCGCAAATCCGACAATCCGTCGATCACCCGCGATGTCTCGGGTGAGGGCGTGCAGCAGGCTCTGCTCAAGATCATGGAAGGTACCGTCGCCTCGGTACCCCCGCAGGGCGGACGCAAGCACCCGCAGCAGGAATTTCTGCAGGTCGATACGACCAACATCCTGTTCATCTGCGGCGGCGCCTTCGCGGGTCTCGAGAAGATCATCTCGACGCGCGGACGCACGAGCTCGATCGGCTTCGGCGCCACCGTGCAGTCGCCCGACGAACGGCGCACGGGCGAGATCCTGCGCAAGGTCGAGCCGGAAGATCTGTTGAAATTCGGGCTTATCCCCGAATTCGTCGGTCGTCTGCCGGTGATCGCCACGCTCGAAGATCTCGACGAAGAGGCCTTGAAGCGCATCCTGGTCGAGCCGAAGAACGCGCTGGTCAAACAATATCAGCGGCTGTTCGAGATGGAGAACACCGAGCTCACCTTCCAGGAAGAGGCGCTGAACGTCGTCGCCAAGAAGGCGATCGACCGTAAGACCGGCGCGCGCGGGTTGCGCTCGATCATGGAAGCGATTTTGCTCGATACGATGTTCGATCTGCCGGGTCTCGACAGCGTCGAACAAGTCGTCATCGGTCCAGACGTGGTCGAAGGCAAATCAAGGCCGCTTTATATCTATGCCGAGCGCAACGAGAAAAGCGCGACCAGCGCGTGACCTTTCGTTCACGGCCGATCCGGACGTCCGGATCGGCAGCACATGCCGCAGCTTCGGTCTCAGTAGCTTCGGTCTCAGTAGCTTCGGTCTCAGTTCGACGGCAATTTTCTATGCTGCGCGTGTACGGGGGCTTCCGACGAGTTTGCGCGTAGCCGATAGCTTGAATGTCACACTCAGAGCCGCCATCTTAAGGTGGAAAATCGCCCCGAGAGGGGTTCAGACTTAAGCTGAAAGACTTGCGCTCAAGGAGTGCAAGCGAGCTAAGCTCGACGAGGAAACTTGCGACGGCTCAGCTCGAAGTCTGATTGCGAGCCAAGATTGAGAATAGGATGAAAGAATGACCCAGAAGCGCGAAGCCATCTCGCCGGGTACGATCGAAAGCTATCCCGTCCTGCCATTGCGCGACATCGTTGTCTTTCCGCACATGATCGTGCCGCTCTTCGTCGGCCGCGAGAAGTCGATCCGCGCGCTCGAGGAGGTGATGCGCGCAGACAAGCTCATTCTGCTCGCCACCCAGATCAACGCGTCCGATGACGATCCGAGCCCCGACGCCATTTTCAAAACGGGAACGCTCGCCTCGGTCCTGCAGCTCTTGAAACTGCCGGACGGCACAGTGAAAGTGCTGGTCGAAGGCCAGATCCGCGCGCGCGTTCACGGCTATACGCGGACCGCCGATTACTACGAAGCGGAAGCCGAGATCGTCGCCGACGAGGCCACCGACAAGGTCGAGGTCGAGGCCTTGGCTCGCTCGGTGGTGGCCGAGTTCGAATCCTACGTGAAGCTCAACAAGAAAGTTTCGCCGGAAGTCATCGCGGCGGTGAGCCAGATCGAAGATTATTCGAAGCTCGCCGATACGGTCGCTTCGCATCTCGCCGTCAAGATTCTCGACAAACAATCAGTGCTCGAGACGAGCTCCGTCGCCAAGAGACTCGAGAAGTGCCTCGGGCTGATGGAGAGCGAAATCTCGATCCTTCAAGTCGAGAAGCGGATCAGAACGCGGGTCAAGCGCCAGATGGAGAAGACCCAGCGCGAATATTACCTCAACGAGCAGATGAAGGCGATCCAGAAGGAACTCGGCGACGAGGACGGGAAGGACGACCTCTCGGAGCTCGAGGAGCGCATCAAGGCGACGCGGCTCTCCAAAGAGGCGCGCGACAAGGCAATCGCCGAATTGAAGAAGCTGCGCCAGATGTCGCCCATGTCGGCGGAAGCAACCGTGGTGCGCAACTACCTCGATTGGCTGCTCGCCATTCCATGGAACAAGAAGAGCAAGATCAAGAAGGATCTGATGATCGCGCAGGAAGTGCTCGATAGCGAGCATTTCGGCCTCGACAAGGTGAAGGAGCGCATCGTCGAATATCTCGCGGTTCAAAGCAGGGCCAACAAGCTCACCGGGCCGATCCTCTGCCTCGTCGGGCCGCCCGGCGTCGGCAAGACATCGCTCGGCAAGTCGATCGCCAAGGCGACCGGACGCGAATTCGTCCGCATGTCGCTCGGCGGCGTGCGCGACGAAGCCGAGATCCGCGGACACAGGCGCACCTATATCGGCTCGATGCCCGGCAAGATCATCCAGTCGATGCGCAAAGCCAAGACGTCCAACCCGCTCTTCCTGCTCGACGAGATCGACAAGATGGGCATGGACTTCCGCGGCGATCCGTCTTCGGCGCTGCTCGAAGTGCTGGATCCCGAGCAGAACCACGCGTTCAACGACCATTATCTCGAGGTCGATTACGATCTCTCCAACGTGATGTTCGTAACGACCGCGAATACGCTCAATATTCCGGCCCCGCTCATGGATCGTATGGAGATCATTCGCATCGCCGGCTACACGGAGGATGAGAAGATCGAAATCGCGGAGCGTCACCTGATTCCGTCGGCGCTCAAGAAGCACGGACTCGAGCCGGTCGAATGCACGATCGAGCGCAGCGGTCTCGTGGCGATCATCCGCCGCTATACGCGGGAAGCGGGCGTGCGCAATCTCGAGCGCGAGATCTCCAACCTTGCGCGCAAGGCGGTCAAGCAGATCCTGACCGGCAAGACGCTTTCGGTCACCGTCACCGAAGACAATGTCGCCGATTTCCTTGGTGTGCCCCGCTATCGCTATGGCGAGGCGGAGCTCGAGGATCAGGTTGGCGTGGTCACCGGACTTGCCTGGACGGAAGTCGGCGGGGAGCTCTTGACGATTGAAGGCGTGATGATGCCAGGCAAGGGCCGCATGACGGTCACCGGCAATCTGCGCGACGTCATGAAGGAATCGATCTCGGCGGCCGCATCTTACGTCCGCTCCCGGGCGGTCGATTTCGGCATCGAGCCGCCGCTCTTCGACAGGCGCGACATCCACGTCCATGTGCCGGAGGGCGCAACGCCGAAGGACGGACCATCTGCGGGCGTCGCAATGGCAACGGCGATCGTCTCGACCATGACGGGCATCCCGATCCGGCGCGACATCGCCATGACGGGCGAGATCACGTTGCGGGGCAGGGTGCTGCCGATCGGCGGGCTCAAGGAGAAGCTTCTCGCGGCGCTGCGCGGCGGGCTGAAGAAGGTCCTCATCCCGGCGGATAACGCCAAGGATCTGGCGGAAATTCCCGACGCGGTGAAGAACGGGCTCGATATCGTTCCGGTCTCGCGGATGGACGAGGTTCTGAAAGAAGGCCTCGTGCGCCAGCCGGTGCCGATTGTCTGGGAAGAGGATCAAAAGCCGGTCTCGGGGCCTCTGCCGACGGATGAGGATGCTCCGGGCCTCATCGCCCATTAGCCTCGAACGCAGCTGAGCCCGGGCCGAAGCCCGGGTTCAGCATTTTTATGTTGCGCAGCCTTAACCCGCGGCGTTTAACCTCGCGCGCGTCCCGTAAAGAGGCGCCAAGGGCGGTTAGCTCAGCTGGTAGAGCATCTCGTTTACACCGAGAGGGTCGGCGGTTCGAGCCCGTCACCGCCCACCATATGGTCGCTCGAGGCCGGCGCCCCATCAATCTTGCTGTCGTACGCGAACGTGAATTGATCTTCCCGCGATTGCTTCGCCGCTCCGAAGCGCTATCCTGGCGCTCATCTTCCGGGGTCCGCAGCGGATCAACCATGCGCAAATTCGATCGAAACTTTGTTCTCGGCCGGCTTGCCGCCGCCGCCGGCCTCGTCCTTGGGCTTTTCGCAATCCTCGCCATCGCGCCTCCGGCACAGGCCCAGCAAATGACCTTCAGGCTCGTCAAGGTCGGCGATCAAGCCAAGTGCGGCTATTCCTGTCCGGCCGTGATCGCGGCAGAAGGCGAGATCACCAACGAAACGCCTTATGATTTCGTCTCTTTCGTCGAGAACAACGTCGGCAGGGGCGATCTTCATGCCATCGTGTTCCTCGATTCGCCCGGCGGCAAAGTGCTGGCTTCGATGGAGCTCGGCAAAGTGCTGCGCCGGCTCGGCGCGGCGGCGATCGTCGGCCGGGTCGATCCTGCGACGCGCAGGGGCCTCAGCGATTTCGTCGGCGCGCGTTGCCTCTCGGCCTGCGTCTACGCCTTGATCGGAGCGAAAAAGCGCGTGGTTCCGCCTCAAAGCCTCGTCGGCATTCATCGGATGTTCGCCTATGTCGATTCGCAGGATCCCGAAAGCTCGGCGAGCGTACGCTACCGGCGATATGACAATGGGCAAATGGCGGCGGTTCTGGCGCGCTATACGGGATCGATGGGCGTCAGTCCGGCGCTGATCTCGATGGCCGAGCATATTTCGTCCGATCGAATCCACATCATGACGCGGGCCGAAATTGCCCGGTTTCATCTCGCATCCTCGCGATTCTGACGAAGCAAAGAGGATCGCGACATCGGGGCGGACGCGCGCCCCTCAGTCTTGCTTGACTTGGCGTGATCCCTACCTTATCGGGCAGGTCTCCGTTCGGACCTGGTCCACGGGGGAGTAGCTCAGCTGGTTAGAGCGCCGGCCTGTCACGCCGGAGGCCGCGGGTTCGAGCCCCGTCTCTCCCGCCAAGTTTTCAATCACTTAATTCGGCGACATGGCCGCGCAAAAGGTCGCCAATTCCCGAAGGGGATTTGGGCCACGACGGCCTTGCGCTCCGCAGGCGCCACCAGCCGATCATGGGCCAACGAGCTTGCTCAACCGGTGAAGAAGGCCGTGCGAGCCCGGCCGGTCAATCGCCGAGTCGCGGCTTTTCGCACCTTCGGCAGCTCGTCCGGCGAGCCTTGCGGCCGCAAGTCGATCGGAAGATCCGCTTTTATGGTCTTGCCCGCCGGCTCTCTCCCGCATGAGACCGTCAAATGCCGGTCCTCCCTCGTCCGATCTGATCCCCAAATCAGGAAGTTCAGCGTGCCGGGCGGACAACTCATCCTCGACTCTCGCCAAGCGATTGGTGAGCGTCTCGAGGACTCGATGGATCGTGGTTAGAACGGAAAGGGTGCGCTGGTCGTCCTCTTCCTGCAGATTCCGCAACGTTTGAATCTGGCTTTCGAGATCCGCGCTGTGGGGCCGGCCGGCCGCTTCTTCGAGCACGTTTCTCACCGCATTCTCAGCCGCCTCAAGGGCGACGTCGCGCGTCTTTTCCATTTCGGAGAAGAGTTCCAAGATGCTCGCCTGAATCGATACGAGGCTTGGAATATTCGCGCTCGCCCGATCGAATCGGTCTGTCAATTCGGCAAGCTGCTCTTCGACCGCTTCGATCGCTCTTCTTTCGCCGCTCGTTGCCTGGGCGTAATCCAACTTCTCCGAGATGCCATTCAGAAGATCCTCTAAGGGCTTTGTGTCAGGCGCAAACCAAGCATCGGCGATTCGCTGGATGAGCTCCTGTCGCAGGTCGTCGATCCGCTGCGAAAGCGCTTCGTATTGACTTTGATCTCTGTCGCGGGTGATCTCCTCGATCTTTGTGGCCAGAGATTCGATCGCTTCTTCGATCTTGGCAAGGACCGCAGACTGATCGCGAAATCCGTCGGGCGAGACCGAATTTCTTTCATCTGCGCTTCTCGAATTCTCCATCTTCCTGCCGAAACCGGAAATCGCGTTCGGTGAAGTATGGAGCCGGGTCGCGTTCGAAATATCATGCGGCTGCGGAGAGTTTCCCGGTCTTGTGGGTTGGAGAGTAGACTGGCGCCGGTCGCTTTTGCCGAACTCGACTATTTTTACCTTCTGCTGACTATCCTGTTCGCGCCCGCTTATGAGGGCGAGCGTATGGGAGAGTTCGCCGACAAGCCGTTCAAGCGGTTCGAGGGCAGCTACCCAGGTGCTTTCCTCGCGCACCGTCCCGACCTTTTGCGTCAAGGCTCGAACCGCTTGCTCGAGAGTGGAAAGGGACGCCGATAGATCGGGCGGATTGGCCTTTTGCGACAGTCCGGATGTATCGGTCTGCAGCTCTTTTGATGGGGGAGCTTGATCGCGCGAAGGGCGGCTGAGCGGTTGAGACCAGAGGGGAGCGCTCGCGCTGCCCTGAGTGGCGGCACCGGATGGGCGCTGAAAAGAAGACTTTGCTTCTTCAGGCTTCGTCCGGCCCTGCTTGGAGGCGTTCGCATTATCAGGTTCGGCTCCCCCCAATGCGCCACGCAATTGAGGCTTTGGTCTTATCTCGGCCGAACTCTTGATCGCGGGACCTGCGGTGCTTGATTCGGCCGCCTCGAGCAGGGAACTCAGCTTGGCTTCCATGCGCGCCAGGCGGCTCTCAATGTCGAGCGAGGAACTCGACTGGAACGAGGGTGACCCACGTTCTGGTGCGCGCAACGGCTCGCCATTTGCCCCTTTGGCGCTCCAAGTAGCTGCTTTGTTCATTATTCCCTGCTTTGTAGGCAATTAAAACAGGATTGGCCCGAATCAGGATCTCTCACTTTGCTATGATGACGTGGCCCGACGTGTGTTGCCCGATGGCAACGCAAATTATCCACAGCTGAGTTTTGTGGTGGCCGGAGTTGCCGCTACTCGAATAGTTTACGGTAAATTAACCTAACTCTTAGTTAGATTAGTATCATGCGGGATATTCGGGAAGATCTGCTTCAACGGAGGATCGGCATCGCCAGCCGCTATTTCGAGGCGATCGCCCGGTTTGAAGAACAATTGCAGAGCCTGCATGAAAGCCATCGCAAACTCATTGCGGAGATCAGCTCGGAAAAGGGAGCGGTCGATGCAATGCTTGCCATCGAATACAGCAGGGTTGTCAGCGAGGGCAGAAGCGAACAAAAGAGCGAAGCAAAGAAATTGGATCCCGATGTCGCATCCACTCTTTTGAAGAATCTTTCTGAGATTATTCAGCGATATCCGATCGACAAGAACGCGGCGGACCAGCAAAGCCGTGGCCGGACCCTTGAAGAATAGACGGACGATATAGCGGACCTATCGAGAGCCGTCGCCGCATTTGCGTTCGATCTAATCATAGAGATCGATACCGCGCGGCGAGCGGTCATGCCCGAAAGTAAACGAGCGGATTTACGTTAAAAGTGACTGAAAATTGTAGAACTAACGGTCCATGTATATGAGAATATACCTGAAAACCGAGCCGTGATTGACCGGCCTGGACAGGAATGTCGTGCGTTTCGGGAGCGGCGCGAGCCGCGGAAAGCGCTCAGCTGGCCGCAATAATCCACTGAATCAACTTAGATTGTCGAGCTACAACGTTTGCCGGGAGTTTAAGTCAGCGTGGAGTACCGCGTCCCAAATCAGGTAGCCGTCGAGTTGACCGCACGTCTTTTCATGCTCCAGGAGATGCTCGCGAGGCTCTGGGCTCTTTCTTATGCGGAAGCCGGTTTCTCGGATGACGACGTAGAGTCGTTGCACGAGGCAATACGCACCCACCTCCCTATAAATGTCGCCGGGCAAACCAATGATCCCATGCTTGCCGGCCTCCTGTCCGGCGAAACAAGAACGAAACTCGACGAGTTTCTAGCCACCGTCGAGCGATTTCGAGCCAAGAACATCTAGGCTGCCCAATCCCGGAGTCGATTCGCTTCGAGCCATTCGGCTCTCCGCGTGGCCCTGCGCCACGCGCGGCCAGATAAACTGGTGGCGACTGTTTCGGGAAAGCCACCTGACGGTGACATTGGAGAAATAACGCATAAGAATTTTGATGCCGAATTGCTGATTCGGCGGCGTGAGCACTGGATCTTACGGATGGCTAAGCGCCTGAGAACAATAGCTCAATTGAGCGATGCCATTATGCTGGAGATCCGCAAGCATCCGCAATGCTCGAATATTGAAAGGGTGGCGATTTTTCGTTCCCTCCGGCCGTCTAGACCTGATCCCACCTGGACATTTGCCTGGATAAGAAGGGGCAAAGGCCCTGTGTCGGCGCTGGCGCTCGAAATAGCTCGCCAGATGCAATCCGAATTCGATCTCGCTTGACTATCGGCCTCGTCACGCTGAGCCGGAACATTCCTGCTGGCCATCGCGCGAAGGCGCGCCTGTCGATAGTACATAAAGACTACCAAATTTATTGACTGAAATGGCGCTCGTGGGCTAGCTTCCGCAGAGTTCGGAGGCAGTTCAGATGAGCCAGGGTCGAGACGTTCGTTCCGCTTTCAAACGCCATGCACGACAGGCGGCCGCCCTCTGCCTCTTCGGCGCCTTCTCGCTCGCGGCGGTGGGCGCGGCTTTGGCCGAAACGATCACCATCGGCATCGGGCACCAGAGCATGTGCACCGACACCTATGCCGGCGGCATCATTGTCAAGGAATTGAAGCTTCTCGAGAAACGGCTGCCGCACAGCGGCAGATATGCGAACGCGACCTACGACATCAAATGGGACGATTACGCTTCCGGCGGCCCGATCACCAACCAAATGTTGGCCGGCAAGCTCGACATCGGCGTCATGGGCGATTACCCCGTCATCGTGAACGGCGCCAAGTTCCAGGCAACGGCGAGCCTCAGGACGATCTTGGTCTCAAGCACCGGCTACAATCTTCGCGGCGCCGGAAACGCAATCGTCGTTCCGACCTCGTCGAATATCTATTCGATCGCGCAGCTGAAGGGCCATTCCGTTTCGACGCCGTTCGGCAGCGCCGCCTGGGGCATGCTGATCAAGGCGCTAGGTGATGCGCATCTCTCGCTTACCGATGTCGACCTGAAGAATCAGGCGCCGTCGGTCGGCGCCGCCAATATCGCGGCCGGGAAGATCGACGCGCATGCCGATTTCTGCCCTTGGTCCGAGATCATGGAATATCGCGGCACGGGCCGGAAAATCTACGACGGCAGCCAGACCGGCGTGCCCTATCTGCATGGCGTCGTCGTTCGGAAGGATTTTGCCGAACGCTATCCGGAGATCGTCGTCGCTTTCATCGAAGCGATTCACGATGCCGGGGAATGGCTGAAGCACAATCCGGCCGACGCGGCTGCGCAATTGGAGAAATGGACCGGCGTCGAGAAGGAGGTCCTCTATCTCTATTATTCGCGCGGCGGCCACTTGACCATCGATCCGACGATCAAGCCGCGATGGATCGATACGCTCGAGTTCGACCATGATGTGCTCGCGCACGCGGATCTCTCTCCGCCGCTGAACTTCAAGGATTGGGTCGACGAGCAATATGTCAAGAAAGCCTATGCCGAGCTTGGTCTCGATTATGGGGCCGAGAGCGCCAAAATCGTCGATCCCCTCGTCGCCAATCGCGGCCTTCCCGATGAGATTTGGCATGCACGCGACGGGATTCTTTCCTATCCGACAACGGCAGCATTCTTGAAGGCCGTTGCGGGGTTCGAGGCTACCGGCGCCAAGATCAACGCCACCTATGTCTACGACCATGATACTGGGCTCAAACTTTTCGGCAAAACGGCCTTTTACGTTCGCGAACCCGATGGGACCTACTCCGCCTTCCTCCGAAAGGATGCGGCCGACGCTTTTGCCTCCAAGACGGGCGGCAAGGTCCTGACATTTACGCAGGCGATCGCCGGGCAGGCGAGTTGAGCTCACATGGCGAACAAGTCCGCCGATCTGATCTTGGAGAGGAATGCGCCAGCGGAAATTCGGCGCATTCCCGACTTGCCGCGCGGTTTTGGATCTGCCGCGCTGAGCGTCGTGCTTGCCGCGGCTTCGCTGCTTGCCGGGGTGCTGTTTTGGTATTGGGCGACGCGGGCGAGCCTCAATTTCTACATACGCTTCGAAAATGTTCCGACGCCGGTGCAGGTAGCGGCGAGATTTTGGCACCTGCTCTCCGACGAGCGATTCTATCTTCACATCCTCTACAGCCTCAGGCGCATTGCGATCGCCTATACTTTGGCTGCCGTGCTCGGTATCGGGCTGGGGCTGATCGTCGGTCGCTCACGCGTAGCGCGCGCCCTTGTTCTGCCCTATGTCGAAATCATTCGGCCGATTCCGGCGGTCGCATGGATCCCTCTCGCCATTCTGATGTGGCCGACGGAGGAATCCTCGATCATCTATATCACGGCGCTCGGGGCACTTTTCCCGATCCTGCTCAACACGATCCATGGCGTCGAGCAAACGCCTGAGATTTTGGTGCGTGCCGCGCAATCTCTGGGCGCGTCACGGGCGGCGATCTTCCTCCACGTCGTATTGCCGGCCGCGCTGCCGCACATCGTGACGGGCCTTGCGATCGGCATGGGCGTTTCGTGGTTCTCGCTTCTCGCCGGCGAGATCATCAGCGGCCAATATGGCATCGGCTATTTTACGTGGAATGCCTATTCGCTGATCCTTTATCCGGACATTGTCGTCGGCATGATCGTCATCGGCATCCTCGGAACTCTTTCGACCCATGCGGTGCGCCTGCTGACGAGGCCTTTGCTCGCCTGGCAGAGGAAGGCCAGATGACGAGGCGCCGGGTGATCGCGCAGTGCGTGCGCGCGCATTGGCTCGCCTGGACTGCGATGAGCGTCGGGCTCTTCCTCGCTTATTACCTGGCGCAAATCGTCATCCTTTATCTTCGCCTCGGTCATTTGCCGAATTACATCGCTTTATACGATTACCCCGCCAATATCGTCGGGATCGTCCGCTCGACGCCGGCCGTCTCCGACATGATTCCGATCATTCTCAATGAATGGCTGCTCGAGATCGGCTACATGAATTACGAGTACGGTCACGGCATAGCGGAATGGACGCTTGCGCTCCTGCCGGCAAAGCTGGTCCTGATCGCGATCAGCGCGATTCTCGTCAGCACCAACGTTTTGCTGTTGCGCCGCGCGCGCGTGTCCTGCTCTTTCGCCAAACGGCGATTCGGCGCCGGAGCGACAGGGGTCGGCGCTCTGACTTTTGGCCTGGCAAATATTTCGCTGAGCTGGGTCGTGTGCTGCGCGGCGCCGAACTGGGTCGTCGGGCTCACGCTTCTTGGGCTCGACAGCACCTTATCCTTCACGCTCGAGCCGCTCGGACCTTGGATCGCGCTCGCGGGTATCGCTCTCCTCGTCGGCTCGATGTTCTCATTGGCGGGTCGGCAATCCCGCATGCTCGAAACCGCGCTCCGCCGCGAAACGGCCTTGGAGGCCGCGTGAATATCATTGCACAAACGAAGGAACTCCAGCCGCGCGCGGCCTCGCGCCGCGGCCATATTCTAGTCCATCGTGTGAGCGTCGAATTCGGCGAAGGCGCCAAGGCGCGTCCCGCGATTCTCGATACGTCGCTCGAGATCAGGCCGCGCGAATTCGTCTGTCTGCTCGGGCCTTCCGGCTGCGGCAAGTCTACTTTGCTCAATTGCGTTGCCGGCTACGTTCGTCCATCGTCCGGTACCGTGAAGGTCGATGGGATCATTGTCGACCGGCCGGGCCCGGAGCGGGGCATGGTCTTTCAGCAATATTCCCTGTTTCCTTGGAAGAACGTGCGTGAGAACATTGCGTTCGGACCATTGCGTGCCGGCAGAAGACGGGCGCAAGCCATGGCGATCGCCGATCATTTCTTGGAAATGGTCGGGCTTTCCGGTTTCGCCACGCGCCATCCGGCCGAGCTTTCCGGCGGCATGCAACAGCGCGTCGGGATCGCCCGCGCGCTCGCCAATTATCCCAGCGTATTGTTGATGGATGAACCGTTCGGAGCGCTCGATTCCCAGACGCGCGCGATGATGCAGGAAAATCTGTTGCGGATCTGGAGCGAGTTTTCGACCACGGTTCTGTTTGTCACGCACGATGTCGACGAGGCGATTTTCCTCGCCGATCGCATCCTTGTCATGAGCGCCAGTCCCGGCCGGATCATCGCCGATCAAGACGTGCCGTTGGCGCGCCCGCGCAATCCCGATATTTCGACCGATCATCGATTCATCGAGATCAAAAAGTCCTGTCTCGCCACAATCCGCGCCGAGAGTCTGCGCGCCTTCGAGCAACAGAACCGTTGACGTCTCGCAAACTGATGGCCGGTGCGGTCCTGATCGCCGCTTTCGCTGCCTTCTGTGTCTGCCGACGCTCGACTGCAGACACGATTCTCGACGTTTCGGACCGGCCATGGGAGGCCTGCGCAGATTGTCATGGTCTCGAGGGCGTGAGCGCGACGGCGCATTTCCCAAAGCTTGCGGGTCAAAAGCGAGCCTATATCGAGAAAGAGTTGCGCGATTTTCGTTCCGGGGCCCGCGCCAACGACAATGGACAAATGAGCGGAATCGCAGATTTCTCGGACCGAGCCCTTGAGCTTGCCGCCGACTATTTCAGTCGCTTGCCTGCGCCGCCGTCGAACGGGGGCCGAGGCAAGGCGAGCGCGCGCGCCAGAGCGATCGTCGAGGCGGGACGACCCGGCGCGGGGATTGTCGCGTGCCGTTTCTGCCATGACGCGCGAGCAGACACCGCTCCCTGGCTGGAGGCGCAGCACGCAGGATATCTCGCCAAAGAATTGCGGGACTTCAAATCCGGCGCTCGCACAAATGATCAAATCATGTCGGATATCGCGCGACGCTTGTCCGAGGAGGATATCGACCAACTCGCGGCCTACCTCGAAGCGAGCCCGCGCATTGGTGCTGCGCCCTGAGCTTCTTCATAAGAAACAGCCGTGCGTCCGGTCCGTTCTCTGTGCTCCGCTTCGATCAAGTCCGCCACACGGCGAAAATGTTTCATCAGAATTTTGGCAGCCTCTGGTTCAATTCCAATTTTTTCGATCGCGCGCGACATGCACAAAAGCCAGGCGTCCCTTTCCTCGGGTCCGATTTGAACGTGCTGGTGCATCTCGCGAACATTGGAATGCCCGTACTTCTCGATGTAGAGCTGCGGACCGCCCAAAAAGCCGGATAGAAAGTTGAATTGCTCGATCCGCGAGTGGGCGACGCCATGCCCACGCAGGTGCAATACATTCAAGATTTCGCCATCGGGATCGTTCTCGACAATATCGTAAAACGTGTCGACGAGCTTCTGAAGACCTGCCGCGCCGCCGATTCGTTCATATAGATTTTCTCGTCCCATATATGCTTCTCGTCCTTTCCCGGCGGTTTGTCGCGCGCCTATTTGGATGGGCGGATCCGGGCGACCATTCGAGCAAATGGCTCGAGATGCCGGGCTTTCGAGGCGACGCAGTTCCGCCATGTTCGCCCGAAATCAAAATCGGCCGCCGGCGAAAGTCCATGGTGCTATTTGGTATAGGCCGCTCGATCCCGCGGCCCCAACGCGCCCAGGCCGAACCGCCAGGTCTCGGCAGGCCCTTTAGATTTTTTCGGCTTTTCCGACGGATTTCCCGCCAGCCGCGTTTAAGGAGAGAATGCGGGCGGGCGCGCCTTCGGCTAGGAACATCGGTCGGCGGCCTGGGTCCGGTCCAGGAGCGGCCGACGAAAGACGATAATGTCAGGTGAGGGCGGGAGCGCTCCGATTGACCGACGCCGATCCGGACGAGGACCTGGTGCGCCGCGTGGGGGCGGGCGACGAAGTGGCAATGCAGATCCTGATTAAGCGCAAATTGCCGCGCCTCGTCGCGCTTGCCGCGCGCATGTTGGGCGATCGGACGGAAGCGGAGGACGTAGCGCAGGAAGCATTCGTTCGCATCTGGCGCAATGCCTCGCGCTGGCGGCCGGGAGGCGCACGCTTCGACACCTGGATCCACCGGGTCGCGCTCAACCTTTGCTACGACCGTTTGCGTCGCCGCCGGGAATGGTCGGGGAGTGATCTTCCGGAGTTCGCCGATCCTGGCGAGGATCCGAATGGCGGCCGCCTAGAGGACATGAGCCGCGGCGTCGAACGCGCCTTGCAGCGGATCGCGCCGCGCCAGCGCGAGGCGATCGTGCTGACCTATTACCAGGAGATGTCGAATATCGAAGCTGCCGCGGCCATGGAGATCAGCGTCGAGGCTTTGGAGAGCCTGCTCGCGCGCGGTCGACGATCGTTGCGAACGATCCTCATGAGGGGCGCAGATCATGACTGAAGGGCCAGGCGCAATGAGTGCCGATCGTTTTGCCGCGCTCGCGGGAGCCTATGGTGCGCAGCTCCGCCATTGGCCGCAATCCGAGCAAGCGGCGGCAGCTGCCTTTGCAGCGACGGCGGAAGGGCGCGCCGTTTTGGATGAAGCTGAAAAGCTCGATGCTTTGCTCGATCTCTATACGGTCCGCGCGCCCGCGCCCGATCTCGACACCCGCATCCTGCGCCAAGCAACTGCAAGGTGGAAGCGCCGGCGCTGGCTGCGCCTTGAGCTTGGGCTGGCGGGCGTCGGAGTAGCCGGCATGATTGCGGGCATGGTCATGGCGACGATCCTGATGCCGGCGAGCCTGCCCAATCATCGCGGCTTTGAGGAAAACACGGCCTTCAGCGACACCGTCTCCGATTTCGACACGACAGAAGAGGGGGATTGATTTGCTCGGGTCCCGCATCCCTCTGACCGTTTCGATCGTGCTGAACGTGTTCCTGCTCGGTGTGCTGGCGGGCAGCGCGATCTGGTTCGAGATGAATAAACGTGCGCCGGTTCGCAGCGGCTGGATTGCGGCAGGCCAGCAGCTGCCGGAGCCTGAACGCGGTGCGTTCCGGCAGGCCTTGCGGACCGCGCGCCACGATGCTTGGCAAACGATTCTGGATGCGCGGCAGGCGAAGCGCGAGGCCGCCGACCTCCTTTTGCAGCCCACGCTCGATTCGAATGCGCTATCGGCGGCGCTCGAGCGCATGCGCAAGGATGACGCCGCCGTGCGCGCCCTCGTCGAACAGCGCTTCGTCGAATTCGCAGCCGCGAGTTCTCCCGAGGCGCGGCGGATTTTGGCCGAGGGATTGATGCCGAGCGGCGCGGTTCAACCGAAAAAATAATTGTGAACGACAGGATTTTTGCAAGGGCGCGTTGAAGGGATGCAAGGGCGCGACGCCCTTATAGTCAGCAACAAACGACGGAAAGTTCACGATGAAACCCGCTGTCAAATTCGTTGCTATCGCCCTGCTTCTCGCCGGCGGCGAATTCGCGACATTCGAGACATCCTCTGCTATGCCGGTGGCGTCTACGACGGCCGCCAGTTCACCGCCTATCGTCCGGGTTGTCTGGCCGTGCGGGCCCGGGTGGCATCCCAATCCCTGGGGGCGCTGTGTTCCCAATTGGGGTTGGGGTGGCGGCTATTACGGCTGGGGGCACCCCTGGGGCTGGCATCCTTATGGTTGGGGCTGGCACCGTTGGGGTTGGCATCGGTGGGGTTGGCACCGGTGGGGGTGATATTCGCTAGCCTCCGCTGAACGGCCGGCGGGACAGTCTCGATAAGATCCAATGGGGGAGGGTAAGGATGATCTCGAAATTGTTTCTCGGCGCCGCGCTGGCGGCCGCAATGGCGGCACCGGCCTATGCCGGTCCGCTGCTTGCGCCGGTGAGCGAACTCGGCTTGACGATTACAAAGGTCGCGGAAGGCTGCGGGCAAGGCTTCTGGCGCGGCCCGGACGGACGGTGCCATCCTTTCGCCCATAGCCGCGTGTGTCCGCGCGGCTATCATCTCGGGCCGGAAGGCCGCCGCTGCTGGCCTAATCAATCCTGAAGCGGCTCGACACGGGAAATCGAGCGGGATCCTGCGATCTCGCTCGATGAATGATGGGCGAAATAATACCCCGCTTGCGAGGGGGCCGAGGCGCTTACGCCGCCCTGTGCCGTGCGGCGTCGCGAGCGGCCAATTGCACGACCTCGCTTCGTGTCGCCTGATCGCCCTTGAGCGCCAAGTCACCCAGGGAGATCAGGCCCACCATTCGCTTCTGTCGGTTCAAGACCGTCAGATGGTGAACCTCCTTCTCGCACATGAGCTGAGCGGCCTTCTCGATCGGCTCGTCTTCGAAACAATAGAACATTCCTTTCGACATCACGTCGCGAGCGGTGATTTCGTTGAGATCGCTTCCGTCAGCAACGGCGCGGCATGTCACATCGCGATCGGTGATCATGCCGATCAGCCGGTCGTTCTCGCCGACCGGAATGCATCCAATGCGATTGTCCCGCATCATGCGCGCAACATCCGCGATCGGAATGTCCGGCGATATCCATTGCACGTGGCTGCTCATGGCTTCTTTCACGATCATGGCATCCTCCGTTTTCAGCGCAGCACGCGTCGCAACTCTACGCGGTGCCGAGGACGCAATCTTACTCCCCGGCGCGGAACGAGGGCAAAGCAAACAAGTTCACATTGCAAAACGCAGCCAGAACGTCGCCGAGCGTAACGACGAATTTGAGGAAAGATGGAGATGACAGCGCCGGAGCGCAGGCATATGATTCCGACAAAGGTCGCGGCACGTTCGCGGCTCCTGATCGTCTGCGCCCGCGCCGGCCGCGACTCCTGAACTCGCTTTCGGGAGGAGTCGACATGACGATTCGAAACCCCGTTGAATGGACAGCCGGCCAAATCGAGCTGACGACGCACGCCTTGAAATCAGCTGGCCATGTCTTGCGCCATCCGCAAGTCGATACCGGGGCCACGCCGGAAGTCGGACGCATCTCGGTGCTCGATCTCAAAGATGTGCTGATGCGCGGGCTACGCGACTTCGGCGCCTATCGGACGGATGTGTTCTTCATCTGCTTCATCTATCCCTTGAGCGGGCTCATCCTCGCCAACGTCACGCTCCGGTTCGGTCTGTTCCCTCTAGTCTTTCCACTCGTCTCCGGTTTCGCGCTGATCGGCCCCTTCGCTGCGGCCGGTCTCTACGAGATGAGCCGCCGCCAGGAGCAGGGAAGGCCGGTTTCCTGGCTCGATGCGCTCGGCGTATTCAGTTCTCCTTCCTTTGCCGAGATCATCAAGCTCGGCATTGTCCTACTCGCCATATTTCTGCTTTGGCTTGCGACCGCGATGCTGATCTATCGGCTGACGCTTGGACCTGCGATGCCGCGCTCGCTCTCGGGGTTTTTCGCGAGCCTCTTCACGACTCCCGCCGGCTGGACCTTGATCGGCGTTGGAATCGGCGTCGGATCGATTTTTGCTTTGATCGTCCTGGCGATCAGCGTCGTATCGTTCCCGCTGCTGCTCGACCGGCCTGTCACCGTTTCGACGGCGATACGAACGTCGGTGCGCGCCGTGATGCTGAACCCGGTGCCCATGCTCGTTTGGGGAGCGATCGTCGCCGCGGGTCTGGTGCTCGGAGCCATCCCTGCACTGATCGGGCTCATTGTGGTCATGCCGATCCTCGGCCACGCCACCTGGCATCTCTATCGCAAAGTGGTCCGCTGACGCAAAGCGGTCCGCCGACGAAGAAAGCCGCGCATTGGGCGCCAACGCAGGCTCGTGCTAAGCAAACGCGCGGGATGCGATCGCGCATCCATCTCTCGGTGCCGATATGGTCGAGCTTGCCGCCGGAAAGGGGAGGGGCCGCCTTGCTCGCCTTGGCGGCGCTTTCGCGCGCAGCGCGACCGCGGCCAGGCCGCCGCTGCTCTTCGGCCTGAGACTTTGGGCCTCGGTCTGTCTCGCGCTCTATGTTTCTTACTGGCTCGAGCTCGATAATCCGTTTTGGGCCGGAACGACCGCGGCAATTGTCTGCCAGCCGCAGCTCGGCGCCTCGTTGCGCAAAGGGTGGTTCCGCATGATTGGCACTCTGATCGGTGCCATTGCGAGTGTCGTGCTCACCGCCTGCTTCATCCAAGACCGCATCGGCTTCCTCCTCTGCCTTGCGCTGCTTGGCGCGGCGTCCGCATTCGTTGCGACGATTTTGCGCAATTTCGCCGCCTACGCCGCAGCGCTCGCGAGCTACACGGTGGCAATCATCGCAGCAGACATACTCGGCGCGACAGGCGGAGCACGCGGGGATGTTTTCGCCTTTGCAATCGCGCGCACCACCGAGATTTCAATCGGGATCGTCAGCGCTGGGATCGTTCTGGCCGGCACCGATTTCGGCGGCGCGCAGCGCGAGCTTGCCAAGCTTTTTGCGGGCCTGATTGCGAAGATCACGAGCCAGTTCACCGATACGCTCAACTGCGCTGCGCCGGAGGCGGCGGAGAAACAGGCTGCGCGGCGCGAGCTCGTCCGGCAAACGATCGAGCTCGATCCGTTGATCGACCAGGCGATCGGCGAGTCCTCCGAATTGCGCGTGCAATCGACGGTATTGTGGACGGCGGTCGACGGCCTCTTGGCGACGCTCGCCGCTTGGCGCGCGATTGCCGTGCGGTTAGGCCGGCCGCCGCGCGATGAGGCGCGGCAGGATGCCGATGCCATCCTGCGCGCGATGCCGGACGAGCTGCTCTCTGCGTTCGAGGGCGGCGTAGCGGAAATTTGGGCCAATGCGCCGAACCGCCTGGAAGGGATGATTGCGCCGACCGTAGGCAGGCTTGAGAGTTCACCGGCGGTCACGCCGTCCCTGCGGCTGCTGAGCAATTTGAGCGCCAGGGTCCTCGCGGGTATCTCGGATGCGCTGAGCGCCATGGCCTTGCTGAGCAGCCTTCCCGCATGGCCCCAATCTCGGCGGCATGCTGTCTTGCATCAGGTGCCCGATTGGCTGCCTGCCTTCCTCAATGCGGCGCGCGCGTTTCTCGCGATCGGCGCTGCGGCGCTCTTCTGGATTGCGACGGCATGGCCGAACGGGGCTTTCGGCATGACCTTCGCTGCGATCGTCGTTACCTTGTTCGCGCCGACAGGAGAGCAGGTCGTCAACGTGAGCCTGAGCTTCATGATCGGCAATGTCTTTGCGGCAGTTTTGGCGGCGATCGTCAAGTTCGCAGCTCTTCCCGCGGTCGACACATTCGCCGGCTTCAGTCTTATCCTCGGGCTTTACCTGGTCCCGGTCGGCGCGCTGATCGCGCAGCCCTGGCAGCGCGCGATGTTCACCGCCATGGGCGTCAATTTCGTTCCGCTCCTCGGGCCGGCGAACCTGATGACCTATGACACAATCCAATATTACAACACGGCCCTGGCGATCATCGTCGGGTCCGGCATGGGCGTGCTGGCTTTCTATTTGGTGCCGCCGCTTTCTCCGGCCGTTCGCACGCAGCGTCTACTCGCCCTCACTCTGCGCGATCTGCGCCGCATCGCAATGGGCGACGCACAAAGCGCGCGCGAGAGCTGGCAGGCGCGCATCTTTGCGCGGCTCGCCGTCTTTCCCGATAGCGCCCAGCCGGTGCAGCGTTCCGAGCTTTTGACGGCACTTTTCGTCGGCGCCGAAATCATTGAGCTGCGCCGTCTCGCGCCGGCACTCGATCTCGAGCGGGAATTGTCGGCCGCATTTGTCGATCTCGCGCGCGCCAATAGCGCCGAGGCCGCCGCGCGGCTTGCCGAAATAGATCGGTATCTCGCCTCCCTCAGCCCATCAGCCGTCGGACTGGAGGCGCGCGCCAGCATACTTGCCATTTCGGACGCGCTCGCCGAGCATGCCACTTATTTTGACGCTGGAGCGCCGGCGTGAAGTTTACAGAGATCGATATTCTCGGCGTCTATGTCGCGCCGATGTCATTGATATTGATCGCTGCGTGGATTTGCACGCTTGCGCTGCGCCGGGTTGCAATTCATTTCGGACTGCTGCGTTACGTTTGGCATCCGGCCCTCTTCGGGTTCGCGGTCTACATGATCGTGCTCTCGTCCATAGTGCTGATCGCGGCAAGGTGAGCCATGTCTGACCAAGAGAAGGAGCCAAAGCTCAAGGCGCTCGACGATCGCGGCGGGGCGGTGCCCGTCAAGCCGGACACGCAGGATGTTTCGAAACTGGGCCTGCGCGACTCGGCGAGGCAACGCCGGCGCATAGGTCCCTTCCTCATCACGCTTCTAGCCGTCGCGATCGCGCTGCCGCTATCCTGGATGATGTGGAACACCTATATGGGCGCGCCTTGGACGCGCGACGGGACCGTGCGCGCCTATGTCGTGACCATGGCGCCGGAGGTCGCAGGCCGCATCGTCGAATTGCCGGTCGCCGACGATCAATACGTGCACAAGGGCGATCTCTTGATGGTGATCGATCCGCGGAACTATCAAATTGCCCTCCGTCTCGGCGAGGCGGCGGTGAAGCAAGCACAGGCCAAGGCGCAGAACATCGATGCCGAAACAGCAGTGCAGCAGGCGCAAATCAGCGCCGGCCAGGCGCAAGTCCAGCAGGCGCAGGCGACGCTGAGCTTCGCGACCGAACAGGCGACGCGCTATGAGCAATTGGCCAAGATCAAAGCCGGCACGATCGAAATGGCGCAGCAGGCCGAAACCACGCTTCGCCAGGACGAAGCCGCCCTCAAGGACGCGCAATCGAAGCTGGCGGTCGCCGAGCGGCAGATCGAGTCGCTCAAGGCCGAACGCGGCCGCGCGGAGGCCGAGATCGCGCAGGCCGAAGCCCAGGCCGACCAGGCGAGGATCAATCTCGAGCGAACCCGCATCCTTTCGCCGGTCAACGGCTATGTGACAAATCTGCTGGCACGGCTCGGCAATTATCTGAACGTGGGCGTGAACAGCATATCGCTCGTCGATGCCGATTCATTCTGGCTCGACGGATATTTCGAGGAAACACAGCTGGCGAGGATCGAGGTCAGCGATCCGGCCCGGATCAAGTTGATGGGCTATCGCGAAATTCTTCGCGGTCACGTCAGCGGCATTGCACGCGCCATCAACGTCCCGAATGCGCAGCCGAACGCGCAGGGCGTTGCCGACGTCAACCCGATCTTCACCTGGGTACGGCTCGCCCAGCGCGTGCCCGTGCGCATCATGATCGATCAGATCCCGCCCGGCATCCGACTGGTCGCCGGCATGACGGCGACCGTGCAGATCGATCATCGCTGAGGCGAGAGATAGCCTCCAAGGCCGCCACTCGAAATAATTTGATCGAGTTTTTCTCCCCTCGCAGCAGTGGCGTCGAGAAAAGCGCTGATCGAACAGGCTTTTGCCGGGCGAGCGTTCACGGAAATCGGGCGAGCTTAGGCATTGCCTATTGCGCGCTCTTATGCGTCAAATCTGGCTCACCCGCCGCAAGTTGGGCGGGCGGAACGAAGCTCCTTTGTCCATTTGCGGGTGCGCCGATGAAGTCCGGCGTTTGGATTCGTCTACTCGGTGCGGCGATCATTGTCATCGCGCTCTTTTATTTCATTCAGAACGTCGCCGGTCTCGCGAACCGGTTCGACTATTATCTGCGCTACGGCAGCTTGGAGCTCTGGCTGACCGAAGCGTTTTCCTTGGTTCTAGAGCTGCTCCTCGTCTGGGCTGGATTTTCCATAATCTCGCGGCGCCCCTCGCGCCGGCGCGCCGTGACCGCGATTTTGGCGGTTGCCAGCGCGTTCCAGGCCTATTCATGGGGGACTTTTCTTTTCGTTCAGGTGATGCGGGGCTATGTCTCGCTGGAGCAAATTCTCGTTCAATCTTGCTTGCGGCTCGTTTGGCTGGCCCCATTGGGCGCCGCGCTCGCTTATCTCATCGCGACGGGCGAGGAGGCCGAATTCCAGCCGCGCCTCGCCGTGCGGCCCCCGGAGGCGGCACCGGCTTCCGCGCACCGGGTCGTTGCCGCGAAGATCAGCGACGGACCGGGGTGGCACGAGGCTTTGCTCGCATCGCTCCGCGATACGGGAATGCAGGAGACGCCACGCCGGCGCATCTGGCCCTGGGTATTGGCGTTCATCGTTCTCGCTCTATTGGGACAGTTGATCGGTCGGCTGATCGGTCCCTTGATCGACGGACTGCCGAAGGAATGGCAGAATTTTGCCTGGCTCGTCTTCGCGCTGATCTCGATTGCAGCGCTCGGACTGCCGATCGCCGCCATTCGGCGACGCATGGTTCAGGGCCGCCAGCGCAATGCCGAGACCGCATTAAAGAAGTCCGACACCAAACGGCCGGTCTTCTATCTTCGTTCTTTTGCCTTGGACGATGAGGTCGGCCGGCCTTCAATCCTCGAACTGCTGCTCAATGCGCAGCCGTCCAATCCGGAACAGACGATGACGCGAATTGCGGGACGCTGCGGACCGGTGCTCGCCATCGGCCGTCCGGGCGAAAAACTGCCGGCCCTCGGCGCCGCTCGCTTCTATGTCGCGCAGGATCTTTGGCAAGAGAAAGTCGCCGATGTGGCGACGGTCGCCCAGCTCGTCATCTGGGCGAGCGGGGTCACGCAAGGCCTGCAATGGGAGATCACCCATCTCGTGCGCTCGCTTTCGCCGGACAAGCTCATCCTCTGGGCGCATCCGCATCTCCTCGATCTCGATAGGGACGAACGCGAGGCGCAATGGGCGGGCTTTGTCGATGGGCTCGGCAATCTCTTTCCAAAGCCTCTGCCAAAACCGCTCGGCAGGACGCGGTTTTTCGCTTTCGCGAAAGATTTCACCCCGATTCCTTATGGCGCGCGGCGGCTCACTTCGGCAGGCGCGCTCAAAGCCTCGCTGCTTGCTCTGCTGCGGGCAAAAGACATCCCGCCCTACGACAAGGCGCGCACAGCGCGCCGCCAAAGGCTGATCCGCATTGGACTGGCGAGCGTCGGCGCCGTTTGCGCCGTCCTCGTGATCGCGGCCGGTATTGGATTCTGGAACTACGTGAAGCCGGCGCCGCCGGAAGCGCTTTCCTGGAACCTGCTTGGTTCCGATCTCATCGACGATGAAATCTTCGTCTCGCCGCCTTCGTCCGACGAAGTCCTCGGCCGCTTGCGCGCCACCGTCGGTCAACTCGACGGACATTGGTTCGGCGACAATTGGGAACATGTTGCGCCCGGAACTCTGCCGCCCTTGAAACATGTCGCACAGGATTATCTCGCTGTCTTCGAAGCGGCACATCAGGATGCGGCGATCGAATCCACCTTCTATATCGCGCGGACGATGCTCGGGCTCGATGCGCGCTCCGCTGCCGATGCCGCGGCGCTGTCGCAGAAGCTCGCGCCGGTGCGCGAGGCTCTCGGCATTGCCGAACGCGATTGGGCCGCGGTCAAAGGCGAGACCACCGGCTATTTCTATGCCGACAAGATCCGCAATCTGATTGCTGCCCGCGAACGGCTTTTCTCGGCGGAATCCGCTTTCCTCGATCTGCTCGCCACGCACCCGGCCGCTTGGGTCTCGGACAAAGGCGCAGACGGATCTTCCGTGCTGCGGTTCAACGATGACGGAGTTCTCGCGCAGGCGCGCACCTTGGCCGGCGCGCGCGACGCGGCGTTCTCTGCCGTCCAAACCGCGCTTAAGCAGGAATGAAACGCCGATGCCTCGACCTTTTCTCTTTCACGCTCTCGCCGGAAGTTTGATCCTCTTTGCGACGTCGGCCCAGGCAGGCCCTTGCAGCGCCGAGATCGACAAGGCCCAGGCCGCGGTCGATGCCAGGATCGACGCGATTGCCGGAGCCGGGCGCAGCGCCAGAGAAAGCACCGCGGCGACCTTGCACCATCAACCGACACCGCAAACGATTGCTGCCGCCGAACGCCGCCTGCATGAGAGCGAAGGAGCGACCCGCGCGCTTGCCGCGCTGGTGCGCGCGCGAAAGGCGGATGCCGCAGGCGAGGCGGGCGGCTGCGAAAAGGCGCTCACCGAAGCGCGGTCAGCTATCGCCCGTTGAGCGTCGATGTGCCCGCGGCTCGGCGCGTCAAATTGGCACTGCCGCGACAGATCGCCAAGCTACCGCCCGGGGATGCTGCAAAGCGGTAACTCTATCGCGCCTCATTTGGTCCGCAGTCCATACGTCCGCGCACAAATTGGCTATTGAGCCTTGTCTTATTTGTCATTATTCAATTGCGGCGACGATTGCCCGCCCGTGGGACATTGTTCCCGCTTCCGTACGGACGGGCCGAAGGCTATTGGTCAGCTCGACCTTCTCTCCATTGGCCTTGGCCAGCGTGAGAAAGCCGGCGCGAGGTCCGTCCTCCGGATCTGCCGAATGAACTAAGAAGCGTTTGTCCTTTTGGGCAAAGGCGGCAACTGAGACTTTGGGAGACGAATAATGAGCAATAGGCCGCGCAGCCCCGGTCGTCATTTCTTGCAGATTCCAGGTCCGACCCCGATCCCCGAACGGGTCCTGCGGGCCATCGACATGCCCGTCATCGATCATCGCGGACCGGAGTTCCAGAAGATCTCCAAGCGCGTGCTCGAGAAGGCCAAGGCTCCGTTCAAAACCAAAAATCCCGTCATCATTTTCCCCGCCTCCGGCACGGGCGGATGGGAAGCGGCTTTGGTCAATACGCTTTCGCCCGGCGATCCCGTGCTGATGTTCGAGACCGGTCAGTTCGCTGCACTTTGGAAAGTCATGGCGACCAACCTGGGGCTCAAGCCGGAATTCATCGAGTCCGACTGGCGCATCGGCGCCGATCCGGCGCAGATCGAAGAGCGCCTGCGGCAGGACAAAGGCCACGAGATCAAGGCCGTCTGTATCGTCCATAACGAGACGGCCAGCGGCACGACGTCGCCCATCGCCGAAATCCGCCAGGTGCTCGACAAGCTCGGCCATCCGGCGCTGCTCTTCGTCGATGCTGTCTCTTCGCTCGCTTCGATCGAGATCAGGCACGACGAATGGGGCATCGACGTCACCATCGCCGGCTCGCAGAAAGGCCTGATGCTCCCGCCGGGCCTCGCCTTCAACGCCGTCAGCCAGAAGGCCCTGCAAGCATCGAAGAACAGCGGCTTCAACAAGTCGTACTGGTCTTGGGCTGATATGCTGAACAATAACGCCTCCGGCTTCTTCCCCTATACGCCGGCGACGAACCTGCTTTACGGCCTCGACGTGGCACTCGATCTCCTCGAAGAGGAAGGTTACGACCGGCTCTTCGCCCGCCACAAGCGCCATGCGGAAGCAACCCGCCGCGCCGTCGTCGCCTGGGGCCTCGAGATCCTCTGCAAGGATCCGAAATATTATTCGCCCGTGGTGACCTCGGTTCTCGTGCCGCCGGGCCATGATGCGGATGCCTTCCGCGCCATCGTGCTTGAAAACTTCAACATGTCGCTCGGCACTGGCCTCGGCCGCGTGGCCGGCAAAGTGTTCCGCATCGGCCACCTCGGTGACACCAATGATCTGACGATCATGGGCGCGCTGAGCGGCGTCGAAATGGGCCTCGAGCTCGCCGGCATTCCGCATAAGAAGGCGGGCGTGCAGGCCGCCATGGCCTATCTCGCCGAAGAGGCGCGCAAATCGACGCAAAAACTCGCCGCCGCCGAATAGGCGCGAGCGAGCGGGCGGTGCAAATGTGCACCGCCCTTTTTCTGCGGTCGGCTGGAGCCGGATGCGATCGACTTGAAATCGGCATCCCGCTCTGGCTTTTTGTTTTGAGCATCATCTTTTCGTAAAATCCGTTTCCCCTTTCCCGGATCGTGCTCTAGATGCTTCGGGGGCGCGAATGGAGGCTGTGGAGGATCAAAGCGAGGTCTTTGCCTTTTTGGCCGACCCGGCGACGCACGGGCTCCGCGATAAGATCACACGGATCGACACCCACGGCGCCGTGGTCTTCCTCGCCGGCAGCGACGTCTACAAGGTCAAGCGGGCCGTCTTCTTTCCGTTTATGGATTTCTCGAGCCTCGAAAAGCGCCGCGCCGCTTGCGAGAACGAGATTGCCGTCAATCGAGAGAACGCGCCCGACCTCTATCTCGGCGTCATGCCGGTCCGCCGCGGGGCCAGCGGATTGCAGCTCGGAGGGACGGAGGGCGCGATCGTCGAATGGACGGTCCATCTGCGCCGTTTCGATGAGGGAAAGACGCTCGACCGGCTCGCCGAGCGGGGCGAGCTCGATCTCGAGATAGGTGCCGCTCTCGCCGAAGTCATGGTCGCTGCACACGAGCGTGCGCCGCGGCGCAAAGGTGGCGCGACGGCGGATCTGCAGCGCAGACTCGAAGAAACGATCGTCGGCCTCGGCGAAGACCCGTTCGCGCCTTCCGCTGTCGAAGCGCTCGCGGCGCGGTTAAGAGCCGCTTTTCAAGCGAACGAAACTTTGCTTTTGAAACGCGAGGACATGGGCAAAGTCCGCCTCTGCCACGGCGACGCGCATCTTCATAATATCGTCCTTGAACGCGGGCGACCGGTGCTCTTCGATGCCATCGAATTCGATGACGCGATGGCGACCGTCGATATTTTTTACGATCTCGCTTTTCTCTTGATGGATCTCTGGCAGCGCCATCTTCACGCGCATGCCAACCTCGTTCTCAATCGCTATCTTTGGCGCTGTGCTGAGCCCGAGCAGGAGCTCGAAGCTCTAGCGGCCTTGCCGCTGTTTCTCGCGCTGCGCGCCGCCATCCGCGCACGCGTGACCGCCGCGCTGGGCCGGCTCGAAAAGGCTGAGCAGGGGAAGCGGTATGCCCAGGCGATGTCGTTTTTCGAAGCCGCGGCGGCTTTTCTCGCGCCCAAACGCGCCCTTCTTGTCGGCATCGGCGGATTGTCCGGCACCGGCAAGAGCACGCTCGCAAAAGCGTTTGCTCCATTTGTCGGGCGGCCACCCGGCGCCATTCATTTGCGCAGCGACATTGAACGCAAAAGGTTGTTCGGGATCGGCGAATATGAGCGTCTGCCGGAAGCCGCCTACCGGCCCGACGTGACCGAGCAGGTCTATCGGCGCCTGCGCGAGTTCGCCGAAGTCGCACTCTCTGCCGGCCAAAGCATCGTGGTCGATGCGGTCCATGCCAAGGCGCGGGAGCGCGAGGCGCTGCGCGAAATTGCGACGCACGCAAATGTGCCGTTCGCCGGCCTATGGCTCGAGGCGCCGGCCGAGGTGCTCGTCGCGCGCGTCGAGGCGCGCAAAGAGGACGCATCGGACGCAACCCCCGCCGTCGTGCGCGAGCAAATGTCCTGGGACCTCGAACGCCTCGATTGGCAACGCTTTGATGCGAGTCAACCTGCCGGTGAGCTCGCCCGGATCATTCTCGAGGAGTTCACTTAGCCGTCATTCAGGTGAAGGGATAAGCACCGCCGCGCCCTGCAGCCGGCCGGCGCGCAGGTCGGCGAGCGCTTCGTTGGCGCGCTCGAGCGGATAGGGGACCGTGTGTGTCGTGATCTGGGATCTTGCGGCGAGGCTCAAGAATTCGATGCCGTCGCCGCGCGTCAGATTGGCCACGGAAACGAGCCGGCGCTCCTCCCAGAGCAGGGAATAAGGAAAGCTCGGAATATCGCTCATGTGGATGCCGGCGCAGACGACGGTGCCGCCTTTCTTTACCGCTGCGAGCGCCGTGGGCACGAGCGGGCCGACCGGCGCATAAATGATTGCCGCATCGAGCGCTTCCGGCGGTCGCTCATCCGAGCCGCCCGTCCAAACGGCCCCGAGGCTCGAGGCGAAGTCCTGCGCCGCGCGGTCGCCCGGCGAGGTAAACGCGAAGATCCGGCGCCCCTGCGCTTTGGCCACCTGCGCGATAATATGCGCCGCTGCACCGAACCCGTAAATGCCGAGATCGCGGCCTTCGCCCGCCATGACATAGGACCGCCACCCGATAAGGCCGGCGCAGAGCAGCGGCGCCAAATCCTGATCGCGGCCCTTTTCGCCAAGAGGAAACGTGTAGCGCGCGTCGGCAATGGCCGCGCTCGCAAAGCCTCCGTTGCGCGTATAGCCGGTGAACAAAGGCCGGTCGCAAAGATTTTCGCGGCCCCCAAGGCAATAGGGACAATGCCCGCACGTATGGCCGAGCCAGGGAATGCCGACACGCATGCCGAGCTCAAGTCCCGTTACGCCAGAACCGATCGCGTCGATTCGTCCGACAATCTCATGTCCCGGAATGACGGGCAGTTTGGGATTGGACAATTCTCCGTCGACGACATGCAAATCGGTGCGGCAGACGCCGCAAGCACCGACCTTGATTCTGATTTCGCCTGCGCCGGGCTGCGGATCAGGCAGATCTTCCAGCATGAGCGGCGTGCAAATCTCGTTCAAGACCATTGCGCGCATGACATCCTTGCCTCGTTGTTCGTCTGAAGAAACGCCTCGCCGTCTCTGCCAAAAATTTTTCGACAACGAACTCCTTATTGATGTCGAATTGAAATCTTATCGTGCTAAGAGTCGGACTGCAGAGGCCGAAAGCGCCGACGTCACCCCAAATGCCCGAGACGACAGCTTGCAGTGAAGCAAGCGACGGGCATTAAGTTTACGAGGCCCTTCCGTCCTGTAGTTGCGATGGTGTGAGTGAGGTGGAGGACATCACCATGGAATCAGCGGTTGGACAAACGGCCCGCAATCTCCAAGACAATCTGAACGAGGCTGCGGCTCCGCTCCAGGTGGCTTGGCAGCGCACCTGGTTTGAGCTT
Source organism: Beijerinckiaceae bacterium (assembly GCA_021324915.1). Taxonomy (GTDB): domain Bacteria; phylum Pseudomonadota; class Alphaproteobacteria; order Rhizobiales; family Beijerinckiaceae; genus Methylovirgula. Next base: position 40,231 of record JAJPIC010000009.1, on the reverse strand, counting down.
CCCTTCGCAATGTTCGCCGAGGTTCTGCGCTTCAGCGCACGGCGCCTTCAGGCGCAGGGCGATTTCATCGCTGGCCTGGAGACCTGCCATTCGGTCCCCGAGGTCATCGACGCTCAATCGCAATTCGTGCGCGCCGCGGTCGGTGACTATGGCTCGCAAACGAGCAAGATCATCAGCGACATGCGCAGGACGGTCTCGAAGGCCGCCTGAACGGAAGCGAATGGCCGCCTCTCGATCGCGATACCTTTGGATCGAAGTCGATCCAAAGGCATGGACGTGATCGATTTGAAATTCCGAGCGGGATTTGCGCGGGATACCGCTGCCTGGCTTCTCGCGTCCCGCTTGGGGGCGGCCGTCACGTAAATTGCGCTTAATGATGCGCGAGGACGATCTGCGCGATCGCGATCAGGATCTCGGCAATAATCAGCACGACGACCGCGGCTTCGAGCCGGGTTGCGCGATCGACGTCGAAAATGTCGGTGAGTGCCTGGCCGGTCTCGACGATCACGCCGAGCTTACGGCTGACCGCGCGGGCGCGCTCGCGCAATTCATATTCGTCCTCAAGCCTTGTGTAGAGCCGCTCGAGGCTCGGATGATCCCATAAGACTTCCGGCGTCTCCTCGACGGCGACGCGGCCCGATATTCTGTGCTGGGCGAGGATCGCTTGGCCCGTGAGCCGCAGCATCTTGCGCCGGTTCAAGGGCGCATGTCCGGTTCGCGCCAGGGCGGCGGCGAAGGGTTCGATGGCATCGAAAACGCCGGAGAGCGCTCCCTCGTCGCGCGCAAGGGAGACGGTCTTGGCGAGGACGTCGGCGACGACGAGAAAGCGTGCGGCGGAGAGATCCGGCACTTGGATGGGACCGCCGGGCGGCACACGGTCGTCGTGACCCGGCTGGATTTCAAGCACTGCCGTCTCATCATTCTTGCGGTCCCGCTTGCCCACGATGCGCTCGCTGATTTGGCTGAGAAATTCCTCTTCTTCCGCCGGGGTCAAGCCGATGAATACGGCCACGCCGAAGCGGTAGAGCGCGACGAACTTCGCCGGGCCCAGACGCCGCGCAAAGGGTGCCGTCGCGATCATGTCGCCGCGTTCAAGCCCGGCTGCGTCGATCCGGTCGCCGACAAGCAGCGCATGCGCGACGATTTTCTCCGCCGATTTCGCATCAGTGGCGGCCTTGGGATCGCTGGAGTCCGGCATTTTCGCTCTAAGCCTATGTGTCGGGCCGAGTTTGGGGGGATTGCACGCGCCCCGATTGACATAAGTCGAGGACGCCGCGTTTTCACTTTCTCCAAAATGGAGCTTGAGACAATCTTGACTGATCCGAAATTGACGCGATCTGTTCCGACGCAACGATCTGGTGCTGCGCCGTCCGAAATCAGGCAAGGCGAGGTGAATATGGCCGAAACCAGAGATGTCGAGCCGGACATTCCGGGCCCCGAAATCAATAGCGATAAGGTCTGTTTCGTCATCATCAAGGCGCGCGAGCTCGACGCCGAGGATGAGGGCGTGGACGCCGACGATTCCGATGCTGCGGACGATGACTTCCGGAGCATCCTGACCGACCGGGGCTATCGTGCCACGCGGCGCGAGCTCGTTGGCTTTATCGATGCGCTCGATGATGACGAAAAGGCGGAGCTCGTTGCGCTCGTCTGGGTCGGGCGGGGCGATTACGAGGCACGCGAATGGCGGGTCGCCGTTGCCGAAGCGCGCGCCCGCCGCGAACTCGAGACCTCGACTTATCTGCTCGGGATTCCGCAATTGGGCGATTATCTCGAGGACGGTCTCGCCGAATTCGATCTTTCCTGCGACGACTTCAACGCCCGCGAAATGGGCGCTTGATCACCGCGGCATCTGCGGTTGCGCGGCGGCGCATGCCCGTCGGCCAAGATGATAGGGCGCGCGGCTTGCGCGAGGAAAAGCCTCGCCTAGATCAAAAAGTGCCACTTGATAAAGGTCAAGGCGGCGCCCTGCGCGAAGCTTAATGTAAAGCTCGCGCCGGCGCTCTTGGAGTTTGTCATCTTCTTCGGAGGTGCATCATGAACATCAGATCCCTGATACCGGTCGGACGCGAACGGTCGAATGTGCCTGCGAGCCTTGCGCCTTTCGCCTCGCTCCAGCATGAGATCGATCGGCTGTTCGACGATTTCGGCCGTAATTTTTTCGACTTCGGCCGGAGCTTCCCCGGATTGCCGAGCTTGCGGTCGGCGGACTTCGTTCCGCGCATGAACGTGAGCGAAACCGACAAGATGATCGAGATTAGCGCCGAACTTCCCGGCCTCGAAGAAAAGGACGTCGACATCAATTTCGCGGACGACATGCTCACGATCCGCGGCGAACGGAAAGAGGAGAAGGAAGAAAAGGACAAGGATTATAAGATCTTCGAGCGCAGCTACGGTGCTTTCGCGCGTTCGGTTGCGCTGCCGCCCGGAACCGATCCCAACAAAATCAAAGCCAATATCGACAAGGGCGTTCTGAAGGTGACGGTCGAGAAGCCGACGCCGAAGGTCGCGAAGAAGATCGACGTGAAAGCTGCTTAATGGCACGTCCCGCCGTGTCTGCGCGCGGCGGGACCTCTTTCAGGATAGGCGAGCATGAAGATCGGCCATGGAGACTTGATCCTCGTTTGCGACGGACGCAAGGCGCTCTTGCTCGAGAACGAGGGCGACGAAATGCTGGCGAAATTCGCCACGCGCGAAGTTCACGAATATGAAGAGCAACGCACGAGCGATCTCGGCACCGATAAGCCCGGGCGGTATCAGGAAATGGCAACTGGCGCGCGCAGCGCCGTCCAGCAGACCGATTTCCACGATCAGCAGGAGACGATCTTCCTCGACCGACTGTCGGCGAGGCTGGATGGATTGCTGAAGAACGGAAAGGCGCATCATTTCATCATTGTTGCGCCGCCGCGCGCGCTCGGCGCTTTGCGCAAGGCCTATTCTCCCGCGGTGCGGAAGGCGATCCGGGCCGAAGTCGACCATGACCTCATCCATTTGCCGGTTCCCGAGATCGAGGCGCGCCTGACAGGCGCTTGATTCCAGTCATTCAGCCAAGTTGTTGAAATCTCATCCGTGTTTCCCCATATAGCGCGGCAGACGGATCTGCCGCCGCCGGCGCTGACGCGCAAGGGGAAAAAGCCACGCAGCGGCCGTGAGCGCGGGAAGCTTGACCTTGCGCCAGAGGTTGCACTGCGGTAGGGATCGGCGCGGCTGGAAATCGCCATTCCGGTCCTCGGCGCGTCCGTTCCGCCGATCCAGTCCCAGGCGCGTCCATGCCCGATTTGCTCAGCCAATATCTGCCGCTCGTCGTCTTCGTCGCCGTCGCTGCGCTGATCTCCGGAGCGCTGACGCTTGCGCCGTTCCTCGTCGCGTTCAAGGCACCGGATGCCGAAAAGCTTTCGGCCTATGAATGCGGCTTCAACGCGTTCGACGATGCACGTATGCGCTTCGACATACGTTATTATCTCGTCTCGCTTCTCTTCATCATTTTCGATCTCGAGGTCGCCTTTCTCTTTCCTTGGGCAATCGCCTTCAAGGAAGCCGGCACGGCCGCCTTTTGGGCGGTGATGGTCTTCTTGGCCGTGCTGACGATCGGCTTCGTCTACGAGTGGAGAAAAGGGGCGTTGGAATGGGAATAGCCGAGGGCACGCTCGTCCATCCGGTCTCCGGCCGGCCGGTCAGTTCGAAAGATCCGACATTTTTGCGGATCAGCAATGAACTGGCGGACAAGGGCATGCTGGTGACGAGCGCCGATGCGCTCATCACCTGGGCGCGTACCGGCTCGCTCATGTGGATGACCTTCGGGCTTGCCTGCTGCGCCGTCGAAATGATGCAGGCCTCGATGCCCCGTTACGATCTTGAACGGTTCGGCTTTGCGCCGCGCGGCTCGCCCCGCCAGTCCGACGTGATGATCGTCGCCGGCACGCTCACCAACAAAATGGCGCCGGCGCTGCGCAAGGTCTATGACCAGATGCCCGAGCCGCGTTACGTGATCTCAATGGGCTCCTGCGCCAATGGCGGGGGCTATTACCATTATTCCTATTCGGTCGTGCGCGGCTGCGACCGGATCGTGCCGGTCGACATCTACGTGCCGGGCTGCCCGCCTTCGGCGGAAGCGCTCGTCTACGGCGTGCTGCTGCTGCAGAAGAAGATCCGCCGGACCGGCACGATCGAACGCTAGAGGCAAGCATGGACAGCGCGCTTCAGGACCTCGGGCAAGCGATCTCGGCAGCGCTTCCGGGCGCCGTTCGCGCGAGCACAATTGCTTTCGGCGAGCTGACGCTCGAGGTCGAACCGGCGCGACTCGTCGAGACCGTCCGCCATTTGCGCGACGATCCAAGCTGCCTTTTCGTCTGTTTTACGGATTTGACGGCCGTCGACTATCCGACACGCGTGCCCCGCTTCGACGTCGTGACGCATCTTCTTTCGCCCCGCCACAATCGGCGCGTCCGGATCAAGGTGGCGGTCGACGAAGATGAGCCGGTCGATTCATTGACCGGTCTCTATCCGGCCGCCGATTGGTTCGAGCGCGAGACCTATGATTTTTTCGGCATCGTTTTTGCCGGTCATCCGGATCTGCGCCGCATCCTCACTGACTATGGCTTCGAAGGCCATCCTTTGCGCAAGGATTTTCCGATGACGGGCTATGTCGAGGTGCGTTACGACGATGCGCAAAAGCGCGTCGTCAACGAGCCTGTGCGGCTCAGGCAGGAATTTCGCAGCTTCGATTTTCTCTCGCCCTGGGAAGGAACGATCGATTATGTGCTTCCCGGCGATGAAAAGGCGAGCAAGGACGAGAAGTAGACGCCGAGACCGGCGCAGGATGCCATGACGGAACAGAACGTCCGCAATTTCAGCATCAACTTCGGGCCGCAGCACCCCGCCGCGCACGGCGTTCTGCGCCTGGTGCTCGAACTCGACGGGGAAGTCGTCGAGCGTGTCGATCCGCATATCGGCCTCCTTCACCGCGGCACCGAGAAGCTGATGGAGGCCCGCACCTATCTGCAGAACGTGCCTTATTTCGACCGGCTCGACTATGTCGCGCCGATGAACCAGGAACATGCCTTTTGTCTGGCAATCGAGAAATTGCTCGGGCTCGAAGTGCCGCGACGCGCGCAATTGCTGCGCGTTCTCTTTTGCGAGATCGGGCGCAATCTGTCCCATCTCCTGAACGTCACGACGCAGGCCATGGATGTCGGCGCGCTGACCCCGCCGCTCTGGGGCTTCGAAGAGCGCGAGAAGCTGATGGTCTTCTATGAGCGGGCTTCCGGCTCGCGCATGCATGCGGCCTATTTCCGGCCGGGCGGCGTCCATCAGGATTGTCCACCGAAGCTGATCGAAGACATCGGCGCCTGGTGCGAGCCCTTCTACAAGGTCTGCGACGATCTACAGGAACTCTTCATCGAGAACCGGATCTTCAAGCAGCGCAATGTCGATATCGGCGTGGTGAGTCTCGAGGACTGCTGGAAATACGGCTTTTCCGGCGTCATGGTGCGCGGCTCGGGCGCGGCTTGGGATCTTCGCAAGGCGCAGCCCTACGAATGCTACGAAGAGATGGACTTCGACATTCCGGTCGGCAAGCACGGCGACAATTACGATCGGCAAGTGATCCGCATGGAGGAGATGCGGCAGGCGACGAAGATCATGCAGCAATGCGTCGAGAAGCTGCTCTCTGCCGACGGGCAGGGGCCGGTGCACGCGGGGAAGGGCAAGATCGTGCCGCCCTCCCGTGCAGAAATGAAGCGCTCGATGGAAGCGCTCATTCATCATTTCAAGCTCTATACCGAAGGCTTTCACGTGCCGGCGGGCGAAGTCTATTGCGCGGTTGAAGCGCCGAAAGGCGAATTCGGCGTCTATCTCGTCTCCGACGGCACGAACAGGCCTTACCGCTGCAAGATCAGGGCGCCGGGCTTTGCCCATCTCCAAGCCATGGATTTTCTCTGCCGCAAGCACATGCTGGCCGACGTCAGCGCGATCTTGGGTTCGCTCGACATCGTCTTCGGAGAAGTAGACCGATGAGCGTGCGCCGTCTCGCCGAACAGCAGCCCGAAAGCTTCGCTTTCACGCCGGAGAACGAGGCGCTCTGCGCCAAGGAGATCGCCAAATATCCGGCGGGGCGCCAGGCTTCTGCGGTGCTGCCGCTGCTCTGGATCGCGCAGCGGCAGAACGGGGGCTGGCTGCCCAAGCCGGCGATCGAGAAAGTCGCGGAAATCCTCGGGCTGCCGCGCATCCGTGTACTCGAGGTTGCGACCTTCTATACGATGTTCAACCTCGCGCCGGTCGGCAAATATTTCATTCAGTTCTGCGGCACGACGCCATGCGTGCTGCGCGGCGCCGAGGCCATCAAGGCGGTGCTCCAGCGCCGCATCGGGGCAGCCGGGCAAGTGACGGCCGACGGTCTCTTCTCGTGGACAGAGGTCGAATGTTTGGGTGCCTGCTGCAATGCGCCCATGGTGCAGATCAACGAGGATTATTACGAGGACCTGACGCCGGAGAATTTCGAGGCTCTCATCGACAATCTTGCGGCCGGGCGGCCGGTGAAGAAAGGCTCGCAGATAGGTCGCAGGACTTCCGAGCCTTTGGGCGGCTTGACCTCGCTGAGGGGGCTCTATGGGGTCGATGGGCTGAGCGGGCCGCAGACTTATCATGGCCCACCCAGCGAGGGCGATGAATCGGCCGCTGAAAGCAGCTTCGCCGCTCAGGACGAACCGCCGGGCGAACCCGCCACCGAGCGGCTGAACCAGGAGCGCCGCCACAGAAAAGGTCAGCCATTGGATTCGATCGTCGACACCGGCACGCGGCGTACCGGCGTTGCTGTCTCACAGCCCGGCGTGAAGGCGAGCCGGAAGGCTGCGAAAAGCGAGTCCTCCAGCTTGCAGAACGGGGAGGCTTCGAACTCGTCCGAACAGGAATCCGAGGATTGATGCGATGCTCGAAGACAAGGACCGCATCTTTCTCAATCTCTACGGTTTCGGCGACTGGCGCCTCAAGGGCGCGCAGGCGCGCGGCGCTTGGGACAATACGAAAACGATTATCGACAGGGGCAAGGATTGGATCATCAATGAAATGAAGGCCTCGGGCCTGCGCGGGCGCGGCGGCGCCGGCTTTCCGACCGGGCTCAAATGGTCCTTCATGCCGAAGCCCGATCCGGCGCGTCCGTCCTATCTCGTCGTCAATGCCGACGAATCCGAGCCCGGCACCTGCAAGGACCGCGAGATCATGCGCAATGATCCGCATCTCCTGATCGAAGGCTGCCTCCTCGCGAGCTTCGCCATGCAGGCGCATGCCTGCTACATCTATATTCGCGGCGAATATATTCTCGAAGCCGAGCGCCTTGAGGCGGCGATCGACGAAGCTTATGAGGCCAGGCTCGTCGGCCGAGACAACATCCATGGTTGGCCATTCGACATCTACGTGCATCGCGGCGCCGGCGCCTACATATGCGGGGAAGAAACGGCGCTCCTCGAATCGCTCGAGGGCAAGAAAGGAATGCCGCGGCTGAAGCCGCCGTTCCCCGCCAATATGGGCCTCTACGGCTGCCCCACGACCGTCAACAATGTCGAATCGATTGCCGTGGCGCCGGCGATCCTGCGCCGCGGAGCGGCTTGGTTCGCCTCATTCGGCGCGCAGAACAACAGCGGCACCAAGCTCTTCTGCATCTCCGGCCATGTCGAGAAGCCATGCAATGTCGAAGAGGCGATGTCGATTCCCTTTCGCGAATTGATCGAGACGCATTGCGGCGGCATTCGCGGCGGCTGGGACAATCTGCTCGCCGTCATTCCGGGCGGTTCCTCCGTGCCGCTCGTGCCGGCGCGCGAGATTATCGATGCGCCGATGGACTTCGACACGCTGCGCAATCTGAAGTCGGGTCTCGGCACGGCCGCCGTGATCGTGATGGATAAATCGACCGACGTCGTGCGCGCGATTGCGCGCATCAGCTATTTTTATAAACACGAGAGCTGCGGCCAGTGCACGCCCTGCCGGGAAGGCACCGGCTGGATGTGGCGCGTGCTCATGCGCATGGCGGAAGGGCGCGCGCAGAAGCGCGAAATCGACATGCTGCTCGAAGTGACGACCGAGATCGAAGGCCACACGATCTGCGCGCTGGGCGATGCCGCGGCATGGCCCGTGCAGGGCCTGATCCGGCATTTCCGTCACGAGATCGAGACGCGCATCGACCAATATTCGGCAAATCCGCATTCGGAACCGGCCGAAGGCTTCGGAATCGCGGCGGAGTAGGCAATCACCGATGACCAAGCTTTTCGTCGACGATGTCGAGATCGAGGTCCCGCCCGAATATACGTTGCTGCAGGCCTGCGAGGCGGCCGGCGCGGAAATTCCGCGCTTCTGCTTCCACGAGCGCCTGTCGATCGCCGGCAATTGCCGCATGTGTCTCGTCGAAGTGAAGGGCGGACCGCCGAAGCCCGTCGCCTCCTGCGCCATGGCGGTACGCGATCTGCGCCCCGGACCCAAGGGCGAGCCGCCGGCGGTCTTCACGAAATCGCCGATGGTGAAGAAGGCGCGCCAGGGAGTCATGGAATTCCTGCTGATCAACCATCCGCTCGATTGCCCGATCTGCGATCAGGGTGGGGAATGCGATCTGCAGGACCAAGCCATCGCCTTCGGCTTCTCGCGCTCGCGCTACGCCGAAAACAAGCGGGCGGTCGAAGACAAATATATCGGGCCGCTGGTGCGCACCTCTATGAACCGCTGCATTCATTGTACGCGCTGCGTCCGCTTTACCGCGGAAGTGGCCGGCACGGGCGACATGGGTGCGATCGGTCGCGGCGAAGATATGGAAATCACCACCTATCTCGAGACGGCGATGCGTTCCGAGCTGCAGGGCAATATCTCCGATCTCTGCCCGGTCGGTGCGCTCCTGCCGAAACCCTATTCGTTCAAGGCGCGCTCCTGGGAGCTCGCCAAGACGGATTCGATCGACGTGATGGACGCTTTGGGCTCGGCCATCCGCGTCGACAGCCGCGGCCGTGAAGTCATGCGCATCCTGCCGCGCGTCAATGATGCGGTGAATGAGGAATGGATCTCGGACAAAACGAGACAGATCGTCGACGGGCTGAAGACCCGTCGCCTCGACCGGCCCTATATTCGTGAGAACGGCAGGCTCAAACCCGCTACTTGGCAGCAAGCTTTCTCCGTTATCGCCGCGAAAATAAAGGCTGCGCGTCCCGAGCGGATCGGCGCGATCGCCGGCGATCTCTGCGCCGTCGAAGACATGTTCGCGTTGAAGCTTTTCGTCGAGAGCCTCGGCAGCGTGTCGCTCGATTGCCGGCAGGACGGCGCCAAGCTCGATCCGAAATTCGGCCGCGCCAGCTACATTTTCAATCCGACCGTCGCCGGCATCGAAGAAGCCGATGCGATCATGATCATCGGCTCCAATCCGCGCCACGAAGCACCGGTGCTCAATGCGCGCATCCGCAAGCGCTGGCTCAAGGGCAACGTGCTTCTCGGCGTGATCGGCGAAAAGGCCGATCTCACGTATGACTATAATTATCTCGGTGCGGGCCCCGAGACGCTCGCGCGCTTCGTCGATCATCCGCCGGCCGAGAAGCAGCGGCCGATGCTGCTCGTCGGCCAAGGCGCGCTCGCGCGGCCCGATGGGGCGGCCATTCTCGCGCAAGCCGCACAGGCGGCGGTCTCGCTCGGCTGCCTGAGACCGGATTGGCTCGGCTTTGCTGTCCTGCACACGGCGGCGGCGCGCGTCGGCGGACTCGATATCGGCTTCGTGCCCGGCGAGGGCGGGCTTGATGCGCAGGCGATGGCGAAGCAGGGCGCGCTCGACGTGCTCTTCAATCTCGGCGCCGACGAGATCGAGATCGCGCCCGGCGCCTTCGTCGTCTATCAGGGCACGCATGGCGATCGCGGCGCCCATCGCGCCGATGTGATTCTGCCAGGCGCAACTTATACCGAGAAATCCGGGCTTTACGTCAACACCGAAGGCCGCGTGCAATTGGCGATGCGCGCCAATTTTCCGCCAGGCGATGCGCGCGAGGATTGGGCGATCCTGCGCGCGCTTTCCGCCGTAGTCGGCAAGACGCTGCCCTTCGATTCGCTGCACGGGCTCAGAGCCAAGCTTTACGCGCAACATCCGCATTTCGCGCGGCTCGATTCGATCTTGCCGGGCAGGGCAGAAGAGGTCGAAAGGCTTGCGAAGGGAGACAAGAGCGCGGGCGGGGCGCCCTTTGCCTCCCCGATTACCGATTTCTACATGACCAATCCGATCGCACGCGCGTCGTCCGTCATGGCGGAATGTTCGGCGCTCGCGCACGGCCTCCTCAAGCAAGCGGCGGAGTGATCATGAACTTTATTCTGCCGCTTCTCGTCACTCTCCTCAAAAGCGTGGTGCTGCTCGTCGCGCTTTTGATCTACATCGCCTACATCCTCTACGCGGATCGCAAGATCTGGGCAGCGGTGCAATTGCGGCGCGGGCCAAACGTCGTCGGACCCTGGGGCCTTTGGCAGAGCTTCGCCGATCTCTTCAAATTCGTCCTCAAAGAGCCGGTCATTCCGGACGGAGCGAACAAGGGCGTGTTTCTGCTCGCGCCTTTCGTGATGGGTCTTCTGGCGCTCGCAGCCTGGGCTGTGATCCCGCTCGACAAGGGATGGGCGATCGCCAACATCAACATGGGCGTCCTCTATATTTTCGCGATCTCCTCGCTCTCGGTCTATGGCATCATCATGGGCGGCTGGGCGTCGAATTCGAAATATCCGTTTCTGGCGGCGCTGCGCTCTGCGGCGCAAATGGTGTCTTACGAAGTCTCGATCGGCTTCGTCCTGATCACCGTCCTGCTTTGCGCCGGATCGCTCAACCTCTCCGACATTGTGCGGGCGCAGGATACGCGCTTCGGCCTGCTCGGCTGGTATTGGCTGCCGCTCCTGCCGATGTTCGTCATCTTCTTCGTCTCGGCGCTTGCCGAGACGAATAGGCCGCCTTTCGATCTCGTCGAGGCGGAATCCGAGCTCGTCGCCGGATTCATGGTCGAATATTCCTCGACGCCTTACCTGCTCTTCATGCTCTCCGAATATGTGGCGATCATCACTATGTGCGCCTTCGGAACGATCCTGTTCCTCGGTGGCTGGCTTTCGCCCATTCCTTTCCCGCCCTTCACCTGGGTTCCGGGTATCTTCTGGTTCATCCTGAAGGTCTCGGCCCTGTTCTTCATGTTCGCCATGGTGAAGGCTTTCGTCCCACGCTATCGCTATGATCAGCTCATGCGGCTCGGCTGGAAAGTGTTTCTGCCGATTTCGCTATTCATGGTCGTGCTCGTTGCCGCAGTGCTGGAGGCGACGGGGTGGGGCAATGTGATGGCGCGATGAGGATATAGATGAAGCTTGACGCTGCCGCCAAATCGCTCCTCTTGAAGGAATTCGTCGCAGCCTTCGCGCTGTCGATGCGCTATTTCTTCAAGCCCAAGGCGACCCTCAATTATCCGCACGAGAAAAATCCGCAATCGCCGCGATTCCGCGGCGAACATGCGCTTCGGCGCTATCCGAACGGCGAAGAGCGCTGCATTGCCTGCAAACTCTGCGAGGCGATTTGCCCGGCGCAGGCGATCACGATCGAGGCAGGCCCGCGCCGCAACGACGGTACGCGGCGCACGACGCGCTACGACATCGACATGGTAAAATGCATCTATTGCGGCTTCTGCCAGGAAGCCTGCCCGGTCGATGCCATCGTCGAGGGGCCAAATTCCGAATTTTCGGTGGAGACGCGCGAGGAACTCTATTACGACAAGCAGCGGCTTCTGGCCAACGGCGACCGCTGGGAGCGTGAGCTTGCCCGCAACATCGCGCTCGATGCGCCTTACCGGTAGAAAGCGGAAGAGGGGAACGAAGTGGCGGCGATCGGCAAGGGACGAGTAGGGGCATGACCGCTGCGTTCTTCTTCTATCTTTTTTCGGCCGTCATGATCGGCGCCGCATTCATGGTCATTACGGCCAGGAATCCGGTTCATTCGGTGCTCTTTCTCATTCTCGCCTTCGTCAATGCGGCAGGGCTCTTCCTCCTGCTCGGGGCCGAATTCCTGGCAATGATTCTTGTCGTCGTTTATGTCGGGGCGGTCGCGGTTCTGTTCCTTTTTGTCGTGATGATGCTCGACGTCGACTTCGCCGAATTGAAACAGGGCTTTCAGCGCAATCTGCCGGTTGGCGCGACGGTCGGGGGTATCGTCCTCGTCGAGCTCGTCTTCGCGGTCGGGGCTTGGAGCTTGGGGAGCGCCGCCGTCACGCAAGTGACGACGCCGACGCCGCCCGGTCTCTCCAACGCGGTGGCGCTCGGCCGCGTTCTCTATACGCAATACATGTATCTCTTCGAGGCGGCCGGCCTCGTTCTCCTCGTCGCAATGATCGGCGCGATCGTGCTGACCCTGCGCCATAAACATGGCGTCAGGCGTCAGAAAATCGAGCTTCAGAACGAGCGCACCGCCAAGACGGCGGTCGAACTCAAGAAACAGCCTACGCGCGCCGGAGTGGATGCATGATTTCGCTCGGCCATTACCTCGTCGTCGCCGCGATCCTCTTCACGCTGGGGATGGCCGGCATTATCGTGAACCGCAAGAACATCATCGTCATCTTGATGTCCGTGGAGCTCATTCTTCTCTCCGTGAACATCAATCTCATCGCCTTTTCGTCCTTTCTCGGCGACTTGACCGGGCAGATCTTCGCGCTGTTCGTGCTGACCGTCGCCGCTGCGGAAGCGGCGATCGGACTCGCGATCCTCGTCACCTATTTCCGCAACCGCGGCACGATCGCGGTTGAGGACATCAACATGATGAAAGGCTGAGCGGCGCATGTACGAAACCATCGTCGCTCTGCCGCTGCTCGGCTTTCTGGTTGCCGGCATCTTCGGCCGATGGATCGGGCCGCGGGCGTCCGAGATCGTCACGACGTCTCTGCTTTTCGTCTCGATGGTGCTCTCCTGGATCGCATTCGGCGGCTTTCTCTCCGGCGACGGCACGGCGGACGTTCACCTCGTCACGAGCTGGATGACCTCCGGCGCGCTCAGGGTCGAATGGGCGCTGCGGATCGACAGTCTGACAGTCGTCATGCTTTTCGTGGTGACGACCGTTTCCGCTCTCGTGCATCTCTATTCGATCGGCTATATGCACGAGGATAAATCCCGGCCACGATTCTTTGCCTATTTGTCGTTCTTCACCTTCGCCATGCTGATGCTGGTGACGGCCGACAATCTGGTGCAGCTCTTCTTCGGATGGGAGGGCGTCGGGCTCGCTTCCTACCTTTTGATCGGCTTCTGGTACGAACGGCCTGCGGCCAATGCCGCGGCGATCAAAGCCTTTATCGTCAACCGCATCGGCGATTTCGGCTTCACGCTCGGCATATTTCTCGTCTTCCTGCTGACGAATTCGGTGGCCTTCGATCAGATCTTCGCCGCTGCGCCCGGCCTCGCGCATAAGATGATCCATGTCTTCGGTTTCGACATGGACGCGATGACCATCACCTGTCTGCTTCTGTTCATGGGTGCGATGGGCAAATCGGCGCAATTCCTGCTCCACACGTGGCTGCCGGACGCGATGGAGGGCCCGACCCCGGTGTCGGCTCTCATCCATGCCGCAACCATGGTGACGGCCGGCGTCTTCATGGTTGCGCGGCTTTCGCCGCTTTTCGAAGAAGCACCAGTGGCCTTGACCTTCGTCACGATCATCGGCGCGACGACGGCTTTTTTCGCCGCGACCGTCGGTCTTGTGCAGAATGACATCAAGCGAGTCGTCGCCTATTCGACCTGTTCGCAATTGGGCTATATGTTCGTTGCGCTCGGGGTCGGGGGCTATTCGATCGGCATTTTCCATCTCTTCACGCATGCCTTCTTCAAGGCGCTCCTGTTCCTCGGTGCAGGCTCGGTGATCCATGCCATGCATCACGAGCAGGACATGCGCGAAATGGGCGGGCTCGCCAAAAAAATTCCGATTACCTTCGCCATGATGCTGATCGGCACTCTGGCCCTGACCGGCTTTCCGATCACCGCCGGGTATTTCTCCAAGGATGCGATCATCGAAGCTGCTTATGCCGCGCATCGGCCCGACGCTTTCTATGGCTTCGTTCTGACCACGGTCGCAGCGGGACTGACGGCGTTCTACTCCTGGCGGCTCATTTTCATGACGTTCTTCGGCCGTCCGAAATGGGCGCGCGCCGAGGCTGAAAGGCGGCTCGCCGAAATTCAGCCGCAGGCCGAAGCGCCGGCCGGGCACGCGGCCGCTTCGATCGACTCCTGGCGTGAGCCGGATCTCGCAACGCGCCAGCACGACGATCACGATTCACATCATGACGCGCATCACGTCGATCCGCACGAATCGCCCAATGTGATGCTGATCCCGCTGTACGTTCTAGCCGTGGGTTCGCTCTTTGCGGGACTCGTCTTTGCCCGTTTCTTTCTCGGCGAAGGCGCGATCCAGTTTTTCAAGGCATCGCTCTTCTTCGGCCCGGCAAATCATATCTTGAACACGCTGGAAGAAGCCCCCTTGCTCGTGCACTATCTGCCGACGCTCATGATGGTCGCCGGCTTTGTCGTCGCACTCTATCTCTATATCCTGGCGCCGGGAACCGCGGACGCTTGGGCGCGCGCATTGCCGGGCCTCTATCGCTTCCTGCTCAACAAATGGTATTTCGACGAGCTCTATGGCGCGATCTTCGTGCGGCCGGCCTTCTGGCTCGGCAGATTGTTCTGGAAGGGCGGTGATCAAGGCACGATCGATCGCCTGGGGCCCGACGGCGTAGCCGCGCGCGTCATCGATGTCACGCACCGCGTCGTCAGACTGCAGAGCGGCTATCTTTACCATTACGCTTTCGCCATGCTCGTCGGCGTCGCCGCGCTGATCACCTATTACCTCGCCTGGGGTCTGCGCTGATGTTCGGCTTCGGGATTCTCACCTGTCTCGTCTTTCTGCCGCTCGTCGGCGCGGCCTTCATTTGCGCGCTTCGCGGCGAGGACGAAGCAACCTGGAACAATGCGCGCTGGGCCGCGCTCATCACCACGATCGTGGATTTTGCGCTTTCCCTCTACGTCTATGCGAAGCTCGATCCCGGCTCTTCGGCTTTTCAATTCGTCGAGGAAAAGCATTGGTTCGGCGGAGGGCTCGCCTACAAGATGGGCGTCGACGGCATGTCCATGCCGTTCGTCGTGCTCACCACGTTTCTGATGCCGATCTCAATTGCCGCGTCCTGGAAGGTCTCGTCGCGCGTCAAGGAATATATGATCGCTTTTCTCGTGCTCGAGACGCTGATGACCGGCGTTTTCTGCGCCCTCGATCTCGTGCTCTTCTATCTGTTCTTCGAGGGCGGCCTCATTCCGATGTTCCTCATCATCGGCATTTGGGGCGGTCCGCGGCGCGTCTATGCGAGCTTCAAGTTCTTCCTTTATACGCTGCTCGGTTCGCTTCTCATGCTCGTCGCCATCATGGCGATGTATAGTTTCGCCCATACCACCGATATTACGGTCCTGCTCAAGACGAGCTTCCCGGCGTCGATGCAGAAATGGCTATGGCTAGCCTTCTTCGCATCTTTCGCCGTGAAAATTCCGATGTGGCCGTTCCATACCTGGCTGCCCGATGCGCATGTCGAGGCGCCGACAGCCGGCTCCGTTATCCTCGCCGGCGTGCTCTTGAAGATGGGGGGATATGGATTCCTGCGCTTCTCTCTTCCGATGTTTCCTGACGCTTCGGCCTATTTTGCGCCGCTCATCTATGCGCTGTCGGTCATCGCGATCGTCTATACGTCGCTTGTCGCCCTCGTCCAGGAGGACATGAAGAAGCTCATCGCCTATTCCTCGGTGGCGCATATGGGCTTCGTCACGATCGGCCTTTTCTCGCTTACGCAGCAGGGCGTGCAGGGCGCGATCTTCCAGATGATCTCGCACGGCCTCGTCTCCGGCGCGCTCTTCCTTTGCGTCGGCGTGGTTTACGACCGCATTCATACACGCGAGATCGCCGCCTATGGCGGTCTCGTCGAGCGCATGCCGCTTTATGCGCTCGTTTTCATGCTCTTCACGCTGGCCAATATCGGCCTGCCGGGAACGTCCGGCTTTGTCGGCGAATTCCTGACGCTCATCGGCGCCTTCCGCAGCAATAGCCTCGTCGTCCTCATCGCTGCGACCGGGAGCATATTGTCGGCTGCCTATGCGCTTTATCTCTACCGCCGCATTATTTTCGGCGTGCTCGAGAAGCCCAATCTCAAATCGATTCTCGATTTATCTCCGCGCGAGATCGCGGTCCTCGCGCCGCTCTTCCTGCTGACCATCTATTATGGCGTCCATCCCGGCCCGATCCTCGATGGCACAGCGACCTCGGTGGCGCAGCTCATCCACGACAACGGCCAAATGCGGACCGCGGCTCTGGCATCGAAGGGCGCGGCCGAATGATCCATCTCAACGTCACGCTCGCCCATTCCTTGCCGGAGCTCGCGCTTGTGATCGGCGCCTTGGCGCTGATCCTTGCGGGCGCCATTCGAGGCAGGCCGCAAGACCGCCTGATCACCGAGATTGCTGTCGGCGTCCTCGGATTGGCAATCCTCCTGGCGCTCGGCGGGAAGAGCAGCGCCACGATCTTCAACGGAGCCTTCATCGACGATTCTTTCGGGCGCTTCATGAAGGTGCTGAGTTATATCGGCTCCCTCGTCACGCTGATCATAGCGCAGGATTTTCTCGCGCGCGCGCGGATCGACAAATTCGAATTTCCGGTTCTCGTTCTGCTCGCCACGCTCGGCATGTCGATGCTGATCTCGGCCGCGAACCTCATTGCGCTTTATCTCGGCCTCGAATTGATGTCGCTCTCGCTTTATGTCGTTGCGGCTTTCCACCGCGACGATGCGCGCGCCTCGGAAGCAGGGCTCAAATATTTTGTGCTCGGCGCGCTCTCGTCCGGCATGTTGCTCTACGGCGCCTCGCTGCTCTATGGCTTTTCCGGAACCGTGTCCTTCGCCGGCATTGCCGCGCTCGCCAAAGGCACGCCCTCGCTCGGCGTCATCTTCGGCCTGGTCTTCCTGATGGCGGGCCTCGCCTTCAAAATATCGGCGGTTCCATTCCACATGTGGGTGCCCGACGTCTATGAAGGGGCGCCGACCCCGGTGACCGCGTTTTTCGCCACCGCCCCTAAGATCGCGGCCTTCGCAATTCTCGTCCGCGTCGTCATGAGCGCCTTTCCCGGAATTCACCTCCAATGGCAGCAGATCGTGATCTTCATTTCGATCCTGTCCATGGCGCTCGGCTCCTTCGCCGCGATCGGGCAGACGAATTTCAAGCGGCTGATGGCGTATTCTTCGATCGGCCATGTCGGCTTCGCGCTCGTCGGGCTTGCCGCCAATAATGAAGCGGGCGTCGCCGGCGTTCTCTTCTACATGGGCGTCTATCTTGTCATGGTCCTCGGTACGTTCGCGGCGATCCTGTCGATGCGGATCGGCGGTCGTGCCGTCGAGAACATTCACGATCTTGCCGGGCTCGCGCGCACCGACGGCACCATGGCCTTTTTCCTCGCGATGATGATGTTTTCGCTTGCCGGGATTCCGCCGCTCGCCGGCTTCTTTGCGAAATTCTACGTCTTTTACGCCGCGGTCGAGGCACATCTTTACTGGCTGGCGGTGATCGGCTTCGTCACCAGCGTCGTTGCGGCCTTCTACTATCTGCAGATCGTCAAGATCATCTATTTCGACGAGACGGCGGCGCGTTTCGACCGGTCTGCGCCAGCCTTGCGCATTGTGCTCGTTGCGACCGGGCTCGTCGTGCTCTTTCTCTTCGCCGATCCGGCCCCGTTCGCCACGGCGGCCGCAGCGGCTGCAAAATCGCTGTTCTGATCAGTGCGCGACGCGTTTGAGCTTGGCGAATCCGCTGCCGGCTTTCAGGTCCTCACTTTCGAGACGATAGGCTCGACCAACGATGCGGCGCTGGCCTTGGCGCGATTGGGCGGCCCGGACAGATGTTGGCTGATTGCCAAGACACAGACGGCGGGACGCGGCCGGCACGGGCGCAAATGGGCCTCCCCGCCGGGCAATCTCTATGCGAGCCTGCTGCTGATCGATGCGGTGCCGCGCGCGCGCGCCCCGCAGCTCGGTTTCGTCGCCGGCGTGGCACTGGCACGCGCCTTGCGCGTTCTTGTCGCAGAGGAGGCGCGGCTCAAGCTCAAGTGGCCGAACGATATTCTGTTCGGCGGCGCCAAACTCGGCGGAATTCTGCTCGATGGCGCCGAGCTTGCCAACGGCGGCTT
This sequence comes from Beijerinckiaceae bacterium, assembly GCA_021324915.1. Classification (GTDB taxonomy): domain Bacteria; phylum Pseudomonadota; class Alphaproteobacteria; order Rhizobiales; family Beijerinckiaceae; genus Methylovirgula. The sequence continues at coordinate 22,011 of JAJPIC010000009.1, read as the reverse complement.
TGCTTCGATTATAGGACTTGGCGTGAACTGCAGCTGTTATCCGCGTGACGTCGATTATCCGGCAACGGCCCTTTGCGAGACCGGAGCTTCAGTCTCGTCGCCGCAGGATGTATTCGCCGAACTTTCGAGCGAAATGGCGCATTGGCTGGAGATATTCGATGCTGGAAATGGGTTTGCGGCGGTTCGCGGCGAATGGCTTGCGCTTGCCGACGGGCTCGGTGCACCGGTCAAGATCGCGACGCCCGCTCGCCGTCTCGAAGGACGTTTCAAGACCATCGATTCGAGCGGGCGGCTCGTTCTCGAAAATGAATCGGGCGTGCTGGCGATCGAGTCCGGCGACGTCATTCTCGGCCACTGAAACGAGTATTTGATGGGTGAAGGCGAGGAATTGGTTTTCGTGCCGCTTGGCGGCTTGGGCGAGATCGGCATGAACCTCGCGCTTTACGGGCTTGGCCCGCGGCGCCGGCGCAAATGGCTGATGATCGATTGCGGTCTCACGTTCGCCGAGCCCGAGCGCGTAGGGATCGAGATCATCATGCCCGATCCGCAATTCATCGAAAAGATCAAGCCGGACCTCGTCGGCCTCGTCATCACCCACGGACATGAGGATCATATCGGAGCGCTGGCCGACCTCGGGCCGAGGTTCGGATGTCCTATCTATGCGACGCCTTTCGCCGCCGGCCTCTTTCGTATGCGCGTCGGCGAGGCGGGCGTGGCGGATCTCGAAATCAAGACGGTCAGCCAGGGCGCGCGCTTGACGCTCGGCCCCTTCGATGTCGAATTCATTTCCGTCGCGCATTCGATTCCCGAGAGCTGTGCGCTTGCAATCCGCACGAGCAGCGGCATCGTTCTACATAGCGGCGATTGGAAGATCGACCCTGACCCGGGCATCGGCCGGCCGACCGACGCCAAGAGGCTCGTCGAAATCGGCAATGAGGGCGTGCTCGCGCTCGTCTGCGATTCGACCAATATTTTACGCGAGGGGACGAGCCCGTCGGAAAGCGAGGTCGCGCAGACTTTGCGCGACCTGATCGCAGCCGCGCGCGGTCGCGTGGTGGTCACGACCTTTGCCTCCAATGTCGCGCGCATGCGCGCGGTGAGCGAGGCCGCGAAAGCCGCCAACCGCAAGGTGATCCTCGTCGGGCGAGCGATGGAGCGCGCCGTCGCTGTTGCGCGCGATTGCGGCTATCTCGACGGCATCGACGACTTTCTCTCGCTCGAAGCCTATTCCAAGGTCGACCGCGATGAAGTCGTCCTGCTCGCGACCGGCAGCCAGGGCGAGCGCCGTGCGGCTATGGCCCGTATTGCCGAAGACGATCATCCGGCGGTGCGGCTTTCGCCAGGCGACACCGTGGTCTTCTCGTCCCGGACGATTCCGGGAAACGAGCGCGAAGTGCAACGCATTCTCAACAATCTCGTCAAACAAGGCGTCGAAGTCGTCACCGACACCACGGCCTTGATCCACGCCTCAGGCCATCCGCGCCGCGGCGAAGTCGCCAAGTTCTACGAATGGATCCGGCCGAAGATCGCCATTCCCGCTCATGGGGAGGAACTTCATCTCGAGGAGCACGCGCGTTTTGCCGCGCTCTGCGGCGTGGAGCATGTGGTGAAGGCGCGCAACGGCGACGTGGTGCTCCTGGCTCCGGGTGCGCCCTCTATCATTGATGAAGTGCCACACGGCCGGCTCTGCAAGGACGGCAACGCGCTCTTGAGCCTCGACGACGAGACGGTGAAAACGCGCCAGAGGCTCGCCTTTGCCGGCGTTGTAACCATTGCGCTCGCGGTTGATGGCAAAGGGGAGATGGCCGGCGTACCGGACGTCGTGCTCGCCGGATTGCCCGGAAAGACTCGCGCCGGGCTTGTTCTCGACGAGATTGTCGATGCCGCGCTTTTCGAGACTTTCGATGCCCTGCCGCGCCCGCAACGACGAGACGCGGATCTCGTCTCCTCGGCGATCGAGAAATCGGTGCGCGCTGCGGTCGCGGCCGCCTGGGGCAAAAAGCCGACCGTGCACGTGCTCGTGGTCGAGGTTTGACGAGCGGCGAAGCCCGAGGATTCGCCGCTACGGATCAAACGACATCGGCGCGTTTCTTCGCATCCTGCACATGTTCGGGAAGCGCAATGATCCGCGCACCTCTCTGATTGGTGAAGAGCTGCCAGATCCAGGTTAAGGCGACGACCACGCGGTTGCGGATCCCGATAAGGAAATAGACGTGGGCGATGCTCCAGAATAGCCAGCCGAGAAAGCCGGTGAGGCCGAGGAACTTGAGCTTGACGACCGCCGCATGTCTGCCGATCGTCGCAAGATCGCCCTGGTGATGATAGACGAAGGGGCCGGGGCGCGGCTTGCCCTCGATGTCGCTCGCGATGAGCTTGCCGACATAGGCGCCCATCTGCTTGGCAGCCGGCGCGATGCCGGGCACTTGCTGACCGTCGTTGTAGAAGACCTGCGCCGTATCGCCGATTGCGAAAATTTCCGGATGGCCGGGGATCGAGAGATCGGTCTTCACCTTGACCCGGCCATTCTGATCATGCGGTGCGCCGACCCATTCTGCCGCCGGAGAGGCTTGGACGCCTGCAGCCCAGATAATCGTGCCGGCCTCGATCCGCTCGCTTTTGACAATGACGCCGTTCATATCGACGTCGGTCACCGGCGAAGACGTCCAGACTTCCACCCCCATCTTTTCCAGCGTCTGTTTGGCGTATTCCGACAGATGATCGGGAAAAGACGGCAGGATCCGCGGGCCGGCTTCGATCAGAATGATGCGCGCGGAGCGCGGATCGATGGTGCAGAATTCCTTCGGCAGCGTCTTCAATGCGACTTCGGCAATCGCACCCGCCATTTCGACTCCGGTCGGGCCGCCGCCAATGATCACGAAAGTCAGAAGCGCACGCTGCTTGGCGGCGTCCGTCGTGAGCTCGGCATGTTCGAAGGCGAGCAGCATGCGGCCGCGGATCTCGGTCGCATCCTCAACGTCCTTGAGGCCGGGCGCGAAGGGCGCCCAATTGTTGTGACCGAAATAGAAGTGCGTCGCTCCCGTCGCGAGCACGAGATAATCGTAAGGCAATGTCACCGAATCGGTATGGACGAGATGGGCCTGCGTATCGACGCCGGTCACCTCGGCCATCAAGATCCGCATATTGTGCTGGCCGCGCAGGATGAAGCGGATCGGCCAGGCAATATCGGCCGGCGAGATCACCGCTGTCGCCACCTGATAGAGCAGGGGCTGGAAACAATGGTGGTTCTGACGGTCGACGATCGTGATTTCGGCCGGCAGGCCTCTCAGCGCGCGCGCCGCGGCAAGACCGCCGAAACCGCCGCCGACGATGACGATACGTTTGCCCTCGGGATAGTGCTCCAAAGTCGGAACCTCTGTGCAGGAGTGGCCGGATCGCGACGATTTCGGATCGGATCGATCCAAAATCATGAGCGAGGCCGATTCTAGAGAGCTTAGCGCGGGGATTTCGCGAAAATCGCTACTCATTTTCCGCGTCGCGCTCTCGGCCGGGTTTTATCACCGGTCCGTGAGCGCGCGAACAATACCGCGCGCCGCGAGCTCATTTGCCGCAATGCACAATGGGAGATAAGGGCCGGCCTCAGGATTTCAATGAACGGCGCCGCCCGGTGCGCAGGCTCGGCTCAGCGCCGCACGATCTGCTCGAGCTGCTGCCGGGAATTGGCGCGATAGTCCTTATAGCAGGCGACCCAGATGAGGTGGCGCTCTTGCGCCGTCAGATGAAGGACTTTCGACCAATAATTTTGTTCGGCGGTGCTGAGATGGCGGACGTCCTCGCAAGTAACGGCATGCGCCGAGAAAGTGCCGACAAATGTCGCGCCGGCAAAAGCGAGAAGAGCCACAATATTTCTGATGCGAAAAGGCCTGGCAGCGACAATCCGTTCTTGCATGATTTCTCCTTGAACAGCGAAGTACACGCCGAGCGACGCAAACTTCATTCCAATTCGATGGGATGATCCACCCACTTCAGGGTAGAACATGGCCATATTTTGGCCGTTTTCCGAAACGCCCGGTCTCGTTGGTTATGCAAGCCGAATTGCCGTGGAATCAATAAGATGCGCCGCGGCAGAGCCAGCAAGGGATCGGGGCATTTCGTTCCCGTCTGCGACGTGCCTGTTCCATGAGGTTTGACCGCGCGCTTGTCGAAAAAAAGGCTCCATAGCGCGCCGCGCCATGGAGCCAGGGCAGATCGACCAAGATGATGCTCTTGGTCGGGGAGGAGCTTTTCGCAGGATCCGATGCACGGATCGGACCCAAACGGCGGTTCCGGTTCGTCCGGGCGTCTGCCGTTTTAGAACTTCAAGACGATGTCGCCGCCGATCGTGACTTGGCTGCTTTTTGTTCCAAATCCCGAAGCGGGACCTGTCTGGACGAGATCGAACGGGGTCGTGCCGTTCAGGGACGTGTCGTAACGAACCTCAGGCCGGAAGATCACTCCCTTGAGATAGGGAATGCTCGCGGGGATGGTCGGCGTGATGTTGAGGCCGGCCGTCAACTCGAGATAGGTCGTCGGCGCCTGGACGATGCCCGGCAGGATGCCGGGTGCGACCGTATATCCGTGCAGCAAGTTGACGTAATCGAAATAGCCGGGGAATGCGGCGACAAAGGCCCCTTGATCATCGCGATAGACCTCGGCGCGCCCGTTGATCTTCAGCCAATCCCAGGGCGTCTGATAGGACGCATAGCCCGCGGCGCCATAGGCGTCGGCACGGAGCAGCGAGTCGTAGAGGTAATTGCCGTCGAGCTGCAAAGTGAGCTTGTCGGTCGCCTTCCAGGTGACGGTGAGGTCGTTGACATAACGCAGCTTGCTGTTGGCGGGCGGCCCATAGAACGGGTAGGGGTCCTCCGGTCCGATATGGGTCGTCGCCAAGACCGTGACCGAGCCTTTAGGTCCCAAATTGTTGAGCCCGATGCCGCCGTCGAAAGCCGGCGCATTGTTATTGTCGCCGATGTAGGGAACGAGCGTGGTGCTCTCGCCGCTGCTGATGCCCGTATAGATGTCGAGCGTCGGATTGATATGCGAGATCGCCAGGACGCCGGTTTCGAAGAAAGGTTCGCTGTAGTTCGACAGATAGGAATGCGAATAGAAGAGATTGGTATCGGCTTCGATCGTCTCGATTCCCTCAAGGCCCGGCCACGAGCCGACTTTCCAATCGATGCCGCCAGGGAAGACCCACGGCGTATGCGCCTGGATAAACGCCTGTTCGAGCGCGACCTGATAGAGCGAGTTGATGCAGTAATCGCATTCGCCGAGGAAGCGGGCGGAGCGCGCGTCCGAACCGTACATGACTTGCAGCACGAAGCCGACGTCGTACTGGGCTTTCGACGAATCGATGGGCCGCTGAATGGTGAGCAGGCCTTGATTGAACAGAGGCTCATTGGCTCTGTCGGTGAAGAGGTGGCCCCAGTTCAATCCGCTCGGCGGCGAATCCGGATTGCCCATAATACCGGCCTCGATCTCGCCGTTGACGGTGATGGTCGACCACCATGTCGGCGGCGGAGGTGGCTCTTTGGTCGTCGTGAGGTCGGCGGCCGCCGCTCCTCCGCCCGCGAGCATCGCGGCAAGAAGCGCGGGAATGCCATGCGCCAATGCGCCGGAGAACAAGCGGCTTGTTCTTACGCGCGACTTATCTTTCCCCAATTTGCACCAAAGGGTGCGATCGTATCCCCTCATTATGCCCCCCTGCCAACACGAAGATCTTCGCGCGATCGGTGGGCGTTCAGCCACTCGCCCCCAATTTGTGCATCCAACCGAGCGAAAGATCAGAGAATCGTTTGATCCGGCTGCGGCCCCCTCGAAAGTGGCGCGCCATCATCGAATGGCGCGAGATAATCGACGACCAATTTGCGATAGCGCGTAAGTCCCTTGTAATCTTCGAGTTCCGGCGGCAGATCGCGCAGCACGCGGTGCAGGCGCTTACGCCATTTCTCGACTCGCGCGAGCTCGGCGACGCTGGCGAGATAGCATCTGATGCCGAAGAGAATGGCGTTCGAGCGCGGCAGCCGGAACAGGGTCTGCAATTCGACGCGCAGATGGACTTTCTGTGCGACGTTCTCCGGGGTTACCGTGTTGCGATCAGGTCCCCAGACGGGATAATTTTCCGGGCTCGTATCGAGCCGCGGATTAATGGTCATCGTCCAATTCAGCCGTCTTACCGGCTGGCCATATTGCAAACGCAGCAGAAATTTCAGCGCGCGGTCGAAGACGCCCAATTGATGGGCGAGCGGCACCGGGCCGTGCCATTCGTGGAAAGTCATCCCGATGTCGAATTCGAGCGACCAATCGGCCTGAGTCGTGACCATGCCGCCATCGACAAAGAGATTGTTGTCGCGCTGATCCTGCAGCGTGAAGTCGCCTTGCGCCTGACGGGTGATGTATTCGAAGGGTTCGTAGGGCAGGCTCGACAGATCGCCGAACGTAAAACTATCCTTCAATCCGAGCGGCCGGTTTTCCCAGCTCCAGCGCGTGCCGTTCTTCTGAAGCGAGAAATGCTCCGGATAATCCTTGGCGAAGCTCTCCATGATGAGTTCGAGCGTATCCCATTGCGCCTCCGTCATATGGGGCAGGACTTTGCAGCGGTTGGGATCCTCGGCGAGAACGATCGCGCGTTCCTTGCATTCCGCCACATAATGTTCATCGACATCGAACGCATGATCGTAAGCGGGCGAAGGACCACCCGGCAGATGCGGTTCGATATTGACCGAGTACATGTAGGTGTCTTCTGCGAAGGGGAACGGAAAGCGCAGAATTCCCGCTTCGCTGTTGCGGTAGGTGAAGTCCTTTCGAAACGTCTCGGCCGGTTTGAACGCGAGTGTCATCGGCTGCTCCGCTCGTAGAGACGCGCCAGGGGCCGGCGCCTTGGCGCGGCATGTTGCGGTGACGGGAAGATCTTCTGCATCGGGCGCCTCATAGATCGAGAACGATGCGATTGGTCTTGGCGCGCGAGACGCAAATCATGATCGAGCAGTTCGAGGCGCGCTCGCCCTCGTCAAGATAATGATCGCGATGTTCCGGCTCGCCTTCGAGAACGCGGGTCAGGCATTCGCCGCAGGCGCCCCCGCGGCAGAGGTTTGTCGGCTCGAAGCCGGCTTCCTCGATGGCTTCGAGAAGCGTCTGGTCTTCGCGCACGGCGATTTCCGCGCCAGATCTTTTGAGGATGGCGATGAACGGCGCGCCGCCCATATGCGCGCTGCCGAACGATTCGGAGTGGAGTTTCGAGGCGGGCCAACCATGCGTGCGCGCCGTATCGAGCACGAGGTCCATCAGTCCTTCGGGACCGCAGGTATAAAGATGCGTTCCGAGCGGTTGCGAGCTCAAGACGGACGAGAGATTGAACTCCGTTCCGGCATGGATGTGTATGCGCGAAGATTCGTGATCGCGCAGAAGATGGCCGAAGATCTCGGCCTCCTTGGCGCGGCAGAAATGGTGCAGCTCGTAGCCAGCCGCCTTGCTCTTGAACGCGGCGAGATAGGATAGAAACGGCGTAATGCCGATCCCGCCGCTTATAAGCAGATGTTTGCGCGCGATCTGCGAAACGGGAAAGAGGTTGGCTGGAACGCTCGCTTCGAGAATCTGGCCCGGTTTGACGGTCTCGTGCATGAAGGCGGAGCCGCCGCGCGAGTGCTCGACCCGGCGCACGATTACCGCATAGCGTCGGCGCTCGGTCGGCGGCGTGACGAGCGAATAGGCGTTCTTCCACCTTTGATGATCGCCCTGCAGGTTGAAGCGCAGATGAGCGCCAGGGCCGAACGGCGGAACCTCGCCGCCGTCGGCCATTTCGAGCTCGAATCGCTTGAGGAGAGGAGAGAGAGGCTCGATCGAGCGAACTCTCAAATTTAGTTTCGGTCCGCTCATGGGAAGGCCTCTTCGATCGCCGGGACGTCGCCGGGTACTTCGGCATCGACTTGCACGCCCATGAAAGCGGCGAGCCGGCGGGAATAATGATCGCGGACGAGAAGAGATGCGCCGCAGCCGCTGCAGGAGACGATGTTCGTCGTCACGTCCTCGGTATAGGCGCGGCAGTGAATGCAATAGACGCGGCGCCTCTCCGAACCCTTGTGCGTGAGACGATATTCGCCTTTCTCCATTCCGAATTTACGCGCGAGCCTGGCGACGTCCCAGACGAATGATTCGATGCCGACCGCATAAATGCGCAGGCCGACCAATTCGCGCGCGAGCCGTTTATCGAGCTGATCCAGAAGATGGGCCGTCGAACGGAAACTGCGCGAAACCGCACGCCCGTTTTGCGAGGCCTCGGCCGTCGTGCGAGGATTCGTGCATACGCACCAGATTTCGATGGGAGCGTTGGACGCGGGCGTCGGTCCGAAATCGCCGGGCGGAGCCGGATGATCGGCGACGATCAAATGGCTGCGCCCGCTCGGATCGAGCGCGAACGGCTCGTATTTCGGGCGGCTGACAATTCCGGAAACGAGCAAATCGAACTCCCCTGGTCGCGCTCTATTCTCGAGGCCGCTCCTCTGGCCGATCGGCGGTGCGGCATAGGGGCGAAGTTCGCTTCCCGACGGTCTCAGCCGTAACCGCCGCAGCCTCGTGCGACTCTCAAAATTGTTTCGTTGCAGGAAAGTAAAATTGGCATCCGCGCCCTGTCCATGATGCCAACCGTCATTATTGACAAAATTTCATTGAACGAAATTCTGTTAACTCGCAGGCAATCTGAAATGGGCGGATCGATTAGGCAGGCAAGCTGATGCTGCTGCGCATGGGATTATGGGAGGGGCAGGATGGTAGACGCGGTTGAGGGTTTCATAAGCTCGCAAGAGGAGGGGAAGCTTCATCGAGCGATAAGCTGGCAGGGCGCGTTCTGGGTCGCCAGCGGCGTGCCGGCGCTCGTGCTTTTCTCGATCGGCGGCATCGCCGGCGTGGGCGGCAACCTGTCGTTCCTCATCTGGGCTGTGTCGATTGCGATGGGCTTCATCCAGTCCTTCACCTACGCGGAAATTGCCGGCCTCTTCCCAAACAAGTCTGGCGGCGCCTCGATCTACGGCGCGGCTGCCTGGGTGCGCTACGTCAAGCTCGTCGCCCCCCTTTCGGTCTGGTGCAATTGGTATGCGTGGAGCCCGGTCCTCTCCCTCGGGTGTTCGATTGCCGCGGCCTATATCCTCAACGCGCTCGCGCCGGTTCCAACCGCCCATAGTCCGGAAGTAACGCAATGGCTCGCCGCCCATGCCGCGACCCTGCATGGGAGCGCGGCCGATAAGACCGCAGCGGCGATTGCCGCACTGACGCCGCATGTCCGCACCTGGACGGCGTTCGCGCAAACCATCGGTCCCGTGAGCTTCTCGCTCAATTCGGCTTTCTTCATCGGCGCGGCGCTGATGCTGATCGTCTTCACGATCCAGCATCGCGGCATTCTCGGCACGGCGAACGTGCAGAAATGGATCGGTCTCGCCGTGATCGTTCCGATGGTCATCGTCGGCATCGTGCCGCTTTTCAACGGCAACGTGAATTGGGGCAATTTCTCACCGCTCGTTCCGCTCGCCGCGGCAAATGCTTCGCAGCTCGGCGCCTGGAATCTCACGGGCTGGACGCTGGTCCTCGGCGGAATGTTCATCGCGGCCTGGTCGACCTACGGCTTCGAGACCGCGGTCTGCTATACGAGTGAATTCCGCGATCCGGCCCGCGACACATTCAAGGCGATCTTCTATTCCGGCCTTCTCTGTATCGCGCTCTTCATCCTTGTGCCCTTCACCTTCCAAGGCGCGCTCGGCCTCACGGGCATGCTCGATCCCACCATCGGCGACGGCTCGGGAGTCGCGCAGGCGATGGCGCATATGGTCGGCGGCGGCAAGCTGCTCGAAAGCGTCCTCGTGATGCTGATGATCCTTGCGCTCATCCTCTCGATCATGACCGCGATGGCGGGCTCCTCGCGCACGCTCTACCAGGGTTCGGTCGACGGATGGCTGCCGCGCTATCTCAGCCACGTCAATTCGCATGGCGCGCCGACCAGGGCCATGTGGACGGACCTCAGCTTCAACCTCATTCTTCTGTCGATTGCGTGCGCGGATGCGACAAGCTTCTATTTCGTGCTTGCCGTTTCCAACTGCGGCTACATCATCTTCAACTTCCTCAATCTCAATTCGGGGTGGTTGCACCGGATCGATTCGGGTTCCGTTCCGCGTCCCTACAAGGCGCCTACTTGGATCATCACGCTCGGCGCGATCTTCGGCTTCGTCAACGCCATCTTCATGGGCGCCGGCGCGAAAGTGTGGAATCCGGCGGCGCTTTGGGCAGGCCTCCTTGCAGCCTCGCTCATCGTGCCTGTCTTCGTCTTCCGTCACTACATTCAAGACGGCGGCAAGTTTCCGCACGAAATGCTCGAGGATCTGCATGTCGGCGGCGCCAGCGAGATCGCCCGCAAGAAGGCCGGCATTCTTCCCTACGTGACGCTCGTCGGCGGTCTAGTCGTCGTGCTGCTGGCCAATTGGATCTTCCGGCTCTGATCACGAGAGGCGCCCGCAGCTCGCTGCGGGCGCGCACACGCATTTCGGATACGCGCAAAGGAGCCCTCGATGAACACCCATGTTTTCTCGCGCCAGTCGATCCTCAACGATCGCCACCGCGCGTTGGGAACGAAATTCGAATCTTCGTGGAACGACATGCCGATTCCACAATATTATGCGACCGACCCCTATGTGGAGACCGAGGCCGTGCGCAATGCGGCGGGATTGTTCGATGTCTCGTCTCTGCGCTTGATCGATGTATCCGGCAAGGATTCGCTCGCGGCTTTGAATGAGCTGCTCACGTCCGACATCGCCAAGATCGCGCCCGGCCAATCGCGAATCAGCAATATCGTCGACGAGAACGGCTCATTGATCGACGACGTTCTGGTCTATTGCGACGGGCCGGCGGCTTACCGGATCTCGCATGGCGGCGGCACGCTCGAAGAGGTTTTGCCGCAGGTCGGCGAGGGGCGCGACGTCCACTTTCGTAAGGACAACGACACCCATGTGCTCTCGCTGCAGGGGCCGAAAGCGCTTGCCATTCTGGCTCCGCATACGCCTTTCAAGCTCGCCGGTTTGCGCTATTTCGAACATGCACGGACGAAGCTCTTCGGCTACGACGTGTCGATCGCGCGCGGCGGCTATTCAGGAGAGAAGGGCTACGAGGTCTTCTGCCGTGCGGCGGATGCGGTCGCGATATGGGATGCCATTCTCGAAGCGGGGAAAGAGTTCGGCATCATGCCGGCATCATGGGCGTGTCTCGACATCGTGCGCGTCGAGGCCGCTCTTCTATTTTTCCCCTATGACATGCCGAAGGGCGACACCACGCCGTGGGAAGTGGGCGTCGACTGGACCGTGGATCTCGATAAGCCCTCCTTCCGCGGCAAGGAAGCGCTCATCCGGAGGCGCGATCAGCGGCGCGTGAGCCAGGTCGGAATCGAGATCGATCATCATGAAGCGATCGAGCCCGGTACCAAGCTTTACAGGAACGGCGAAGAGGTCGGCCTCATCAACAGCAGCACCTATAGCCAGCATCTCATGCGCTCGCTGGCGCTCGCCCATGTGAAACCGGCATTGGACTCCAATGGCACCGAATTCGAGATCAGGACGGGCAACGGCGTGCTGAAGGCACGCGTGGTCAAAGTTCCGTTCTACGATCCGCTGCGTCTTCGCACGCATCCTTTGGAGGAGCGCGCTTAGCCGCGGTCCCGTCGCCCGAAACAATCCGTGATCGCACCGGACGATCCCGGATTGTTTCGGGGCGCCGCCTCAGCGGAACAGCGGCGCGAATTTCTTCACCAATTCCCGTTCGGAGACGACATCGGCTTTGCGATAGATCCGCAACCGGTAATTCTTCACCGTGCCTTTGCTGATCTGCAATTGTTGCGCGATCTGTCCGGTCGAGCGGCAATTCATGATCAGGTTCAAGATATCGCGCTCGCGCCGCGTAAACATATCCAAAAGGTTCGCTTCCCGATTGACGGTCTCGAAATCCACCGCGGTGGCCCGTGGCTCGAGGACGAACATCCGCCCCCCTGGCGCCAAGGGGAAAGAGCGATCGAGCGCTTCGAAGCTCAGGACGAAATTATCGACGAGCCGCGTCTGTGTGCCTGATACAGGCAGAAGGCCGCGCACCAGCGGCATGAGGGCGTTGTCGGCCGCGACGGCATCGTTCCAGGCATCGTTTGAATAGACCTCGCTGCCGAAACGATCGAGAATCAACATCGGCTTGTCGACATAGGGCTGTGCCTTGGCCCTTTTGACATTGCCGAGATCGTTGAAGATCCATCCGACATGGGCGCGGTGACAGCCTTCGAGCGCCGGAAAAATCGTTTGCGCCCGTTCGACGTCGGCTCTCGAGAAATGGCCCGATTCGCGCTCGAGGAACAGGCCGAAACAGCACTGGCCGACCGTCGGGAGCATGATCGCCATTTCGTCGGAAATATGCGCCCGCGGCAGGAAGAGCTCGCTATAGATCTTCGCCTCTCTCGATTGCGTCTTTGCTTGCGAAAGCGGCAACACGCCGGGGCGGGGATGATGCTTCCAATAATGCGAGAATGGATCGACCTGCGCGAACGTGCTGTTGTAGGTGCCGACGACTTCTTCGGGCACATTGTGGGTGTAGATGACCTCGGGCGGAGCGGCGCGCGAGAAGTGAATGATCCAGGTGGATTCGTGCTGGATGCTCGAGCCGTAGAGATCGATCAGCTCCCGGTGAAATTCACCCGATCCGATCGACTTGGCGACCTCTCCGAGCCGCGCGAACCATTCCTTGCCGTTGAGGCGCAGAGACGCCGCCTCCGCGGCGCCGGCGTCTCTCCCGTATCCAGTCGTTTGCGACATGGTCCAATCCCACGAATTGGAATCTTATTTTGCCCTATAGGAAATCCTAATTGACCGCACTTTGCAACGCCTTCTTGGCTTTGTTGCTCGCTCGCTCGTGAACATCGCCCGCTCCCGCCTCGGTATCTGATTTCGAGTAGCAAATCCCGTTCCAGGCGACGACGCGCGCAGCATGCGCGTAAGCGCCACGATCCTGGCACTCTCGGCCAGATTTCCGACCGAACATAAGCGCCGCGGGGAAGCGTTGTTTGCAGTCTGCACGGCGAACATGCGCCTCTGCCTGTTCGCGAGGCAATTGGAGCGCGCATGCGCAAGCGCTCCGGATTTGCAGCCGCTCCGCATTTGGCGGCGCAGCAGAATGGCCAGAGCCAAGGCTTCATTTTGTCTTGCCTGCCAGAGCGCGCCACTTTTGGCAGCGCCGTAGGTCCAATTGGCATTATTGCTCGTGCCGCCGGCCTTGGTTTAACTCATTCTAATCAAGAGCTTGAGGAGATGTTCGGGGAGGACGCTATGGGCCCGGCTCCATGCGGAAGCATGGGGCGCGAGGCGCAGGTGCTTCATGCTCTCTTCAATCATGCCAGGGCCGTTTCGACGGCGTAAAATTTAAAGAGGGTTGAGGATGGCGCTCGAAAAGGTAATGGCCAAAGGCAAATTCGACGTCTTGTTCGAGCCGATCAAGATTGGTCCCAAGGTCCTCAAAAATCGATTCTATCAAGTCCCTCACTGTATCGGCGCAGGGTCGGATCGGCCCGGCTTTCAGGCGGCGCACCGCTCGCTGAAAGCCGAAGGTGGCTGGGCCGCAATGAACACCGAATATTGCTCGATCCATCCGGAGTCGGACGATACGCATCGTCTGTCGGCCCGCTTGTGGGACGATGGCGATGTCCGCAATCTCTCTGCGATGACGAAGGAGATCCATAAATACGGCGCCCTGGCCGGCGTGGAGCTCTGGTACGGAAGCTCGCATGCACCATGCATGGAATCGCGCGAGACGCCGCGCGGCCCGAGCCAGTATGCCTCCGAGTTCGAGGCGCTGACCTATTGTCACGAGATGGATCAGGACGACATCAATCGCGTCCAGGAATTCTATGTCGAGGCGGCGCGACGCGCTCGCGATGCTGGATTCGACATTGTCTATTGCTACGGCGCGCACTCCTACCTGCCGCTCCAATTCCTCTCGCGTTATTACAACAAGCGGACCGACAAATACGGCGGCAGTTTCGAGAATCGTGCGCGGTTCTGGATCGAGACGATCGAGAAAATGCGCAAGGCAATCGGGAGCGATTGCGCGATCGCAACGCGTTTTGCCGTCGACACGCTGATCGGCGAAGAAGGAATCGAAATCGAGCGCGAAGGAGTCAAGTTCATCGAGCTCGCCGACGATCTCGTCGATCTCTGGGACGTGAATGTCGGCGACATCGCGGAATGGGGCGAAGATGCGGGCCCCTCGCGCTTCTATCGGCAGGGCCACCAATTGTCGTGGCAGAAATTCGTCAAGCAGGTCTCGAAGAAATGCGTGCTCGGCGTCGGGCGCTTCACCGACCCGGAGAAAATGCTCGAGGTCGTGCGCAATGGCGAGCTCGACGTGATCGGCGCGGCGCGCCCGTCGATCTCCGATCCCTTCCTGCCGCAGAAGATCAGGGAGGGCCGTCTCGACGACATCCGCACCTGTATCGGATGCAATGTCTGCATTTCGCGTTGGGAGATCGGCGGGCCACCCATGATCTGCACGCAGAATGCCACGGCCGGGGAGGAATTCCGCCGCGGCTGGCATCCGGAGAAATTCCCCAAGCGCGGATCGGACGACAGTATTTTGGTCGTTGGTGCGGGTCCTGCCGGCTCAGAATGCGCGCGCGTCCTGCTCGAGCGCGGCTATGTCGTTCACCTCGTCGATAGCGCCGAGAAGGTCGGCGGCTGCGTGAATGACATTGCGACCCTGCCGGGTCTCGGCGAATGGGGCTTTCACCGCGACTATCGCGAGGTTCAGCTCGGCAAGCTCCTGAAAAAGAGCCGCGACAGCCGTCTCGCTCTGGGCAGCAAGCCGCTCACTGTCGACGACGTCCTCCAGTACGGGGCCGACAAGGTGGTGATCGCGACCGGTGCTCCGTGGGTCAGCGACGGAACCAATTGCTTGACCCATGCGCCGCTGCCAGGGCTGGAGCAGGTCCATCCTTATGTTTTGACTCCGGAAGACGTGATCCGCGGGACGAAGCCGATCGGCAGGCGCGTGATGATCCTCAATGCGGACATTTATTTCATGGCGCCGAGCCTCGCGCAGAAGCTCACCGAGGCAGGTCATGAGGTGACGCTTGCATCGGGCGTCGAGCTTGCCCGCTACATGCGCTTCACGCTCGAATATCCGAACGCGCAACGCATGCTGCACGAGCTCCATGTCAACGTCATGCATGACGTTTGGGCGAGCCGTGTCGAGGAAGGCCGCATCGAGCTCTATAGCATTTGGGGCGACGGCTATCGCCGCCAATATATGGGCCCGGGAAAAGTGCCGCGCAAAGCCAATGCGACCCACAAATGGTACGACTTCGACACGCTCGTCGTGGTGACCGGTCGGCGTTCGAACGATACTCTCTACCGCGGGCTGAAGGCGCGGCAGGGCGAGTGGGCGGCCAATGGCATCAAGGGCGTCTATGTCATCGGCGACGCTTGGGCGCCGAAATTGATCGCGGACGCGACCTTCGACGGTCACCGGCTCGCGCGCGAGATCGAAGAGCAAAACCCGCAGGAGCCCAAGCCTTATCGGCGCGAGGCGGCGGTCTATGGAAGCCCCTATCAGCCTGGTGGATCTTACGAGATCCAATATGCGGTCTGATCCGGGCGCCGTGCCGCTCGACCTTGATCGGCTTTCTCGAGAACCGCCATCCGGCTGGACATTTTGGTCCGGCCGGTTCTGCGGAATTGCGACGAGATGATCCCCAACGGCATCGATCAGACTGAGGTCACGCGCATTCTCTTCCAGGATTTCACGCCCTGGATGGTGGCGCTGTTTTACGCCTATGCCGTTGCTGCCATCGCCGCTTTCGTATGGGGCGTCTACGTCCAAGCCCGCAAATATTTGCGCGGCGTTCATCCGAAGTCCATCGCTTGGCCGGCGCTGACACGCAGGGCTGCCCAAGCGGCCTATGTGATCGCCTCGCACGCGAGCGTTAGACGCCGCGACCGCTCCGCCGGCTGGCTGCACGCCGCGATCTTCTATGGCTTCGTTCTTCTCTTCGTCGGCACGTCGATCATTACGCTCGACCACGACATTGCCCCTGTTTTCCACGCCCGATTCTGGTATGGCGCCTTCTATCTCGTCTTCAAACTGACGATGAATGTTGCAGGCGCGGCGCTTATCGCCGGCGTGCTCTACATGATGTATCGGAGGGGTTGGCTACGCCCGCCGAAGCTCGATTATGCGCGCCCTGATCGCAATCCTGCCGATGCTGATTTCGATCGCACGTCCTATCGGATCGAGGATTGGGCTTTCCTTTGGACCTTGATCCTCATCGGCATCACGGGATTTATTGCGTCCGGCGCTCGGCTTGTCTGGCTGCAGCACGAGCCGGCCGTCTGGCAGACGCGCTGGTGGTCGCCAGTCGGTGCGATGGTGGCGAACCTCCTGCAAGGCCTCGGGTTCGATGCGCAAGGCGCCGGCATATTGCGCATGGCGCTCTGGTGGACGCATGGGCTGCTCGCGCTCACCTTCATCGCGCTTATTCCTTATACCAAGGCCAAGCATATCGTGACGGCCGCCGCCACGTGGCTGATGAGAGACCCCGCGGCAGTCGCGCGCCTCCCGCAAGGCAGGCTCGATCAGGGCAGCATCGGCTATAAATTCATTGGCGACCTCGACAGCCGCTATCTGCTCCAGGCCGATACCTGCACGAAATGCGGCCGGTGCCACGAAGCCTGTCCGGCCCGCGCGGCCGGTTATCCGCTTTCCCCGCGCGATCTCATCCTCACAATTCGCGAACATGCAAATCGCGAGCTTGGCGAATTTTTTCCGCGAGCGCACGAGCCGATCTCGCTCATCGGCGAGGGAGTCGCGCAGATCCGCCCCGATACGCTCTGGGCCTGCCGCCAATGCGGCGCCTGCACGGAAATCTGCCCGGTCGCGGTCGAACATGTGCCGCTGATCAATATGTTCCGGCGCACGCTCGTCGATGAAGGCGTAATGGACCCCGGCTTGCAGCGCACGCTCGGCGCCGTCAACAAGACCGGCAATTCGTTCAACGAGAGCCGCCGCAAGCGTCCGCAATGGACCAAGCAACTGCCTTTCGCGATCAAGGACGCGCGCAAGGAGCCGGTCGATGTGCTTTGGTTCGTCGGCGACTACGCGAGCTTCGATCCGCGCAATCAAAAGGTGAGCCGCGCCTTCGCCAAGATCCTGCACGCCGCAGGAGTCGATTTCGGCATTCTCTATGAGGGCGAGACGACGGCCGGCAATGATATCAGGCGCGTCGGCGAGGAGGGGCTTTATCAGGAGCTTGCGCATGGCAATATCGAAGCGCTCGCCAAATGCACCTTCGATCGCATCGTGACGACCGATCCCCATTCCTACAACACGCTGAAGAACGAATATCGGGATTTCGGTGGGGTCTATCAGGTCGACCACGCCAGCGCCTTTCTGCGCGAGCTCGTCGCGAGCGGCCGCATCGCCCTGAAGCAGAAGCTCGATTACACCGTGACCTATCACGACCCCTGCCATCTCGGCCGATTGAACAAAGGATATGATCCGCCCCGCGACGTGATTGCGCAGACCGGCGCCAACCTGGTCGAGCTTGCTCGCAACAGGGACAATTCTTTCTGCTGCGGCGGAGGAGGCGGGCGCGTGTGGATTCCCGATCCGCCCGGCACAACGAAGGTCGGCGAGATCCGCGCACGCGAAGCAGCCGAGATCGAAGGTCTCGACGTTCTCCTCGTCAATTGTCCGAAATGCATGACGATGCTGGAGGATGCGGTGAAGACCTCCGGCAACGAAGGCAAGTTCCGCGTTCTCGAGCTCACTGAGCTCCTGGCGGAAGCGATGGACCTCGAAGCGCGCCCGGCGGCGAAGCTCGCTCTGGAGGCAAACTAGCATGTTCGCTCGGAAAAAAGCGAACCACGTGGGTCGCGTCGATAGCGTGCGAAGCATTGGCTAAGCAGGTGGAGTGATGAAGATAATCGTACCGGTCAAACGCGTTGCCTCGCTCGATGACGAATTCGAAATGCGCGAGGATGGGCGCGACGTCGAGCCGGATTTCTGCGAGTTCGATCTCAACGAATTCGACGAATATTCGATCGAGGCAGCGGTCCAGATCAAGGAAGCAAATCCCGATGCCGGCGTCGAGGTCATCGCGCTGACGATCGGACCGGAAGATGCCGACGAAGTGCTGCGCAAGGCCTTGGCGAAGGGTGCCGACCGGGCGATCCGCATCTGGCAGGACGCGCTCGAGGGTTCCGATCAGATCGCGATTGCGCGCATTATTGCCAAGGTGGTCGAGCGCGAGCAGCCAAGCCTCGTTCTTTGCGGCGCACAATCTTCCGATCATGCACATGCCGAGACCGGAATGGCGGTCGCCGGCCTCGTCCACTGGCCGCATGCGGCCGTCATCACGCATCTCGACTATCGGCCGGGAGCACAATCGGCGCTCGTCGAGCGCGAGCTCGAAGGCGGCCTCGTGGAGAGGCTCGAGCTCGAAACGCCTGCCGTCGTCACGATTCAGCTTGGCATTAATAAGCCGCGCTATGCCTCGTTGCGCAGTATCAAACAAGCCAATGCCAAGCCGCTCGACGTCCTGACCGCCGAGGAGCTTGGGCTCAGCGAAGCTGAAATCGGTGTTCCCGGCTCATTGAGCCGTGTGCGCCGGATGTTCCCGCCCGATCGCCGCCGAAGCGAAATGATCGAGGGAACACCGGCGCAACAGGCTGCGCGCCTGCTCGAAATTATCAAGGAGACACTTCACTAATGTCCGGCATTTTGGTGCTCGCAGAACATAGGCGCGGGGAAGCTCGGCCCGGATCGCTCGAGGCGATCGGTGCAGCCGAAGCGCTCAAAGCCGATCTCGGACCTCTCGCGATCCTGATCATCGCCGCCGAGCCGCAAAAATATGTCGAGCCTTTCGCGGTCGGCGCGGTCGATGAAATCATCACGGTTGCCAATCCCGCGGCGAAAGAATTCGAACCGCACGTCTATGAGGCCGTGCTGAGCCGAGTGATCGAGGAACGCAAGCCCTCGCTCATCCTCTTGCCTCACAGCATCGATAGTTGGGGGCTTGCCCCGGGCTTGGCAATCGCGCTCGATGCAGGCTTTGCGACCGACGTCTTCGGCATCAGGCGCGAGGCGGGGGAGATCGTCGCGACGCGCGCCGGCTATCAAGAGAAGGTCTGGGTCGAGCTCGATTTTCCGCAGAAGCAGCAGGTCATTCTTACGCTGCGCAGCGGCGCGTTCCGCGCTCCAACCGAGCTGGCGTCTCCCAAGATCACCGCGCTTGAAGTCGAAGGCGTCAAGCCGCGCAGCTCCCATCTCGAATGGCGCGATCCGCCGCCGAGCGGCGGGATCGATATTCCCGGCTCCAAATTCATTCTCTCGATCGGTCGCGGCATCGGCGATGAGGCCAATATCGAACAATTTGCGGAACTTGCCGAGAGCCTAGGGGCAACGCTCGGCTGTTCGCGTCCGATCGCCGATAATGGATGGTTGCCCAAGGCAAGGCAGGTCGGGCAATCCGGACAATTGGCGGCGAAGTGCTCGCTTTATATCGCGATGGGAATTTCGGGCGCGGTTCAGCACCAATGGGGCATGAAACACGTCGAGACCATCGTCGCGGTGAACAAGGATCCGGAAGCGTCGATCTTCGGCATAGCCGCTTACGGCATTGTCGGCGACATGCTCGAAATCGCCGATGAATTGCGCAAGCAAGTGGCCGCAGCCCACGCCGAAGCAGGCTGACGACATCGGCTTGGCGCTCCCGACAGGCTACCGCACATGGAGCGAAGGGGACGACGGGTTCCCGGCGTCCCTCCACCACGTGCTTGCCTCTAGACCGGCATGATGTCCGGACGGTTCTTCGGGAATGTCGCGATTGTCACCGGATCGAGGTTGAGCGTGGCGGCAGCCATTTGCGGCGGCGTATGCGCAAGCCAATCGGAGAGAGAGACTTCCTCGTATCGATCGGTGCGGAAAATTTCGAGGAAGACGAGATCGGCATCGCCGGTATTCTCGATATAATGGCCGAGCGATTTCCTGACGTATCCGATGTCGCCGGGATTGAAATCGGCGACTAAATCCGACTTTATGTTTTACTCTCCGGCGTCGTTATACGGCGGCAGTATCGCTACATTGCGAGCGAGACCAGAGGGAGGAGACGATGACGGGTTTTCGCACGGAAACCGACAGTCTCGGCGAAGTCCGTGTTCCCGCCGATAAGCTTTGGGGAGCACAAACTCAGCGCGCGCTCGAATACTTCAGCATCGGCAAGGATCTCATGCCGCGAGAGATGATTCTCGCCTATGCCATCGTCAAGAAAGCGGCGGCGCATGCGAATTACGCAGCAAGAGCCCTCGACGGTGACGCGCATGCGTTGATCGTACAGGCGTGCGAAGAGATTTTGGCCGGGCAGCATGATGATATGTTTCCGCTGCATGTATGGATGACGGGCAGCGGGACGCAGTTCAACATGAACGTGAACGAAGTGATCTCAAACCGTTGCTGCCAAATCGCCGGTACGGCGCTCGGCAGCAAAGTGCCCGTTCATCCAAATGATCACGTGAACATGGCGCAATCCTCGAACGACACGTTTCCCTCGGCCATGCATGTCGCGGCGGCGATCGCCGTAACGCGTAGGCTCATGCCGGCGGTCGCGGCGCTGCGCGATGCGATCACGGCAAAAGCCGGCGAATGGGAAGATATCGTCAAGATCGGCCGAACTCACATGCAGGATGCAACGCCGCTGACGCTCGGGCAGGAATGGTCGGGCTATGCGGCAATGCTGGCGGAGGACCTCGAGCGGATTGCGGAGGCGTTGAAAGGCCTCTATCGGCTCGCTTTGGGCGGCACGGCAGTTGGTACAGGAATCAACGCGACGCCCGGTTTCGCAGAAACTTCCGCGGCGGAGATCGCGAAAATTACCGGCATGCCTTTCGTGAGCGCGCCGAACAAATTCGCGGCGCAGGGTGCACATGACGCGCTCGTCCAGCTCTCCTCGACGCTGCGCACGCTCGCGGTTTCGCTCTATAAGCTCGGCAATGACATCAGGCTGATGTCGTGCGGCCCGCGCGCAGGATTTGCCGAATTGCTCATCCCGCAAAACGAGCCGGGCTCGTCCATCATGCCGGGGAAAGTGAATCCGACGCAAGCCGAGGCACTGACCATGATCGCCGTTCAGGTGATGGCGAATGATGTGGCGATAGGTTTCGGCGGGGCAGGCGGCTATCTGGAGATGAATGTCTATAAGCCGCTCATCATCCACAATATCATGCAGTCGATTACGCTGCTCAGCGACGGCTGCACGAACTTCCGCAAATTTCTCGTGGAGGGCACGCGGCCCAACCGTAGGAAGATTGCGCAAGACGTCGAAAACTCGCTGATGCTCGTGACTGCGCTCGCGCCGGAGATCGGCTATGACAAGGCCGCGCGCGTCGCCCATTATGCGCTGGAACATGATCTCGAGCTCAGGGAATCTGCGGTGCGGCTCGGCTTCATCACGGAAGAAGACTTCGATCGGATCGTCGACCCGATGAAGATGGCAAAGCCATTTCAAGAAAATTGAGTGCGCCCTCGCTTGGTTCGCAATCGTCGCGCGCCGTCCATATTTCTTTCACGGATCTCTTGTTCCGTTATCTCGACGAACGTCCTGCTGCTCGAATCGAACACTCTTTCTCCGGGTCCGAATTTTCTGGAAGACGCAGATTTTCGGCTCCTCTAGCTTGTCTCGCATTCGTTAAGCGAAAGCTGGGAGGAGAATATGCTTATGCATTTTCGGAGCTATCTATCCTCACGCCTCAACAAGCACGTCGGAAGCGCAGCATTAAAGACTTCGATTGTGCTGGGTACGGCGCTTTGCGTAATCGGCTCGTTCGCTATGCCGGCTCAAGCCGGTCCGGGCCCGGTCGTCGCGACCACCCAAGGAAAGGTGCAGGGTTTCGTCGTCAATGGCGTTTCGGAATTTCTTGGTATTCCTTATGCCGCGCCGCCTGTCGGTAATCTGCGCTG
>JAJPIC010000019.1 GCA_021324915.1 Beijerinckiaceae bacterium | reverse complement strand
GCGCTTTTTTGGGCCGGGCTTTCGATCTTCGAGGATCACAAACCCCTTGTGCCCAAAGAAGTGGAGCAACCCGCATCCCCCACGAGGGGACCTGGACTAACCCCCCCCCCCCCCGCACACCGGCGGGTCCCCGATGACATTCGACGCCAGGGGCAAACCGAAGGGCAATTCAGCCCCTTACCCGGTTCGTAGTTTGCCGGTCAGTCTACGACCTTAGTTTTGCTTGGAGCTGGTAGCGGAGGAGGGACTCGAACCCCCGACACAAGGATTATGATTCCTCTGCTCTAGCCAGCTGAGCTACTCCGCCGTGCCCCGCATGCCGCTTCATGTGGCGCGGCGCCGGGGTATAGGCCGCCCGTCGAAAGAGTGTCAAGGCGCTCGGCGCGCCCGTTTTTCGCGCTATCCTCCGCCGGTCGGATCATCGCGTAGCATCGGATCCATCCGCGGCTCGCTTCGTAATGCGGATCAGCGTGAAAAGACCGAACGGCGGCAGAGCGCGGCGCTCCGAGAGTTGAAGGTCCGCCTTGCCGGCCAGCCAATCGGCAAGAACGGCCCAAGGGAACTCCGGCCGCCAGCCGATCGTCGCGCTATTCTTGGCGAGCTGCGCTTCGACCCAGGCGATCGGCCCGCTCCCGGCGCCGAGATGATTGACGAGGATGATTTCGCCGCCGGGCTTCAACACGCGGACCCATTCGTCGAGGCTCTCCTCGGGCTTCGGAAGCGAGGTCAAGACATAGGGCGCAATGATCACATCGAACGTCGCATCGGCAAAAGCGAGATGGCAGGCGTCCATCACTCCCAAGCCCGCGACGTGATCCAAGCCTTGTTCGACCCGGCGCGCCGCGCGGCGCAACATAGGCTCGGATAGATCGACGCCGACGACGCGCGTCGTCTTTGCAAACATCGGCAATTCGAGCCCGGTCCCGACACCGACATCGAGAACGAGCCCGCCGTGGCGGCTTGCTGCCGCAGCAGCATGTTTGCGTCCGGGCTGTAGCGCCGCGTCGAAGGCGAGATCATAGACCGGCGCCCATCGCGCATAGGCACGCTCGACGATGCGATTGTCGAGGCTCGCGCCTCGCGGTGAGCTTTCGCTGCGGGCGAGCGCGCGCGGCATGCCGATCCTCAGCGAGCCGCGGCGGCAAGCGCCGGAGCTTGCATCCGATGATCCTCGGCAGGTTCGGTCTGCGCGATGAAACCGCCGCCGAGAACGCGCGCCTCGGCGCTTTCGCTCGCATAGAGCACGCAGGCCTGGCCCGGTGAGACGCCCTCCTCGTGATCGGCGAAAGCGACATGAGCTTCGCCCTCTTCAATATGGAGGAATCCCGGGACAGGCGGCTTCGACGAGCGTACACGAACGAAAACCTCGCGCCCGGTCCGGCCGAGTTCGGCAAGAGAACCCTCGCCGATCCAATTGAAGGCGCGCAGCCGTACGCTGCGCGTTGCGAGGGCCTCGCGCGGCCCGACCACGACCTGCGCATGTTCCGCATCGAGCCGCACGACATAAAGCGGCTCGCCGTCGAGGCTGATGCCGAGCCCACGCCGCTGACCGATCGTATAATGGATCACGCCTGTGTGGCGGCCGAGCAGCCGGCCATCGACATGGACGATATCGCCGGCAACAGCCGCCTCCGGCCAAATCCGCTCGATGAAATCGCTGTATTTGCCCGAGGGAACAAAACAAATGTCCTGGCTATCGGCCTTGTCGGCAACGACGAGCCCATGGCGCCGGGCAATGGCGCGCGCTTCCGACTTCTGCATCTCGCCCAGAGGAAAGCGCAGAACGTCGAGCTGCGCCCGCGTGGTGGCGAAGAGGAAATAGCTCTGGTCGCGGCTTATGTCCTTTGCCCGGAAGAGCGCGCGGCCGTTGGCGCCGTCCGGCTTGGAGGCGACGTAATGGCCGGTGGCGAGAAGGTCGGCGCCGAGATCCTTCACCGTGTCGAAGAAATCGGCGAACTTGATCTCGCTATTGCAGGAGATGCAGGGAACCGGCGTCTCGCCTTCGGCATAGCTGCGGGCGAAACGGTCGATCACCTTTTCCCGGAAGCGCTCTTCATAATCGAGCACGTAGTGCGGAATGCCGAGCTTTGCCGCAACTTGCCGGGCATCATGAATATCCTGCCCGGCACAGCAGGCGCCTTTGCGATGTTCCGCCGCGCCGTGATCGTAAAGCTGCAGCGTCACGCCGATCACTTCATAGCCTTGTTCGACGAGAAGCGCAGCCACGGCCGAGGAATCGACGCCGCCCGACATCGCGACGACGACACGCGTCTCGGCGGCAGGCTTCGGCAGGTCGAGGCTGTTGCGGAACAGGGTCATGGAGCAATCGGATTATCTGGCAAACGGCCCCAGCGGCGCGTGCTCGATATATAGGCGCGGAACAAGGGCCGCGAAACCGCCATTCAGCCGGCCGGGTCGAGGGCTACGCTCCTCTAAATCATTCGGCCTTCGCGAATGCAATACGGAACAGGTTGGAGAGAATAGCCTGCCGGGCAGAAGCGGAGGCGCTCCTCGGGCCGCCCATTTCTTAATAAAACTCAAATGTCGCGTCTCAGCTCGATACACTCGTGAAGCAATCCTTAGCTTGTCAATAAATATTCGGCTAACTTATACCTATGCACTTGCGCTAAAGGGAGCTTGCACGCTTAGCCGATTCTTAAGTGACGCTCTCTATTCTCTGTAGCTACGAGTCAGTCGCAGTATGTGAGTTGAACTTATGGCCGAAGTACACCGCCCGAGAGCCAAATATGTCATCGGGCCAGACGGGAGCCCTCTCACCGTGGCAGATCTTCCTCCGCCCACGACCAAGCGCTGGGTCATCCGGCGCAAGGCGGAAGTCGTCGCCGCCGTGCGCGGCGGGCTCATCTCGCTGGAAGAGGCCTGCAGCCGGTATACTTTGACCGTGGACGAGTTTCTGTCCTGGCAGATGTCGATCGATCAGCATGGGCTTGCCGGGCTCAGGACGACCCGTCTCCAGCAATATCGGATGTAATCCCGGGCGCGTGCCGACGGCGTTAGCCGACGTCGGCCGGAGATGCCCGTTCGCCTCTCTCCCGTACCTGGCCCTCGCGCATCGGCTCCGGCTTCGTCTCGTGGCGATTGAGCGCCTCCTCGAGCTTGCGCCGCTCGAAGGCGAGCACCACGACGCTGGCGAAAACAAGCGGCAGGACGAGATAGAGCAGGCGAAAGACGAGCAGCGCCGTCAGGACCTTATGCTGCGCCATCGCGGGCATGGCTTTGAGGAAGAGCAGCTCGAAGACGCCAAGTCCGCCCGGCGCCTCGGAAACGAGCGCCGCCGAAAAGGAGGCCATGAACACGCCGAGGACGACGAAATAACCCGGATTGCCCTGTTCCGGCAGGGCGAAATAGATGATGCCGGCGGCGCCGAGAATCTCCATCGGAGCGGCGATGAATTGGCGCAGCGCAATTCCAGGTCGCGGATATTCAACACGCAGCCGGCCGATCGTGAGCGGCTTTAAGTTGAAGATGGAGCCTGCCGCATAGAGAGCGACCAAGGCGAGGCAGACGCCGCCAATGAGCCGCGCCGTAGTCGGCTCGGTCAAAAAGTGCGGCAATAGAGGTGCGAGCCGGTGCAATTGCCGCGGATCGGCGACGAGGACGATACCGCCGAGCAAAAGCACCCCGAGCCCGAAAGTGAGCGAGCAAAGTCCGACGAGAAGCGCGATCTGCGCCGTGGTCAGCCCCTTTGTCGAATAGGCTCGGTAGCGGACCATGGCGCCCGAGAGGACCGAGGCGCCGATATTATGCGCCAGGGCATAGGTCGTGAACGAGCAGAGCGCGATGAACGTCCAGGAAATATGCTTCACGTTGAGGTGCAGGAGGGCGATCCGGTCGTACCAGGCGAGCGCCGCATAGGCGACGAGCGTCGCCGCAAACGCCAGCAGATAATGATGCGGCGAGATGGCCTTCAGATCGGCCCAAACTTCCGGCCCGATCGCTTGCCCGCGAAATTGTTGGTGCAAAAGCCAGACCGATACAACGACCGCCAATAGGCCGAGGCCGGGCCAAACGAATTCCAAAAAACGCTTCATGTCTTTCCGATCGGCCGGCCTGCGAGGAACAAGGCAAAGCCCTCGGCGCTCACTAAGGGGCGGAATTGGAGCATTTGATGACCAGCGCCTTTGTCACGCTGGAGGTAAGGTCTATGGCGCCGATTGCAAAGAGCCGGCGAGCGGCTGCGGATCGAAGTGCGGCTCGGACCTGCGCCGGCCGATCAAGCGCGGGCGGTACGCAGATTCATCTCAATCATCGCCGGGCGGTCCGCTGGCTCGCCTTTTTCCCGGCCATCGAGGCTCACCATTTTTGACAATTCATCCGTCGCGCCGTCGAGATCGGCCTTGGCCTCTTCGAGCTGGCCGCGCAATTCCTCTGAGGATCTCAAAAGATTGTCGCGCCGCGCCCGTGCCGCCCGCGCATAGGTCGGATAGGCGAAATGCGTCGTATCGGAAATGCCGGCGCGCTGTTCCTCGAGCGCGATCTCGCGGTCGAGCTCGGCCGCCATGCGGGCGAATTCGCCAATCATCATCTCGATTTGCGCAAGCTTGCGGCGCTTTTCCTGGACCTGGAATTGTTTCAGGCGAAAGAGCATCTCCCGCGACTTCATGACCGAAACTCCGAAACGCAGGTCCATCCGCACCCTATTGAGGCGATGTTTCGAATATGCCCGACCAAAGTTGCCGCTTCCTTACTCTGGCGGGGACCGTGAGCTTCGGTATTATTCACCTTGTGTCTGATTCGCGCGTAAGCCTTGCTGAGCCAAGCCGATACCGGCATCTGCCCGCTCGGCTGCCTATGCGGGCAAGTCGGTGGACATCGTGTTTTGCCGCGGCCGGTCGGGTAGCTGGAGTGATTTTGTTAACCAATGATCGTTAACGTTAGCCTATCGGTTCGGCGGGAAATGTTCTTGCCATCCGCAGCCCGGCGCAGATGCGCCGCAGCGGATACCGGAGAAACGTCGCTTCGCTTGCCGAAAGGGCCAGGCAAGGCTGGGGGCTTGATATGCGCGTGCTACTGATTGAAGACGACAGCGCCACCGCCCAGAGCATCGAGCTGATGCTGAAGTCCGAGAATTTCAACGTCTATACGACGGATCTCGGCGAAGAAGGCATCGATCTCGGCAAGCTCTACGATTACGATATTATCCTCCTCGACATCAACCTGCCGGACATGTCCGGATACGAGGTCTTGCGCACGCTGCGCGTCGCCAAGGTCAAGACGCCCATCCTCATCCTTTCGGGCCTCGCCGGTATCGAGGACAAGGTGAAGGGACTGGGGTTCGGCGCCGACGATTATTTGACGAAGCCTTTCCACAAGGACGAGCTCGTCGCGCGCATTCACGCCATTGTCCGCCGCTCGAAGGGCCATGCCCAGTCGGTGATCACGACCGGCGATCTCGTCGTCAATCTCGACCAGAAGACGGTCGAAGTCGCCGGCAACCGGGTCCATCTGACCGGCAAGGAATATCAGATGCTCGAGCTGCTCTCGCTGCGCAAGGGCACGACGCTGACCAAGGAAATGTTCCTCAATCACCTTTACGGCGGCATGGACGAGCCGGAATTGAAGATCATCGACGTCTTCATCTGCAAGCTCCGCAAGAAGCTCGCCAACGCGAGCCGCGGCCGCAATTACATCGAAACGGTCTGGGGCCGCGGCTATGTCCTGCGCGAGCCGACCGAAGACGACGAACTGATCACTGCCTGAGCGCCGCTCGACGCGGGCGCTTACCCCGCGGCCAGCATGAGCGGGGGGCGCGGCGGCTGGCTGGCGCGTAAAACATTCATGCCGCGATTTTTCTCGTCCGGGACGAAAACGTCGCAGAGGCCGATCACCGTTTCGGTCGCGCCGAGGACGAGGCAGCCATCCGGTGCCAGGAGTTTGGCCATCCGATTGAGAATATCCTGCCTCGTCGGGACGTCGAAATAGATCAGCACGTTACGGCAGAAGATCACATCGAATCGCCCGAGCTCGGCATAGCTCGAGAGCAGGTTGAACTCCTCGAATCTGACGCGCGAGCGCATATGTTCGTTGATGCGCCAGCGGTCTCCTTCCTGGCTGAAATAGCGAAGGAGCTGCGAGATCGGCAGACCGCGCTGCATCTCGAATTGTGTATAGAGACCCTCGCGCGCCGCGGCGATGACGTTGCGCGATAAATCGGTCGCCAGGATATCGATCCTCCAGCCGCTCAGTTTCTGCGCCTCTTCATCGAGGATCATGGCGAGCGAATAGGGCTCCTGACCGGTCGAACAGGCGGCGCACCATATCCTGAGGCTGCGCACCTGCTTGCGCGCCTCGAGGAGCTGCGGAATCGTGACCTTGCGGAAATTGTCGAACGGGGTTCGGTCGCGGAAGAAAAAGGTCTCGTTGGTCGTCATCGCCTCGACGGCCTCGCGCACGAGCTCCGGATAGCAGCCGGAGAGAAGCCGCCGCACGAGTGCATTGAGATCGCTGAGACCCGTGCGCTGGACGATCGGGGTGAGGCGACTTTCGATGAGATAGGCTTTCTCGGCATCGAGCGACAGGCCGGACATTCGATTGAGAAGGTGACGGAGCGCGTCGAAGTCGGAGGTCATTGCTCGCCTCGCGCGGCGGCCGACGCGAACAGCAGGCAAAGCGCCGGGCCGATCGATTCGAGAGGAAGCACGGCATGCGCCAAACCTTCCCGGGCGACGGAGCCGGGCATGCCCCATACGGCGGAAGAGGCGGCATCCTGGGCGATGATCCGGCCGCCCGCATCGACGATCGCGCGCGAGCCCGCGAGCCCGTCCTTGCCCATTCCGGTCAGGACGACGCCGATCGCGTCAGCGCCGTAGGCGAGAGAAGCGGTGCGAAACAAGAAATCCACCGACGGTTTGCAGAAATTCTCCGGCGGCGCGTCGGAAAGCGCAATCACGACCGATTCGCCAATCCGCGCGACACCGAGATGCAGATGGCCGGGCGAGACATAGATGCGCCCCTTTGCGACTTGCTCGCCGTGACGGGCGGCATGGGTCGGAATATGCGTGGTCTTCCCGATGTTTTCGGCAATCGTATCGGTGAATTGGGGCGGAATATGCAGGGCGACGAAAACGCAGACATGTTCGATGACCGGTATCAGTCCCCGCAGGACGACGGGCACGGCTTGCGGTCCCCCGGTCGAAGCGCCGATCACAATCGCACGCGGAAAATTGCGCGAGGCGCGCAGCGCGTCCATGCCGCGCGAAAAGCAATGCGCTTCCATGGGCTGATCGGCAAAAAGGGTCTTCATGGCGCGCCTCGGCGGACAGGCTTCAAGCAGCAGATTCAATCAGCCCGATCTCTTCGAGCTTCGATTGCAGGATCTGCTTGTCGAAGGGTTTCATGATATATTCGTCGGCGCCGGCATGAATGGCGCGCGCAATATGCGCAACGTCGTTCTCGGTGGTGCAGAAGACCACTTTCGGCTTCAGCCCGCCCGGCATCTTGCGCAGCTCGTGGAGAAATTCGAAGCCGTCCATCACCGGCATGTTCCAGTCGAGCAGGATGGCATCCGGCATCACGAAAGAGCACGCGCTGAGCGCCTTGCGGCCGTCCTCCGCCTCGAGCGTTTGGATATTCATGCTTTCGAGGATTCTCTTCGCCACCTTTCTGATGACGGTCGAATCGTCCACCACCAAGACCTGTTTCATATCCGCATCCTTTCACATCCGCCAATTTCCCGCTTAGCGGCGTTGGAAGTCGAAAACCGAACCAACGTCGAGCAGAGAGAGAATTCCGTGCTCGAGGCGATAGGTCGCCTCGGTGAGCTTTGCTCTATGTTCGTTGAGATGCGGTGGCAAAGGGACCTCGGCCTCCGGGTCCAGGAAGATCACGTCCCCGACTTCATCGACAATCAGAGCAAAATTTTCTCCACGGTGCTCCATGCCTATGGCGAGCATTCCGTGCGTGCGCGGCCGGTCTTCGATCTTCAAACGTCGGCGCAGGCTGACGGCGGTCACGATCTTGCCGCGCAAATTGACGAGGCCGACGATCTCGGGCGGCCCGAGCGGCACGGGCGTAATCGCTTCGATCTGGAAGATCGTCTGGACGCAATCGACCGGCAATCCAAAAGGTTCACCGCCGACGAAGACGATAAAAGAATGCCGCTCCGTCATCTCGGCGGCGGCCGTCTGGCCGCGTTCGATGGCTCTGCCCGCCTCGAGGCTCATGCGGCCGCTCCAATGACACGCGACTCGAGATCGTGCTTGTTGAGATGGTGACTTTCGAGAATCCGGCCAAGTATCTCGAGCAAGGCGGGGCGATCGAACTTGCCGACCGCGCCGCACATGCCGCTCTCGGCCGCCGCCTGCAGAACTGTCGGCGCTGCGTGGGCAGCGAGCGCGACGATCGGCAGGTCGGCGTGACGCGCGTCGTTCTTTAACCGCAGCGCGAGCTCATAGCCGCTCATGTTCGGCATATCGGTGTCGGTCACGAGGGCGTCGAAACGCACGCCCTTGTCGAAGAGAGCGAGTGCATCCTCGGCCGAAGCGGCCGTCGTCACGCGATAGCCGGCCGCGATCAGGAGAGGGGCGAGCATGTCGCGGAAGAATGGCTTGTCGTCGACCAGCAGCACGCGGAATTGGTTGGCGAAGCCGCGCGAATAGGCATTCGGCCGGCCGATGCGCATGAAGTAAGTCGCATCGAGAATCTCGACGACTTCGCCGCGGATTTCCGCCGTTCCGATAACGCTCGAGGACACCCCGGCGATCTCGATCGCAAGCCGCGCTTCGACGACGTCGATGATCTCCTCGATCAAAAGGCCCATGCTCTCGCCGCCGATGCCGAGGACGAGAACCGGGTTGGCCTGCAGCTTTAGCGGGTGATCCGGCGGGATCAGCGGGACGAGCGGCATCAATTGATCTTGGTGCTGCATGACGAGCAGCCCGTCCGACCGGCTGATCGCCGATGCCGGCACGGATTCGATCCGCGCCACGAGCGAGAGCGGCAGGGCTTTCGAGACGCCCGGCCCGGCGCGGAAGAGAACGAATCGCGTGCTCTCTTCGACCGGAACGAAGGTCTCGATGGCACGCCCGACGCTGTAATCGCTCGAGCGCTCGAACCCGATCCGCCCCGCAATTCCCGTCGGGTCGAGGATGAGGACAACCGATCCGTCGCCGAGGATCGTGTGGCCCGAGAAAACGTCGAGATGCGCCAGAGAAGCGCCGAGCGGCTTGACGACGATTTCCTGAACGTCGGCGACATTCTCGACGATGATCCCGAAAGTGCGTGAATTGACGCGCATGACGATGATCAGCTCGCCTTCGGCAGACGAGCGACCGCTTTCAAGACCGAGGACGGATTCGAGGTCGGCGACGGGTAAAACCTGGTCGCGCAATCTCAATACGAGGCTACCCTGGACGCTCTCGAGCGAATGACCGGCTTGCGCATCGATCCGCACCGCTTCGATGACCGATTGCTGCGGCAGCGCGAAATGATGGCCGCGCGTCTCGACGATCAGGGCGGGGGCGATCGCCAGGGTGAGCGGAATCTTGAGCGAGAAGTGCGTCCCTTTTCCGGCGGCGGTGGTGAGCGAAACCGAACCCCCAATCGATTCGATGTTGTCGCGCACGACGTCCATGCCGATGCCGCGTCCCGAAATGCTGGTGACGCTCGAAGACGTCGAAAATCCCGGCGCGAAGATGAATCGGGCGACCTCGTCGTCCGAGAGATTCTTGGCTTCCGCCGCGCTCACCAGGCCCTTGGCGACGGCCTTGTAACGGATGCGTTCGAGATCGAGGCCGCGCCCGTCGTCCGAGACATCGATTGTGATGTAGCCGGCCTCGTGCGAGGCGCTGACCTTGATGGTGCCTTCCTCCGGCTTGCCGGCTGCGATGCGTTTTTCCGGCGGCTCTATGCCGTGATCGGCGCAATTGCGCAGCAAATGGGTCAGCGGATCGCGGATGAGCTCGACGAGCTGGCGGTCGAGTTCGGTATCGGCGCCTTCGGTAACGAGACAGAGCTTCTTTTTAAGGTCGACCGAGAGCTCGCGGACCAGCCGCGGCAGGCTCGCGAACAAGCGTCCGACCGGCTGCATACGCGCCCGCATCACTGCGTCCTGCAGATCGCTCGTCAGACTCGAAAGCCGCTGCAGCGGGACCTTGACCGTCGCGTCTTCCTGGTGACGGGTGATTTCGAGGAGCTGGTTGCGCGTGAGGACCAGTTCCGAAACGAGGATCATGATGCGTTCGAGCGCGCCGACGGCCACCCGGATCGTCTCGGGGCGATTCGACGATCCCGTCTTGCCGGCGGCGGCAGGGGCGGCAGCGATTTCGATCGACGCCTCCGGGGGCTCGTGCGCGCGCAGCGGCGGTTTTGAAGCGGCATCTTGAGGGGCAGGGGAGGGCGGCGGCGAGGAAGCCGGCGTCGGCGGTGCTTCCGGCGGGGCAAGAGGGCTCGCCTGCGCACTGATATTGGTCTGTAACGCCTCGATGAGGGCGCTGTCGTCGCCATCCGGCTCTTTGCCCGTATTCGTGAGCCAAGCCAGGATGAATTTCACGCGATCGACCGCGCTCAGGATCAGCGACACCGTTTCCGGGGTGGCCGGTGCGCCGTCGCGCAATCGCCCGATCAGCGATTCGGTGACATGGGTCAAGTGCTCGAGCCGCGACAGGCCGAGAAAGCCGCAGGTTCCCTTGATCGTGTGAAAGAGCCGGAATATGCGGCCGATCGCGCCGGTGTTCGACGGATCGCGCTCGAAGAGAACGAGCTGCTCGCCGACCGATTCGATGTGCTCGGCCGTCTCGACCAGAAAATCGTTAAGCAGTTCGTCCATTGCTCCGCCCGGGACTTAAGCGCACGGCTAGACCCAGTCGCGACTATGCCGCCGATCCGTTAAGGAGCCTTGAAGCTTGTTCCGCTAAAAAGCTTCGAAAAAGCGAGTGATTTGAACGCCGAGCGCTTTACGTCGAAGCGCCGGCCAAAACCGCCGCCGGGCAGGCCTCGATGCGCACCATGTCCGGGCTTGCCGCAACGGTTAGGGCGAGTTTCGCCGCGCGTGCCACGAGGCCCGTGTAGAAGGCCTGAATGCCCTGGGCATCGACTTGGTTGTTTTCAGGCGCGCCGGCGAGCAGCTGCGGCACGTGGCTCGCAAGCCGCGCATTGGCGCCCTTCGCCTCGACTTCGATATGCCGAGCTTCCGGATCGCTGACCCTTACCGAGATCGTACCGCCGCGCGGAATCGCTGCTGCCGCAATAAGGCAAAGATTGAGGACGAGTTTGACCTTGTCTTTCGGCATCAGAACGCGCGGCACGTTCCAATCGAGTTTCGTGCGATCGTCGGCGAGGAGACCGCGCGCCACCTGTTCGGCATCGCCGGTATCGATTGCCGCACCGGCCGAGCCTGCCGCGCCAAATGCGAGACGGCAGAATTGCAGACGCGCCGAAGCGGTACGCGCGCTCTTCTTGACGAGCTCCATCGCGAAGCCGCGCATCTCGGCGTCCTTTTCCTCTTCGAGCACTTCCAGCCCATTCACAATCGCGCCGACCGGACTGATGACGTCATGGCAGACTCGCGAACAAAGGAGCGCGGCGAGGTCGAGAGGGCTGAGCGCGAAGTCCGTCATGTTCCATCCTTCGGGACTTTAGAGTTGGGCCGGGCCTCGCTTTCGGCGGGCTGCGACAGATCGACCGCTGCACCGCAATAGATGCGCCTGCCTCGGCCTGCGAATCGAGCGCTACTCTAAGCGAAAGCTCATTAAGACAAGACGAATCACGAACGCGGCTTGATCATTTTAAGTTACACAGCGCCCCATCCTTTGCAAAGCGCGGGTCGGAGGGGTTTATCATTCCGGTTCGCGAGGCTTGAAACGGCGCGCGATTTGCCTCATTCAAGGGTGTGTCGCGCGTCCCCCAGCCCATGCCAGTAGAATCGAGTCAGAATTCCGATCTCCTCGAGTTGAATTATGATTCCGTGGCGGAGATCTTCGCGGAACTCGCCGTAGCTGCGGGCGCGGCCGTTATGCAATTCTACAAGGCCGACAGCCACGCCTATGCGAAAGCCGACAAGAGTCCCGTCTGCGACGCGGACGTGGCCGGCGAATCCGTCATTCTCGAGGGCCTGGCGGCGCGCCTGCCGCACGTGCCGGTGATTTCCGAAGAAGGCGGCGGCACCAAAGCCCAGTTCGACGGTGCCTTCATTCTCGTCGATCCGGTCGACGGCACGCGCGAATTTCTTGCCGGGAAAGACGAATTCACCGTCAATATCGGGCTTGTCGTGAATGGCGAGCCCAGGGCCGGCGTCGTCTACGCGCCGGCGCTCGAGCGGATGTGGACAGCCGGCCGCAATCCTTTCGTTTTTTCCGTGGCGCCCGGAGCGAAATTGCCGCCGCTCGATCTGCGGCGGCGCATTCATATCCGCAAAGCCGCCGCCGACGGGCTCGTCGCCCTGACGAGCTGGTCGCACACCGATCCGAGGACCTCGACCTTCCTGGCCAAACTGCCGGTCAAGGAACGCCGGATGATCGGCTCGTCGCTCAAGTTTTGCGAAATCGCCGAAGGCTCGGCGGACGTCTATCCGCGCTTCGGAGCGACGATGGAATGGGATACGGCGGCGGGCGATGCCATTTTGCGCGCCGCAGGCGGCATCGTGCTCGACCGCGACGGCAGGCCATTACGTTATGGCAAGACGGACGCCAAGTTCATGAACGGATCGTTCTTTGCCTGGGGAGATCAGGCGGCCATTCCGGCGCAGCAGAGGGTGAGAACGGCATAGCCTGAACGCGGGCTACACTCTTACTTGGCCGCGATGCTCGCGCCGCTCTGCGCCAGTCCCTGATTCGGACGCACTGAGCAAAGTACAAGGGCGCGGTTGGCAGGTGTCGATACGCAAGCTTCGCTCGCTGTGGCTGGCTCCAAACGATAGGCCACGTTCAAGAGAACGGCGAAGGCCAGGGTTCCCGCTATCAGCATTTCCGGAACCGACGAATGCGCCGGCTCCTGGGATACGCTCCGGATCGATCTCATTTTGCCTCCGATCATGGCTCGAATCTCGGTCCATGGCCGCAATTTGGTGCCACGCGCATAAAAATTCGATGCGCGTTGAAACGGCGCGACATAAAGACCGCATAATAGCGGGTCCGGACCGCGCTTCCGGCTCGAGGCGGAATAATGCCGAGCTTAAGCGTTTGGCGGAACATTTGCGAACATAAACAATGCGCAAGGATGCCCGCTCGCGCGCCCTATTTCGCCCCCAAACTTTAGCGTTGGATGGGTGCGCCCGGCGCATCCGGCAATGCCATAGTTTGCCGTAATCTTCCCTTAACCCTGATCGTTGAGATTCGCCGGACGGAACGCGCCAGCGGAGGGGCGTCAATGCGCGCATTTTCCCGTCGTGAAATTGCGATGAAACTGGCCTTGATCGGGGCCGGGGGTGCTGTTCTTTGGCCGCACGGGGCGAAAGCGACTGCGGCGGCCGAGCCCCCGGGCGAATTTTCCGGCGACGAGATCATCCACGCCGGCCATCATTTCTTCGGGACGATTTCGCGCGGCCTCGCCGAAGTCGTCGAGAACGCGACCCGCCATTGGGGCCGACCGAACGGCTATATTCTCGGTCAGGAGGCGAGCGGCGCTTTCGTCGGGGGCCTGCGCTATGGCGAAGGCATGATGTACACCCGCAACGCCGGCGATCTTAAAGTCTTCTGGCAAGGTCCCTCGCTCGGGTTCGATGCCGGGGCGGACGGTGACCGCACGATGATGCTCGTCTATGGTCTGCCCGCGGTCAATGCGGTGTTCCGGCGCTTTGCCGGCGTCGATGGGTCGGCCTATTTCGTCGGCGGTTTCGGCATGACGGCGCTCACCGCCGCCAATATCGTCGTCGTCCCCATCCGCTCGGGGCTCGGCGCGCGGCTTGGCCTCAATCTCGGCTATTTGAAGTTCACGGCCTATCCGACCTGGAATCCGTTTTGAGGTTTGACTTTCAAAGTTTAAATCGATCCTGAATTTTTGATCTCGCCGCACCTAAATGCCATAGTCCGGCGTAAATTAACTCCGGCTCCATTAGAGGGCATGAGCAGAGTCGCGTGATCGAACAAATCATGATTTTCGCGCTCGGGTTCCTCTCCGCAGGGCTCGTGGCGCTTGCGTTCGCGCCGGCCTTTTGGCGGCGCGCGCTGCGCCTCACGCGCCGCCGGCTTGAGACGCAAGTGCCTCTTTCCGCTGAGGAAATCCTTGCCGAGCGCGACCAGCTCAGGGCCGAATTCGCGGTCGAGAGGCGCCGGATCGAGCAGCGCGCGGCGCGGGTCAATCGCGCGCATGCGGCCGACCGTAGCGAACTTGGCCGGCGCGCCGCCGAGATCGGCGCGCTCAAAGGCGAACTGGAACGCCATGCGGAAGAAAATCGCGCCCTTGAACTGGCCCTTGGCCGCGCCCGATCGGAGCTCGAGAGTGCCTACGCGCAATTGGGCGCCCTGAACAAGGCGCTCTACGATGCGCATGGGCTCTACGAGACCACGCGCGAGGAGCTCGTCAAGCTGGCGCGCAGGCACGACTCGGCGACCCTGCTCGCCGAGGAGCGGCTCGCCAATCATGCCTCGGCGGACGCGCGCGCGGCCGGTCTCGAGCTGCGGCTGGGCGATGTAAGCCGCATGCTGCTCGAAGCGGAGAAGCGCTTCACCGAGAGAACGGCGCAGGCAGCCAAGCTCAGCGATTCGCTCGCCAATGCCACGCGCAATCTCGCTCTCTCAGAGAGCAATTACGCGGCGCTGCAAAGGCGCCTCGAGGTGGAGACTGCGCGCTCGACGCAGGTCGCGCAGGAGCTCGAAGCACTGCGTCGGCAACGCGACGAGGATCAGGCCAAGATCCGCACGCTCGCGGCCAAGCTCGGCGCCGACGAGGCGGCACTCGAAGCGGCGAGCGAGCGCGAGAAAAAATCGCGGATGCAGCGCGACGAGCTGGTCGAAAAAGCGCGTGCCGCCAAACGCGGGGTCGACGAGAAATACGACCGGTTGCAGGCCGAATATGCGGCTCTGCAGGGCGCGCTCGAAACCGCCCGCAAGCGCGTCGAGGCCCTCGAAGCCGAGCAGCGCCGGCTGAAAAATCTGGGGGAGGAACGTGCTGCGGACAAGGAGTCACCGCGGCTCGCCCGCAATGGCGCTGAGAATGGTAACGGGGCCGAAGAGCCGGATCAGGCTCGCGCGGAGCCGCATCTCGCGGAAGCCGATCCGGCCGGCGGCAAGCACGACGTCCGCGATCAAGTCACCACTTAGCTTTGGCGCCTTGCGGGCGCCCGCCTTGCGCTATAGAACGCATGGCGCAGCTCCCTTCGTCTAGCGGCCCAGGACGTCGCCCTCTCACGGCGAAAACAGGGGTTCGAGTCCCCTAGGGAGCGCCAGCCTAGCCGATTAGAGTCCGCCATACGCATTTTCGGGAGCGGAGATTGCCGCGCATACGGCCGCCTCGGCGGGCAGCTTTGGCATAATTCAGACGGCCGTTCGCTGACCTAGCCTTCTTCCGCAATCGCGCGCCCGGCCAGAAAGAAGACTGCCGCGACAAGGCAGCCGGCAATGATCCCGACCGTCAAATTCGCCACCAGCGTCAGAACGAAGGTTACGAGAAGCACCATGCCATTGCGCCAGTCGCTCAGGAGGCGCGCAAATTCCTTCTTCTCGACCATGCTCCAACACACGACGGCAAGAAGACCGGCGAGCGCCGAAAGCGGGATGAAGCTCGCCAGTGGCGCGGCGACCAGCATGAATATCAATAAGAACACCGAATGCAGGATGCCGGAGAGGGGACTGCGTGCGCCGGCACGAATATTGGTCGCGGTGCGCGCGATCGTGCCCGTCACGCTGATGCCGCCGAACGCCGCCGACGCGACATTGGCAGCGCCTTGCGCGATGAGCTCCATGTTCGAACGATGCTTCCGGCCCGTCATCCCGTCCGCGACTTTTGCCGAAAGCAGGCTCTCGATGCCGCCGAGCAGCGTGAAGGAAAGCGCGGACGGCAGAAGCTGCAGCAACTTGTCGGGGGACATCTGCGGCAAATGCGGGACCGGCAAGCCATGAGGCAATTCGCCAAAGCGGCTGCCGATCGTCTCTATCGGCAGACGGCAAATTGCGGCGATCAGCGATGCAATCGCCACGGCGATCAGCATGCCGGGCCACGTGGGCCGCAACCATTTCAAGAAAAACACGAGGGCCGCCGATCCACAACCGACGGCCAGCGCGGTTAGGCTCATCGATGGCAAGGCGGCGCCCAGCGCCGCGATCTTGGGAATGAGTGCTCCCGGTTCCATCCCATTGAGATGTATGCCGGCAAGATCCTTGATTTGGCTTGCGAAAATCGTGATCGCGATGCCGGCTGTAAAGCCAACCGTAACCGCGTGGGGTATGTGCCGTATCAGGGCGCCGAGCCGCAGCGCGCCCAAGGCGACCAGCATGAGGCCGGAAAGCATCACCGTGATGAGAAGTCCTTCGAACCCGAATTTCCCGACGGTCGCCGCGACGAGGACGATGAATGCGCCCGCAGGCCCGCCGATTTGCACGCGGCTGCCCCCCAACACCGAAACCACGCAGCCGCCGACGATCGACGTGTAAAGACCACGCTCCGGCGAAACCCCCGACGCGATCGCAATCGCCATCGAGAGCGGCAAGGCAACGATTGCCACCGTCAATGCCGCCAGGGCATCCTTGTGGAAATCGGGCAGGCGGTATCCTTCGTCCAGCACGGTCGCCAGCTTCGGACGGAAGAGATGCGCGGTACTGGACCCATCAGGCATATGATTGATTCGTATCCATTGGTTATCGCGAATCAGATGAGTCTAATGCGAGTTGTTTGGCGGGAGAAAAAGCATAAAGCCGCAGGCGGCGCACCGGCTTCGAAGACGCCGCACGAAATGGGCGGTGCCGCGGACCCTCACGCTCCGCGATTCCCGCCTTGGCAAACGCGAACATCGCTGCGCCAAGCTGCGAGCAATATTGATTGTTCTATCAAAAGCTTGCCGACATTCGCCAAACGGCCAGCGGCAGCTTTGGGGAACCTGCGCCGAACGAACTGCCGCGCAGCCGTTTGCAGCCTTCGGCGGCGCGACATATCGAGGGTGACGGAAGTCCGTTTGCAGTCGCCGCGGCGAACGATCGCCACACGCCGGCGTTAAAGAGCTGGCGATGTTTAGACCCTTCATTCACCTTATCGGCCTGACCGCCTTTGCCGTCGCCCCTGCGCTGGCGGAAGATCGATTGCCGGCCGCGACCCAGCGGATTTTCGACATTACCCGAAACGGCACGAAAATAGGCACCGATATCATCGACATAGAAAAACGCGGCGATACGACGACCGTGAAAATAAACAACGAAATATCGGTCGTCGTCATGTTCTTCGTGGCCTATCACCTCGAGGCTAAAGCCACCGAGACGTGGAAAAAGGGCCATTTTGTCTCCTTCCAGTCATCTACCGACGACAACGGGAAGAAATACGATTTATCGGCGACGGCTGCCGATCATTCCGTCGTTATGACGGTCGACGGGAGGCGCAGCACTCTGCCTGAGCCGATCATTCCGGCAACGATGTGGAACAAGAGCTTTCTCACCGCGACCAAGCTGTTCGATCCTGGGAAAGGCACAGTTCTTTCCGTCAAGGTGAGGGATCTTGGCGAAGAAACCATTGAAATTCACGGTGCGAGCCTTCGCGCCCATCATTACAAAATCACCGGTGATATGACGCGCGACATTTGGTTTAAGGGCGATGTTCCCGTGCGAGTCGCGTTTTCCGGTCCAGACGGTTCAGTGATCGCGTCCGACATACGGGATCTCGCCGTCGAATAGGTTAGGATTCGCGGCGAGGGAGGCTCCTTTGAGCTACTCGATATCGATCGCGTGATCAGGCTCTCAAGGGATTTGCCGGAAGTTCTTCGAGGCCAATTTTTGATCTGGGCCGCTCTTCGCCTGTGATTCGGCCATCCTCGATGTAAAGAACCCTGTCGGCGAAGTTGGTCAATCGCGTGTCGTGCGTTACCACCAGCACGGCCCGATGCGGTACCCTCGCTACTGAAGCCAGAATTTTCATGACGGCTTGCCCGTTGGTGCCGTCCAAGGCCGCTGTGGGTTCGTCAGCGAGGATGATCGCAGGCTCTGCGACAATGGCACGGGCGATCGCAACCCGTTGCTGTTCGCCGCCGCTGAGCTCGCGCGGAAATGCCCTTGCTTTGTGATTGAGACCGACGGTCTTGAGCACTTCGGCCGTTCTGGCCCTCGCCTTGCGGCCCCGTTGCTTTCGAACATCGAGAGCGAGCTGGATATTTTCGGCTGCCGTCAACGTCGGAAACAGGTGGTAGGATTGGAAGACGAATCCGATAAAACGGCGGCGGATCGCGGCGAGCTCTTCGGCATCGGCGCCCGCCGTCGATAACCCGCATATATGAACGTTTCCCTCGGTCGGCGTGAGCATGCAGCCGAGGACTGAGAGGAGCGTCGTCTTTCCGCTCCCTGACGGCCCCATCAGCACGACCAGTTCGCCGCCATTGAGCGAGAGCGAGACATTGTTCAACGCTCGCACTTGCGCCGCTCCGGTGCCGAGGACGCTCGTCACGCCTGTAGCTGTAACGAGAGCTTCGCTCATCGCGATAGAACCATGACCGGGTCCATGCGGATTGTCCGGCCAATTGCCGCAAGTGCCGAAACGACGCACATGACCAGGGTGAGCAAGAAAATGCCGCCGATCAAGTTCTTCGAAATAACGATCGGCAACGCGCTCGTCGCGGTGAGCGCGACGACGATGAGGCCGACCGCTGCGGCGATCGTATAGCCGATAACGGCGTTGAGGACCGCCTGGTAGAGGATTACGCGATAAATGTAGCTCTTGGCGCATCCGATCGCGCGAAGAGTGGCAAACTCGTAGAGATGATCTTTCGTGCTTGAATAAAGCGTCTGGGCGACAATGATCGTCCCCACGATGACGCCGAGAAGCGCGCCGGCAAACAAGGCGGCTCCCGCACCTGTGCCGAAGAGCCAAAACGATCGGCTTCGGTTCGCGAACTCCTGCGGCGTAAGGACTTCGACGCCCGAAATCGCCGATTGGATGTCCTGTTTCAGGCGGTCACGATCCGCGCCCGGCTTCAATCGGACGATGAAGTGACTGACGCTGGCTGGCGGCAGGCCGGTATAGGCTCGGGCGCTGGCAAGGTCCGCAAATATGTAAGGCGTCGTGGTAAACGACCGGATGCCTTCGGTGACCGCCACGATCTTCGCAGGATAGCCGCGAATTTCGACGCTTGCGCCGAGGCCCGAGACGCCGAGGCGTTGAAAATAAGTCTTGTCGGCTGCAATTGTGCCGCGCTGTTTCAAGTCGTCGACTTTTCCGGCGACGATGTTCCAGGGCAAAAGATCGTTCTGCCGAAAGTCGGAAGCGACCACGAAGACCGGCGTCATGGCTCCGCCGGGCAGTCGCCAATTTGAAAAGCCGATGACCACCGGATCGACCGAAGCCACGTCCCTGATTGCCGTGAGGCGTTTCTCCAGGTTCGCGTCGAGCAGGGAAAGATCCTCAAAGCTCGTCGTGCCTTTGGCGACGACCCAGAGGTCGGCAGAGGCGTGGTCGATCATGGTCGTAACCATTCGCCCGAACCCGGCATAGAGACCGAGCTGCACCATCACGAGTACGACGGAAAACACGATGCCGGTCAAGGTGGCTGCAAAACGGAGCCGATCCTGGAACAGGTTCCGCGATGCAAGGGTCAACACAAGCGGCATATCCGGCTCGCGGGTGAAAGGCCTCGGCGAAGTCCTGTGCTCGACTTGAACGTGCGGGGCTTCGCTTGCGTTCCCTCTAAGAAACGGGAGGCGGAAACCAAATCCGCAAAAAGCGAGAATTCTGCGTTGAATCTCAGGTACATCTTGCATTCGCGCTCGGCGGCATCACGCAAGCGTCCCCGTCTTTGCGTTCATCCACTGCCTTGCCCAGCCATTTACAAAATCGGCGAGCCTGATCGGCAAAAGGTTGAAGCCGTGGGGCGCATCGGGGACTTCGAACAGGTCGACCGAGACACCCTGCTCGCGCAGTTTCTCGGCAAGCAAAATGCTGTCGTCGTGCAGAGGATCTTGTGCGCCGGTAATGAGCAAGACAGGCGGCAAGCCGTGAAGATCCGCGTAGAGCGGCGAGAGAGCGGGATCGCGCCGCGCTTCTTCGCCTAGCCCGCCGGTTATCTGCTCGAGAAAAGGGGCGAGGCTCGGTCCGTAGAGAACGAGCGTATCGCGGGAGGCGGACCGGACCGAAGGCGTGCCGGAGAGGTCATAACAGCCGCTAAACAAGACCAAGCCTTTCAGAAATCGGAAGCCACTCATCGAGCGACACCTGATTGCCGACATCAAGGAGAGGTGGGCGCCGGCGGATTCGCCATGCAGAAAGACATTCGCAACCTCGAAGCGGCGGACACCCGCTGACAAGATCCACCCAAGCGCGGCTGCGCATTCTTCGATGATTTCGGTGAAAGGGGTTCGTGGCGCGAGTCCGTAGTCGAGACTCGCCACGACATAGCCGTCCGCCGCCATCGGCGCGGTCAAACCGTCGTCGAAGATAGGCGCGCCCGCAGTCCAGCCGCCTCCGTGGATATCGACAACGAGACCTTTGGGTTTCCCGGGTGGGGCGATGATCCGCATACGGATCCGTCTCCCAGCCGAAATCTCGGAGAGGTAGCTCGCTTTCAGGCCGCTCCTCCAGAGCGGGATCGAGTAAAGCCGAAATGGGAATTGAACGAGTTTTCCGAGAACGACCTGCCATTTATTGTTGAAGTCGAGCCGCGGCAGCCTGGTCAGATAGCGTGCATAGAAGCGCCGGGCGTCGGCGAGGACCCAATCGGGAATATCAATCATGCAAGCCTCGCCGCGTGATCGCCGGCGCTGCCGCCTCGCACCGCCCTAAAACGCGCGTCGATCCGAGTGCGAGGGATCTCCTTCGAAACTGCGCGACGCGGTCGGGCTCCGCATGGGCAATATCATCCCGGCTGCGTGCCGCAAGCCAACGACGGCCCACCAGCTCAGAAGCAATGTTCCGGCGAACACGATCGGGCCTTTGACGACCGCCGGCAAGCTCACGGTCAGCAGCAGGAACTGCAGCCAGATGACGAACGGGTAATGGACGAGATAGATATTGTAGGCATTCTCGCTGAGTCCGTCGAGGACGGGAAGCGGCCGGCGCGCATATTTGAAGCCGACGGCAAGCAGGGCCAAGCAATTGCTCGCGCAGGCGAGCACGAAGACGAAGGATGCGACGATTTCCAAGACGGGCGATGAGAGGCCCGGATGAAGCGCCATCGGCGCATTGGCTCCCATCCAAAGCAACCACAAAGATACCGCTGCTAGGACCAGCAAAGTGCAGTTGCGCAAGAGCCAACCGTCAGGTGCAAAAAGCCCACGATCGATCCCATAAGCGCCGATACCGATTCCGGCGAAGAAATAGACGATGTAATGGAGAAGATGAGACGGTTCGAACGACAGCGGCCCGAATGAAATCCATTTCGATGGCGTAAATGCGAGTGCCATCGGCACATAGGCGAGAGCGGAAGCGAGAATGAAGCCGGCGAGATAGCGGATCGGCTTTGTTTGCGCCGTCGAGGAGAGGCGAATGAGCCATTGGTCCCATTTGGGCACGATGATGTCCACCGCGACTACGAGAATGTCGAAGGCGAGCAAGAGCCAGATGAACCACATCGGACCGCACGGCCAGAAGGGCAGGGACAGCCATTCGTGCCAGTAAACGGCAAAGTCTGGGGTCGAAGCCGTCTGCAGATAAGTCGGATAATTCGCCAAGGGCATCAACACGCCGACCGCCA
The DNA here is from genome assembly GCA_021324915.1 of Beijerinckiaceae bacterium. Taxonomy (GTDB): domain Bacteria; phylum Pseudomonadota; class Alphaproteobacteria; order Rhizobiales; family Beijerinckiaceae; genus Methylovirgula. The sequence continues at coordinate 80,868 of JAJPIC010000019.1, read as the reverse complement.
GCGCGAAGGGGACCGCGAGCCGTATGAAGCGATCAAGGAGGAACCGGTAGCGCCCCTTTCGTCGCAAACTGCTCCATACGAAAAAACCGGAGAGAAAGAAAAAGAACGTCATCAGGTAGATGTTGAGCCAAGCGCAAAAAAGGTCGAAGCCGAACCATCGCGCCTTGTCCACGATCGGGAAAGCGCGCCACAAATATGGGGCACGGTCGAGGATATAAGGTCCCTTCGGCAGAAAGGCGACGTAAGCGAGCAGCGAGTGGAAAGCCAGCACGAAGAGAATACTGACGCCGCGCAAATTATAGAGCGGCAAGTTGATCCGCTTTGTCGTCGAGTGTTTCGAGCCGATGTCGGTCATGCCCGCACTCCGCGCCTCGTCCGGCGAAGATCCGCCGTCTGAAGGAAGCCGCCACGTGAACGACGATCGGACGTGCGCTTGCGACCTTTGATGATCATATCTCCACGAGCATGTCCCGAGAGCGATCCTTGGTTCGCTCGCGTAATTTGAAACGTTGGATCTTTCCGCTCGAGGTCTTAGGCAACTCGTCGAGGAAAACGATCCAGCGCGGCCATTTGAATCGAGGCAAGCGCCTTTCGGCATGCGCGATGAGGGCCTCGGCCAGGTCGGCATCGGCGCGCACACCCGGCTTTGCGACGACGAACGCCTTCGGGGCCTGCAGCCCGTCCTCGCCCGTCATTCCGACGACGGCCGCTTCAAGCACCGCATCATGTTCGATCAATACGGCTTCGACTTCGGCGGGCGAGACATACATGCCATGGACCTTGAGCATGTCGTCGCTGCGGCCGCAGTAGACGAAATAGCCGTCTTGGTCCTCGTAATATTTGTCGTTCGTGCGCGTCCATCTACCCATGAAGCGCTGCCGGTTGTTCTCTCTGTCGTTCCAATAGAAGAGAGCGCTCGAAGGGCCGCTCACCCAGAGTTCCCCAATAGCGCCGCGCTCCACCGGATATCCTTCGTCATCGGCGATCTTGAGCGAATAGCCGGGGACAGGCTTGCCGGTCGTGCCGTAGCGAATGTCGCCGGGACGGTTGCTCAGGAAGATGTGCAGCATTTCGGTGCAACCGAGCCCGTCGAGAATCTCGACGCCGGTGCGCTCGAACCATTGGCGGGCGATTCTCTCCGGCAGGGGCTCTGCCGCGGAGACATAGCGGCGCGCGCTCAATTCGTCGCGATCGGGAAAGTCGTTGGCCGCGAGCAGCGCGCTGTAAAGACTGGGGACGCCAAAGAAAATGGTCGGCTGCAACGTGCGGAAGACGCGAAACACCACGGGCGGGACCGGGCGCTCGGAGGTCAGGATGCTTGTCGCACCTACCGCGAGCGGAAAGATCAGCGCGTTGCCCAGTCCGTATCCGAAGAACAATTTTGCTCCGGAGAAGACGTAATCGCTTTCGTTTATTCCGAGGACGGGAATTGCGTAATTGTCCGCGATGGCGCGCACGCTTGCGTGCGCATGGACCGTTCCCTTCGGTCGACCCGTCGTTCCGGAGGAATATTGCCAGAAGCAGGGTTCGTAAGGGTGAGTGATGGCAACCTCTGAATCGGGTTCGGATGCGGAAATCAACTCACCCATGTCCGCCATGTCCGAGACGGCGCCGCCCGCGGCGATCAGCAAAGGTGCGATCGGCTGCCTGGCGGCAGCGGCCTTGATCGTGTCGGCGAGAGGTGCCGAAGTCACGACGGCACGTGCGCGGCTGTCCGCGAGCATGTAGGCCAGTTCATCGGCCGTCAGCATGGTGCTGACCACGACCGGAACCATGCCGGCTTTTATTGCCGCCAGAAACGCCGTCGGGAAGTCAATGCCGTCTTCCAGACAAAGGAGGATCCGCTCTTCCTGCCGCAGCCCAAGGTCGCGCAGAGCACGCGAAAATCGCGCAACTCGATCGGCCAATGCAGCATAGCTGTAGCCGCCATTATCGTCGATAAAGGCCAGTTTGGCCTCGCGCCCGGCAGCTAGATTGCGATCGATCAAATCGGCTGCCGCGTTATAGACGGCGTGTCTGTCCATCGGTGACTCCGTCGCGGGTGACAGGCCACCCCCCGGGGTCATTTCCTGAAGCCGGCTTCGGTTCCCTATGCGCCGAGAAAGCGCAATTCACTTCTTTACCTTGGGGAACGCACCTTTGTACCTTCGGTTCCAACGGGGCGCCGGGCGGCGCCTCATCCTCGACCCTTGCGACGGTTCGAGCGATTGTGCGGCGGTGCAGCGCGGGCTAGGCAAGAGCCGGATGCCGGTAGACACGTACTTTCACCGCGGCCCGATCTTCATGTGAAGTCCGCCGCGCGGTCGGAGCGTGAAGTTCTTTTGAACGGGCCAGACGGTTTCATTCGGCGCCAATTCGAACTCGAAATGTCTGGTGAGGCTCGCCAGCGCAAGCGTCGCCTCCTGCACGGCAAGGGTCGAACCAACGCACAGCCGTGGACCGAGCCCGAAAGGCAGATAGGAGTAACGCGCGATCCTGTCGCGCTGGGCGGGCAGGAAACGGGTGGGATCGAAGATCTCCGGATCGCGCCAAAGCGACTTGTGGCGATGAAGCACGTAGGGCGAAACGACGACGAGCGTGCCGCGCTTTACGGCGTGTCCCGCGATTTTCGTGCTTCGTCTTGCGGTCCGCGTGATTGCGATGATCGGCGGATAGACGCGCAACGCCTCTTCGACGACGGCGCGCGTCTTGACCAGCCCTTCGGCTGCCTCTGCACTACTCGCGTCCGCGAAGTCGATTGCCTCCTGGAGCACGGCCCCGCGCCATTCGGGCGACTGCGAAAGCAAATATATGGCCCAGGTCAGCGCACTCGATGTCGTCTCCTGGCCGCCGAAGATGAAGGTCATGACATTATCCTTCACTTCAGGCTCGCTCATGGACGCCCCGGTCTCCGGATCCTTGGCGGCAAGCATGGCTTCGAGCATGTCGCGCGGAACGCCTGGAGAGGCTGCGAGATTGCGCCGCCTCTCCGCAATCGCTTGGTTCAGCCCCTCGTCGAAGGCGCGCATGATCGGGCGTTCGCGCAGCCGCGTCAGCCGCGGCACAAAATCGGGCAGGCCAATAATGTCGAAGGGATCGAGCGTGCCGCAGGTCAAATAAAACCGGCTCGTCGCCGTGCGGACCGCTTCAGCATCTCCTATCCCATGGGCGAAGATGCAGCGCAACAAGACGTCGAGCGCCAGGTCCAACATTTCCGCCTTGATCTCGACAATGCTGCCGGCCGGCAGAGCCCTCCAGCGCTCGACGAGCGCGCCGATCGCGCTCTCCATCTGAGGCGCAAATCCGGCGATCGCCTTGCGCGCGAACATCGGCGCCAAGATACGCCGGAGGCGCTGCCACTGCTCGCCGTCCACTGAGACAAGCCCGTTGCGCAGGCGCGAGGACAGTACACGTTGCTCGAGCCTGCCCTTTTGGTAGGTAGACTGATCCTCGATCAGAATTTGCCGAATGGCCGTCGGATCGCTGACCACGACAACGGGCACGAAAGGGAATCCGCCAGAGACGATCGGCTCTTCGAAATGCGCTCTCGTCCAGCATTCGAGCGCATTGGACCGCAATGTCTTGAGCAGCGTGATCAGATCCAGCGGCCCGGGGTGAGGTAGAGGTGCTGGAGGGCGTAAGTCCTGGGCAAAGGAATGCGTCAAAGGTTCAAGCCGATAGCAGCGGCAGCCCAACAAAGCCCGAACGAAACGCCCTCTATCGGGGTAGGTTCCACGGCTTAAGCCGCGTGCCGGGAAGCGTGCGCTGGCCCCGACCGGCCGCGCGATTAACCATTTCGCGTCCCAATCGCCGTGCTTGAGTTCGCGCAGAAGCGCGAAACGCCTCAATCGCTCATATCGAGCGCCCAGAACACGAGATAGCGGGTGCCCGGCGCATAGGCGGTCGCGATGCCGAGGCGGCGCATCTTAGGAGAGAGCAGATTGGCATTGTGCGGCGGCGAATTCTGCCAGCCGGCGAGTGCCGCGGGCAAAGAGAAATATCCGGCCGAAACATTTTCGACGGCTGTCGCATCGGCAAGATCGGCCGCATCGAAGCGCTGCGTCAGCGTGCCGGCAATCGTGTGGCTGAGGACATTATGCAACGCCATGGCGTCGGCCTGCGCCTGCGCCAGTTTCTGCAAGACCGGATCGGGAGTGACGGCGGAAAGGCCGTGCTCCTCGCGATAGTGCGAAATCGCATCCGCCGCGGCAGAGGGATCGACATGGACCTCGCTCGCGGCGCGTTCGCGTGCGCTCATATTGGTCGGGGGCGCAGGAGGCGGAGCCGGAGTGGGCGCTGGCTCGGTCGAGCAGGCTGCGAGAGCGAGACCTAAAACAAAGAGGAGTTCGCGACGCAAGACATGCGGCATTTGGGCTATCTGTCTTCGATCATGCACTTCAACACCAGGGCGGCGAGGCGGAGTCTTCCCGGGTCCACATTTCATTCCGTCACTACCGCGGCCCGTCGCGCCTCATTCTGCCTCGCCCACAAAAACAGACAGAGCGCCGCAACCGGCAGGCCGATGAGCGAAGTCGAGGCGAAGAATCCCGCAAAGCCGATCTGTTTCACCGCGAATCCCGAGAGGCCGCCGAGAAACTTGCCGAGCAGCGCGAAAAGCGAGCTCAAAAGCGCGTACTGGCTTGCGGCGAAGGCCGGCGAAGTGAGCGAAGACATATAGGCGATGAGCGCGGCCCCGGCGAAATTGCCGGCGAAATTCTCGACGCTCACCGAGAGCGCCAGGAGCGGCAGGCTCTTGCCGGTGGCTGCCAAGAGCGCGAGGCAGAGGTGCGAGGCTGCGGCCGCAATTCCGCCGCCGAGCAGCGCCGGCATCAGCCCGATGCGTGTGATTGCGAAACCGCCGGCGAAAGCGCCGGCAATGCCGACCCATATGCCGTAGACTTTCGACATGGTCGCGATCTGGCTCTTGGAGAAGCCGAGGCCGATATAGAGCGGATTGGCCATCACCCCGCTCAGGAAATCGGGCAGGCGATAGAGGGCGACGAGAGCCAGAATTGCCGCGAGGAGCGGCCCGAATCGGCGCCAGAGATCCGTCAGAGGCTCGAGGAATTTACCCGCGACGGAGGCAGGCTCGCGCGCGCGTTCCGGCAAGCGCGGCGAAATGAGGCCGGCGATGATGCCGATCGCCATCAGCCCGGCCATCGCGAGATAGGCACTTCGCCAGCCGGAATAATCGGCGATGTAGAGCGCGCCTGCGCCGGCCGCGAGGAGGCCGAGGCGATAGCCGAAATTGGACGTCGCGGCCATGATACCTTGCCGCTCCGTCGGGGCGGAATCGATGCGCCAGCCGTCGATGACGATATCTTGCGTCGAGGCGGCGAACGCCGTGAACGCGGCGCAGAAAATGACGCCGATAAGCGCGTGCGCCGGATCTGCGAAGGCAAGCGCGACGAGGCCGAACGCGACAGCGATTTGTGAGACGAGGAGCCAGGCGCGCCGGCGTCCCAAGGCCTGCGCAAGGAGAGGCACGTCGATCGTGTCGATAACCGGCGACCAGAGGAATTTCAGCGAGTAGCAAAGGCCGACCCAGCTGATCAGCCCGATCTTCTCGATCGGCACTTTGGCTTCCGCGAGACGCGCTGCCTGCGTACCGAGCACAAGCAGAAATGGCAGGCCCGAGGAGAAGCCGAGCGCCAGCATCAAGGCAAGGATGGGGTCGGCAACGATCTCTCGGAAGCGCGGGCGCATATGTCGGATAGTTTAAGCCCGCCGCACGCCCCGACCAAGCTTCGAGCTCACGACGACCACATGCTCTCCTTCTCGACGGCCTCGCGCTCGGCGCCCTCAATGACGCGCGCCGGCCGATGGATCGGGTCGGCGCCGATCGTGCCGACGAGCCCCGTCAGATATTCCGGCGCGCTCACCCGTTCGAGCTCCGCGAACGCATGCTCCAGGCGGCCGGCGATCCCGAGCCGCTCGGCCTCCTCGCGATGGCCGACCCGTGCCATGAAGCCCGTCAGGCTTCGCGCATGGCGCTCCCAGAGGGCGACGTCGCGCTGCTGTTTCGTCGCCAGGCGCTCGCGATACCAATCGCTCGCGAGCAGCGCCTCGCGGGTGAAGAGCGCCCGAATCTCGGGGTCCGCCGCAGTCTTTCCCTCATAGTTTCCGCGCGCCATGATATGGAGGAGCGCTTTGAGCGGCGGGCAGGCGTCCTCGATCGTGCCATCCGTGAAATAGGCTTCCGCGACACGCTGCTGCGCCTCGACGATGTTGTTGACGCCATCGGCGAATACGGCAGGATCCTGCAGCTCGGGCTTCAGGATCTCTTCCGTGAAGACCACAGTGGGATTGTCGAATACGCGCCCGAAATAGGTGTGAACGAACTTGGCGGTGATGCGATATCCGAGCCGGCTCGCCAGCACCTGCTTTCCGTCTTCGGCATAATCTTCGAGCTTCTCCAGATGTCCGGCCTCGATCAGCCGCTCGGGGTCGCGCTCGTGCGGAAACATCCGGCACCAGATCTCGGGGATCAGCAGACTGATGTCATGGTCGACGCGCAGATGCGGCCCGATGAAGCCGGCGGCCGAGCTGAATCCCGAATAGCCGGTAAGCAGCATAGCGACGAGCGCATTATTGAGATCGGCCGTAGGCTGGATGGCGTTGAACGGTCCCTTGGTGAGCGCGCCTTCGGAGCCGGCGCCCGTCGTGCTGGGCGACGTACCCGTTAGCGAGCACACGTAATCCATGAACAGTTCGGGCAGCTCCTGGTAATGGATGGGCCCATAAACGCAGAGCGGCCGAATGCCTTCGTCCTGCCGGTTGTTCCGCCGGCCCGACATGACGCCGATCACCGGAAACAGCACGGGCGCGCCAAGCGGGAGGCGGCGATATAGGCGCGCGCCCATCTCCGCGACATAGCGGTCGCGCGGTTTCGCGAGGTCCGGTCGAAGCTGAAGATAGCGCGGATTCTTGGTGGGGTTGCCGCCGATGAGCCGGGGCTGTGCCGAACAGATCGAATAGAAGTCGCCGGCGCGGACGGCGTTGCGCGCCACATGTTCGCGCATCGGACGCGTGAAGGCGTCTTGGACCGCGACGTCCTCGACGATGCGCTGGACGTCCTCGCGCTTGAGGGGCTGGAAGTTCGAACAGAAGAGCCCGGGACGCGACATGTCGTCCTCGGTCTGTCGGTCGAGACCCGGATGAATCGCATCGTCCGGCCGCTGAAACAGCCTGAACTCGCAATTCTGCGTCAGCTTGAGGCTCGGGTGCCCATCATATTCGCTCGGCAGTCCGATCAGGCGCTCCGCCGGCACCACCACCGAAGCCGTGATGTCGTCCTCCATCTGCACCTTGTCGGCCGCGACGAAGTCCTGGCGCAGCTTGTAGGTTCGCCAGGCACCGTTCTCTTGCCGGCCGATCCGGAGATAGTTGGCGACGAGACGCCGGCCGTCGTATTTGAGTTCGTGCCCCGGGGCGCCGTTGATAATGTCCACGCTGAAATGTTGACGCCAATCCTCGCCCCATTCGGGCTGGTAGAAGCGCTTGATTACGAAGACGAGTGCGCGCACGTGGTTCGGAATGCTCTCGAGCCAGGAATTGTACTTGGGCGTGAATTCGGCTGGGTTCGGCGTGAGCAGCTTGATTACCGAGCCGAGCGAGCGCTCGGGGGACAGGATCGGCCGCGACGGACCGGCGCCATCGCTGCCGCGCAGATCGGGCCGGCGTGCGTCGTCATAATTCCGGCCGAAAATCTTCTCGACCAGCGCCATGTCTTCCTCGAAGCTGCGCACGTAGAACGACCCGGGCAGCACCGCGTCCACCAGGCTCTTGCTGATCTCCGACTTGCCGCCGCCCGAAACGGTGCAAGGCTTGTGGCAGAATGCGCCCTCGGGCACCGTGCCGATCAGCCGCCAGCTCGGCGCCCCGCCATATTTGGCCATGCGGACCTTATAGCCGCTCGGATGGATGTAAATCCGGTCAGGCAGCAGCTTCAGGTGCTGCGGCTTGCCATCCTTGGTCCAGGTGATGTCCTGCCCGCGGACGTCGATCTCCATGTCTTCCGGCATGTAGTGGATTTCCGGATAGACCCGATCGGTGGCATAGCCCGCGGGGTGGAACTCGGCGCGCTCGCCCAATAATGCGAGCGCCTCGTCGAACCGGTGTTTGGCGCTGCCGACCCGCACGAGATCCGGCGCGAACCGGTCGCCCAGACTGAAAGCCGCGAAGGCAAGAGCCCCGCCGGCGTGCTCCTCTTCGGCCCCGCCGAAGAGGTTCGCGCTGAATCCGATCTGGGTTTTCACTTCCTTCTTGCAGTAGCCGAAGTAATTATCGGTGAGGATAGTCACCATCACGCCGCTCATGTCGCGCGAGGTGATCTTGAACGGCCGACCTCCATTGTAGAGTTCGTCCTCGTCGCTCCAGCACATGCCGGTCGCGCGCTGAGCCTCGGTGGCCTCGCTGACATGCGGCAGGCTCACGTCCTTCTTCTTCAACCGCATGAGATGCGGCGCCAGGATCACGCAGCCGCTATGGCCGGTCCAGCCGTCCACATCGAGGCCCGCATCGTGGGCAGGCAGATAGGGATCTCCGGCATTGCCGAAGATGCTTTCCACAAAGTCGAGATTCGAAACGAGCCCGCCGGGGACGAAGAAGCGGATCTCGGTGCGCTTTTCGGGGGAGACCTCCGGTACTGCGGGGCAAACGAGGGGCCGCAGGAGCAGCGAGACCATGGTCTCCACCGGCTCGGGCCAGTTCGCGGTGAACGGCAGACGCAAGAGCTCGGGCGGCGGGCGCAGCGCTTCCTCGAGCAGGCGCAGATAGGTGATAAGCGGCACGCGGATCTTATCCGCCGGGATCGGAAGCCCGCCTTCGGCGACGTGGAAGACTCCCTGCGTGGTGCGCCGGTCGCTGACGGGGTTATGAAGAACGCCATTGTCGAGCCGGTAGCTCGATACGAGTTCGTTTTCCCAAGAATCTGCGTCTACCGGAAGCGAGAGCTCCCGGGCGAGCCCATAATAGTCGAGAATGAATGTTTCGGCCGGCAGGCGCACCGGCCGTTTGGCCGCAACAGCCGCGAGGAGCCCGTCGATATAATGTTGGATGCGCTCATCGGCGGGACAGAGATGGTGGGAGAGCAGCCGGGTCTGCTCGCGGTAGCGCGCGAAGAGGTCGCCCGCGATTTGGAGCACGTCCTCGTGGCCGATATCGGCCGGGATCCGAACGCCCATGGCCGCGAGCTTGAGCAGGATCGAACTGACCGCGACAGATCGCTCCGGCAGCCGGACCGACCCGTCCGCCGCCAGTCCCACATGGCGTTCCAGCTCCATGGCGCCTCCCCGCCGGACTCCTCTGGATCCAAGCTGTTTTGATCGCTCGAGGATCACGTCCGTCAAACCCTGTCTATCCGGGGTGCTGGCAGCCTGCAACTCGGGTTCTACTCGCGGTTGCGCCTCTTCTGCAGCCTAACCGCCTCTCTCCGGAGCGCACGGCATTTCCCGCCTGGTCGCGAAGATCAGACCGTTCGACGAGTTTCTAGTTCGGCTTCTTGCCCCCGAGATATTGAATGTCTTTCAACATGCCCGGCGTAATGAGCTCGAGGCCCTGTTTATGATTATTGCCGATCGGAAACCGGAGGGCATCAGCCGGCAATTCCTTCTTTGCGGTTGCGACCGACGAGAGATTGTCTGAGCAAGGCACCCCGCGAAACTCGACTTTAAGATCGGGAAGCGGCGCATGAGCAGCTTTGATCCCCATCGCCCGCAGCCTCGTCACGCCGGTTCGATCCAGAGTCTCCCGCATCAATTTTTCTAGGCGCTGATGCTCGAAGAGCTTCTCTTGACGTTTTCTGAGAAGCTGAGCCTTGCGGCGCTTCTTCATCGACATCTCCTTTGTGCGAAAGCGCTACATAGGAGAGGAAAGCGAAAGCGCAACGGCGAGCGCCGGTTCGTTGATTCCAAACTCTTTGATCCGGAATAGAAAGCGCCTCGCAAGCCGCCGGGTGCGAGGCGCTCATGAGCCCAGGAGCGGGCTTCGGACCCCGATTGGCAAAAGGGGTCAACACATCCCCATCGGATAGGGGTAGGCGAACCCGAGAGGGACTGCGTGACGATACGCCTATGGCTCGCGGGGTCAAGCCCTCGCGCTGTCGCGAGCACTTGGAATCTTGAGCTTCAGGCTGGCTTTGCGTAGGTTCCAATTCCGGTGAAATCGAGCAGCACGCAGCGCCCGTCGCCCACGATCCAAGCGTCGTGGCCGGGCGGCATATAGAATGCATCACCAGGTCCGTATTCGGCTTGGCTGCCGTCGTCCATCATCACGATCATGCGTCCTTCGAGGACGTAGCCGGTATGAGCCGCTTGGCAGGACGCGGTTCCGGCGATTGGCTTCACGTGTTCCGACCAACGCCATCCCGGTTCGAATATGCCCCGCCCGAAAGTATGTCCGCCGATTGTGACGACTTCGACCTTTCCCTTTCCGTTTCTGAATGCGCGCGTTTCATCCGGTTTGTCGAACGACTTGCGCTCCAGTTTCCCGGCCATTGTCTCCTCCATCGTCCTTTGGTCATTAAAAAATGATCTGCAGCTTTGCCGACAGCAATCCAAGTCGGCTGGCCGAACTTGTGGCCTAACGGAGCGCGCGGATTCCATTGGCGCGCCCGGCGGCGAAACTCTACTTGCTTTCTCGGGGCCGCGTCTATGCTTCGGAGCCCTGCCAGGCTTCAGCCGCGCAGGCTCGCAAACCAAGGAATTTCGGCACTATGGCATTCAGCGAAATCGCACGAGGCCGGTGATCTTACTCTACCTTGTTTCTGCCCGCGGTTGCGCGGCCTTGCGCCCCTTCCTTCTCCTTTTTGCCGGAGATCGGCAGAAGCATTTCGGTTTGACCCGAAGCTCGCTTGCGCCCTTTCTTAGGCGCGCTATGCGCCGCCGGTGCCCGCGCGCTCTTGCCCGATGCACGCAAGCTCTCGCGCAATTGGGCTTTCAGCCCGACCGGCTTCTGATGTTTTTCGAGCAGATCCCGGAACGCCTCGTCGGCGAGCTGCTGAAAGCTTCTATGGCGCTCCTGCCGAAGCAGATTGATCGCCGCCCACGTTTCGTCGTCGAACTCAACGCGTTTGCCGACCATATTGGGCTCCCGAAATATCCGTTGAACTCACGGGGTCCAAGATCGCTGGGCGGCTCCGTCTCGTCAACGCGCGCCAGGAGGGCGAAAATGAACCTCCTTTTTCAAGGCCACGTCTATCTCTTCAGGCGTCAATAACGGGGTCATGTGGCTCTTTATCGTTCCGCTCGCCGCCACGGAAATGGCGACCCCTGCGGCGGTAACATTGTCGGGGAAATCCGCGATGAAGACAAAGTCGTGTTCGCCGAATGCGAAATAGAAGGCTTCCAGCCTGCCGCCAACCGAGGTCAATAGATGAGCGACGAACTCGCGGCGATGGCTGGCGGTTTCGTTTTTGATGCCTTGCCAGGCTTCCGCAGTATAGCTTCCTAATCCAAGGAATTTTGGCATGGGGACCTCCCTTCGAATCGGGCACACGGAGCGAAAAAATCAGGCCCTAGACTTTTCGTATCAAATTCTTCCTTTCGAGCGTTTCGAGACAGGCATGGACGTCCGAGAGTGCCGAGGTCTTGAGGCCGAACGCCTCTTCGAGGAAACGCGCCATTTGCGCAGGGGTCGCTTGCCCATCGCACATTTCATAGACGATCGCGGCGGTCCTATTCAGGAAATGGACCTCGTCACTTCGCGCGTCCTTGACAACGACGCCGTCATCGACTTCGACGGCCTGCCAGTCGGATGACTTTATGAAAGACGTGCCCGGCAGCATTCGTGAGTCGCTCCAACCGCGATATAACGGCCGCCTCTCTGGCGCATTCGAGACGTGCAGCGAAAGGCGCCAGGATGGCTGGAACCGTAACGGAACTCGGGTCGTGAGGGAAGATTCGCTTATTGCGCAGTGCCGCACGGCTTTCGACGGCCCTGGTCTTACGGGTGGGCGGAGCCGAGATGGATAGAGCCTTAATGTTCTCGCCGATCCTGCCCTCGCGGTCTGGGCATGGGCTCGCGATGCGGATGGCTCTCTTTGTCGAAGCCCTGGAACAGATCTGCAAGCTCGATGTCGTGGTGCTTCCGGTTGCGGGGAACGCGCCTTGTGCGACGACATTCAAGCCCGATACCAATATTTCGATCTGGGACGTCGAACCCGAGACGCATTTCCGCCTTCTCTCGCTGATCGAGGACGAAGGACAGCGGCTGGTTGCGTTCAAGGATTATCGGAAGCCCAGCTTGAGCAGCGGGATTTCAGAAAGGATTCTGCGGCGGGCGAACAAGCTCGTTTCGGCAAATCGCTACAGAGTCATCCATGTTGCTCGAAGCTACATGCTGCCGATTCTCGACGGGCTGGATGCGGACGCTCCGGTTACCGTCGACTTGGATGAAGACGATTATGAAGCGACAATGAGCGCCGCGCATTTGGCGGCAGAGTCCGGCTCCTGCTTTCGCGCACGCCGGCTGGCCGAAGAGGCGCATGCTTTCGACCGGATGATCGCCACATATTCGCATCGATTCGCCACCTGCTTTGCTTCGAACGAAATCGACCGCGGCTCCCTCATGAGCCGGCACAAAGGGCTTAAGATCTTGCCTGCGCCGAATGGCGTTGCGGTTCCCCGTCCTGTACCTAAGCGCGACGACGGGCGCACCATCGGGTTCGTCGGAACCTTGGGCTATCCGCCGAACCTCGATGGAGTGACCTGGTTCTGCGATTGCGTCCTGCCGCGGATTCGATCGCGCCGTGCGGCAGGACTGCAGCTTTGCATAGCTAGCGCAAATATTCCCGCGGGCGCCCTGAGGCTCGGCGCTCATCCGCGCGTCAGATTGTCGAGCAGAGTGACGGATGTCGGCGCATTCTACCGATCTACGACGATCGCGATCGCGCCTATGCGGATGGGAGGAGGGCTACGCACGAAGATCATAGAGGCAGGCGCATATGGAACCGCTTACGTGAGTGCCCCCGGGAACATTCCAAAGTCGCATCTGAAGGGCCGGCCCGCAGGCTGGATCGCGCGCGGCGCGGCAGAATTCGCGCAAGCCTGTATCGAGGCTCTCGAAAACACCGCGGAGCGGGAGAGGCGCGGGAGCGAAGGACGGCGCGTCGCGGCCTCGCTTTATAATCGGGAGAGAATTGTCTCGGACCTAAAGCATCGATTTCGGGAGCTGATCGGAAAGGGAGAGCGTTCGGACGGCTCGCAGTTGTAGCGAACCTGAACGCGCGGGGGGAGCGCCGCGCCGCTGCCGATTGCTGCCCTCGCCAAGCCTTCAGCTCCTCAAATAATCGTGCAGAATCCGGCCATAGGGCAAGGTGAGATCGGTAATGAAATGATGCGCGCCGACAATTCGGCGCACCGGCAGATCGGCGACCGGCGCATTGACATGCGGCACGAGATGCAGCCGCCCGTGTCCGAGCCAGGAGCCCTTCACGTTGATGTCGGTGAGATTATAGGCGACGAGCTGGCAGATGCCGGGCTTGCCGTCGACCCCCGGAATGATCTTCAGATTGACCTGGGTCTTCGAGAGAATGGCGCGCGTGAGCGTGCCGTCGCCGGCCATCGCTTCGGCCTTGTAACCCATTGTGCCCATAGCGACGAGCTGATTGGCATAATGGAGCGTGCCGGTCAGCGTGTCCTTGACGATCTCGAGCTTGGGATGCGCATATTTTTTAGGAAAGCCCCAGATCTCACGTCCTGCGACGATCGGGGGATCGTCGTCGAGATACATTTGCGCGACGAAGTTCATTTCCTCGCCGCGATATTTGCATCCGATGACGACGCCGCTCTCCGTATAGCTGCCGAAGCCGGACGAATCCGGCATGTTGATCCATTCGTAGTGGACGAGCGGCTCATCGAGCGGCTCGAGCGGCTCGGGCAATTGTTCGCGGATGATCTCGGGATCGGTTTCGTAAGAGATAATCATATATTCGCGATTGACGAAGCGATAGGGCCCTTTCGGATAGCTCGGCCCGGCGAGCGGCATAGAGGGCAGATGAAGAATATCTTCGATGCGCATTCGCAAGCCTCCGCAAGCGCGCCCGAGCGCGCGAATTGCCCCGGTTTCTCCTATGCTTCTCAATGGTCTTGTTGAAGCTGATGTGACGCCAGCATGTCACATTATCGCAATTCTGCCCGCCTATCCTTTCCGAACAAGCCACGGTGAAAGAGCATGGACGTAAAGGCTGGCTTTACGAAGCCGGACGGATTTGTCGGATGGCGGCCGGACCGCTGCGACCAGATCGCGCTGATTTTTCAAGGCGGCGGTGCGCTCGGCGCCTATCAGGCCGGTGTTTATGAGGCACTGCACGAAGCAGGCATCGAGCCCGACTGGATGACCGGCGTCTCGATCGGTGCCATCAATGCCGCGATCATCGCCGGCAATTCGCGCGCAAGGCGTCTCGAGCGGCTACGCGCCTTCTGGGAGAAGATCACCGAGCGCCATATCTGGGCCTATACGCCCGACGGCGACATCTATCGCCGCGCCCGCAATGCGACCAGCGCTCTGTTCACCATGGCGCTCGGCCAGCCGGGCTTTTTCAAGCCGCATGATCTCAATCCCTGGCTCAGCGCGGCCGGCGCGCGCACCGCGACGAGCTTCTACGATTCCGCTCCGCTGCGGGAAACGCTCGAGGAATTCGCCGACTTTTCGCTCATCAACGACGGCAGCATGCGATTTGCTGTCGGCGCCGTAAACGTGCTCACCGGCAATTTCATCTATTTTGACAATCGAAACGAGATTATCGGGCCGGAGCACATCATGGCGTCCGGCGCTCTGCCGCCCGCCCTGCCGATGGTCAAGATCGGCACGGATTATTATTGGGACGGCGGCATCGTTTCCAATACCCCCTTGCAGCACCTGCTCGATCAGGGCGATCTCAGCAATACGCTCGTCTTCCAGGTCGATCTCTTCTCGGCGCTCGGGCAATTGCCGCGCGATATGGCCGATGTCCTCGGGCGGCACAAGGACATCATGTATTCCTCGCGCACCCGCTACAATACCGATATGTACAAGCGGCTGCGCGAATGGAAGACGCGCACTTACGAGGCGCTCGCGAAATTGCCCGACGAAAAACTGAGCGACGAAGAGCGGCGCCTGCGCGACGAGCTCGCCGAAATGCCCGAGATCACGATCCTTCACCTGATCTATCAGCAGAAGGCCTATGAGGGCCACGCCAAGGATTATGATTTCTCCGGCACGTCGATGCGCGAACATTGGCAGAGCGGCTACGAAGACACCAAGCGCACGCTTCTGCAGCGCAAATGGTTCGAAATGCCGGAATCGGGGATCGTCGTCCACGACGTGCATCGGCTGCGCGATGTCTAGCGGCAGACAGTCCGACGCCAGATCGGCTTAGATGCTCAGTCCGGCATGCCGACATGCAGCCGGCGATTGCGCTCCATGATTTCTTCGCGCATTTCCTTGCGCATCTTGCCGGCCTCGAAGAGCCGCCGGTCGAGCTCGGTGACGATCTCGAGCGGGGGAACCGGGCAGGGCGTGCCGTCTGCATTGCGCGCGACCATGGTGAAATAGCATGAGACGGTGTGGCGCGATTCCTTCGTCGTCAAGTTCTCCGCCACCACCTTGACGCCGATCTCCATCGACGTCCGGCCGACGTAATTGACGTTGGCTTTGAACGTGACGAGTTCGCCGACCTTGATCGGTTCCTTGAAGATCACCTGATCGAGGGAGGCCGTCACCACATAGGTCTTGCAGTAGCGCGCGGCGCAGGCATAGGCCACCTGGTCAAGGATTTTAAGAATCGATCCGCCATGCACGTGGCCGGAGAAATTGGCCATGTCGGGCGTCATGAGAAAGGTCATGAACAAGGATTTTTCTTGCGTACTCATGAGGTTCTACGATTCCACTGTGCCGGGCGGGACCGATTGCAATTGATCATGCACGCGCGCGCCTGTCTATATTTTCGCCGCGCGCGCCCTTCTCCCCATGCCCCGGAATTCTCCGGCCGGTTTAACTTCTCGCAAAGGATCACGCTAATTTCTCGCACGCGCATAAGGGCTTGTGAAAGGGTTTTCGCTAGAACCTCCACCGATTTGAGGCGGACCGGCGGTGCTGTCCGGGAGGTTCATTTTTGCGGGATTTCACATTGCCCGGCGCGCATGCGCTCGTCGGAAATTTCTCGTCCGAGCTTTCGAAGCTGAATGAGGCGCCGGCGCGCCCCGTCGAGCAAGGCCGCGCGATCGCCATAGAAGTCGCAGAAGGCGCGCGCCTTCTTGCGCTTCAGCCAGATTGGCTCGATCTCCTCGCGCGCGCCGATTGCGCGAATATTTTCATGAATCCGTCGCTCGTCGCGCTCGCCGCTTCGTCCTATCCTGGCCTTCGTTGCTGCGCGCTGCTTGCCTGGCAGAACACGGGCGCGGGTTCTCGGCTCGCCGGCATTTGGGCCTTCTCGATCGGGCGCGCACCTCACTCGATCCTGCCACTCGCGGTCCTCGCCGCGCCCGCCATGCCGCATGCCTATCTCGGCACGCCCGTCATCGACAGCGCGTGTCCCGAAGCGGTGCTCGGGGCCATGCTCGATTATATTTCGGGCGACGCGAACCTGCCGAAGATCGTCGCCGTCACCTCTATGAGCGCGGCTAACGCAACCATGGAGGCGCTCAATCGGGTGCTTGCCGCGCGTCGCGGCGCGCTGCGCATCTTTGCTCAAATCCAGCGCCCGGTGCTTTCCTCCGAGCTCGACGGCAAAACCTATCTCGAGCGCGCGCTTTCGAGCTCGAGCCGCAAAAAGCTGCGCCAGCATCGTCGGCGTCTGGCGGAGAAAGGCGCACTCGCCTCCTCCATTTTCACCGACGCGGAAGACGTGCGGCGTGCCTTCGAGGATTTCCTCGCGCTCGAAGCATCGGGTTGGAAGGGTCGCAGCCGCACGGCTCTGCTTTCGAAATCGGCCGATACGACCTTCACGCGCGGTATGATCGGCACGCTCGCCGCGCGCGGCGAGGCTTTCATTCACGCGCTCACGCTCGATGGGAGGCCGGTGAGCATGCAGATCGTCTTGCAGGCAGGATCGACCGCCTTCACATGGAAGACGGCCTACGACGAGAGCCTGGGCGACTTTTCGCCCGGCATGCTGCTGCTCGAAGATTATACTGCGGCCTTTCTCGCGAACGGGGCGATTGCGCGGGTTGATTCCTGTTCGCTCGACGACACGGGCTACATGGCGGCCTGGACCGAACGGGCGTCGATCGCGCAGCTTTGGTTCGATGCGGGCCCCGGCCGCTCGCGCTTCTTTGCGCTCTTGAGCGAGCTTCACGCTTCCTTCCTCAAGCTGCGCGCCTGCGCAAAAGAGGCCTATCACGCGCGCCTGCGCAGGCGAAAGGCAATCGAAGCAAAGAGCCGCAATGCCGCGGGCAAAGAGAAATAGGCCCGATGGCCGTCACTGGGATGAGAGAGATGCAGAACAAGAATGTGGTGATCATCGGCGGCGGTTTTGCCGGTTCACTTGCAGCGGCGATGCTCGGCAGGGCCGGAATCGATACTGCCCTCGTCGATCCGCATCACGAATATCCGCCCGACTTCCGCTGCGAGAAGCTCGACGGAACGCAAGTCGCCATTCTGCAGAAAACCGGCCTTGCCGAGCCGATCTTGCGCGCGGCGACTTGGGATCGCGAGTCTTGGGTTGCGCGTTTCGGACGCGTCGTGGATCGCCGGCCGGGGGATCAGCACGGGATTTTCTATACGCCGCTGGTCAATACTGTGCGCGGCCTCATTCCGGGCGAAGTCCTGCGCATTGCCGCAAAAGCAAGCGAAATTGCGACGAGCGACGACCTGCAGCGCGTGACGCTATCGGATGGCCAGGAAATTTCCGCCCGGCTCGTCGTGCTTGCCAATGGGCTGAATGCCGGCCTGCGCCACAAGATCGGGCTCACGACCGAAATCCTGAGCACCTGCCATTCGATCAGTATCGGATTTGACGTGAGCCCTTCACGCGGCCAGAAGTTTCCGTTCCCGGCCCTCACCTATTACGCCGATCATCCGCGCGATCGCGCGGCGCTCATCACGCTCTTTCCGATCGGCACGGTCATGCGCGCCAATCTCTTCGTCTACCTTGACGCAAACGACGTCTGGCTCAAGCAATTCAGCGCCAGTCCGCGCGAGATGCTGTTCGAATTGATGCCCGGACTGCGTAAGCTGATGGGCGATTTCGAAGCAGGCCCGATCAAGATCCGCCCCGTTGATCTTTATGCGACGCGCGGCTATCGGCGCGCCGGTATTGTTCTGATCGGCGATGCGTTCTCGACCTCCTGTCCCGCTGCGGGAACCGGCGCACGCAAGGCTCTGACCGACGTCGAACGGCTCTGCAACGTGCATATTCCGCATTGGCTCGCGACACCGGGCATGGATGCCGAGAAGATCGGCGCCTTTTACGACGATCCGGTCAAGCGCGCTTGCGATGACTTCTCGCTGGCGAAAGCCTATCAGCTGCGCACCTTCTCGACGGACACGGGCTTGCCTTGGCGGGCGCGACGTTGGGCCAAGTTCCTCGCACAATCTGCCGTTGGAGGATTGCGCCGGCTGCAAGCACGATCGAGAAGCTCGGACTTTTCCACTGCTACGCGAGTCGAGCCGTCTCCTAAGTAGCTCGCGACCTTCGATTGCAGAACATCTGCGCGGCGAGCAGAACTCCAGGAAATACCGCGCCTTATCCAGGTGGAACTTCACCGCTCCTTTTCGGTTGGAGGCATGCTCCAATTCTTGAAGGAGGAAACGATGCGGTACAGCTATTTGAGCACTGCAGCACTGATATTAAGCCTTACCGCCGCGGGTGCTTGGGCCCAGGAAGGCGGAATGTCGAAGTCTGGCGCGGGCGCGACAGCGACCCAAGGCGCCTCTGGTAGCGTCGGCGGACCCGGTGCGTCTGGCAGCATGAGCGGGTCGGGCGCGGCATCGGCCCAAGGCGGCGCCGGTAGTTATTCGAACGGCCCCAGCGGCACCGGAACCGAGAAAGGCCGCGCCGCAGAAGAGAGCGGCATGGGCAAGGAAAAGGGCCGTGCGGCTGAAGAAGGCGGCATGGGCAAGGAAAGCGGCCGCGCCGCTGAAGAAGGCGGTATGGCCAAAGGAAAGGGCCGTGCGGCTGAAGAGAACCGCATGGGCAAGGAAAACGGCCAGGCTGCCGAAGAGAATCGCGGCTATGAGAAAGGCCGTACGGCCGAAGAGAACCGCGGCTATCGGAACGGTCGCACCGGCGTTGAAGGCCGTGAGGGCGTCGAGGGCCGTGCGGGCGTTGAAGGGCGCACCGGCGTCGAAGGGCGCGAGAGCGTCGAAGGCCGCGCAGGCGTAAGCGGCGGGCGCGCGCATATCACGACGGCCCAGCGTACGCGGATTCAGGAGACGATCCGCAATACGCATGTCGAAAACGTCGGTCACGTCAATTTCGCATTGAACGTGGGCACGAGGATTCCGGAAGGCTATCACCTCTATCCGCTGCCGCCGGAGCTCGTGTCGATCGTGCCGGAATATCGCGGCTTCGAATATATCGAGGCGGAAGACGAACTCGTGATCGTCGACCCCGCGAGCGGCGAGATCGTCGATATTATTCCGCTCTGACGTTAGGCTCCGAACGGAGACTCTACTGTGGCCGGGTTCGCCCCGGCCACAGGCTTGTGAGCGCCGCAAAGACCGACCCTCGATCGGATTTTTTGGGCGGCGCATGATCTCGAAATCGAAGGTCGATCTTAAGCCAGCGACCGGAAGATCGATTTTCAGAAGATGGACTTGGCGCGAACAACGGCCCGCTCGGCAATGGGCCGGGAAGATTTGCGAAGTCGATCGTCACGCCGTCCTCTTCGAACGAAACATTCTCGGCCTTGCCGAGATAGACATTATATCCGCCGGTCCTATCGGGTGGCGGCGGCGCCGGCGGCGGACCGCGCATGATAACGAGGCCGCCGGAAAGATCGTCCAAATTGGCGATGAGGGCGGATATCTGCGGCGAGGGGTTGCGTAGCGCCCAGGCGAGAAAGCTCTTTGCAATATCGCGTGCAAAAACGCCGTTGCGCCGATCGTCGATGAACGAACGATCGAGGCCGAGGCTTGCCGCACGGATCGTCCCGTCGGCGGCAGCGAGAATATCCAATTCCGCGAGCCCATGAAAAGCCGGACCGCTCGGGCGAAATCGATGCCAGGCCTGCGCGCCTTCGGCTGTGGCCGCAGGCTCCATGGGAACGAGGTGGAACCAGGTGAAAAATTCGGATCGCTGTTCGGCCGCAAGGTTGAGAGGCATGACGATCCGGTCTGCTGATTGATCCGCCGATCCCGCGCCGGGCATGAGAATGCAGGTGCATATGATCGCAAGGGCGCGTGCGAATTGAAGCTTCCTAACCATTGCCTGACCCGGCTTGCTTCTTCACCTCGACTTCTCCGTCCGGAAGCATGAACCAGATCCGGCTGCCGTAAAAGATACGCACCAGGGTCCGCGGGCTCGCGCTCATCTGCCGAAGCTCGGAATGATAGGGCTCGGCCCGCCAGGCGTTCGGAGCGCCGCTATCGACATGGACATCTACGAAGAGGTCGTAATTGTGGTCGCCGACCGGCGTGATCTGGACGACCATTCTGGATTTCAGCGGATACCAGTGCTCGCCGGCCGCGCGGTCGGCGAGCCAGTTGCAGGCGAAATTCCGGCAGGGCGTCGGGCGAGAGTCGTAAATCGTGCAGCCATTGCCCGGGCGACAATGAACGCACCAGCGATCGTGCGGCTTATCCAATTCGGCAATCGGCAAAAGCTTGCAGCAAAGGGAACATGCGCCGCAGGCGCGTTCGCTTCCGGTTTCCTCAGCCCTGAACGCCACGGGTCAATCCATTACGCGAGGTGGTATCAAACTGGCGAAAGCCGCGAGCGCATACCCTATCTCTATCCCAACCGATAGGAAACCGACCGGATTTGAGGGGTCGCCGCCCCCGGAGAGGCGCGCTAACATTCGAGGAGAGCAAAACCGTCCGGTGCGACCTGCCCGGCATTCGAAGCGCTTTCGCGACCGAATAGCATATCAACCTTTTGAAGCCGCTTGGGGCCATTATGCGTGAACTGCCCGACAAGATTGTCCAATATCAGATCGACCACCTTCAAACCGAGATTGTGTTTCTCGAAAGGAACCCGCACTTTTTCTCCCAGCACGTAAGGAATTTCTATTGGACGCTCTCTCACGCGACCGGCTTGGGCCATAGGGGCGACTCCTGGAGAGGCAGGCGAGTTCCGCCAAAGCGCCCGAGCCTGGAGACCGAGGTGCTGCCGCCCCAACGCACACCGCGCATGCTGCTCGACGTGACGCAAAGCTACACCCACGGCGTGCACAGCGGCATTCCGCGGGTTGTCCGCAAGCTCGGCAAAGCGGCTGTCGAATCCGGGAGCGGCATTCCCGTCATCCTTCGCGGCCAAGACATCGTCCCATACTATCGGCATCGGGGGTTTGCCGACGAGCTGAAGATCTCGGCAGGCGACATCCTGGTGCTCTTGGATTTGGTATGGCACGCGGCCGACGCTTACTTCCCGATCATGCAAGCATTCAAAGAGCAGGGCGGCTCGCTCGTCGTAGGCGTGCACGATCTCATTCCGCTTCTTTACCCGGGGGTCAGCGATGGATCATCTGTTCGCGCCTTTCGGCGCTGGCTCGAGGGCGCGGTCGCCTTGGCCGACGCGCTCGTCACGATCTCGAAGACAACTGCGTTCGATCTGCGCGACTACATTGTCGGACAAAAGCTCAAGCACAAGCCAAATCTCGGAATCGGTTGGTTCAATCTCGGCGCCGATTTCGACTCCGGTTCTGTTCCCATATCAAAAAAGATGGCCCGCTTGTGCAGCGCATCGCCCTTCGTTCTGACCGTCGGCATGATCGATCCACGAAAATGCCATTCGGTTATTTTGGACGCGTTCGATCGGCTTTGGAGGGATAATGTCGACGTTCGCTACATGATTATCGGCAAATACGGCTGGAACAGCCGGGCAGTCCGCCACCGGATCTTATCGCACACGGAATTCGGCCGGCGGTTATTGTGGCTCGATCGCGTAAGCGACGCGGATTTGCTTCACGCCTATCGACGGGCCGCGGCGCTCGTCTTCGCGAGCTTCGCCGAAGGATTCGGCCTTCCGGTCGTCGAGGCAGCGCATTGCGGCGCGCCCGTCATTGCGAGCGACATTCCCGTATTCCGCGAGATAGGAGGCGACGCAATCTTCTACTTTGATCTTTTCGACGGCGATTCTCTTGCGCAGCGCATTCGCGACGTTTTGGTCGGCAAGAAGCCCGCGCGGCCGCTTGCGACCTGTACCTGGCATGAGTCGATGGAGAGTTTGCAGCAGCTTGTGCGGTCCAAAGCCTATCAACTCTCGGTTTGATTGTCGACGGCATACGTCGGAATAGGCGAGAAGAGTCGAATTGCAGTCTGCGCCGGAACCGTTAGGCTGCGACGTCCCTCGATGCCGAACTGCGAATAATGCCGCGCAAATTTGTCGATGCTGTCGCATCCATCGCAGCCCGTCTTCGCTTGGGCGATGGAAATGCGCGGGCGCTCGGCAGGAAGGAGCGAACCTTCCGTGCCGCGCTCCATCGCCAGCGGCTGCGCGATGCGACCTCTTCGAAATTGAAGAATGCGTCAGGTGCACGATCCGGATCTTCCAAGATTGCGGACCTTCGCTGCCTTGTGCCGCCGAAAACGAAACAGGCGCTCGATGTTCCGTTTCTCGTTCCTCATTGCAAAAGAAATGCCGAGAGGCACGCTTATCTGATGGCTGCCTTCTCGAAATTCGGTTTGCAACAGCCGAATTTCATCACGGCTTTCGATCCGGGGGACTTTTCTGATTCCGATGTCTACTTTTATGATGAGGCGCAATATCGAAAGTGCCTTGAGCCCATTCGGAACATTTTGGTCTCGCGCGTCATCGGCCTTGTCGACCTCCCAAGCGCGACATGGGCCACGTGCCTCGATTTCTACGAAAGGCTAAATTTCGACCTCGACGACGAGTTCGCGCGTTCGGCTTGGATTCGCCCCCGCGAACTCTCGGAGGCCGAGATCAGCCTCTTTCTCAAACATCGCGCCGCATGGAAGGAAATTGCCGATGCGTCCTCGCCCTACGGGATCGTGGCCGAGGACGACATCTTGTTCTTCGACCACTCCGGTGCGTATTTCGACAAGCTGATCGCCAACTTGCCCGCCGACTTCGATTATATCGACCTCGTAGGCGGATGCGGATTGCGGCCCCGGATAGGCGATCGCGTCATCAACGAAATCTTCTTCGAGACGTGCATTCCCTCGGATAGGACGTCGTGTTGCGCGCTGATCAGCCGAGGGTTTGCGCGCCGACTGATCTCGCTCGACTTGCCGATTTGCTTGCCGATCGACTGGACGCTCACGCTGGCGTTCCAGCTTACGAAAGCGAGGGTCTATTGGTTGGAGCCGCCTCTTTTTGCCCACGGCTCGGAGATGGGAATCTATCGCAGCGGGATCAGATGATTCGACGCCGGCCGCGCGTTGATCGCGTGGCCGATTCAAGAGAAGCAGCGATTGTCGACATAGGCTTGTCGCAGCATACGGGCAAATGCCCTGTTCCGGCAAGTGCGCGCCTCACTGGCGCGCGAAATTTCGAACGTCAAT
This sequence comes from Beijerinckiaceae bacterium, assembly GCA_021324915.1. GTDB lineage: Bacteria > Pseudomonadota > Alphaproteobacteria > Rhizobiales > Beijerinckiaceae > Methylovirgula. The sequence continues at coordinate 57,282 of JAJPIC010000019.1, read as the reverse complement.
CTTTCGCGAGCAGGCGAATGGAAATTACTTACTTCGTTTCCGGATCACATCCTTATGAGGAAGCCATTTATTTCGGGGTCGGTCCGAGTTTCGGCGCGGCTTTCGGGTGGCGGGTCGAGCCCGTCGAGCGGCTTACCGCATGCGCCTGCGACATCGGCGTTCTGGACAACCGCCTCGAACCTGAAGACGTGAATATCATCGAGGCTTTCCTCGCCCGGCCGGCCGAAAGGCGCATCCCGATCTTCTTCCGTATCAGCGATCCTGACATGGTTTTGTCGGCGAACCCGTGCGTGAAATATATTTTCAGCTGCGCCGACAGACCCGGCGTCCATTTCGCGACGACTTACGACCCGGAAGGGCCGTTTCGCGATTTCGTGCAAAAGCTCGCAATCTCGCGCGTCGTCCATCTCCCTTATCCTTATGAGCGAAGGCGTGAAGTCGATTGCGGTCTAGAGGCGCGGCGCCGGCGCATTTTTCTGGCCGGTGCCAACGACCCTAAGCTTTATCCGTTGCGGCAGAAATTACGGCGACAACGCGGCCGCAATCCTCTGTTGCGCGCCATCATCACCGATCTCCCGCATCCCGGCTATCCCGACAAAGGTGCGGCTCTGAAACATGCCATCGTGCGCGAGCGCTTCGTGGATTATGCGGCTCGGTTCACGCATTTCTTTCTTTGTCCCACGGTCTATGAAAGCGAGCTCGCCAAATATGCCGAATGCGCCTACGCCGGCTCCGTGCCGGTGGGACTGCCGCCGAAATCGCTCAAACCTCATCTCGGAGATTGCTTCCTGCTCTGGCGCGGCGGCGCCATCGAGCTGGCGCGCGTCCTGCTTTCGAATCTCGATGAGATGCGTGCCCGCGCCGCGACTTACCGGGCCATCATGCGGCGTCTACGCGACCCTGCGGTCTTAAGCCAGAACTTCATGGAACAAGTCGCGTCTTTCGTTTGAAAGGCGCCGCCCCGTCTTCGCGTTGCAAGCCAAGACGGATCGAAGTGAATGATTGAGCGAGAGAGGTTCTCTGAATAGCGATGGCGTCGTTCGTTACTTTTTTCCATGGCAGGCTTACTGGGTTCGAGGCCACTTGCATCCAGTCCTTTCTGGACCACGGCCATGACGTAACCATTTTCGCCTATGAAGATTGCGGTGCCCCGTCGCATTTCAGGATCTTCGATGCGGCGCGCATTTTGAAAAGGGAACATTTATTCTTTTACAATTCGGACCCGGGCCGCGGCAGCGTGTCGGGATTTAGCAATCGCTTTCGCTATAAGCTGCTTGAACTTGCGGATGGTTGGTGGATCGATACCGATGTCGTCTGCTTGAGCCGGGAATGGCCGGCTTCTGGCAAGGCGGCGATTGGCGCTGCCTGGGAAGATACGAATCTCGTCGGCAGCGCAGTTCTGCGGTTGGATTCGGCAATGGCGAAAGAGCTTGCCGAAAGGGCCGCGGCGATCGGAAAAAAAGCCAAATGGGGTGAAACGGGCCCCCAGCTCCTAACGGGCTTCGTCCGGGATAAGCGATGGTCGAACAGCATCTTGCCGGCACCCGCCTTCTATCCCGTTCATTATCTCGACTGGTATAAGATCTTCATGAGCAATTTCAGGGAGTGCGTTCAGCAGAGTTGCGGTTCGTCCTATGCGCTTCACTTGTGGAACGAGATGGCAAGGCGCACCGGCTTCGACAAGTCGATTTTGCCTGACCGCAACTCCTTCTTCGGATCGCTCGTCGCGCGCCACGGAACCGAACGCTTCTTCAAAGACGCGCCGAAATTCCCCGAGACCCGCGGCGGATCTCCGCCTATTTCTTCTTCGATTTGATGTTGAGCGTGAAGCGCAGGTTGAGGGGCTGCAACATTTCGGGCGGCGGCGCCTCGCCGATATTGCCGCGCATGAGAATCGTGTGCAGATCCTTGTCGGCCTGAGCATCGTTCAGCGTGGGAAATGAGACCCGCTCGACCGTGCCGTCGGGATTGAGCCATGCGCGCACGATCAGCGTCTGTGGCGGCCCATTCTCCTTTCCGGCATGATCGGTGAGATAGGCGCGGAACCGGTTCGCTACCGCCTCGTTCGCGGAGATCCAGGTTTCGAAGCGATATTTCACCAATTTGGCAAACTGACCCCAAGCGGGCGGCGCCTGGGACGGGTCCCGGTATTCGAGGCCCGGAGCCCCCGTTTGTGCCAGCGCAGGGCCCGATTCGGCCGGCGATACGTGGCTCGGCGCGCCGAGCGCCGGCAAAGCTGCAACGAGCAAAAATAGGCCCACGACAAATGCGCGGAAACAATGGTCGATATACAGCATGGGGTCGAGATTGCCGGTCGGACCCGAACTTATGGCTGCCTAATTTTGCAGGCAGGTGACACGCGCCGATATCGAGGCGGCGCGATTGGCGCGCGAGCCCGATGCTGCGATTTGCGAACGGTCGTCTTGCTCGAAGGCGACCCCGCTCGCCGCCAGAAAGGCCTTTGCCGATGCGGCATCGACGGCGAGAACATGGTCTTCCCGCGTGCGGCGGCTGACAATGCCCTGAACCAGGCCCCGGCTATCGAGCACCGGCGCGCCGCTCGCGCCGAATGTCACGTCGGAATCGATTGCGAGATATCCGGCCTCGCCGCCGCTCGGCGCAATCGTCGCGTTGGCGAGCAGGCCTTGTTTCATCATGTCCGGCAATTTGTCATAGCCGGCGGCGAAGACCATGTCGCTGGCGGTGGCCATCCCGCTGCGCGGGAACACGGCCGAGAGGCCCAAAGTCTTCGGAACCTTGATCAGGGCGAGATCGACGTCGGCCGCGAGCGCCACGAGACGAGCCAGTTCGACCTGGCCTTCCTTGGAGATGAAGAGGCGCGCGCAATCCGCTGCGGCGTGGCCCGCCGTCAGCATGTGCCCAGAGCCGTCGACGAAAAAGGCAGTCCCGTTCTTCTCCAGGCTCAAACCGGACGAAGGGGAGGGCCGCGACAGATCTTCGGCATCCCGAGCCGGCTGCGACGGGAATAAGGTCTGCGCCGACATAGGGCCCGCCAGAGCGAGAGAGATAATTGCCGCGCCAACCCGAATTTGCATCATCCGCATCGACATGGCTTCCCCAGGCCCATTTTCGAAACCGTCCAGCTGAAGGCAGTCTTAACGAGCCCTGGGCTTCGCCGCAACCATCAAAGGCGCGGAATGCAGGGGACTTGAGCTCGCGGCCGCGCCGAATGCATGCCGAGCGGGCACTATGGTCCGCGATGGCCGGTGTTGATGGGATCGGCTAGCCGACACATTTCCATGGCCGTCTCAGCGCATGCGGCTTATCCTCTTCCAAGCAGCGGGAGGACAACCGCCGATGCAGATCGCCGAAGGATCGAAGCTCGCCGATTTTGAAGTCGAGAGTCTCAGCGCCCGACAATTGCGCGAGCTCGCCAGCGAATATTACTGGTATCACAGCATCGATTTGGGCAAGGGCGTGATCACGCCCGGCGACTACGACATGCGAGAATATCTCGACTTCTATCGTTTTCCGTCCGACATGTCCGGAATGAAAGTGCTCGATGTCGGTCGAGGAAGCGGTTTCTTTTCGTTTGAGTTCGAGCGCCGCGGCGCCGAGGTCACGGCAACCGAGATCGGCTCGTTCTTCGATTGGGATTTCGTGGGGGGTGAAGCGGAAAGAGATCGCCGGCTTGCAGAAATCGGGGATGTCGAGGGCTATACGCGCAGGCACATCACGGGGGCCTTCGACTTCGCGCATATGGCGCTCGCCTCGAAGGTCATCCCAAAAACGGTGAATGTCTATAATATCAGTCCCACAACCGTGGGCGGACCTTTCGACCTGATCTTTATGGGATCGCTGACTTCCCATTTGCGCGACTGCATGCGCGCGTTCGAGCGGCTCCGGAACGTGATTCGCCCTGGAGGACTATGCATCATCGCTTCGCCTTCCATTGACATGTCCCCTCACGAAGCATTTGCGCTGGCGGTTCTTGTGGGACCGACTGGTGATCCTGACCGTCGCAGCTGGTGGATTTTCAACAAGAGATGCCTCATCGAAATGCTGCAATGCGCGGGATTTGGAAAAGCTGAGATTGTCGCGGAATTCGTGCTTCCGCTGGCCCGCACCGGCGCGGCTTGTCCCCATATCGTCGCTCACGCGACAGCGTGAGTTCCGCCCGGGCCAATACTTCGAACATGATCAGCGCTCGCCGCTGGCCAGTGTCGTGTTGCATTGGACAATGATCTTCTCGAGGCCGAATGCGATTGTGCGCTCGTCATTCGAGAGCCCGAGTTCCTTCGGCGATTTGGGCTCCGGATGATCGAGCCGGATCGAGACCGCGCCACCGCTCGGCGCCAATGCGACGGGGGCTCCGTCCTCGGTTTTGACGAAAACGTCATCTACGAAAACACGCGCCGGCCGATCCGGTCTTAAATATCTCGCCTTCAAGGTCATTTGGCAGCTCTCCGGAACCCGACCGATCGAAATGATCGAGCTCGCTCCGCGGGACCATACGCCCCAGGACTCCTGCTGTTGCCATCCGCCTTTGACGAGATAAAAGTGCCTTTTGAATTCATCGGTCCCGGGGGTGTAAACACCGGCGGCAAGCGGCAGCAGTCTTGCACTGACGCTCGCGTTGATCCGATCTTGTTCCTGTGCCACGGCAGCCGCGACGAGCGGACGGATCGCCCTCGCCGGCGTCGGGTTCGCGCGGAGACCGGCTGATTTCAGGACCTCGATGAGGCGGAGCGTGCGTTCGTGGGCAGCGGCCGGGTCTATGTGGTAGTACGTGTTCAGGACGTGAGGGTCCGAGAACAGGGAGTCTTGTGGCGTCCCGATGACCTGAATTCCGGCGCGCGCGAACATCGTTCTCACCCGTGAGACGAGGTGAGCAAGGGCGCGAGAATCGTAGCAATCTTTTCCGGCCACGGCGGGCCAGGTGACAATGATCTTTAGGTGCCGCTCCATCTGAAGTTTCGCCAGACGTGCAGCGACCGCCTGCACCATGCCGGAAAGAGGGCTGTCGAAGGCACCAATGAAGGTTTGGCAAGTCTCTCCGCGCACTTCCCGCGTGCGTATCCACGGCATTTTCACGTCGCCCTCGAGGCTCATGTCCATCTCCGCGAGGACGTTATCGAGCCGCCACGCGATACGCTCGTAATGATTTTCATTGAAGCGATATGCGAGTCCCTCCGACAAATAGTGAAAGTTCATGTAACGGAAGACGAGATCCATCCGGTCGAGGCGTGAAAGCGCGAAATAATAGGTCGCAGAATCGAATGGATCATTCGGGTTGATCATTCCCTCGAGGAAATCGGAAGAGTAAGAGTCTCTAAAATAATAGGGCCACTCGAGGGGCATAAGGATGATGTCGCCGGCTCTTGCATATTTCTCCAGCCGGCTGACCTTTGCTGGAAGAGGCACGCCCGCATAATCCGCGATATCGATTGTCGGAAGCCCGAAGGCCGCCTCGATCAGCGCAGGTTCGATGCCATGCGCCGAATTCGATCCGCTCTCGATGATGATTCGTGGGCTTGGCACCGCCTCCAGCAGGATCTGGTGATAATTGAGGAGCGCGACATCGCGGTCCGGAATGACGAATCGATCGACGAAAAGAAAGAAGGCCGCGAAACAGGCGACAAGCCCTGTGAGAATAGAGGCAAGATAAAGGACAAATTTCGCTATCGTCACGGTCAGAAATTGAAATAGAGGAATGGCGAAGGCGCCGACGTGTTGCACGCAAGGATTGCTAGCAACAGGCAAGCGCCGACGAGAGACGCGGTCAGAGGACTTATTCCGATCTTTGTCTCGAGCGCGAGCTGTTGGCTCGTCGGCGCTATCCATATCGGAAGCCCTGCCAATCCGATCAGAAGCCAGGCCTCGGGCGGCAGGGCATGCCCCGCGCGCATGGGTGAAGCCATGGCCGAGAGAACGTTCAAAGCCGAGCCGAGTTCAGGCGCCCGGAAGAAAACCCAGGCCGCGTTCACGAATAGGAAAGTCAGGGCGACGGCGGCCGGCGCGGGAAGTCGATACGGGATTCGCTGCCAAAGAAGATGGACGCTATAGGCGAGGCCATGCAAAGCGCCCCAAAGCACAAATGTCCAAGCCGCCCCGTGCCAGAAGCCGCCGAGGAGAAAAGTCGCAAAGAGATTGCGCAATCGTTTCGCGGTGCCGCCGCGGCTGCCTCCGAGCGGGATAAAGACGTAGTCGCGCAGCCAGTTTGACAGCGTGATATGCCAGCGGCGCCAGAATTCCTGGATCGAGCTCGCGCGATAAGGGCCGTCGAAATTGAATGGAAGCTGCACGCCGAACAGCAACGAGGCGCCGATCGCCATATCGCAATAGCCCGAGAAGTCGTAATAGAGCTGAAATGAATAAGCGAGGCTGAGCAGCCAGGCATCGGCAAAGCCGAGCGCGCCCGTCGCCGCATAGCCCTTGTCGACAAAGGGCGCGAGCTGATCCGCGATGAAGATTTTTTTCGCGAGCCCAATGCCGAACAAGGTCAGGCCTCGGCAAATCGCTTCGCGATGTTCCGGCGAGCCGAGCAATTTGCTCCCCGGCGCGCTCAAGCGCGCGAATTGCGGCATCATCTGACGCCAGTGAATAATCGGCCCGGCGATGACGTGCGGGAAATAGGTTACGAAGAGCGCGTAATTCGAAAGAGAATGTCGCGAAGGCCCGCGGCCGGCGTAAACGTCGGCGAGGAAAGCAATCTGCGTGAACGTGTAAAAGGAAATCCCGACCGGCAGAACTACCTGGGGATGAGTCAGTCTGAGGCCGAAGGCTGCATCAAGATTTGCGACGAAGAAGCCGGCGTATTTGAAGTAGCCGAGCGCTGTCAGATCGAGCGCGATGCCGAGGATGAGAACTGCACGGCGCACGAATGTTCGATCATTCGGCGTGCGCGACAGCGCGGCTCCGATTCCAAAATTGAAAAGGATTGAACACGCCAGAAGAGCTGCTTGCCACAAGCCGTTGACGGAACAGAAAACAAAGGACGCGCCAAGGAGGGAAAGCGCAGCGAGGCGGGCATTGCCGATGCGAAGACAATAAAAAAGAACGACCGTAAGAGGTAAGAAGATCTCCAGGAATATTCGCGAAACGAAAATCATTTTCCGGACGACGTGCGAAGCCGCGGATCAATGCGGATCATTCAAGTTCAACTAGCAGTGGAGATCAAGCCGCAGTTCTCTTGCAAGCGCCGCCGCGCGAATTAAGCTGAGGACAATTGAGAGGGAGCCTTCCCATTGCGGGCGGTAGATCATGTTCAAACCATTTTGGCCGAAGCTCCGGATTTTTCCCGGAAGAAAGCGCCGGCCGCAGCAAACTGATAAAGAATTCCGCTTCTGGATCGATTTCGTCTACAGACATTGCCTGGGACGTGCACCCGATCCTATCGGGCTGAAGGGCTACTTGGCTGCCCTTCGAGACGGAATGAGCTTTTCCGCTCTCGTGCAGGACGTCGATTCGAGCGAAGAGGCTCGACAGCGTCGGTCGAAGCCGGGGCTCATGGGGCCGCTCGACGACCTGTCCGACGGCGAATTCATTCTGAACATTGCGGAACTGCTGTTTCTTGAAAGAGGGCTGACGCCGAAGAGCCTCGAACATTGGAAGGCGTTCCTCGGCGAGGATCGCGCGAGGCGCCACGCGCTCGTGCAGCAGCTCATTGAGGATCACGTCAGATCGAGAGGCCGTCATGCTGGGCCGCGGCACGACCCGTCCAATTGCTTGATCATGGGCACCGGCGAATATCTCTCTCCCGCGATATGGGAGAAGAGGGCGCGGGAATTGAATTTGAAATGGCTGCCACGTTCGGCGCGCAGAAAGATCGCCGCCAAATTCTCACATTCCGGAGAGTACAAAATCTCCGCGATTGCGAGCCTCTATAAAGGACGGCGGTACATCGAATCCTTTTTGGAAAACATCACATCTCAGACGATCTTCGATCGCAGCGAGCTCATTATCATCGATGCGAATTCGCCGGAGGGAGAAGAGGAGATCATTGCGGAATATCAAAAGCGCTACGACAATATCGTTTATAAGCGCATCAACCACCGCATAGGCGTCTACGACGCCTGGAATATTGGAATCGAGCTGGCGCGCGGGGACTATCTCACCAATACCAACCTCGACGATCTTCGCCGGTCCGATTCATTTGAATTGCAGGCTGCGACTCTCGACCGGCACGCCTTCGCCGATGTCGTCTACCAGGATTTCTACTACAGCTTCGATCCCGCGCTCAGCTTCGAGGAGGTTGCGGCCTTCGGCTTCAAAAGCGATCTCCCGATCATAACGCCGCAAAACCTCTTGCTCTTCAACTCGCCGCACAATGCGCCGATGTGGCGAAAGAGGCTGCACGACGAGCTCGGACTTTTCGATACGTCCTTCCTCTCAGCGGGCGATTACGAATTCTGGATGAGATGCATCTCGAGAGGCAAGCAGTTCCTCAAAATCAACACGCCGCATGTCGTCTACTTCCAGAATCCGGAAGGAATTTCGACCAAACGGGATACGCTCGGCATCGAGGAAGGTCGCAGACTCTTGCGGAGATACAGTCGCGAACTCATCTCGCCAATCGCTTTGCGCTCGCGCGAAACTTTTGCGCGGCTCCTGGGGACGCAGGCGGATTGGGATGGAAACCTGACCTATTACGACGTCGTTCGAAGGGAGCTGCTGCGGCTCGGCGAGGAGCACAAACGCTCCGAGCGAATTTGCCCTATCAGGATCAAAGCTGATCGACTCGGGGCATTAGCCGGATGAAGCTGGTCGTGGACGGGGTGTTCTATCAAATCGCCCGTTCCGGAATAGGACGGGTCTGGTCTTCGATACTTCCGCGGCTATCGGAGCGGCGCGATCTCGAAATCATCTTGCTCGACCGCGGCGGATGCCCGCAATTCCCCGGTATCACGAATCTCCCGTTCCCTTCCTATTCCTGGCTGAACACACCGGCCGACTCCTTCCTGATAGATCAATTTTGCCGAGATTGCGGAGCCGACGTCTTCGCATCGACCTATTATACGACGCCCGTCAGCGTACCCGCCGTTCAGATGATCTACGATATGATCCCTGAGGTCTTTGCATTCGATGCGGGCAACAAGGCGTGGGAGGAGAAGAAAGTCGCCATTGCCTATGCGAGCTATTATGCCTGCATTTCGAATAATACGCTTTGCGATCTCAAGCGCTTTCATCCCTATATCGACGACGATCGCCTGAGCGTTGCTTACTGCGGCGTCGAGCCTCGCATGTTTCATCCGCGAGAGAAGAAGCAAATCGACCGCTTCAAAGAGCGCTTTCAAATCACAAGGCCGTATTTTCTCACGGTCGGACATCGCAAACAGGCGGTAGGATATAAGAACTTCGCTCTCCTGCTTTCGGCCTTGCGCCGCTTCAGACCGGCGGAAATCGAAGTGCTTTGCATCGGAGGCGAGGCGCCGGCCGATGATGAAGAACCGCGGGATTTGCCCGCCAACGTAACCCTGCGGCAGATCGACCTCGACGATGATGAACTTGCTTGCGCCTATTCGGGCGCCGAAGCGCTCGTCTATCCGTCGCTTTACGAGGGCTTCGGCCTGCCGGTGATCGAAGCCATGGCCTGCGGCTGTCCCGTGATCACCACCAAGCTCGGGTCGCTCGGAGAAGTCGCCGGAGACGCGGCGATTTTCATATCGGGTCACGACGATGAAGAACTGCGCCACGCGATGGCGTCGGTGCGCAGCAATTGGCGAAGACAAGAGCTGATCGAGAAGGGCTTGAGGCGGGCTGCCCTCTACGATTGGGACGAGATGGCGCGCGAAGTTCACGCCCTGCTCGGCAAAGCCGCTGCAGAAAAGGGGGAACGCCAAATGCAGGAATTTCTGGCGAATTGGGCGCGGCTGCGCGCGCTGCAAGCAGAGGTGGATCCGGGCGACAGGTAAGATGCGTCAGGAGAGCGGGCCGCTCGCGCGCCGCCGACGTCAACCTGCATCCATATCCGTCTCTTTCGCGAGGGGGCACCCGTGGGGCTTCTTTCGACTTCCAGTGAGTCAATCTCGTCGAGGTTATTCCTCGATTTGACCGATGTCGTCAGTCACGTGCTCTGGCATCAGACAGGCACGGGCATCCAGCGCGTGCAAATCGAGATCACCGAGGCACTGATGAGCTCCGGGCTCGAGGTCGTACCATTTTCGCTTTATGACAACGTCTGGCGTGACTTGCGGCCATTCATCGAATCCGCGAAGGGCGATGCCGACAAGTTATACGCGCATTTGCGAAGCGGCCATGCACGCCCGGAGCGGTGGACTTCCTGGCGACGGCTCCGTCGCCTTGGCGCACGGCATCGGATGCAAGAGCCGCAACCGCCGCGGCCTCGGCTCAACTTCCGAGATATATTGTTCGTTGGCGGCGCTTTCTGGATGAACCGCGGCGCCATCGATCTTTGCAAGACGGCGGTCGCTCGGCACGCCAAGCTCGTTGTTCTCATCCACGATCTCATTCCGATCACCAATCCGGAATTCGTCGGCGAGGACTATGCGCAACGATATCTCGAAGTTTTGCGCTTACCGGCCCATTTTATCGTAACGACGCGCTACACTTTGTCCGCGTTGAATTCCGTGCGCAAGAAACTCGGCGTTGGCCAAGCGCTCTCATCCGTTGTCCCCTTGGCCTATGAGTTCCCAGGGACAGCCAGGAACTACAGGGCGCAGGCAAAGCCGAAAGAACTGAAGACGTGCCCGAGCCGGCCGTTTGCGCTCTGCGTCGGAACGGTCGAGATACGCAAGAATCACGATCTGCTCTTTCGAATATGGGAGGAACTGAAGTCGGAACGGCCGGACTTGCCGGATCTCGTTATCGCCGGTCGCCGCGGCTGGAAGGCCGACGCGGCCCTGAACAAGCTGGAGGAATTTTCGCACTCGAATCGCCACATCATCTTCATTGAAGCGCCGAGCGATGCCGTTCTGCGCTGGCTCTATTCGGCGTGCGAATTCACCCTCTATCCGAGTTTTTTGGAAGGATGGGGACTGCCGGTCGCCGAGAGCCTGTGGTTCGGTAAAGCCTGCGCCGCTTCCAATACGAGCTCGATCCCGCTCGTCGGCGGAGATTTATGCGCTTATTTCTCGCCTTATAGCCCCGAAGAAATGAAGGCTGCGATCTTGGCGCTTCTCGATCCGCGCGTGCGCCACGCCTATGAAGAGAAGATCGCGAGCGCTTGCCTCAGGACATGGGCCGAAGTTGCGGAAGACCTCGCCGAGGTGATCACGCACGAGGGATCCGAGGCAAGCCACGTAGCCTGAGCGCCGGCCCTAGCGCGCCGCGGCTTCCATGCCGGTTCGCTCGTCCTCTATGAGGCGGCGAACGAGCGCGCGCATCCGGGTCTTGGCTCGCCATCCCAAATGTTCCGCCGCGAGGCTCGGATCGGCGTGACTTTGCAATATGTCGGTGGTTCGAAGGAGCGCCGGGTCCTCCTGCGTATATTTCGCCCAATCGAGCCCGACCTCCTCGAAAGAGGCCGAGATGAACTCTTGCAGGGAATGGCTTTCTCCGGTCGCGATGACGTAATCCCGCGGCTTCGGCTGCTGAAGCATGAGCCACATGGCTTCGACATATTCAGGCGCATATCCCCAATCGCGGACGATGGACGTGTTACCGATCCGGAGCGGCAACTCGTCGCCGGCGGCAATGCGGCAGGCGCTGCGAACGACCTTCCGCGTCACGAAACGGGCCGGTCGAAAGATCGATTCGTGATTGAACAAGATGCCGGAGCAGGCATGAATGCCATAGGCTTCGCGATAATTGGCAACGATCCAATAAGCAGCGGCTTTCGCGACCCCATAGGGACTGCGGGGTGCAAAGGCGGTGCTCTCGCGGGCTGGCGATTCGCGGATCGTTTCGCCGAAACATTCGCTCGAAGTCGCGTTGTAGATTCGCGTCGCCCTTTTCATGAACCGAACGGCTTCGAGGAGGTTGAGCGTTCCGATGCTTATGCTTTCGAGCGTCTCCACAGGCTGCTGGAACGAAAGGCCGACGGAGCTCTGGCCGGCAAGGTTATAGATTTCAGCCGGTTCGGTTTCGCTCAGGACCTGCAAAACGCTGCGAAAATCGCTGAGCGTCATGGAGCGCAATGTCACGCGCTCGCGGATCGCGAGTGCGAAGAGGTTTTCGAATCGCGAGACTTCGGCGTCGCGCGAAGTTCCGATGACTTCATAGCCCTTAGAAAGCAGAAAATGCGCGAGATAGGCGCCATCCTGTCCGGAAATGCCGCAAATCAATGCGCGAGGTCCGTGACCGAGAGCCTGTTGCACTTTCTCTCTCCTGCCGGAAATCTCTGCCGCAGAAGATCGTCTCGGTCAAATTGCATGGAGGACGGCGGCGCGCTCACAGGCCGGCTCTCGCCCCGGATCGGCGCTGGGAGATTGAAAGCCTGGTCCGCGTCATTTACTGTTCTTCGAGCGGATGCGGGCTAGCCGTCGTCCGAATCTCGGCGCTCTGGGAGGAAGCCAGCGGTGGGCATAGCAACCAAGGTTGCGCTCATTACCGGGATCACCGGACAGGACGGGGCTCTGCTTGCCGAGTTTCTCCTCGGCAAAGGCTATATCGTCCATGGAATCAAACGGCGTTCCTCGCTCATCAACACCGAGCGTGTCGATCATCTCTATCGTGATCCGCACGAGCCTGACGTGCGCTTCTTCATGTCCTATGGCGATCTCACGGATGCCACCAATCTCATCCGCATCGTCCAGGAGGTTCAGCCCGACGAGATCTACAATCTCGCGGCACAAAGCCATGTACAGGTCAGTTTCGAATCTCCCGAATATACGGCCAATGCCGACGCGCTCGGCACTTTGCGGCTGCTCGAGGCCATCAAGATCTTGAACCTCACCAAAAAGACGCGGTTCTATCAAGCTTCGACCTCGGAGCTCTATGGCAGGACGCAGGCGCCGGTGCAAAGCGAGACGACGCCGTTTGCGCCGCGTTCCCCTTACGGCGTCGCCAAGCTCTACGCCTATTGGATCACGGTGAATTATCGCGAGGCCTATGGCATTCACGCTTCGAACGGCATTCTCTTCAATCACGAAGGTCCGACGCGTGCCGAGACCTTCGTGACCCGCAAGATCAGCCGGGCGGTGGCGGCCATCCATCTCGGCCTCCAGGACAAGCTTTACCTCGGCAACCTCGAGGCCAGGCGCGATTGGGGACACGCGCGCGATTATGCCGAAGGCATGTGGCGTATCCTCCAGCAGGAGAAGCCCGACGATTATGTGCTTGCGACCGGCGAGGCCCATACGGTGCGCGAATTCGCCGAGCGCGCCTTTGCCGAAGTCGGCATCGAGATCGGCTGGAAAGGAACGGGGGTCGAGGAGCGTGGCCTCGATCGCAAGACGGGCAGAATTCTGGTCGAGGTCGACCCGGATTATTTCCGCCCGACCGAGGTCGATAGTCTTGTCGGAGATGCGAGCAAGGCACGTGAGAGGCTCGGCTGGACGCACAGAACGAGTTTCGCGCAACTGGTCGCCGAGATGGTGGCGAGCGATCTCGAGGTAATGCGCCGCCGCGGCCATGTCTGAGGCGGATCGCCTCGGCGCGTTGCGCTATTCCGCGAGATCCGGCGCGCTGTAAGGCGGCAGATTCGCCGGCCGTGCGCGGCGGCTGCTCAGCCGTTCCTGGAAGCGGTCGAGAATGAGATAAATCACCGGCGTCGTGTAGAGCGTGAGCATTTGGCTTAGCAGCAAGCCGCCGACAATCGATATGCCGAGGGGCCGGCGAATCTCGCCGCCTTCGCCGAAGCTCAGCGCGAGCGGCACCGCGCCGAGAATGGCGGCGCCCGTCGTCATCATGATCGGTCGGAAGCGCAACAGACACGCCTGGTAGATCGCGTCATAGGCGCCCAGTCCTTGGACGCGCCGCGCCTCCAAGGCGAAATCGATCATCATGATGGCATTCTTTTTGACGATGCCGATCAGCAGGATCACGCCAATCAGCGCGATAATGCTGAATTCGCTTCCGCAGATCAGCAAAGCAAGGAGCGCGCCGACGCCGGCCGAAGGCAAGGTCGAGAGAATCGTGATCGGATGGATATAGCTCTCGTAGAGAACGCCGAGGACGATATAGACTGCCGCGAGCGCAGCGACGATCAGCAGCGGCTCGTTCGCCAGCGATTCCTGGAACACCTGTGCCGTGCCTTGCATGCTGCCGTGTATATCGCCCGGCATGCCGAGCGAGCCCACGATCCGGTTGATCTCGTCCGCCGCCTGGCTCAGCGAGGCGCCGAGCGCCAGGTTGAACGAGATTGTCGTCGCAACGAACAAACCCTGGTGATTGACCGAGATCGGCGCATGGCCCGGCTCGAAATGGGCAAAGGCGGCGAGCGGTATCATGGTTTCCTGGCTGGTGCTCACCGGCGCTCCGGCCGACGCGCTGCTGCTGCCGCTGCTCGCCAGCGCATTCGTCTGCGCATTGCGTGCCGAATTCGACGCATTCGCGGCGAGCGCCGCGGCGGTCGTGCTGCTTGGCGCGCTGAGCACGGAATAGGAAGGCCCCGGCGTCGAGCCGACCGGCGCGGATTTTGCGGCGGCTAGGCCATAGGGCAGGTTGCTCGTCGCTGTTCCGCTCGGGGGACCGCCCGCGGTGCTGACATAGATCTGCTTCAAGGTTGCGGGATCCTGCCAGTAGCGCGGGGCAACCTCCATGACCACGTGGTACTGGTTGTTGGCGCTATAGATGACCGAGACTTGCCGCTGCCCGAAGGCGTCGTAAAGCGTATTGTCGATCTGCTCGGGCGTAAGATTGAAACGCGCTGCCGTGAGCCGGTCGATGACGACATTCGTCTCGAGCCCTTTCTGCTGCTGATCCGAATTCACGTCAGTTAGAATCTTGCTCTGTTGCAGAGCGTTCAGCACTTTATTCGACCAGACGTAGAGTTCCGCCGCATCGTCGCCCTGCAGCGTATATTGATATTCGGCATTGCTTTGCCTGCCGCCGACCCGGATGTCCTGCACCGCCTGGAGGAAAAGCTTTGCGCCGGGAATGGTCGCGAGCTTCTTGCGCAGCCGCGCGATGACCTCGTCCGCCGACGCGGTGCGATGCGAGAGCGGCTTCAAGGAGACATAGATCGATCCCGTATTGGTGGTGCTGCGGCCGCCGCCGCTGCCCGCCCCCGTAAAGCCGACAACGCTCTGGATTGCGGGATCGGCTTGGACGATCGCCATCAATTGCGCCATCTTCTTCTGCATGGCCTGGAACGATATGTTCTGATCCGCCTGGATCGCGCCGATCAACCTGCCCGTGTCCTGCTCGGGGAAGAATCCCTTCGGGATGATCGTGAACAAGAGCACGGTCAGGACCATGGCGCTGAACAACATGGTCATGATGAAGCCGCGATGGCGCAGCGCCCACGGCAGCGTTCGCTCGTAGCCGCGCAGAAGAAGACCAAAAGGATTGAAACGCCAGGGCCGACTCTCTCTCGCCCTCAGGATGAGAGAGCAAAGCATTGGCGTCGTCGTGAGCGAGATCAACAACGAAACGAGGATCGCCATCGAGAGCGTCATGGCGAATTCGCGGAAGAGGCGCCCCAGCAATCCGCCCATCATCAGGATCGGGGTGAAGACCGCGATCAGCGACACGCTGATCGATAGAACGGTGAAGCCGACTTCGCGGGCGCCGAGCAAGGCGGCGCGGAAACGCGAAACGCCTGCCTCGACGTGACGCGTGATGTTCTCCAGGACGACGATGGCGTCGTCCACCACGAAACCCGTCGCGATCGTAAGGGCCATGAGCGAAAGCGTATCGAGGCTGTAGCCCATCAGGTACATCGCGCCGAACGTGCCGATGATCGACACCGGCACGGCGATGGCGGGAATAACGGCGGCGCGCACATTGCCGAGGAAGAGAAAGACGATGAAAATTACCAGACCCACGGCAATGATGAGCGTGCGCTCGGTGTCGTGGAGCGAGGCGCGGATGGTCAGGCTGTGGTCGGACGCCCAGAGGACGTGGATGTCGGCCGGCATCGCCGCTTGCAGATGCGGCAGTTCCGCCCGCACCCCGTCGACGGTCGCGACGATATTGGCGCCCGGCTGGCGGAACAGGATCACCAGGACGGAAGGCTGCCCGTTGGCGAGGCCCTCGTTGCGCAAATCCTCGACCGAATCTTCGATCTGAGCGAGATCGGAAAGGTGAATGGCGTTGCCGTTCCGATAGCCGACGATCAGCGGCTTGTAGTCGGCGGCGTGCGTCGCCTGGTCGTTGGTATAGATCTGATAATGATTGTCGCCGTCCTCGATGGCGCCTTTCGGGCTGTCGGCATTCGCCGAGGCGAGCGCCGCGCGCACGTCTTCAAGGCCGACTCCATATTTGAAAAGCGCGGTCGGATTGAGCTCAACGCGCACCGCCGGCAGCGCCGCGCCGCCGATGATCACCTGTCCAATGCCGCTGAGTTGCGAGAGACGCTGCTGGAGCACATTGCTCGCGGCGTCATAGAGCTCACCGCGGGTGAGCGTCTTAGACGTCAAAGCGAGGATCAGAATCGGCGCGTCGGCTGGGTTGACCTTGTGATAGGTCGGATTCTGCTTGAGACTTGTCGGCAGATCGGCGCGCGCGGCATTGATCGCCGCCTGCACGTCGCGCGCCGCCCCATCGATGTCGCGGTCGAGGCCGAATTGCAGCGTAATCCGGGTCTGGCCGACGCCGCTGACCGAGGACATTTCGGTCACGTCGGCGATCTGACCGAGCCGGCGTTCGAGCGGTTCGGCAACGCTCGTGGCTACCGTATCGGGATCTGCGCCCGGGAGCATCGCTTGCACCGCAATGGTCGGAAAATCGACCTGCGGCAGAGGCGCGACCGGAAGCTGGGTGAAAGCGAGTATGCCGGCGATCGCGATCCCGGCGGTCAGAAGAGTCGTGGCGACCGGACGTTCGATGAAGGGCGCCGAAAGATTCATTCAGCAGCCTCTGGCGGCGCGATGCGCCTGGCGCGCGAGGGCGAGAGCCATTGGGCCAAGCGATCGAAATAGAGATAGATGACGGGCGTCGAGAAGAGGGTCAGTACCTGGCTGAAGATGAGGCCGCCTACGATGGCAACGCCGAGCGGCCGGCGCAGCTCGGAACCGGGGCCGGTGCCGAGCATCAAGGGCAGGGCGCCGAGAATTGCCGCCATTGTGGTCATGAGGATCGGCCTGAATCGCAGCAGGCAGGCCTGATAGATCGCATCGCGCGGCGCGAGCCCTTCGTCTCGTTCGGCATCGAGCGCAAAGTCGATCATCATGATCGCATTCTTCTTCACGATGCCGATCAAAAGGATGATGCCGATGATCGCGATGACGTCGAGCTCGTCGCCGGCCAGCATCAACGACATGAGCGCGCCGACCCCCGCCGAGGGCAGAGTGGAGAGAATCGTAATCGGATGTATGAAGCTCTCGTAGAGCACGCCGAGCACGATATACATCGTGATGATGGCCGCTATGATCAGCAAGACCTCGTTGCTGAGCGAAGCGGAGAAGGCGGCCGCGCTGCCCTGCATCTGCGAGATGAAACTCTCCGGCAGATCCATATCTTTTTCGGCCTGCTGAATGGCCGCGACCGCGGCGCCGAGCGAATAGCCTCGTGCAACGTCGAACGAGATGGTCGTCGCCGGGAACTGCCCGAAATGGGTGATGAGCAGAGGTCCCGGACGTTGCTCGACATGAACGATCGCCGCTAACGGCACTTGTCCATTGGAGGTCGAGACCGAAGACGGAAGATAGAACGTGTTCAGCGAATTCAGCGCATGCTGGAGATCGGGCGTCGCCTCCATGATGACGCGATATTGGTTGGATTGGGTATAGATCGTCGAGATGATCCGCTGGCCGAAGGCATCGTAGAGCACGTTGTCGACCGTCACCGGCGTGATGCCGAAGCGGGCCGCGGTGGCGCGGTCGATGGCGAGATCGATCGCATGGCCCTGGGCCTGCATGTCGCTTGCGACATTGGCGAGCTGCGGAAGACTCGAGAGCCGCTGCACGATGCGCGGAACCCAGGCCTGCAATTCCGCGCCATTCGCGTCTTCCAGGATGAAATTATATTGCGCGCGGCTGACGGTCGAATCGATCGTCAGATCCTGGACCGGCTGCATATAGAGGGTGATACCCTCGACGTCGGCGGTTTCACGACGAATGCGGCGCAGAACCTCGGTGACCGAATCGTGCCGCTTGCTGAGGGGCTTGAGATTGATCAGAAACCTGCCGCTGTTGAGCGTCATATTGGTTCCGTCGACCCCGATGAACGAGGTCAGGCTCACAACGTCCTGATCCTTCAGTATGAGATCGGCGAGCGCCTGTTGGCGGTTCGCCATCGAAGAGAAAGATATCCCCTGGGCGGCTTCGGAGATCCCCTGGATCATGCCCGTGTCCTGCACGGGAAAGAAGCCTTTCGGGATCACGATGTAGAGGAGCACGGTGACGACGAGCGTCGCGATGGCGATGAGCAGCGTGAGCGGCTGGTGTTCGAGCACGACTTCGAGCGCGCGGCCATATTGCCGGATGATCCAGTTGAAGGCCCGTTCGGCGCCGACGTCGAATCGGCTGCGCTCCGATTCGGGGCGATGGCGCAGCAGTTTCGCGCAGAGCATCGGCACGAGCGTAAGCGAGACGACCGCCGAGATGACGATCGTGGCGGCGAGCGTGATGGCGAATTCGTGGAACAGGCGGCCGACGACTTCGCCCATGAAAAGGAGCGGGATCAGCACCGCGATCAGCGAAACGGTCAGCGAAATGATGGTGAACCCGATCTGGCCCGATCCGCGCAGCGCCGCTTCGAGCGGCGGATCGCCATGCTCGACATAGCGCGCGATGTTTTCGATCATGACGATCGCGTCGTCGACGACAAAACCGGTCGAGATCGTCAGCGCCATCAGCGAAAGATTGTCGAGGCTGAAGCCGAGCAGATACATGACGACGAGGGTTCCGACCAGGGAGAGTGGAACCGAAAGGCTCGGAATGACCGTCGCCGGCAGGTTGCGCAGAAAGATGAAGATGACGAGGACGACCAGCACGACGGCGAGCCCCAGCTCGAACTCGACGTCGGCGACCGAGGCGCGGATGGTCGTCGTGCGGTCGCTCATGATGGTGATGTGGAGCGCCGCAGGCAGGCCGGCTTCGATCTTTGGCAGCAGCTTCTTGATCCCGTTGACCACCTGAATGACGTTGGCGCCCGGCTGGCGCTGAATATTGAGGATGATCGCCGGCGTCTTGTTGGACCAGGCGGCAATCTTGGTGTTTTCCGCGCCGCGGACGATGGTCGCCACGTCCGATAGGCGCACCGGATTGCCGTTTCGATAGGCGATGACCACGTCGTTGAATTGCGACGGCGAGGTCAACTGGTCATTGGCGTTGATGGTCGAGGATTGCGCCGGCCCGTCGAAATTGCCCTTCGGCGTGTTCACGTTGGAATTGGCGACGACGGTGCGCACGTCGTCGATGTTGAGACCATAGGCGGCAAGCGCGCGGGGATTGAATTGCACGCGGATCGCCGGGCGCTGGCCGCCGCTGATGCTCACCAAACCGACGCCAGGTTGCTGCGAGATCTTTTGCGCGAGCCGCGTCTCGCTCAAGTCCTCGACATTCGTCAGCGGCAGCGTTTCGGACGTCACGGCGAGCGTCATGATCGGCGCATCGGCCGGATTGATCTTCGCATAGACGGGGGGTGCCGGCAGATCGCTTGGCAAGAGATTATTGGCGGCATTGATCGCCGCCTGCACTTCCTGCTCAGCCACGTCGAGGCTGAGATTGAGGCTGAATTGGAGCGTGATGACCGAGGCGCCGGCCGAACTCGCCGAAGTCATCTGATTGAGGCCGGGCATTTCGCCGAGCTGGCGTTCAAGCGGTGCCGTAACCGAGGAGGTCATCACTTCCGGACTGGCGCCCGGATAGAAGGTCTGCACTTGGATTGTCGGATAATCCACTTCCGGCAGAGCCGAGAGCGGCAAGAACCGATAGGCGAATGCGCCGGCGAGCAGGATCGCCGCCATCAGCAGAGAGGTCGCGACCGGACGCAGGATAAAGGTCTGCGACGGATTCATGGCTCACTGTGCGTTCTGATGGTGCAAGTGCCCGTGCTGCCCGTTCGGCGCACCGGTCCCGGCTCCCGACTTGGTTCCCGGTATGATGATCCGCGCGCCTTCGCTCAGGCGGTCGGTCCCGTCGGTCACGACGCGGTCGCCGGGCTTAAGACCCGAAACGATCTGGGTCATGCCCTCGTCGGTTGGCCCGATGGTCACCGGCCGCACCGAGACGGTGTTGTCGGGATTGACGATATAGACATAGGTGCCGGGAGCGCCCCGCTGGATCGCGGCATTCGGCACCGTGGCGACGCCCTTCAAGGTGCGGATGAGCACGCGCACATTGACGAATTGATTGGGGAAGAGCGCGTTATCGGTGTTCGGGAACTCGGCGCGGAATCGAACCATGCCGGTCGTCGTGTCGATCTGATTGTCGAGGACCGTGACCTTGCCGTCGGCAAGCTTCGTCACATTGGCGCGGTCGTAGGCGGTCGCGGCCAAAGTCGCACCGGCATTGGTCTGCGCCGTGACTTGCGGAATATCGTCCTCCGGCAGCGAAAAGATCACCGACATCGGCTGCAGCTGCGTGACGACGGCAAGCCCGTTCGTATCGCTCGTCTGCACGTAATTGCCGGGATCGACGAGACGCAGACCGACGCGGCCGGTAACCGGCGAGACGATATGGCAATAAACCAGGTTGAGCTTTTCCTGGTCGATCAGCGATTGGTCGGTCTTCACCGAGCCCTCGTATTGCTTGACGATATAGACCTGGTCCTCGGCCTGCTGACGTGCGATCGAATTCTGGGTGACGAGCGATTGATAGCGGGCGAGGTCCATGCGGGCCTGCTCGAGCAGGCCCTGATCATGCGCCAATTGCCCCTCATATTGCTGTTCGAGCAATTGATAGGGCCGCGGATCGATCTGCGCCAGAAAATCGCCCTTCTTGACCATCTGTCCTTCGCTGAAGGCGACCTCGGTCAATTGTCCGTTGATTTGAGTGCGGACGGTCACGGTCGTGATCGGCGTCACCGTTCCCAGTCCGTTGAGGACGATCCTGATGTCGCCCGTGCCCACGGCGGCGACGCCGACCGATTGGGGGGGCCCGCCCGCATGTCCGCTTTTGGACGCGGGCTGCGGCGCCGGAGCGAGCACGCGATAGGTCGCATAGCCGAGGCCGACAAGAATAAGAAGGCTCAGGAAAAACGGAATGATCGAGCGCCGGCGCCGCGGCTTGTCCTTCGGCGCAGTCGGCGCTTGCTCCGGGCCCTTCGGCTCGACCTTCTCGCGCACGAAAGGGCTGCCGGGCGCTTGGTCCGGAGAAGGCAGTTCGCCCGCAGTTCTTTCGCGCGGGGGCAGCGCGGGAGGTAGATCCTCCTTGCCGTCCCTCGGCCGGCGGCGCTTGTCGACTTTTTCGTCCATATCCTCTCGTCCGTTCGCTCTGATCCGAGCGATGGTCGCAAACCGCGTCGGCAGCGAAGCTTGTGAGCCGCGAAATGTTGAAGCGCCTCATCGAAAGCGCCGCCCGTCGCGGCCGCCGGCTCAATTTCCCGGAGCACATGCTGGCGTTCGCGCTTCGCCAGCATTGCCGCCCATCGTTAAACTATTTCATCAACTTGCCATACGGCATCAACACAAGTGCTTGATTTGCCGTTAACACAGGCACTTGCCTGGTGCGGCCAAGGATTATCCCCTTCCTCCCAATGGCAAAAAAGGCAAATTACTTCTTAGTGAGGAAAGGCGGATGGAGCGGCACAAGTTCCGCTTCAAAGCGGCGGGGTCAGCGTCGGGACTTTCTCGAGGCCGTGAATGTCCGGCAGGAGCGAAGCGTCCCAACCCCCGCCGAGGGCTTCGATCAGCGCAACGCTGGCGACAAATAGGCTTTGGCGGATCTGAAGGGCCGTGACTTCGTCGCTGAGCTGAGTGGTTTCCGCGGTAATGACCGTCGTGAATGCGACGAGCCCCTGCTGATATTGGTTCAGATAAACTTGGACCGCCACGCCGGCATTCTTCGCCGCTTCTTCCTGCTTCACGAGCTCCTGCGAAAGAATGCGCACGGCGGCGAGTTCATCTTCCACTTGCTGGAATGCCGTGAGCACGGTCTGCCGGTAATTGGCAACGCTCTGATTATAGGCGGAGCGCGCGGCGGCGAGATTGGCGGCGAGCAGCCCGCCATCGAACACGGTTTGTGTCGCGCTGCCGGCGACCGACCAAAGTTCGTCCGCAGCCAGGATGGGGAGTGGGGTCGCGCCCGCAAAGCCGAAAGAGCCGGTCAGCGTGATCGTCGGATAAAAATTGGCGACGGCGACGCCGATCAGCGCGTTCTCTTCCTGGAGCTGACGTTCCGATGCCGCGATATCGGGCCGGCGTTCGAGCAGGGCGGAGGGAACGCTGACGGGAACGCTCGGGATTTTTCTGGCAAGTGCGCCGGGCGCCAGATTGAGATCGGCCGGCGGCCTGCCGATCAGGACCGCGATCGCATGTTCATATTGGGCGCGCGCAACGCCGACGGCGATCTCTTGCGCTTGCGTCGTTTCGACGAGCGCCTCTGCGGCGGCCACGTCGCCTTGGGTCACCTGATAGCCGGCCTTGAACTGATTGCGGGTAATATCGAGCGTCTTCTGATATGCGGCGACCGTCGCATGCAGGAGCGTCTTCAGCGAATCTTCCGCGCGGAGATTGAAATAGGCCGTCGCCAGCGTCGCCTGTTCCGACAGTTTGGCGTTTTCGAGATCCGCGCCGCTCACCTGCGCGGCTGCGGCATCGGCCTCGACGGTGCGCCGGATTTTGCCCCAGACGTCCGGATCCCAAGTGGCATTCGCGGCAGGATTATAGATGACGTTCGTGATCGAGCGGCTCACCGTGACGCCGCTGGTGCTTGCGCTTCCGGCGCCGCGGTGCTCAGCGGTCGCCGTATAGGAATCGGCTACGGTCGGAAAATATCCCGCCTGCGCCTCCCGAATCACCGCGACCGCCTGATCATAGGCCGCAACATCGGCCTTGATCGTCTGGTTGGACGTATCGACCTGCGCGAGCAGCCAGGAGAGCTTCGGGTCCCTGTACATCGACCACCAGGGCCCGCGGTCGAGCATGTCGCTGGGGCTGACGATCTTCCAGCCCTTCGCTTCCTTGAATTGCGGGGCAGTCGGCGCGGCAGGTCGGACGTAATCGGGGCCGACGGTGCAGGCGCTCAACAAAGCCGAGAAGGCAAGCGCCAAAGGCATCATGCCTGGGTCGAGCAGAGGACGATTGCGCGATGGCAAATCCAAGGCTTGCGACTCGTCTACGTCGTGCTTGACGGCGAAACGCCGTGACGGCCCCTCGATCGGCGAAGAGCTTCCATGGCATTCCTTGAAACGGCTTGGCAAGATTGGCTCCGGGCAGAAAAGCCACTTGGCGGGCAGCCCGGCAAACTAACAGACGAATTCTCCTGATTTTTCAAAAGCCTGTGATTGTTCTGTTTTTGCAACTCATCGACGCGATTTGCCGATTGCACAGTAAAATCTGTGTTCTTCTGTTTCCCGCGTGGTGGTTGGCCGGGCCGCGTGCCCCGGAGCGCCGGCGACAGATCGCAAGCACGATCTTCGAAAGATCGTTCAGCTTGTTCAATCAATTGAAATAACGGCCTGCGATGCCGTCTCTGCGAGGGCGGGATGTTGCAGCGTGCATTGACAGAAGATCGAAACCTCACGTGTAATTGAACGTCTGTTCGGCAGACTGCGCGGAGGTAATTCCTGATGGGAATGCCCCGGTTGACCGCAGCAAAGGTCAGCGCCGCGATTCTTGCGGCTGCGATCATTTTTTCGCCGGGACCGGGACGCGCGGATTGCTCGCCGAGCGACCTCTGGAATGCGCTCGAAGGTACTTTCAACACCATCGACTCGACCGAATGCGCCGGCGTCGATGCCGATCCTGCGCTCTGGGCGCCAGTCGGCGCCGCCGCCGGCATCATGGCTGGCGTCTCGCAAAGCCAGCAATTTTGCCAACAATTGAATAATATCGCCAATCAGCTGAGCACCGCAGGGCAGGACGGCAATAGTCTCGTCACCCAGCTCGGCAATCTCGGCGTCGACGCAAGCTTTCTCTCATCGGTGTTAAGTGTCGTGAGCAGCGCCGCCGATGCATTGGCCATCGCCCAATGCGCCTGCGCGCTCTCCAACAACATCACGCAGATTGTCGGCGACGTCGGCGATTGCATCGAGGGCGCGATCTGCGATCTGCAAAATCTCGCCAACGATATCGACCCTTCCGCCTTTCCAGCCTGCACCGGCAAGATCATTCAATATCCGACCGATTGCACGCAAAATCCGTGCGATCCGAAAACCGGCGTCTGCAATCCGAACCTCGTCACTCTGACGCAATGTCCATCCGGCGACGACACGCCGCCTGTGACGGTCGTCACCGGACCGAACGGCAGCGGCGCGATCGGCAGCGCCACCAATGGCGCCGATCAGAACGGCGATATCATCGTCCAGCAATGTGTCTGCCCGCCGCCGATGACCTATCAATGGGTTCCGTGGGGCCAGTATTCGGGCTGGTCGCAAGTGGTCATCGATGGGAATTGCAGCTTCTTCCTCTGCGTCTGCCCGCAAGGCTCCTCACCCGCGGGCACGACCGGCGAAGCGCAATATGTCTGCATCTGCCAGAATACCGGGCAGCCCGCGCAGCCGCCGATCAAGACGACGACCAATCCCGAGGGCTTGCCCTGTCCGGTGCCACTGACCGGGCTTCCTTGCCCGCAGGGACAGACAAGGGTCAACGGCCAATGCGAGCCCCAATGCGCGTCGGGGCAGATCCTGCTCGCGAACGGAACCTGTTGCGATCGATCGCAGGCGAGCTCTTGCGGGACTTGCTGTCCGAGCGGTCAGAGCCCCGATCCTGCGACCGGCAATTGCGTTCCGACCCCGCGCATCCGCGGGCCGGGTCTGCCCCACAATTTGCGGTGAGACCGATGCACGCGCGCTTCTTGCATCATGGCAGGATTGCGGGGCTGGCCTTGGTGCTCCTCTTCGCCTATGCCGGCGCCGCCGGTGCGCAGCAGGCGATCCTGGCGCCGGGCAATGCGGCGGTGACCGGCTTTTCCGGCGCCATACCGCCGGACGTAATCGCACCGGGCGAAGATCCGGCCGAAGAGACGTTCATCGATCTCGAGGGGCCCTCGCTCCGCGTCATCGATCTACGGCATATGGGCGCGCTGCCCTCGGCGCAGCTCGTCAAGGCCGCGAAACCCTATACTTGGTTCGCAAGCCAGATCGGTCAGGTTTTCGGCGTGGCTGCGGATGAGTCCATCCCGCCCAACCTCTATGTTGCGGCGACTTCTGCTTACGGGCTGCCCATCGTCGTAACGGGGTCGAACGGCAAGCCGCGCCATATCAAGACGGGTGCAGCAGGAGCGGCCTTCATGCCGGGGCTGTGGGGCAAAGCCGCACCGAATGGCGGACCCGGATCCATCTGGAAGATCGATGGCGCGACGGGCGCGGTCTCTCTCTTCGCCAATGTTGCGCCCGATGGCCGGCAGAATTCCGGCGCGGCGCTCGGCGGGCTTGCCTATGATGCGCAGACAAAATCGCTTTTCGTGGCCGATCGCGAGACCGGCTTCATTCATCGCTTCGACCTCGAGGGCAAAGAGCTCGGCCGCTACGACCACGGCCTCACCGGGCGGCGGGCCCTCGGTTTGGCGCCTGTCGCGTTCGATGCCGCGCCTCCTCTCGACATCGAGAGCCAGAATTTCGACAGCACCGATCCTGCAACCTGGCATTATGCGGCGCCCGAGCGGCGCATTTTCGGCCTCGGCGTCTTCCGGGGACGGCTCTACTACGCCGTCGCGGCCGGCTTGCAGATCTGGTCTGTCGCGATTTTGCCCGACGGCTCGTTCGGCACGGATGCACGGATCGAAATCGTCGTTCCGGCAGGGCCCGGTCCGACCGAGATTTCCAAGATCACCTTCGACGAACAGAATCGCATGTTCCTCGCTGAACGGCCTGTGCCCACCGGCGCTTATGATTTCGAGGCTTTGACGGCGCAAGGCATCGGCCGCGTTCTGCGATATGCGAGCTTCGGCACCGGCCCCGACGGGCGTGAAATTTGGCAGAGCCTGCCGGACGAATATGCGCTCGGCTTTCCACTTGAATGGCGCAACGGCAACGGCGGCGTCGCGATCGGCTATCGCTATGACGCGAAGGGGAACATTCTGCCCGGCACGTGCGGCGGATTCATGTGGGCGAGCGGCGAAGATCTGCGCAATTCCCCCGATCCGGCGCTGGCGCAGAAACTCGAGCAGACGGGTCCGCTTCATGTGAACGGTCTGCAGGGCAACGAAACCTGGCGCACCCGGCGCAACAGGCCTCCGCTCTATGCCTATTTCATCGGTTACGACGAGAAGGCGCGCGGCCATATGGGCGATCTCGCGATCGTGCGCGCCTGTACGCCGAGCGCGCCCACCGAAAACTTCTATCCGCCGCTGCCGCGGCCGGCAGCGGGGCCGCCGTTCGCTCCGCCGCCCCCGCCCGGAAAATGCGGGCCAGGCATTCCGCCGAGCGCTTGCCCGCCGCCGTCGACTTGTCCGCCGACGACGCCGGTCGGTCAATGTCCGCCGACGTCATGTCCGCCGGGACAAGTGCGTGGACGCCATAGCGGGGAATGTCAGCAATGCACGCGGCCGAATGTGCTGATCGGCAATACGTGTTGCACGCCGGGTGAAGTGGCGACGAACGGCGCCTGCGTCAACAATAATCCCGGCTGTCCGGCCGGCCAGACGCCGGTCGGGCCGAGCAATTCCTGCTGCCCCAATAATCAGATCTATACGGATGCCAGTGGCGGCGAGGCCTGCTGCCCATTCGGTCCCCCGAGCAATGGCAAATGTCAGCCGCCACCGCCTCCCGGCATGTCCGGGTGCGCGAGCGGCTACGTGCCGGTCGGCAATACATGTTGCCTTGCGAGCCAGATGACTTCGACCGGCATCTGCTGTCCGGCCGGCGAAGTGCCGAGCGGACCGAACAACAGCCAGTGCACAGTGCTCATCCACGTTCCGCCGATTCCCATTGGCGGGCCGAGCTGCTGCAAGGTGAAGGGCCAGATACCCGTCGGCCCCACCGGCCAATGTTGCGATCCGGCCGATGTCACGACCGAAGGCCAATGCTGTCCGGTGCCGGTCGATCCGAAGAATCCGGGAAATTGTCCGGCGCAAGTTCAATCCATTGTCCAATGTGCGGCGGGCTATACTCGTATGCCGGATGGTTCCTGCTGCGCCAACCGGCTCGTGAGCCCGGACAGAAAGACATGCGAGATCAAAGGGCACAGGCCGCCGGCGCAGAATTGCACGCAGCCGGATCTTATCCGCAATCCGCGCGATCCGAGCGCTTGCGTCACCTGCGGGCGCGGAACAATCGCCAATGAGGATCATACCGCCTGTATCAAGCCGCCGCGCGAGCATGCGCCACCGCGCGCATTGCCGCCCACAAATTGCGCGGGGCGCGGTCCGAGATATGTTCGCGACCCGCGTCATCCGCATGCCTGCATTCTCTGCGGCAGAGGACTCGTCGCCAATTCAAGCCACACGGCCTGTGTGCGGCCGGGGGTACCGCCGCCTTATTATGAGCCGCCGCCCTATATTCCGCCGCCCTATTATGGTCCGCGTCCTTTTGGAGGGCCGCATGTCTTCGGGCCGGGGTTGCCGAGAGGCGGCGGGTTTGGCCGCGGGAATTTCAGATGACGCGGCGCGCGTCGAAGGAGAAGTCATGAAACGTATGCTGATCTTTGCGCTTGCGCCGATCGCCGCATGTTTTTTCGCGACCTGCGGCTTTGCGCAGAATTCGCAGGAAGATATCGATGCGGCGATTCATGATTATCTGGTGCGCCATCCCGACGAGATCGGCGCGATCGCGCGCGACTACCTCCTGAAGAACCCCGATGTGTTAAAGGAGATGTTTGCCGAGTTGATGCGCCGGCGCAGCTTGGCGCAGGCAAAGCGAACCATGGGCGTCGATGATGGCGCCGCCATCACCAATAATGCCGCGGCTCTTTTCTTTTCTCCGCACGAGGTCTCGCTCGGCGATCCGACAGGCGACGTCACGCTCGTCGAGTTCTTCGACTACAATTGCCACTTCTGCCGGCGTGCGCTCCCCGATATGCTGGCGCTGCTTCAGAGCGAACCGAAACTGCGGATCGTCTTGAAAGAATTCCCTATCCTAGGGCAGGCCTCGGCCGATGCGGCGCGCGTCGCAATTGCCGTGCGTATGCAGGATCCGGCAAAATATCTTGCGGTTCACCGCGAGCTTCTGGGTGCGCCGGGCCTCGTGAACAAGGATCGCGCGCTTGCGGCGGCGAAGGACGCAGGCCTCGATATGGAGCAATTGCAACGAGACCTGGCGAGCGACGAGGTCAATGCCACCCTCGCCGAAAATTTCAAACTTGCGAGCGCGCTTGGCATTCGCGGCACGCCCGGCTATGTGGTCGGCTATCGCGTCGTCCAGGGAGCGATCGGTGCAGCCGCGTTGACGGCGGTCATCGAGGCCCAACGCAGGCCCCGCGCCGATTGAGCGGGTCGGTCGTCAGCTTGTCGCTTACTTCTTTTATTTCGTTGCCCATCTTCGCGGGCACGGGATAAGCGGGCTTGCGAAGCCGAGCGAAAGGACAGAGCACATGGCGTTGATCGCAGCCGAAGATGGCACCGAGATCTTTTTTAAAGATTGGGGCGATGGCCAGCCGGTCGTCTTTTCGCATGGCTGGCCGCTCAGCGCCGATGCCTGGGATGCACAGATGGTGTTCTTGGGCGAACACGGCTACCGCGTGGTCGCGCACGATCGGCGCAGCCACGGCCGTTCCGAACAGACCTGGGACGGCAATGACATGGATACTTATGCCGACGACCTCGCCGCGCTCATCGACGAGCTCGATCTCGATGAAATCGTCCTCGTTGGCCATTCGACGGGCGGGGGCGAGATCGCCCATTACATGGGCCGCCACGGCACGGATCGCGTCGCCAAGGCGGTGCTCGTTTCGGCTGTGCCGCCGCTGATGGTCAAGACCGAGGCCAATCCGGGCGGTCTGCCGCTCGAAGTCTTCGAGGATCTCCGCAAGAAGACTTTCGACAATCGCAGCCAATTCTACAAGGATCTGGCGATCCCCTTCTTCGGCTATAACCGGCCGGGCGCCAAGCTTTCGCAAGGCATATGCGACGCGTTTTGGCTTCAGGGCATGCTGGGCGGCCTCAAGGGGCAGCTCGATTGCATCCACGAATTTTCGCAGGTCGATTTCACCGAAGATCTGAAGAAAATCGACGTGCCGACGCTCGTCATCCACGGCGACGACGATCAGATCGTGCCGATCGGGGCCGCCGGCATGATGTCGGCCAAGATCGTCGAGGGCGCCACTTTGAAGGTCTATCCCGGCGCGCCGCATGGACTTCCGATCACCCTTCAAGACAAGCTCAACGCCGACCTCCTGGAGTTCATCAAGAACTAGCATCGGACCCAAAGCGGTTGCCGCTTTGGGAGCTCATCGGTCTAGGAGCGTCTGCCGGCCCTAACCGGACGCGTGGCAGACCGCCTCGATATTGTTGCCCATGGGATCGATGACGAAGGCGGCGTAATAATCGGGGTGATAGTCGGGCCTGAGGCCCGGCTTGCCGTTGTCGCGCGCGCCCGCCGCGAGCGCGGCTTGATGGAAGCGGTCCACCGCCTCGCGGGTCGGGCTGGCGAAGGCGATGTGCAAGGGCGCGCTCGTCTGGTCGGACGCCCCGACCCAGAGCGAGGGCTTTCCGTCGCGTCCGAACCCTATCGCGTCTTCGAACTGAACGACTTTCGAATAGCCGAGGGGTGCTAAGATCTGCCCGTAAAACGAGACAAGTGAAGCAAATTCCTTAGTGCGAAGTCCAATATGATCGATCATAGCTGCCTCCAACGGCTCTCGTCTTCGACATATTTCGGCTCGGCATTTCGGGTAGAGTTCTCGAATCTGGTTTCTAACCGGCGATCGGATCGACGCGCTTGCCGCCGTTCCGGAGGCACGTCCCGGCCGTACCGGCGGGATGCCCAGCTCAGCTACGGCAAAGCCTCAGATCCGCCGAAGGGAGCCGATCGAAATTGAATTCTGAATGTTAAGGAACATTCGGCCGTCATGCTCAGTTATAGGTTGCGTAGTTGTGCGTCTCGCGCGTGGGGGTTCCCGTTGACAGCTGTTGTCGCAAGGCTTGACCTTGCGGCGTGCCTTGGCAAGGCTCTCGCCTCGACAAAGCAAGGCTGGAATGAGGCCTGCGGGTGCGAGTCCGGAGATCGCCATGCAGCAGACCACCGAAGCTCTCGTTGACACGGAATCGAACGGCGCGGCGGCCTCGACCGGCGCGGATCTAGGCTCGAGCAGCGGCGACTTGCGCGAGCTTCTGCACGCGCTGCAGGCCATGTGCGTCGGCGATTTCTCGGTACGAATGGCCGGCGACCGGGTCGGCCTCATGGGCAAGATCGCCGACACGTTCAACGAGATCGTCGCCGCCAACCAGCGCATGGCCAAGCAGCTCGAGCGCGTCGGCCATGTGGTCGGTCGCGAGGGCAAGACGCGACAGCGCGTGCGCTTCGGCCTGTCGAGCGGCGCCTGGGGGGAGATGGAATCCTCCGTCAATACGCTCATTGACGATCTGCTTTGGCCGACGACCGAGGTGACGCGGGCGATTGCCGCCGTCGCACAGGGCGACCTCTTGCAGACCGTACGGCTCGATGTCGATGGACGGCCGCTGAAGGGAGAATTCCTGCGCGCAGCCGAAATCGTCAACACGATGATCAAACAGCTCAACGTGTTCACCTCGGAAGTCACACGTGTGGCGCGCGAAGTCGGCACCGAGGGCAAGCTCGGCGGGCAGGCGCAAGTCGCCGAGGTGACCGGCGTCTGGAAGGAGTTGACCGAGAGCGTCAACTCGATGGCGAACAATCTGACGGGGCAGGTGCGCAATATCGCCGAAGTGACCATCGCAGTCGCCAATGGCGACCTGTCGAAGAAGATCACCGTCGACGTGCGCGGCGAAATCCTGCAACTCAAGGAAGCCATCAATACGATGGTCGATCAGCTGCGCTCCTTCGCCTCGGAAGTCACGCGCGTGGCGCGCGAAGTGGGCACCGAGGGCAAGCTCGGCGGCCAGGCGATCGTGCCGGGCGTCGCGGGCACCTGGAAAGATCTGACCGACTCGGTCAACGCCATGTGCGGCAATCTCACCGACCAGGTGCGCAATATCGCCCAAGTGACCACGGCGGTGGCGCGCGGCGACCTTTCCCGTAAGATCACGGTCGATGTGCGCGGCGAGATCCTCGAGCTCAAGAACACCATCAATACGATGGTCGATCAGCTGAACTCCTTCGCCTCGGAAGTCACGCGCGTCGCGCGTGAAGTCGGCACCGAGGGCAAGCTCGGCGGCCAGGCCAAGGTGCCGGGTGTCGCCGGCACCTGGAAGGACCTGACCGACAGCGTCAATTTCATGGCTTCGAACCTGACGGCGCAGGTGCGCAACATCGCCGAAGTCGCAACCGCGATCGCCGGCGGCGACCTGTCGAAGAAAATCACCGTGACCGTCAGCGGGGAGATCCTGCAGCTCAAGGAAACCATCAACACGATGGTCGACCAGCTCAACGCTTTCGCCGGCGAAGTGACGCGCGTCGCGCGCGAGGTGGGAACCGATGGGCGGCTCGGCGGCCAGGCGAACGTTCTCGGCGTCGCCGGCACCTGGAAGGACTTGACCGACTCGGTCAATTCCATGGCCTCGAACTTGACGGCGCAGGTGCGCAATATTGCCGAAGTCTCGACCGCAATTGCCAGCGGCGATCTGTCGAAGAAGATCACGGTCGATGTGCGCGGCGAGATCCTCGAGCTGAAAGATACGATCAACACAATGGTCGATCAGCTCAATGCGTTTGCCTCGGAAGTCACGCGCGTGGCGCGCGAAGTGGGCACGGAAGGAAAGCTCGGCGGCCAGGCTGTCGTGCGCGGCGTCGCCGGCACGTGGAAAGATTTGACCGACTCGGTCAATTCCATGGCGTCGAACCTGACCGGCCAGGTGCGCAATATCGCCGAAGTGGCAACGGCCGTCGCCCGCGGCGATCTCTCGAAGAAAATCACCGTCAACGTCAGCGGCGAGATTCTGCAGCTCAAAGAGACGCTGAACACGATGGTCGATCAGCTCAATGCTTTCGCTGCGGAAGTCACGCGCGTGGCGCGCGAGGTCGGCACCGAGGGCAAGCTCGGCGGCCAGGCCGAAGTGCCGGGCGTCGCCGGCACCTGGAAGGACTTGACCGACAGCGTCAATTCCATGGCCGGCAATCTCACGGCACAGGTGCGCAATATCGCGGAAGTCGCGACCGCGATCGCCGACGGCGACCTCTCGCGCAAGATCACCGTGGACGTGCGCGGCGAGATCCTGCAGCTCAAGGAAACGCTGAACACGATGGTCGACCAGCTCAACCGCTTCGCTGGCGAAGTGACGCGCGTTGCCCGCGAAGTGGGCACGGAAGGACGACTCGGCGGGCAGGCCAACGTGCCGGGCGTCGCCGGCACCTGGAAGGACTTGACGGACAGCGTCAATTCCATGGCCGGCAATCTCACGGCTCAGGTCCGCAACATCGCCGAAGTGACGACGGCCGTGGCGCGCGGCGATCTCTCGCGCAAGATCACCGTCGATGTGAAGGGCGAGATCCTCGAACTCAAGAACACCATCAATACGATGGTCGATCAGCTGAACTCCTTTGCCTCGGAAGTCACGCGCGTGGCGCGCGAGGTCGGCACCGAAGGCAAGCTCGGCGGCCAGGCGCAAGTGCCCGG
Source organism: Beijerinckiaceae bacterium (assembly GCA_021324915.1). Taxonomy (GTDB): domain Bacteria; phylum Pseudomonadota; class Alphaproteobacteria; order Rhizobiales; family Beijerinckiaceae; genus Methylovirgula. Next base: position 24,521 of record JAJPIC010000019.1, on the reverse strand, counting down.
TGTTGCCGGCACCTGGAAGGACTTGACCGACAACGTCAATTTCATGGCCTCGAACCTGACCGCACAGGTGCGCAATATCGCGGAAGTCGCGACCGCGATCGCCGGCGGCGATCTGTCGAAGAAGATCACGGTCGACGTGCGCGGCGAGATCCTGCTGCTCAAGGAAACGCTGAACACGATGGTCGAGCAGCTCCGCTCCTTCGCCGCCGAAGTCACGCGCGTGGCGCGCGAAGTGGGCACCGACGGGCGGCTCGGCGGCCAGGCGAACGTGCTGGGTGTCGCCGGCACGTGGAAGGACTTGACCGACAACGTCAACCTGCTTGCCGCCAATCTGACGACGCAGGTGCGCAATATCGCCGAGGTGACGACGGCGGTGGCGCGCGGCGATCTTTCCCGCAAGATCACCGTCGATGTGAAGGGCGAAATTCTCGAGCTCAAGAACACCATCAACACGATGGTCGACCAGCTCAACGGCTTTGCTTCGGAAGTCACGCGCGTGGCGCGCGAAGTGGGCACCGAGGGCAAGCTCGGCGGCCAGGCGCAAGTCCCAGGCGTCGCCGGAACCTGGAAGGACCTGACCGACACCGTGAACGTGATGGCTGCCAACCTCACCGAACAGGTGCGCGGCATCGTGAAAGTCGTCACCGCGGTCGCCAACGGCGACCTCAAGCAGAATCTCACGGTGAAATCGAAGGGCGAGGTCGCGGCCCTCGCCGAGACCATCAACAATATGATGGATACGCTCGCGACCTTCGCCGACCAAGTGACGACGGTGGCGCGCGAAGTCGGCGTCGAAGGCCGCCTCGGTGGCCAGGCGAATGTGCCCGGCGCCGCCGGCACATGGAAGGACTTGACCGGCAACGTCAATCTTCTTGCCGCCAATCTCACGACGCAGGTGCGCGCCATTGCGGAAGTTGCCACCGCGGTGACCAAGGGTGATCTCACGCGCTCGATCCAGGTCGAGGCGCGCGGCGAAGTGGCCGAGCTCAAAGACAATATCAACACGATGATCGGCAACCTGCGCCTCACCACCGATCGCAATACCGAGCAGGACTGGCTGAAGACCAACCTCGCGCGATTCACCAATATGCTGCAGGGCCAGCGCGATCTTGCAACAGTCGGGCGGCTGCTGCTCACGGAACTGACGCCGCTCGTCAACGCTCAGCAGGGCGTCATCTACCGGATCGAAGGAGAGGAGCTGCGGCTGCTCTCGGCCTATGCCGATGACGCGATCGCCGCGCATCCCTCGACGCTGCGGCTCGGTGAGAGCCTTATCGGGCAATGCGCGCTCGACAAGCGCCGCATGCTGATCACCGATATTCCGAGGGGGTCGGTGATCTCGACTGCCCTCTTCAGCGTCGCCCCGCAGAACATTATCGTCCTGCCGGTGCTCTTCGAGAACCAAGTCAAAGCCGTGATCGAGCTCGCTTCCGTCACAGGCTTCACCACATTGCAGGTCACATTCCTCGAACAGCTCACCACCAACATCGGTATCGTGCTCAATTCCATCGAAGCGACGATGCAAACGGAAGGATTGCTCAAGCAATCGCAACAGCTCGCCGCCGAATTGCAGACGCAGCAACGCGAGCTGCAGCAGACGAACGAGCAGTTGGAGCAGAAGGCGCAGCAGCTCGCCGAGCGCAACGTCGAGGTCGAGCGCAAGAATCAGGAAATCGAACAGGCCCGCCGCGCGCTCGAGGAAAAGGCGACCGAGCTCGCGCTCACCTCTAAATACAAGTCCGAATTCCTCGCCAACATGTCGCACGAGCTGCGCACACCGTTGAACAGCATCCTGATTCTCGGCCAGCAGCTTGCCGAGAATCCGGACGCAAATCTTTCCGCGAAACAGGTCGAATTCGCGCGCACCATTCACGCCGCCGGCACGGATCTCCTCAATCTCATCAGCGACATTCTCGATCTCTCGAAGATAGAATCCGGCACGGTCACCGTCGATGCGGAGGAGATCTTCTTCACCAACCTCGTCGATATGGTCGCGCGCCCGTTCCGTCATGAAGCGGACAATCGCCAGCTGGAATTCGACGTCCATTTGGATTCGGCGCTGGGGCGCAGCATCTTCACCGATTCAAAACGCCTTCAACAGGTGCTCAAGAACCTTCTCTCGAATGCCTTCAAATTCACGGCCCAGGGTGGTGTTCGGCTCAAGGTTGCCGCGGCGCACGAAGGCTGGGGCGCCGATCATCCGATCCTCAATCAGGCGCCGGCGGTCGTCGCCTTCGAAGTCTCCGATACCGGCATCGGCATCCCCATCGAGAAGCAGAAGCTGATTTTCGAGGCCTTCCAGCAGGCCGATGCGAGCACCAGCCGCAAATACGGCGGCACGGGCCTCGGCCTTGCGATCAGCCGCGAGCTCGCCAATCTGCTCGGCGGCGAGATTCATTTGCGCAGCGCCCCCGGCGTCGGCAGCACGTTCACGCTCTACCTGCCGCTCAAATATGTCGGGCCCTCGACCGCTGGCCGGCAAACCGCGATGCCCGTCATCGCGCCGGCGCCGGCGACGATCCATGTGCCGCAGGAGCGGATCGTCGAGCCGGTCGACGACGATCGCCTCGAGATCGCGCCGGGCGATCCGATCCTGCTCATTGTCGAGGATGACCCGCATTACGCGCGGATCATGATCGATCTCGCGCGCGACAAAGGTTTCAAAGTGCTCGTTGCCGGGCGTGGCGACGATGCGCTGCAAATGGCGAGGCAATATCAGCCGACCGCGGTCTCGCTCGACGTCTTCCTGCCCGACATGCTGGGCTGGAACGTCTTGAGCCAGCTCAAACAGGATCCTCTGACGCGCCACATTCCGGTGCAGATCGTCACGCTCGATGAAGATCGTCAGCACGGGTTGGCGCGCGGCGCCTTTTCCTTCGTGACGAAGCCGACGACGAGCGAAGGGCTCGCCGATGCTTTGTCGCGAATCAAGGAATTCGCGAAGCCGCGCCGCAGGCGCCTGCTCGTGGTCGAGGACAACGAGGCCGAGCGCATGAGCATCGGCGAGCTGCTCGGCCACGACGACATCGAAATCGTCAACGCCGCGCTCGGTCAGGAAGCCTTGGTGTGGCTGCGCGACGGAGCCTTCGACTGCGTCGTGCTCGATCTGCGCCTGCCGGATATGTCGGGATTCGAAGTGCTGGAGCAGATGCGCGCCGATTCGCATCTCGCCGACATTCCGGTCGTCGTGTTTACGGGGCGCGAACTCTCGCCGGACGAGGATGCGCGGCTCCATACGATGGCGCGCAGTATCGTGGTGAAAGGCGTCGAATCGCCCGAGCGGCTGCTCGACGAGACCGCGCTCTTTCTGCATCGGATCGTCACCGATCTGCCGCCGGAAAAGCAACGCATGCTCGAACGGCTCAATGGATCGGACGAGGATCTCGTGGGCCGCACGGTTCTGCTCGTCGATGACGATTCGCGCAATATTTTTGCGCTCTCGAGCGTGCTCGAGCGACGCGGCATGAGGGTGCTCACGGCAACGACGGGCAGTGAAGCGATCGCGCTTGTCGAGCAGACGCCCGACCTCGCGATCGTTCTCATGGACATTATGATGCCCGAAATGGACGGTTATCAGACGATCGAAAGGATACGCAGCAATCCTGACTGTCGTCGCCTGCCGATCATCGCCCTGACGGCGAAGGCCATGAAGGGAGACCGAGAGAAATGTCTCGAGGCCGGCTCGTCGGATTATCTCGCCAAGCCGGTCAATACGGAACAGCTCCTCTCGGCTCTGCGCACCTGGCTGCATCGGTAGGGCGCCATGACAGCGAGCGACAAGGTCAACGTTCTCCTGGTCGACGATCAGCCCGCCAAGCTGCTCGCCTATGAAGTGATCTTGCGCGAGCTCGGCGAGAATCTGGTCAAGGCCTCGTCCGGCCGCGAGGCGCTCGAGATCCTGCTCAAGATGGATGTGGCGATCGTTTTGATCGACGTCTGCATGCCGGAACTCGACGGGTTTCAGCTCGCTGCGATGATCCGCGAACATCCGCGCTTCGAGAAGACGGCAATCATCTTCATTTCCGCCATCCTTCTCTCCGACGTCGATCGTCTGCGCGGCTATGAAATGGGCGCGGTCGATTACGTGCCGGTCCCGGTGATTCCCGAAGTCTTGCGCGCCAAGGTCAAGATTTTCGCCGAGCTGCATCGCAAAACGCGGCAGCTCGAGCGAATGAACATCGAGCTCGAACGGCGAGTCGAGCAGCGTACCGCCGATCTCGTCGCCTCGAATTTGCGCCTCCTCGAAAGCGAATGGCGCCGCTCTCTGGCTCTCGCGGCAGGTCAGATGGGCTCCTGGGATTGGGATGTCGTCAAAGGCGAATGGATCTGGGACGAGGGGCAATATCGCATCTTCGGCGTCGACCCGGCCGATTTCTCGGTCTCCCTCGAGAACATCAAAAAGCTGGTGCAGCCCGAAGATTGGGAACGATTGACGGGCGAGGTCGCCGCCATCCCGCGGAGTGAAAATACCTATCAGTCGGAATTTCGCATCCGCCGTCCTAGCGGGGAATTGCGCTGGTGCATCGGAACCATGACGCTGAGCTTCGGCCCGGATGGAAAGATCGTGCGGCTCGGCGGCGTGACCATCGACATCACGGACCGCAAGGAGGCGGAGGAGCACCAGGCCTTATTGGCGCGCGAGGTCGACCACAGGGCGCGCAATGCGCTCGCCGTAATTCAGTCGATCGTGCGGCTGACCCGGGCGAAATCCATAGAGGAATATAAGGACTCGGTCGAAGGCCGGATTACGGCCTTGGCGCGCGCGCATACGCTTCTTTCCGAATCGCGCTGGCATGGCGCCGATCTCTCGACGCTCGTCACCGAAGAATTGGAGCCCTATCGCGCCAATCACGGCGAGCGGATCGTCAGCTCCGGTCCAGCCGTCTCGCTGCAACCCTCCGTCGCGCAGACCCTCGCGCTCGCCTTGCATGAACTTGCCACCAATGCCGCCAAATATGGCGCGCTTTCGGTCGATTCGGGCAAGCTCAGCGTGACCTGGGACGACAAGCTCGATTCACTTGTGCTCGAATGGAAGGAAGTGGGCGGGCGGCCGGGACCGCATCCCTCGCCGCGCGGCTTCGGCATGAAGCTGATCAGCACCAGCATCGACCAGCAATTGTCGGGCAAGGTGAAGTTCGATTGGGACTCGGACGGGCTCAGGTGCACGATCGCGATACCGCTTGAGAAGCCGGCGAGCCTCTCCGGGCAGATCGCGCGTAAATTGAATGAAGTCGGCGAGCCCGACCACAAAACCGCCGCCCGGCTTCGCGTGCTTCTTGTCGAGGACGAGGCGCTCGTTGCAATGATGATGTGCGAATTCTTGGGCGAGCTTGGCTGCTCCATCGATGGTCCGCACAGCAGCGTGGCGGCGGCGCTCGCAGCCGCAGAGCACGAAGACATCGACTTCGCGCTGCTCGACATCAATCTTGCTGGCGAGCTCGTCTATCCGGTTGCTGACCGGCTGCGCGCCCGCGAAATGCCCTTTGCCTTCGTCACCGGCTACGATCTCGACAGCGTCGAGGAAGGCTTCAAACACGCGCCGATTCTGCAAAAGCCGGTGAGCAAAGACTTACTTAAGACTGCGCTGACCTCGCATATGAATGGCGAGCCCTTGACAGGCGACGTGCTTGTACCTGCTGTGCCGCCCGGGCGTGCGCTCAAGAAGGTTCGCAATCGGCAGATTGCTTGAGACCGGTCGCCGAGAGCCATTGCTCAGCACGCGATAATCCGCATTCGAAGCGGGAGCCACACTTTCACCATTCTCATTGCTTCGTCTTAAGGCGACGAACGAGGGGCAGCCGTGCACGGAACGATGTATTCGAAGGCGGGCGGTGCGATCAGCCTACCGGCGGGCCGTCGCTCTGTCCTTCGCGTGCTCGGCGCGCGTCTTCCGCGCCGCTGGCCGATGCGCTTGGGCGCCGTCGTCGGCCTTGCTCTTGCAGGCTTCCTTTTGCTCGCCGGGTCCGGCTTGCGTCCGGGACCGCAGGTCGTCTGCGGGTGCGTTCTTCCGCCGATACCCAATCTATTGGCGCTCGAAGTTGGTGGGCGCTTCTTCGATCAAAAGAATTATCAGGCGGCTGCCGGTTTCTTCGATGATCTGCTGCGCGATCCGAATTCCGCGGCAATTTATGCCGAGGCGCTTTACGGCCGCGGCCTCAGTCGGAGCGCTATGGGCCAAAAGGACGCCGGCACCAGGGATATGGACGCCGCCCGCAAGCTCAAGGCCGATGTGGCCTATGATTTCGAGCGTAGCGTAATCGACCCGTTCCGCGTCGTACCGCGTCCGGGCCTCATCAAATGATATAGGTTTAGATCGCGCCCGCGATATCGGTCATAAAAGCCTTGCGGCCTCGAGGCTGCATTGGCATGATCATTTTGCGGCTGCCTTGCTGATCGAGACAGCAGGTCGCGAAACATCGCGGGATGCTCGCCCGTTACTTGCCTTGACAGCCGCAGGAGGCCGCGCTCGTCTCGCGAGCCGGGGCAGGGAGAAGTCCCATGGCAAAAGGTCAGATTCGCAGCACCAAGGAAGCCAAGAAGCCGAAGAAGGAAAAGCCGAAAGTCGCAGCGGCGTCCATGAAGGACACCAAGAAGAAATAGCGATTGGCTTTCGAAACGAACCCGCGGCGCCGCGGCTCACGCTCGCGGAGCGCTGGACATTCGCCCTATGATCCGGCGGCAATGACCGCCTCGAACGCCGCTTCCGCTTCGAGATTGGCACGGTCGCGGCGGATCGTTGCGACCGCGAGTTTTCGTCCGTCGCGGTAATAGGCGACTTGGCAGTCGCGCGCGTTCACATCGCCTTCGGTCTCGGTCCGGTCCCATTTTTCGGCGTGACCGGAATAGCGGATCGAAAGATCGTAGTGCTGGCTCCAGAAGAAGGGTACCGCGCCGTAGACTTGGCGGCGACCGAGCATGTTGAGCGCCGCGACTTGGCCCTGCCGCTCGGCCACGACCCAATGTTCGACGCGAATGCGATCCTTGGTGAGCGGGTCGGGCCAACGTGCGATATCGCCGGCGGCGAAAATGCCGGGCGCGCTCGTCTCGAGATATTCATTGACGCTGATGCCGCGGTCGATGGCGAGGCCTGCCTGTTCGGCAAGGGCGATCGCCGGGCGAACGCCAATTCCGATCACGACGAGCTCTCCCGGCAAGCTCTTGCCGCTCGCCAGCCGAACGGCTTCCGCGCCGACTTCGGCGACGCTTTCGCCGAGATGAAAGACGACCCCGTGATCCTCGTGAATGGTGCGGATGAGATCGCCGATCTGCGGCCCCATGACTCGTTCGAGCGGCCTCGTTTCCGGGCCGACGACATGGACTTCGAGGCTGCGCGCGCGCAAAGAGGCCGCGACCTCGAGGCCTATGAAGCTCGCCCCGATCACCACGGCGCGCTTGGCTCTTTCCGCCGCGGCGATGATAGCGCGGCTGTCGGCGAGGCTGCGCAGGTAATGGACGTGCGGCCGGTCCGCGCCGGGCACGTTCAGCCGGACCGGCTCGGCGCCGGTCGCGAGGAGAAGCGCGTCATAGGAGAGGCGGCTGCCGTCCGCCAGCGTGACGGAGCGCCCGGTGGGATCGATGCCGAGCGCACGAGTGCCGAGGCGCAAGTCGATCGCATGATCCTCGTAGAATTCGCGCGGCCGCAGCGGCACCCAGTCTTCCGGCGCCGTGCCCGCGAGAAAATCCTTCGAGAGATTAGGCCGGTCGCACGGCACGGATTGGTCTGCGCCGACGAGCGTTAGGCGGCCGGCAAAACCTTGCCGGCGCAGCATTTCGGCCGCCGCATTGCCGGCACCGCCAGCACCCAAGATGACGATCGACTGCGGGACGCCGGGACCGGCCGGAATCGGCGACGGCCTGGGACTCTCGCGCTTTTCCGAGACGAAGAGCCTGCCGTCGCGCCGTTCGACGCGCCAGCAGGCGATCCTTTCGAGCGCCGGGGCGCGCAGCGCCTCCCCCGTGCGCAGGCTGAAACATGCATGGTGCCATGGGCAGCGCACCGTATCCTCGACCAGGATCCCCTCGGCGAGCGGGCCTTGGTAATGCGAGCAGAGCGCGCCGATGGCGAAAATTTCATCGCCGCGCCTGGCGAGCAGCACCGGCTCTTCGCCGACATGGCCGAACAACATCGCGCCATCGGCGATTTCCGCGACGCCCTGGCTGAGATCGGGTCCGCTGAGCTTCTGTTCTTCGCTCATCTTGTCCTCCCGCTTGCTGGGCTCGGCGATTTGGAACCGTCAGCTCTCGAGCCCGGCTCGCCTTAGCGCCACCTTCGAGACAGCGGCCCAGTCCTTCTCGGCCTCGCCGTGGCCGATGGCGTCGACGAAATTGTCGCGCAAAATTCCGGCGAAGGGGAGTGGCGCGCCGGCCTCTTCGCTTGCCGCAAGCGCGAGGCGTACGTCCTTGAGGCCCAATGCGAGCTTGAACCCTGCTTCATCGAATGCGCCCCTTAAGATCGCCGGCCCGTAGACCTTATAGGCCGGAGCGGCAAAGAGAGTCCCGGTGATCACTTCAATGAGCTTATGGGGGTCGATGTCGTGACGCCGGGCGAGCGCGACCGATTCCGACATGGCTTCGATCGCGGAAGCCAGCAGGAAATTCGTGGCGATCTTGATGAGATTGGCCTGGTGCGGCTGGGAACCGATCGTCCAGGTCGCCTTGCCCATGGCCTCGAGCAGAGGCGCAACACGCCGGATGTGGGCGGGGTCGCCCGCTGCGAGAATATGAAGATCCCCGGCCGCCGCGACATCCGGACGGCCCAGCACCGGTGCTGCGACATAGGCGAGGCCGCGTTGGGCGTGGATCTCTTCGAGTCGGCGCGAGAAGGCGACGGAAATCGTGGCCGAGACGATGTGCACAAGATCGCCCCGCGCGCCGTCGAGCACGCCCGGCCCGAGAATTACCGATGCGATGGTCGCATCATCGGCCAGCATCGTGACCACGGCTTCGCCCTGAAAGGCGTCCTGCACGCGCTCGACGACGATCGCGCCTTCCCTGGCGAGCTTTTCCGCTGGGCCGCGCGAACGGTTCCAGACCTTAAGCTTATGGCCGGCCTTGACGAGCTCCGAGGCCATGCCTGAACCCATCGCGCCGAGCCCGATGAAACCAACGTCCATATTCGCCTCCTGATCGGCCCTGCCGCAAACTTGGGCGCGTGCAGGAGAAAGTCACCCCCGGCACAGATTTTCGTGAACGCCGGAGAGAAATGGCGCACGCTTGACATTGCGGCGCATATGGCTGAGGCCGAGCGATCATTCGGGGCCGGCGATCTCGGGTTTGGTTACCGGGCTGGCTCGCCGCTGCACAGACGATTGAGAAAGCCTTGTCCCACGAACTTGACAATGAAGCCGCGTCCTTCGGCGCCGAACGGGATCTCGATCCGCAAGATTGGGATCAGTTCAGCAAGGAAGCGCACCGCGGCCTCGATCTGATGATCGATTATCTGCGGCGCGTGCGAAGCCGCAAAGTCTGGCAGCCGGCACCCGATTCCGTGCGTGAGCGATTTCGTGCGTCTCTGCCGCACGAGGGCCGGCCGCTCGCCAGTCTGATCGATGAATTTGCCGATTCGATGCTGCCTTATGCGAATGGCAATCTCCATCCTTTGTTCATGGGCTGGGTGCATGGCGCCGGCACGCCGGTGGGCATGGTGGCCGAAATGTTCGCCGCCGGAATGAATGCCAATTGCGGCGGGCGCGACCATATCGCGATCGAAGTCGAAAAAGAAATCGTGCTCTGGCTCTCCGAGGCGTTCGAATTTCCGCGCGAAGCTTCGGGCGTCTTCGTCACCGGCACGTCGATGGCCAATCTCGTTGCCGCTGTCGTCGCCCGCACTGGTGCACTGGGCGAGCCGATCCGCCGGTCGGGATTGCGGCAAGCGCAGGGCCAGCTCGTCGGCTACGCCTCGCAAGAAGCGCATGGCTCGATCGAGCGCGCTTTCGAGATCGTCGGCATCGGCTCGGCCTATTTGCGGCGCATCCCGGTCGATGCGGGACGTTCGATGAAAATTGACGCACTGAGCGCGGCAATTGCAAAGGATCGTGCCGAGGGGCTCGTGCCTTTCCTCGTCGTCGGATCGGCCGGAACCGTAAATACTGGCGCGATCGACGAACTCGACGCGCTTGCCGATTTTTGCGCGAAGGAAGATCTGTGGTTTCACATCGACGGAGCTTTCGGCGCGCTCTGCGTCCTTTCGCCGGCGCTGAAGCCCCTGGTCAAAGGGATCGAGCGGGCCGATTCGATTGCACTCGATTTCCATAAATGGCTGCATGTTCCTTACGATGCAGGCTTCTTCCTCTGCCGGCATCCGCAAATCCATCGCGAAACTTTCATGAGCACGGCGGCTTATCTCGCGCGCGCCCCGCGCGGACTTGCCGCGGCCGACATTTGGCCTTGCGATCTCGGTCCCGATCTGTCGCGCGGCTTCCGGGCGCTGAAGACCTGGTTTACCTTCCAGGCCTATGGCACGGAGCGGCTCGGCGCGGCGATCGCGCAAACCTGCCGCATTGCCAAACATCTCGAAGCGCTCATCGCGGGTTCGGAGCTCTTCGAGCTGCGCGCGAAAGTGAGGCTCAATATCGTCTGCTTCAGCGTCAAAGGCGATGAAACCGGCGAGATCAATCGCGAGCTCGTCATGGATCTGCACGAATCCGGAATAGCCGCGCCGTCGATCACCCGGCTCGAAGGCCGGCCGGTGATCCGCGCCGCGATCGTCAATCATCGCACGCGGGCAGCCGACATGGAGACTTTTGTGGCGGCCGCCGAGGCGAGTGCGAGGCGCATTCGCGCGCGCGCGAGGGAGCGGATGTAAGTGAGGCATCTCGCCGAGAGGGCTGCTTTGGCCAGTTGTCGGCGGCCCCGCCAGCGCGTATCACGCTCGCCGAGGTGAGGCGACGGCAAGCATGGTTCTCCTGCGATCGATCCTGTTCAACCTTTGCTTTTACGCGCTCATGATCCTGCTGATGATCCTGGGCCTGCCGGTGCTGTTCGCCGGCCGTCGTGCGATCGAGGATCACGCGCGGTTGTGGGCGCGACTCTCGCTCAGCCTGCTTGAACATGTGTGTCATCTTAGGGTCGAATTTCGCGGTCTCGAAAACCTTCCCGAGGGTGCGACGATTATCGCCGCGAAACATCAATCCTTTCTCGATGTGCTCGCGCTCATACTCCGGGCGCGCGATTTTGCCTTCGTCTATAAACGCGAGCTCGGATTCATTCCGCTGTTCGGGCTCTATCTGCGCAACAGCGAGCAGATCGCCATCGACCGGGCCAAGCGCGGCAGCGCTTTGCCGCAAATCATCGCCGCCGCAAAAGGGATATTTGCCGCCAGACGGCAGCTTCTCATTTTTCCGGAAGGCACCCGGCGACCTGTCGGCGCGCCGCCGCGCTATAAATCGGGCGTTGCGCGCATAGCGCAGGAGACCGGCATCGTCTGCGTGCCGGTCGCACTCAATTCAGGCCTCTTCTGGCGAAGACGGGGATTCATGCGACGGCCGGGGACGGCGGTTATCGAATTCCTCTCACCGATCGAGGCCGGCCCCGACCGGGACCAGTTCATGCAAGCCCTTGAAAACCGAATCGAAACGGCAAGCGGGCGGTTGCTTGCGGAAGCCCTCGCCAAGGATCCGAGCCTTGCGGCAGGCACGGGTCTTTCTGCCACGCCGGCCTGAAATCGCCCGCCCTGGCCTCTGCCGTGCGGCTTGAGGCTTGACCTTCGGCCCGAACCGTTCGAATTTTGTTCTGACCGAATCACCTCCCATGCAGGGGGCGGCGAGATCATGACGATCGCAACACTGGGGCTTGGCGGCCTCTCGAGACAGGACCTGGATTTCTTGCAGCCCTTGCGTCTGGGACGGCGCGGGCGCGATCGCGTGCGCGACAAGCGGGATGTCGTCAGGGCCCGCGTTCCGGATCAAGCTCTCTTTATTTTACCCGCCGTGACCGATCGCCTTCCGGCCAAAGAGGCCGCGAAGCCCGCCGCGCGTGTGCGGATGAGCGAAGCCCCGCTCGAGAGTCTTGCCGGCTGTCCCTTGGCCGAGAATTTTCATTCCTGGCTCGGCAAGTCGGGGCGGCGCTATATCTGCTCGGTTTTTCCGGTCGATCCGGCTGAATTTGACGCAGGCCTACCGGATTTCGCCGATGCCGTGGTGATGGCGGTTGCGCGCGGTCCGGACGGATCGCGCCGCATCGTTTCGGCCTGCCAGTGCGAACCAGGGGCCAACCCTTATGCGCGCGAAGCCTTCAGGATCGAGGCTCTCGCCGGCAGTGCTGTCGAATGGCACGTCCATCTTCTTGCGATGGAAGCGGCAGAGAGGCACGCCATGATTGCCGATATCGAAGCGATGCGGCACAGATCGCTCCCTCGGAGCGAAGGGCGCGGCGACAAGTTCATGTGATAGGCTCCTGCTCGAGCCCTGTCCCGAGCTGCTCGCGCCGGGCCTCGGGTTTCCTCGAAGCATTTGCTCAGAACACTCGCTCAGAGCGCTTGGTCGGCACACTTGGCTTCGAGCCTCTCGGCCAGCCATGCGAGCGTTGCATCGAAAATGCCGAGTTCCGCAAGATGGGCTTGTGTATTGCGCACATAGTCGGGATTGGCGCCGGAGACGCCCTTTCCCTGCAGCACGAGCCTTTCGACCTCCTCGCGGGCAAGCCGGCCGGCATATTGGCCATGCCGGCGGTCGACGCAGTAGGAGAGCGCCGTCACGCAGCGTCCGTCCTCGAGTCGAGCGCGCAGATGCAATTCGCGATAGACGAGCGTGACTTGTTCGCGCCCCCGCAGATAGGCAATGGTGGCGGCGGCTTCACTTTCGGGCACGCGGAAAGCGATGCCCTTGCACGACCCGCCGCGGTCGAGGCCCAGAACGAGCCCGGGTTCATCGGGCGTTCCGCGATGCACGTGCGAATAGACGCAGAGCGCGCGATGATAGCCGCGCACCGTTGCGACGCGCTTTTCGACAAAGGAAAATCCCGGCCGCCACATCAGCGAGCCATATCCGAAAACCCAGAGATCCATTCGCAATTCGTTATTTGCGGGCGCGCGGCAGCCCAGCACGAGCCAGCGCGACGCGAGCCACGCCGTAATTTTCAAATTTGGCCACGATCTTAGCGCATGTCCAGCGCTAAGGAGGAGGCATGTCCGTCGAAGCTGTGTCGGTGCCGAAATCGCGCTGGAAGGTGCTCCGTCGCATTGCCGGGGCGCTCGCTATCGCTCTGCTTGTCGCGCTCGGCTGGACATTGCTCTGGCGCCTTGCCGCGCGGCAGAGCGAGCGAATCATCGATGCCTGGATCGTGCGCGAGAGGAGCATCGGGCGCAATTGGTCTTGCCCGGATCGTAAGGTTCAGGGCTTTCCCTTCGCGATCGAGATTTCCTGCGCGAAGCCGGCCTTCGACGGCTTGATTTTCGGAGAGCATTTCGCCGGCGGTCTCAATGGCTTTAACGCGACCGCCGTGGTCTATCATCCGAGCGCCGTAAGAATTGCGCTCGCCTCGCCATTTTCCGTGCGCTCCGACGACCGCAGGACCGCCCTCGATCTTACCTGGGACGATCTCGATGTGGTTCTCGATGGCTTGCCGCAGAATATCTGGCGCGTCAGGATCAAGGGCGACCGACTCTCCTTGCGCGGTAATTTCGAAAATGCAGGCCTCGTCATGGGTGCGGCCGGACATCTTTCGGCGGATGCGGCGGCTCGTCCCGATCAGACCGACAGTGCCTATGATTTCACGCTCGCGGTCGGCGACGCCGGCCTGCCGGATCTCGACCGTTTGCTCGGCGTGAGCCTGCCGACTCAGATCAGCGCCCAAGGCACGCTCACCAAGGCACGCTTCGACCCGGGTCTCGACGTAACGCAAAACGTCGACAATTGGCGCGCCGCCGGGGGCCGGCTCGATATCGTCGATGCAAATCTCAGTCATGGCGACATCAAATTCGACGCGCATGGTTCGCTCAGCCTCGATAATGCGCACCGCCTCGAGGGCAAGCTCGACACCAAAAGCCGCGGGCTCGAGCCGATGTTGCTGAGACTCGGCGTCAATCCGACTTTGGTGAGCGCCGGCGCGCTGCTCAGCAGTTTCATTACCGGCGATTTGCCGAGCAACCAGAAGAACGAGACGGCGGATCTCGTCGTCTCCATCGGCTTCGACGATGGGCGGATATCGATCGGCCCGGTGAAGACCTCGGCGCACGTGCCGCCGCTTTATTAGACACCTCCCACTTGCCCCGACAAGCCGCGGAGCGGGCGCAGATCCGGGGCCCAGGGGCAGAGGCTCCGGCCCCTGGATCCTGGCTCGCGCTCTGCACCCGCAGGGAAAGTGTCCGGGACGTTAACTCCCGTTCTCCTCGCCTGTCCTGCGGCCGAAATCGGGGGCCGCCGTTTCCTGGCCCTCGGCGATGATGCCGCGCCGTATCGCGCGCGTGCGCGTGAAGAGATCGAAGAGGCCCTTGCCGTCGCCGTTCCGGATCATGCGCTGCAGAGCCGTGAGATCCTCCGTAAAACGGCCGAGCATTTCGAGCACGGCCTCGCGATTGTTCAAGAACACGTCGCGCCACATCGTCGGGTCGGAGGCGGCGATACGGGTGAAATCGCGAAAGCCGCCGGCCGAGAATTTGATGACTTCCGATTGCGTCACCGTTTCGAGGTCGGCGGCCGTGCCGACGATATTATAGGCGATGAGATGCGGCACATGGCTCGTGATCGCCAGTACGAGATCATGATGCGCGGGGTTCATGATCTCGACATTGGCGCCTGCCGCCGTCCAGAATTCGGCGAGACGCGCAACGGCTTTCTGATCGGTTCCTTCGGGCGGCGTCAGAATGCACCAGCGATTGCGGAAAAGCGTGGCAAAGCCCGCATCGGGTCCGGATTCCTCCGTGCCCGCCACGGGGTGGGCGGGGACGAAATAGACGCTTGCCGGCACGCGCTTGGAAATGGCGGTAATGACGGCGCCTTTGACCGAACCGGCGTCGGAGAGGATCGCGCCGGACTTGAGATGCGGCCCGATCTCTTCCGCGACCCCGCCCATTGCGCCGACCGGGACGCAGAGAATGACGAGATCGGCGTCTTCGACAGCCGAAGCGGCGGACGTCTCGACAGTGTCGGCGAGGCCGAGCTTGACGGCGCGGCGGCGCACGTCTTCGGACCGATCGGCGACGACGATCCGGCCGGCAAGATTCTTCCGCCGGGCGACGCGCGCAATCGACGATCCGATGAGGCCGAGGCCGATAATTGCGAGGCGTTGGAAGAGAGGCGCCGGCAGTGGCGCCCCGAGACCATCAGGCACGCGGACCGTCCTTGCCTTTGAATTGCGCGAGTGCGGCAACAACAAGCCGATTGGCTTCCTCGGTGCCGACGCTGAGCCGCAGGCAGTGCGGCAGACCATAGGACTCGACCGCGCGCAGGATCAGCCCGCGCTCGGTGAGATAAAGGTCGGCCGCGCGCGCCTCGTTCGCATCGGTGAAATGGATGAGCAGGAAATTGGCGGCGCTCGGCGTGACGCCAAGTCCAAGCGCCGCAATCTCGCGCGCGAGCCAGGCGCGCCAAGTCTTGTTGTGGGCAATCGACATCTCCAGATGCGCGGCGTCGCCGAGCGCCGCAATCCCCACTTCCAGTGCCGGGCGGCTGACATTGAAGGGTCCGCGCAACCGATCGACCGCATCGCAAATATGTGCGGGTCCATAGAGCCATCCGAGCCGCAAAGCGGCGAGCCCGTAGATCTTCGAGAACGTGCGTGTCATCACCACATTCTCGTTCGCCGAGACGAGCTCGATTGCGGGCGTATAGTCCGGCTCGGTCACATATTCGGCATAGGCGGCATCGATCACCAGGAGAACATGGCGCGGCAGAGCGGCGGCGAGCCGTTTGATCTCGGCTGCGTCGAGATAGGTGCCGGTCGGATTGTTCGGATTGGCGAGAAAGACAATCCTGGTGCGCGGCGTGATCTTGCCGAGGATCTCGTCGACGCTTGCCGTCAGATTTCTTTCCTTGGCGATGACGGGCGTTCCGCCGGCGGCGAGCGTTGCGATCCGATAGACCGCAAAGCCATGTTGCGTATAAATGCTTTCGTCGCCGGGTCCGATAAAGGCATAGGCGAGGAAGAAGATCAGCTCGTCGGAACCCGCGCCGCAGACGATTCGCGCCGGATCGAGCTTATGGCGTGCGCCAAGCGCTTCGCGCAGTGCGCGCGCCGAGCCGTCCGGATAGATCGAGAGCGTCTCGACGCATCGGACGTATGCCTCTTTCGCCAAAGGTGAGGGGCCGAGCGGCGTCTCGTTCGACGACAGCTTGTAGATCTTCACATGAACCGGCGCGCTGCTCTTGCCCGGCACGTAGGGGTCGATGGCGAGCACGCCGGGGCGCGGCTGTGGTCGCGCGCCGCTATCGGATGAACTCATGTCGCGCTCCCGGAGCGGGCTTCATTTGCCGGCCGGCTGAAATCGAAGCGCGCCGCATGGCTGCCGATCTCGGCAAAATCCGCGCCTTTCGGCAGGATTTCGCGCACATTGAGCGCGTTCGGCGCGGAAATCAGAAGGGCATGATCCGCGACGCTGATGATCTCGGCGCCCGCGTCGGAAATCCTGCCAGGCAGGGCGTCGTCCCAGCGCTCCAGCGTGACCGAATAGAGCATGACGTCGCGCGCCGCCCCATCCGACAGGGGCTTGGCGAGCACGAAGAGCGGCATGCCGGCGGGGTGGTCGCGGCGCTCGACGAAAGGAAGCCGCGCGATGATCTGCGGGGCAGCAGGCTCGGTGAGGGGCGTCCACCAGGGCCCCGCCGCTGCCTCGACCGGAACGAGCCCAAGGTCGCCCTGCGAACCGGAGACGGCATCGATCACGCCGCCGATCCCGAGATGAGGAACGAAAGGAACCGTGAAGCCGAAATGGAAGCGGCAGCAGTCGCGCATGGGCGCATCGCCAGCCGAGACATCGCCATGCACGGTATAGGGCGCTTGGACGAAGGTGAAGGTCGAGATGATGATCCGCCAGACGCTCTCGACCGTATCGAGCGGCAGGATGCCTTTATGGCGCGCGACGAGCCGGCGCATCATGTCGGCTTCCCGCCCGGGGCGGAAAGCGGAGCCGGAGCCGCTGCGGGATTTCGCCGCGATCAGCCGGTCGATGATCTCGCCGCGCTCGATCAAGATCTCGTGCATGCGTGCGTCGATGCGGTCGATCTCGGCGCGGAGATCGGCGAGGGTTTCTTGTGTCGGTCGGTCGAGCATGGCCATGAATCGTGTCGCTTCTCATAGAGCCAAATGCGCCGCCCCGAAACCCTCGACGGTTAGGCCTCTTTAATGCCCGCGAGCTTAACCACGTCGCTGGAAGCTCGGCCACATGGCGGCCTTGACACGGCATTACGCCCACTTCTACATAACGGACGTCATGTTCGCCATAGCGAACGCCGAGTGCCGAGCTCGAGCGCACGATCGGCCATTTATTCGGCCATTTATTGAAGTGAGCGCGATTGCCTTGACCATCGTCCAAAGCCCCAGAGCGATGAGCCAGCTCGAGGCCGATGCGCCGCACAGTCTCGTGGTTCGCTTCGGCGCCGATCAGCCGCTCAAAATGGACGCCGGCGTCAACTTGAGCCCGCTCTCCATCGCCTATCAGACCTATGGCGAGCTCAATGCGGCCAAATCCAATGCGGTCCTGATCTGCCATGCGCTGACCGGTGACCAGCATGTGGCCAATATCCATCCGATCACCGGCAAGCCGGGCTGGTGGCAAACGATGGTCGGCCCCGGCCGGCCGATCGACACGAATCGTTTCTTCGTCATCGCCTCCAATGTCGTTGGCGGCTGTATGGGCACGACCGGTCCGGCTTCGACCGATCCTGCAACGGGGCGCGCCTATGGGCTGGATCTGCCGCTCGTCACCATCCGCGACATGGTGCGCGCGCAGGCCATGCTGATCGACCATCTCGGCATCGAGTCGCTTTTCTGCGTCGTCGGAGGCTCGATGGGCGGCATGCAGGTTCTGCAATGGGCAGCCAGCTATCCGCAGCGCGTCTTTGCCGCCATGCCGATCGCTTCTGCGGCGAAACATTCTTCGCAGAACATTGCCTTTCACGAGGTCGGACGGCAGGCGGTCATGGCCGATCCGGAATGGCGCAATGGCCGCTATCTCGACGAGGGTACGAGTCCGACGAAGGGACTGGCGGTGGCGCGCATGGCCGCGCATATCACTTATCTTTCCGATGAGGCGCTGCAGCGCAAGTTCGGGCGCAATTTCCAGGATCGCGAAGCGCCGACCTTTTCCTTCGACGCCGATTTCCAGATCGAGAATTATCTGCGCCACCAAGGCACGACCTTCGTCGATCGGTTCGACGCCAATTCCTATCTCTACGTCACCCGCGCCTGCGACTATTTCGATCTCGCGAGCGATTACGGCGGCTCGCTCGCCGCCGCCTTCAAGGGAACGAAGACGCGCTTCTGCGTCGTCTCCTTTACCTCGGACTGGCTCTATCCGACCTCCGATTCGCGCGCTATCGTTCATGCCTTGAATGCGGCGGCGGCCTCCGTCTCCTTCGTCGAAATCGATACGGATCGCGGGCATGACGCGTTTCTGCTCGACGTTCCGGAATTCATCACGACGACTCGCGGCTTTCTCGATGCGGCCGCCCGCGCCCGCGGCTTGGCAGGGAGCTGAGCTTGGCCGAAGGGGGGACCCGGCGCGATGCGCTCTCGCGCACCGCCCGCATCGATCTTCTGATCGTCGCCGACATGGTCGAGCAAAGGAGCCGCGTGCTCGATGTCGGCTGCGGCGACGGAACGCTTCTGCGCTTGCTTGCCGAGGAACGCGGGGTCGACGGGCGCGGCATCGAGCTTTCCCAGTATGGCGTCAATCATTGCGTCGCAAAGGGCCTGTCGGTCGTCCAAGGCGATGCCGATACGGATCTTGCCGATTATCCGGACGACGCCTTCGACTATGTCATCCTCTCGCAGACATTGCAGGCAACCCGTCAGCCGCGGACGGTTTTGGAACATATGTTGCGCATCGGACGGCGGGCGATCGTCTCCTTTCCGAACTTCGGCCATTGGCGGGTACGCGGGCAAGTCGCCTTCAAGGGGCGCATGCCGGTGACAGACTGCCTCAATGTGCCCTGGTACGAGACGCCGAACATTCATCTTTGCACGGTGCGTGATTTCCTTGCGCTCGTGCGCGAGATCGGCGCCAGAACCGAGCGCGGCATTGCGCTCGACCGGTTCGGCCGTCCGATGCTCGACGGTGCTCCTTGGTGGGTCTTGAACCTGCTCGGCGATCAAGCCGTCTTCCGCCTGTCGCGGAAGGGATGAGTGCGGTCAGGGAATGGCGGCTTTGGCGCGGGCGATCGCTTCGCGCACGAGGTCGCGGCCTTCCTCGGCATTTCCCCAGCGCAGGATCTTCACCCATTTGCCGGGCTCGAGATCTTTGTAATGGGCGAAAAAATGCTCGATCTGCTGGATCGCGATCGGCGGCAGATCGGTGTAATCGCGCACTTTCTCGTAGCGCTGGGTGAGCTTCGGCGAGGGTACCGCGAGAATCTTTTCGTCTTTGCCGTGTTCGTCCTGCATGAGCAGCACGCCGATAACCCGGCAATTCATCACCGCGCCGGGAATGATCGCGCGTTGATTGGCGATGATAACGTCGCAAGGATCGCCGTCCTCCGACAAAGTATGCGGAATGAAGCCGTAATTGCCGGGATAGCGCATCGCCGTATAGAGAAACCGGTCGACGAAGAGGACGTCGGCGCGCTTGTCGAGCTCGTATTTGATCGGCTCGCCGCCGATCGGCACTTCGATGACGACATTGACGTCGTCGGGCGGGTTGTCGCCGATCGCGATCGCATCGAGGCGCATAAGATGCTCCACAGCTTGCCGAATTGGGGTGCGCCGGCGAAAGTTCCGGGCGCTAGTCGAAGGCGAAGGCGACGCGCTCTCTGAGCTCGGTCCCGAATCGCTCATAGGCGCGACGCACGATCTTGCCGCCAAGCCGACGGTAGAAGCCCAGCGCCTGTTCGTTGTCCGCGAGCGCCCAAACCAGGAAAGAACTATAGCCGTGTTCGGCCAAATCCTTGCGCGCCGCCGAGAAGAGCCTTTTCCCGAAGCCGAGGCCCTGGAATTCCGGCGCGATATAAAGCTCGAAAATTTCGCCGCCATAGGCGAGGGCTGGAACGCGATTGCGCCCGTAGCTGGCATAGCCGCCGATTGATTCGTCGAAATCCAGCACCACGAGCCGCGAGCGGCGGACGATCGCCGAGCGCCACCAGGCCGGACCTCGCCGCGCGATCATTCTCTCGAGTTCGCGCCCGGGGATTATGCCGCGATAAGCGTGCCGCCAGGCGCAATCATGCACCTCCGCAATCGCCTCGGCGTCGCTCTCTCTTGCATCGCGGATGGTGATGAGTGTCTCGGCCATAGGCCAATGTTAGGCCTGCTTCGGCTCGCGCTGCAAGAACTTCTTGGACGCGGCGGAGGGCATTCTCGCCATCTGCCGGAACGCTCGAAGGTCAAAGAAATTTGAATTTGCCTGCGGCGCCGGCGCAACGCGCGAATCAGGCGCGCCGCTAGCGCCCTCCTACGATCCGAGAAATCGGTTGAGGAGAAGAAGCACGCCGAGCAGGACAAAGCCGGTAATCAGGCTCCCGAGAATGAGCTTTTTCTCGATCGGCAGGAGCGGCTCGCGCGGCGCCTGCTCGAGTTCTTTGCGCAGGTCGTTTTGTGACATTTCGATCTCCTACAGGAGCCGGCTCAGCCGGCGAGCGGCGGTTTGACGCCATGGAAAAAGAGCCAGGAGATGACGAACCCGACCCAGATGATGAAGCCGAAGAGACTGACGATATAGACGGCGGCGAGCTTACCGATGCCTTCTTCCCAGAGCTTACGGAAATTCGACAGGACGCCGATTGAGAAAAAGGTGAGCACGAAGAAAATGACGCGGAAATTATTAGCTTCGCCGATTGCCGAGGTGAGCTGCGTCGCCTGGCTCTTGCCGAGGCTCAGCGCCAGCGCGAGCCCGATCACGAAGGTCAGGACGAAGCCGAAAACGAACTTGGGGAATCGCTCATAGATTTCCGCGAGCTTGGCCCGCCCGCCGGGCGCCGTCACGTTGATATAGGTCGTCCAGATATGGGCGAGGATGAAGGCCCAGATGCCGATGAAAATGTCGATGAAGACCTTGATTGTCGTCGTGGTGCCGAGGATCCAGCCCGGCTGATAGTGCACGCCCTCAGCGGCGGATTTGGCGAGGATGAGCGATTCGGTGATGTTGCCGGCAGCGACCGCCGCTCCGTCGGTCTTGACCGCCAATCCCATCCACGCCGCGGCGACAAGCGGCTCATGCGCCAGAAAGGTCTGGGCGAGGAAGGGCAAAACCAGGACTTCGACCACCGCGAAGACGACGACGAGCGAGGAGACGAGGACCGCAACTTGCGGCCGCGCGCGAATTGCTCCGCCCGTCGCGATCGAAGCCGCAACGCCGCAGATCGAAATGCCCGAGGCGAGCGGGGCCGCCCATTCGCGGCCGAATCCGAACCACTGGCGAGCGACGTAATAAACGACGGCCCAATAGATCAGATAGGCCTCGATGATCGCCGCAATGCCGCGCAGAAAGACGGAGGAGGCGAGATTGAGCTTGCCGGCTGCCGTGACGGCGATGAATCCGCCGAGGATCACGATCGCGATCTTGATATAAAGTTCCGGACGGATCGCCGCTTCGAGCCAGGCTGCGAGGCGGGGGAAGAAATTGGCGATGATCAGACCGAGGATGAGCGCGACGATGTAGCCGCCCTCATTGGTGAGGCGCAAAGACCAGCCGATTCCATATTTTTTGAAGTCGGCCGGGGTCACCGCCGCGAAATGCGCATAGCTGCCGAGGGCCCAGGCGGCGTAGGCCAGCCAGAAAGTCGCGGTAAAGGCAATCGCGAAGCGGCCGATGTCTTGTCTTAGCGCCGCCACCGTCGCGCTGAGCACGCCGAGAAGGAGCAGAAAAGTCGCTACGAGCGCGGCGAGCCCGTTGAGGCCGCTGAAGGACTTTGAAAACGGCGCCAGCGCATGGGTCGGATCGGTCCAGATCTTGGTCGTCGCCGCCCAGCCGAGCAGATCGACAGTGCCGAGCGAGACGAGCGCCAGGACGAAAAAGAGAAGCCCTACGACAACCGATAGCCAATCTTCGGTGAGGGTCGGGACGGTTGCGGTCTGAGTTCGGGCGGCAGTTGTATCGGTCATCGAGCGATCCCCGTGAGCTCACCGTCGGCCATTCTGCGCGGCTTCCGGACAGAATCTGGCAGTTCGCCCCGAGACTACGCTTGGACCGGATCTATTTCAACGAAATATTTTGTATTACATCATTGTATTACATAGTTATCATGTAAATACCGAGCGAGCGGTATGCAGCGACGGGCGAGGCGCCCATCGAGGGAAGCTGTCGTGCACCAGGGACGGGGAGCGGCACTCAGCTCTGGAGATCGAGGACCGCCTGTTCCACCGCGCGTTCGATCGTCTGCCAGCGGAACGTGCCGCGTTCCGTCGCGACGACATAATCCTCAAAGCCGAGTTCGAGGAGCACGTCTTCGACCGCCTGCAACATGTCCTGAATGCTGAGCCTGCTCTTCTTGAATTGTTCGTCGGACGTAAGCGACATGCTGGTGCTCCTCACCTCATCTCGCTTTTAGTCGCGAGAAGGGTGCGCCAGGTTCATGTCGTGCGCATGAAAAATCATATGGGCTCGGATCGGTTCTCGCTCGGCGCGCGCCCGCCCTGTGCCGTAACAGGGCGTTCATCCTGTTCGCTACGATTTTATTCACTTCTTTTTGGCATTTGAAAGTAGGGCATTGGCACCGCGGCAGGTTGCGCCGGGCGCAGGAGCAATTCGGGGGAGAATTCATGTTCTACTGGTTCAGAGAAGTCGCGCCGATCGAGAAAAAGCTCAATCTCGGACTTGGATTTCTGGTTCTGGCGCTCTTGTCCTCCTTCGCTCTGCTCCTGGGCGTCAATGAAGGCTTGCTCTCAGCATCGACCGCTGTGACCATTTGCGCGTTGCTCGCCGCTTTCGCGATGCTCGCGGCCTATCTGACGTGGCAGGCCATCGCCGCGCCGCTTTCGGCAGTCGTTCAGCGCATCGAAACTTTGGCCGCCGGCGATACCGAGGCGCCGATCGCCTTCACCGACCGCAAGGATTGCGTCGGCCGGATCGCGAGGGCCATGCAGACCTTCCGCGCTGCGGCGCTCGCCAAAGCCGCGGCGGAAGCAGCAGCCGTCGAACAGCGTCGTCTCGCCGAGGAGGAGCGCCGCCGGCAGGAGATCGAAGCGCAAGGCTATATCGATGCGCATAATGCATTCGTGAGCTCGATCACCCAGGCTTTCGAACGTTTCTCAGAGGGCGACCTCACCTTCCGCCTGAATGACGCGTTCACTCAGGAATACGAAAAGATCCGCCGCGACTTCAACAAGTCGATCGAAAAGATGCAGCAGGTGATGTTGAGCGTCTCCGCCAATACCGAGGCGATTCGTTCGGGCACCAAGGAAATCTCGACCGCCGCCAACGATCTCTCGCGGCGCACCGAGACTCAGGCGGCGAGCCTCGAGGAGACGGCGGCGGCACTCGACGAAATCACCCAGACGGTGCGCAAGACGGCGCAGGGGGCGACACACGCGCGGCAAGTCGTCTCGACCGCCAAGTCGGACGCGGAAAAGGGCAGCGGCGTCGTGCGCCAAGCGATCGCCGCGATGAGCGGGATCGAGAAATCCTCGCGCCAGATCGGCCAGATCATCGGCGTGATCGATGAGATCGCCTTCCAGACCAATCTCTTGGCGCTCAACGCCGGGGTCGAGGCGGCGCGCGCGGGAGATGCCGGACGGGGCTTTGCGGTCGTTGCCTCCGAAGTGCGCGCTCTGGCGCAGCGCTCGGCGGAAGCCGCCAAGGAGATCAAGGGCCTCATCTCGACATCGACCACACAAGTCGAGCAGGGGGTCGATCTCGTCGCCGAGACCGGCAAGGCGCTGGAGCGCATTTTCGCGCAAGTCGCCGAGATCGACACGATCGTCTCAGAAATCGCAACGAGCGCCCAAGATCAGGCGACCGGATTGCAGGAGATCAATACCGCCGTCAACCAGATGGATCAGGTCACGCAGCAGAACGCCGCCATGGTCGAGGAATCGACCGCGGCCAGCCATACGCTGTCGATCGAAACAGAAGAGCTGACGCGCCTCATCGGGCGCTTCCAGGTGGGCGAAGAAGCCGTCGTGCCGATGCAGCGCAGCGCCAAGACGAAACCCGCCTTGAAAACGGTGGCGCCGCGGGGCGGGGCGGCTCCCAAGGCCGCCGCGGACGAATGGCAGGAATTCTAAAATTGCGGAGCTGCGCCCCGCTTCTCGGCGCATGGGCCGACAATGAGCGAAAGTGAGACCATGCGCGAATTGATCGCCTTCCGCATCGGCGCCCAGGAATTCTGCGTCGACATCATGTCGGTGCGCGAGATCCGCGGCTATACGCAGGCAACCGCCCTGCCGCAGGCGCCTTCTTTCGTGCGCGGCGTCATCAATCTGCGCGGCGCCGTTCT